>JANXEI010000010.1 GCA_025058835.1 Acidilobaceae archaeon
TACAGGTTCCTGACGTTTCTACTAGGGGCCGCGTTTCGTGGGCTGAGCTGCAGGTTCCAATCGCACCTACTCGGGGCCGCATCTCCTGGGCCGAGCTTGAGGTTCCTACTTCCCTCACTCGTGGTAGGGTTTCGTGGGCCGAGCTGGAACTCCCTGGAGTGGAGGTTAGAGGACGTGTCTCCTGGGCCGAGCTGGAGGTCCCCTCTCCTCCTAGCGTTAAGCGTAGTAAGTGGTCCAAGAAGCTGATACTGGTGTCTAAGAAGCTATCGGGAAGGTGATCGGTAGATGAGATTCGTCCTCATGTCCTACGATGGCTGTCTCCTTCCGTGGGCCATGGTTCTCCAGGAGGAGGGCTACGACGTCATTATGGTCATCCCAAAGGAATCGGACATCCCTCACACCGTCGGTGAGGGCATTGTCCCAATTTCACGTAAGATCGTGTATGACTCTGAGGCAATCTACGTATTTGACTCCAACATGGGAGCTGCTTGGTCTGTTGCCGAGCACCTGAAATCTAGCGGCTACCCGGTGTTAGGTGGCGGTAGGATCAACGGTGAGCTTGAGAGAGACCGTAGTCTTGCTGTTGAGATAATGACTAGTCTAGGTCTGCAGGCCCCTACTACCTACGAGTTCTCCTCCCCTGCTGAGGCCTTGGAGTTCCTCGACTCTGAGGAGGCCAGGGATCGTTCGTGGGTGTGGAAGCCAGAGCGTGACGCTGAGTCTAACTTCTCTTTCGTGGATCCAGACGTGAACAGACTCCGTGCATTCCTGTCCTACGTCAGCAAGAAGTACCCTAAATCCCCAGGCATACTGCAGGAGTATGTGGAGGGTGTGACTTTTGCTCCGTCTCTCTGGTGGAATGGTGAGGAGATAACCCACTGGTGGGGACTGGTAGAAGACAAGAAGTTCCGCCATAGAGGTGTTGGTCCAAATACTGGCTGTGAGTTGTCCTGTGTGTGGCTGATGAAGGAGCCACCAGATTTCCTAGATGTTGAGAGCCTTAGGAAGTTCCTCTATGACGAGGAGGTCTCCCCAGGGGAGATGGACATCACAGTACAGGTGTCTCGTGACGGTGACGTGTACTTCCTGGAGACCAACCCTCGTTATGGCTGGGATATGGATGTGACCTACATACCCCTCCTCCATGAGGGTGGTACTTCCCTCGGAGAGGTTCTAGTGGAGAAGTCCTCTGGTGGTTCTGTAGACATCGACACTGGTCTCTACGCGGTCTCCGTCCGGCTCTCTGTCCCTCCTTACCCATATGTCCCTGGTAAGGGAGATTCGGGTGCTAAAGGAGTTCCTGTGTTCGTGGACGAAGAGTATCTCAATAGCCGTATATTCCTCTACGACGGCAGGAAGGACGGAGACCACATTGTCTTGGCGGACAACTACGGCCTAGTAGGGGTGGCTGTCGGAGTCGGTCCTACTCCAGAGGACGCGGTCGAGGACCTGTCTAACACCCTAGAACACGTACACGTGCCGGACCTCTCCTACAGGGCTGACTGGGAAGATTTCCTGGAGGATGTACGTTTTGTGGCTCAGAAATTCCCACCCAAGGAGGCAGGACGTGGAGGTAGAACTGATTAAGCTCCGGCTCAAGGCCGAGATCTCGAAGACGTTTGACATAGTCTCCAAGACGCAGAAGGTGTTGGAGGGCTATCCTAGACTCTCTGAGGTCTTGAGGGGGGAGGGCCGCCAGTTCAGACCGGAGTTGGCAATAGCTGGGTGGGAGGCCCAAGCACGTTGGGTGAAATGGATAACTCTTGCTATGGGGGAGGCCCCTGAGGCTATTGACGAGCCCTTCCTCTGGGATCTGGGAGATGGACTGGTTCTGCAGTGCCACCCAGATCTCGTGTTCTCGTCCTGTGTCTGGGAGATCAAGAGCACCCACCCTCAGAGGTTCGCTTTCGCTAGAGTACAGCCGTTTGCTACGGACGTCATGCAGCTTCAGTCCTACCTAGACGTCACAGGAAAGCCCAAGGGGTACCTCCTGTACGAGGATCGTGCCGAAATGGCGTTCGCTGTCCATGAAGTCCTTCCCAACCCCAAAATCAGGGAAGTGGTTCGGAACCTCTTGACAAACCCCGAGAGTCGTGGTAGTATGAAGTCAAACTCAGAGGAGGTGAGCATCACATGAGTGTTGAGCGGCTCCGCGAGATCCGCACCCGTGTTATGGAAATTGAGGACCAGCGGAGGCGGCTGATGGCCGAACTCCGTAACCTGCGTGCTGAAGAGAAGGATCTCAGGTCTAGGGGGTTCAGGCTCAGGGGAGGCCCCAGGGCCGGAAATCCTCGTTCTATCGTCATCAAGGCCGTGAAGAACTCTAACGTAGACGAATCTACCGCCATTCAGATTCTCCAACTACTGGGAAAAGCGTGAAGCCGTTGAGGATCGCGGTGTGCGAGCGGTGTAACCATACGGTTGCCGCGGAAGTCGTTGCGTTCGTCGATGCCGCAGGGCAGAAGGGAAGCGTCCCCCTCCTACAGTGCCAGGACTGTGGGTGG
>JANXEI010000011.1 GCA_025058835.1 Acidilobaceae archaeon
CGGTCTGCGTGAATGTAGACCTTCATGTAGACCAGATCCACGATAAACCTATTCACTTTAAGGTCGGCATCACGCATAAACCTACTTAGCAGGTGGGTGACGTGCTCGAAGGAGTAGAAGTGAGTTAGTGAATTAGACCTGCCACAGCAACTAGCACGCTCGGACGGGAGAGGAAAGTAACAGTCACCCCTCTTCACTACCTGGGCTCCCACCTTCAGAACCAGTCGCCTGAACAGAAACTCCTCCAGTTCCTCCTCGCTCATCTTCTTCCTCAGCTTCATAGATCAACCTCCATAGTCTGATTTCCTCGGCGACATCATCATAGTTCCTAAACGGTGGGATCTCCTCCCTTGGTACTACATCCTCGGCCTCAACACTCACCTCGGATGATTGAGCACAGACAACGCATACAGTCACAGTAAGCTTACCTACCGAGACAAGGTAGAACATGTGTGACGGCAACATGCGCTTACAGATAAAGCACCTCATTGTCGGATAAAGTACTCTGGCTCCCACACGGTAGTGTGGCCGAGTTTTTCTACCACGTAAAGGGGGCGGGTGGGAAGGCTGAGGTTCTCCCGCCACTTCTTCCACAAGCAGTAGAGGAGGACAACACCCATCTTCCTCATAGAGGCCAGGTGTACATGTTGAGGCGTCCACGGCCTCTCCCTGGAGTAGTAGTCCTTGAAGTGATAGTAGACCTCAGTAAACGGGGATTTAGCCCTGAGGAACGAGGTTCCCACGACGTACAGTAGGGATCGCAGCCTCTTGTTAAACGGAGCCTTCTTGCCTTTCTCCAACTTAGAGGACGGAGTAAGGCCTGCGAAGGACCACAACTGAGATACGTTGACACGGCGCTCCATGGCAGAGTCAGGGCCCAAGTAAATGATTAGCTTAGCTATCAGGATAGGCCCCAATCCCTTGATCTTGCTCATGTAGAGGTACATGTGATGGTCTTTTACGCGGTCAGAGATATAGGTCTCCGCGTAATTTTCCAACTGCTCGAACCTGTCCAGGTAGGGCCTGTAGACGCGTACGAGGTTCTCGTCCTTCGAAGACGTAAGCATGTTGTGGACGCGGATGCGGAACCTCTGGGATATCTCGTACATACGGACCTGGGCCGCGAGATCCGCGAACTCCCCCCACACCTCCACGAGAGAAGGGGACTCAGCAGGGGGGGTAGGTACTAGAGTATTACCCCCACCCCCAGCGCGGCTCCTAGGGCCGTTTACGTGCAAAATAGAGGCATTCTGAGAGGGCCCTACAGACCCCCTCACGGGCTCCTTCCTAGCCACCTCACATCACCCCCACTCAGTTGACGACGGCCACTCCCTTGAAGGAGGACGCTAGATCGAATAGCTTCAGGGCTACCTCACGCCTGGTGCTGCCGGTGGCCAGGGCCACCTTATCTACAGAGGGGCTACCAAACAGGGAGATAATGTCGTCCGGGGAACTGATAAGTCGGGAGGCACAGATAACACAGATAGTGATCTCCGCTAAACCAGAAACCACTACTGCACGACCACACCTATCGCACTTCCTCTCCTCTAACATTTCCGGCCTCCAACAACATCTTCATCAGGTCACTACTTACCAAGAATCTCAATTCACCTCTATCTTCACGGATTGCGACTGCTGAAATTCCGTGCTTGAGTTGGAGGAAGTCTGCCAATTTCTTCCTCCTCTTGCATTCTACTAACAGAGTACCAGTAGGGAGTTCCACAACAACGTCTCCCTTAAGGAGAGGAGCAGAACCGCTGAGCGGAACCCTACTCGCGTTAAGGCCACAGCTCCTGAAGAACTCAACAACCTCATACTCAAATCCCTTACCCTTCCGTCGTGGATTCGGACTCGGGCTCCGCAAGACTAGACTCCCCAGACTCTTCCTTCTCCGTTTCCCCACCAAGCCACAAGGGAAGCACCTTCACCCCCATGCTATACCCCTTGCGGACTAAGTCAAGGACTTCAGAGATGGTAGTCTCGTCCTCCAAACTGTCCTTAGGGTGGTCGGTGAGGAACAGGACACAGGCACAGACCATACCACAGGCTATAAGCGTAGAAGAGGGAGAACCGACATAACTTCCATTCTCCTGGAGGTTATTTAGTAAGGTTATGAGCATCCTGGACAGGGTCGAGAACACAGTCCAGGCATACCCAGCCTCTGATGCCATCTTAAGAGCACGATCCTCCATTTCCATTCTCTACACCTCCTCGTACACAGTCTCTTGAACAGCCCTAATAATTAGCTCCATCATTATTCCCCTCTTTTGGACCATATCCCCTCTCTTGTA
>JANXEI010000012.1 GCA_025058835.1 Acidilobaceae archaeon
CCCAGAGAGTCAAGTACGAAGGTGATGAAAGACTTGAGGAGTTGGTCGACTCTGAACTAGACAAGGAGTTAGACAGATTACTGAGAGGCAGAGTCAGATGGTGAAAATCTCCCTCCAATCCTGCACGAGCTAGACCTTCCAGCCTGAAAAATTGAGACCACCCCCGGGGAAGAGGGAGAGGGGAGGACTATAGGAGGGGTGTGGGTGATGGGGTTCCTCCTTTCCTCCCTTGTCCATTACGTACGCCTACTGCGGTCTGTCTCTGGTATTATCCGTCCTGTCTTAATTACTCTACCCTTCTCCACTGGTATAGTAGGCCTACTGCAATTGATCTCTGGTCTTATCCGTTCTCCCATCTACCCCTGGTATAGTACGTTCTCCTCCATACCGCCTCTTGTCTACTGCCCACCACCTTTTCACCACCCCCTATCCCCCTCCCTATAATCCCTCCCCCTTTCCCCCTCCCTTTTCCTCCTCCCATAGCAGATGCCCACAAAGTATAAGGCGGGCCCCGCATTACGCGGAACCCGCCTTTGGGTGGGGGTGGGGCGCTCTTAGTATTACACGTGCACGAGAAGTTGTCAATATGGGATCAGCTGTTCGTAAGACACTCAAAATCCGGCCTAGAAAGTGGGGGGTAGATAGGGGGGGCTATCTAGATACTACCCCCGCCTCCAGGATCGCTCCTAGGGGCGATTACGTGCAAAATACGGCCACTCTAGAGTCGAGCTAGGACCCCCCTGACTGGATGACTAAGGGGGGGGGTTGACAGCCAGGGTTTTGTGTGCTAGTGTGAGACCGCCGTTCGTAGCCCCTACCGCAGGGGGGCGCGGCTGGTGCGGGTGGCCTGGCCCGCCACCCGCACTCCCTTTTTGGCCCCAGAAATTTTTCCACCCACCCCTCTTGACAAAGCCGAGGCCGCTTGCTAGATTCGGGGGCGATGATCCTCAGGACTGTACCGAGGTTCAAGAACCCAGTCGAGCAGAAGTACCGGGAGAGGTTGTTCAGGGAGGCTCCCTGGTTGAAATTTGAACCCACTGCAGACTACGTACCCATTGAGGACGCTGCTAAAGAGCTGTATACCAAGTTCTACGCTAGACGCATAGGTAGACCTGCCAAGCGCATACTTCCCACATTCCAGAAACTCTGCTACGTGGTTGGGATAGAACTCCCGGAGAGGCTTTTCTCCGAGGACGGTGTTGGAGTCACGTTCACGTTCCCACTGCTTGTGGTGCTATCCCAGCTCGACGACGTCGAACTGGTCCACCAACTCTCCAGGTACGGAGATCCGGTGGCCATAAACTCTGCCCTTATCGAGGCGAAGAGGATCACCAAAGACCGTGGTCTGTACGACGCCTGGGAGTACGTAGTCCGCATAGGCCGCTACGTCCCCAGGAACTACTCCCGTGTGTGTGAGGTAACAGCCCTGGTCATGGTCAAGGCTGCTCTATTGTACATGCTCCTTGGGGAGGAGCGTTTGAGGTCCTGGCTGAGTGGATACGGTACGTGGCTACATAACTTTGCAGGTCGCCTGTATCCTTCAGACGATAAGAGACAACCAGGGGAAGCCCTGGTTTGACAGGAGTGTCTATGAGGACGCCCTTAAGAGGCTGTGGCCATTTGAGGAGGGCTCGCTGCGTGCAGTCCTCGACAATATCAACCAGACATTAATAGACGATGTAATAGACGCATTATTAGACCTGTGAGGTGGGGGTTATGGAAAAGCTAGAAGAGATTGCTGGTTCTCTTATCGAGGTAACGAGGAAGATTAGGGAGCTAGAGAAAGTGAGGGATGGTCTTAGGGAAGAAGTTAGATCTGCGATGCTCCTTGCAGGTAAGAGTGAGATAGAACTCCCGGGTGGGGTGGTCTCCTTCCGTAAGACGTCCCCGATATTCAAGGCCGCAGACGTATCTTGGTTCATCGCTAACGCTCCCCACCTGCTAGACGTCCCACCCTCGTCTCTAAGGTCGCTAGCTGATGCCGACCCAGAGTTATTCTTGAGCTTGGTCGAGAATGGAGTGGTCGAGGTCGACCGCT
>JANXEI010000013.1 GCA_025058835.1 Acidilobaceae archaeon
CCATGCGACAGATAAAATTTCAACTCCGCGCGACGGATTCCCAGAGCATGCCTTGCTGACATAGGCACAAAGGACGGGCAACGGCCCATTGATACCGCCTCGTCTGATAACCTCAGCCTGCAAAACATTCTTTCTTTCAACTCCATGCGACGGATTCATTACGATCATCAAAAACGACGTTGCAGTCGCAATAACACACTTTCAACTCCATGCGACGGATTCTCAAGTTCTACGTGATGACTGGGGAGAGGCTCATCCCACACTTCTTTCAACTCCATGCGACGGATTCTATGGCAAGTGTGGGAAGGGATGATGAAGCACAAGCTGCTTTCAACTCCATGCGACGGATTCCTACTGGCCCCACGCCCGCCTGAGGGAGTCGTGGACCCACAGAAGGGACTTTCAACTCCATGCGACGGATTCACCCCCAGCTGTACGGCTGAGCCTGCCGGGCTGAGGACCTTTCAACTCCATGCGACGGATTCCCCCGTGCCTCTAGCCCGTTCTATGGCTAGGATAGGATGTGATCTTTCAACTCCATGCGACGGATTCGAGTGTTGCCAGGGAGGCCTGGGTTGCCGGCAAGAAGATAGCCACTTTCAACTCCATGCGACGGATTCCCTGGCTGGATGAAGAATACCATAGCTCTGAGAGTGCCCTGGCTTTCAACTCCATGCGACGGATTCATGGCTGTGGCCTAGCTCCTGGCGCCTTGGCGACGGGCTTTCAACTCCATGCGACGGATTCGGCAGCCCTTGCTACGATTGGACCTTTCAACTCCATGCGACGGATTCATAGAGCAGAGCAAAGACTACCACAACAAGCTGTACTGGCTATCTTTCAACTCCATGCGACGGATTCACGTTTTCGTTTACCACAGCGGCGGGACGAAGTGCTATATCTTTCAACTCCATGCGACGGATTCACTGCACATCGACAACTATCTACGCACGGAATATAACGTCGATAGCTTTCAACTCCATGCGACGGATTCGCGGGGGAACAGGGAGATAGCCTTTTCTGGCCGGTTAGCGTCGTCCTCTTTCAACTCCATGCGACGGATTCGGCCAAGCTAGCTGCACGGGTAGCTGAGGGCAACATCGGCCTTTCAACTCCATGCGACGGATTCATATGATAACTTCGATGAACTGCTCGACGACGTTGTCACATACGTTGCTTTCAACTCCATGCGACGGATTCCTTGTCCTTCAGGGGGGTCTTGAAGTCAAAGTCGGCGAATCTTTCAACTCCATGCGACGGATTCAGAAAAGAAGGAAGGCATGGAACACTATGCCGGCTTAGCTGTAAGCTTTCAACTCCATGCGACGGATTCACGTCACGAATATGTTCAACGATGTTCATCGTAAACGTGACTTTCAACTCCATGCGACGGATTCTCGGGCTTTGCGTACCAGCACTTTTTCTCCGCGTCCCACCTACTTTCAACTCCATGCGACGGATTCCTCTAGCCCCCAGAGACGAATTTGAGCTTCCTATGGCTCTTTCAACTCCATGCGACGGATTCCTCCACCTGCCTGCTCCACCCCTATGGTGGCAACCAAGGCTTTTCTTTCAACTCCATGCGACGGATTCATGCCGTAAATGTGATGCTAGCAGGTAATCCAGACATAGACCTGCCTTTCAACTCCATGCGACGGATTCAGAGGTAGACGAGCTCGCAGGAGATCAGGAGGACTAAAAGGCCTTTCAACTCCATGCGACGGATTCGATAAAGTCGAGGGCCTTAGGCATAACTGAGGACGAGTATGAGCTTTCAACTCCATGCGACGGATTCAAGCCTCTTGTGAGGGAAGGGGATATATGGGGAGTAGGAGCTACTTTCAACTCCATGCGACGGATTCAGCATACCTTCTCAGCCGTCTAAGCTAAGACAGAAGGAAAGGTAATCTTTCAACTCCATGCGACGGATTCTTCTTTTTACTATCCTCTGCCGACTCAGCAACCTTATTCTTCTTTCAACTCCATGCGACGGAT
>JANXEI010000014.1 GCA_025058835.1 Acidilobaceae archaeon
CTGGTGTTTGGGGAGGTGGATCCCGCACGTGCACTGAGAGAGGGGGCTCTACAGGCGGGGTTTGCGGTAGGTACGGGCGTGATACTGGGGCGCGGTCTACGTGGGTTCTTGAAGAGGCAGTTCGGTAGGGAGGTGGGTAGGGCAGCAGAGGAAGTAGCCTCACGTACTACTGGGCTCACTAGGGTAGAGGTGGACCTCCCAGAGGGTCAGTTGGGGCTATTTCCGGAGCATAGGCAGGTGCCTCTGTTCAGGGATATACCTCCCCCTAGACCAACCCGTCCTACACAAGAGCCCACACAAGGTGCCGTTGGGACGTTGGGGAGGGCGGCAGAGCAGCTGGACCTGTTCCAGAGGGCAGAGCAGCTGGAACTATTTAGATCTACTACTCCGCCTGGAGCTGCCCCTACACCAGGGGGACTTGGAGGGTCTAGGGCGGGGGTCCAGGATGTCTCTCAGAGTGGTCGTTTTTTGCCCGTAATCGGCCCTAGGAGCGATTTTACGGAGGGGGGTGCTATCACCCTACGTGGGGGGGTGGGTGAGGGGCTAGAGAGGCGTTTAGAGGCCCCTACTGAGGTCACCACTACCCCTAGAACACTTGTACCTGAGCCTGCCACACCACCTACGCCTCCTACACCCGCTGCACCACTGACTAGGGAAATAGCAGAGGCTGCTGGGCCTAAGCCTCTAGGGAAGACGATAAAGGTGATTAAGAGATTCAAGAAGACCGCACTCATAGAAGACGAAAGAGGGCGTAGGAAGGTGACTCTTGGGTGGTTGGAGAGGATGTCCAAAAGAGGAGCTAAGGTAGTTGATGAAGTAGAAACACAGGCCAAGGTAGAGGCCCCTACAGTAGAAACTCCTAAGGAGTTTCCACAAGTACCCGAAGAAGTATCTCCTAGGGTTGAGGCAGAAACTCCTGTAACGGACATAAGACAAGAAGTCATTAGGGCGGCTACAGAACAAGAGCAGGAGGTAGGGCTACTGTCTAAGTACATAAGGGATGCCGTTGAACTTTGGGTGGATACTGGGAATAAGCCTGCAGCACTGAATGTACTGTTCAAGACTAGGAAATTTGTGGAGGATTACCTGTCCCGTAGTTTTGGTAAGGCAGGTAGGAGTGACTTTGTGAGGTTGTGGTTGGAGCTAACTACGGGTAGGGCTTTCTCTAAGGAGGAGGTGGCTAAGGTACTGCAGGCGGAGAATGTCCTCAGTAATCCCACTGCTAGGGGGTGGGTGGAACTATTTAGGGACAGTCCTGATGTATTGGGTGCGGTGGCATTTGGGCACCCTGCCTGGCTGCCGGTACGTGCCCCCCACCTAGAGGCAGACGTCACTAGGCACGGCCTACTACACATCCTCATGGCTGGTTCTACGAGGGTGGTCAAGGAGGGGGGAAAGCTAGTTAGTAGGCCGATAAGGATAATGACACCCGAATACCTGAACGAGTTCCAGAGAAGGGTAGGTCTTATAGCGTTAGAGAGACTGAGGGAG
>JANXEI010000015.1 GCA_025058835.1 Acidilobaceae archaeon
TCCCTCAGTCTCTCTAACGCTATAAGACCTACCCTTCTCTGGAACTCGTTCAGGTATTCGGGTGTCATTATCCTTATCGGCCTACTTACTAGCTTTCCCCCCTCTTTTACCACCCTCGTAGAACCAGCCATGAGGATGTGTAGTAGACCGTGCCTAGTGACATCTGCCTCTAGGTGGGGGGCACGTACCGGTAGCCAAGCAGGGTGCCCAAATGCCACCGCACCCAGTACATCAGGACTGTCACTAAATAGTTCCACCCACCCCCTAGCAGTAGGATTCTTGAGGACATTCTCCGCCTGCAGTACCTTAGCTACCTCAGCCTTGGAGAAAGCCCTACCCGTAGTTAGCTCCAACCACAACCTCACAAAGTCACTCCTACCTGCCTCACCAAAACTACGGGACAGGTAGTCCTCCACAAACTTCCTAGTCTTGAACAGTACATTCAGTGCTGCAGGCTTATTCCCCGCATCTACCCAAAGTTCAACAGCATCCCTTATGTACTTAGACAGTAGCCCTACCTCCTGCTCTTGTTCAGTAGCCGCCCTAATGACCTCTTGTCTTATGTCCGTTACAGGAGTTTCTACCTCAACCCTAGGAGCTACTTCTTCAGGCACTTTAGGAGTTTCTACTGTAGGGGCCTCTACCTTGGTTGGTGTTTCTACTTCATCAACTACCTTAGCTCCTCTTTTAGTCATCCTCTCCAACCACCCAAGAGTCACCTTCCTACGCCCTTTTTCGTCTTCTATGAGTGCGGTCTTCTTAAATCTCTTAATCACCTTTATCGTCTTCTCTAGAGGCTTAGTCTTAGTAGCCTCCGCTATTTCCCTAGCAAGTGGTGCAGCGGGCGTAGGAGCCACAGGTGGTGTAGGCGTAGTAGGTGTGGGAGGTGTGGGAGGCGTAGGTGGTGTGGGAGGCTCAGGAGGCGTGGGCGGAGTAGTAGTCTCAAGTGTTCTAGGAGTAGTAGTGACCTCAGCAGAGGCCTCTAGACGCCTCTCTAACCCCTCACCCACCCCCTCACGTAGGGTAATAGCACCCCCCTCCGTAAGATCGCTCCTAGGGCCCATTACGCGCAAAATAGGGCCACTCTGAGAGACATCCTGGACCCCACGCCCCCACAGCTCCAACTGCTCCCCCACCCTCCTAAGAGGCTCCTCGGGGGTGGGTGTCACCCTAGGAGCAGTAGGCGCCGCCACAGTAGGAGACTCTACGTAGGGCACCACCTCAGGGAACAGAGTGGTCTGTAGGGGCCGAGGGGCAGGCAAGGCCCTGGGTGGGGCAGGAGGGCTAGGAGGTACTACGGGCCTCCTGACCGGTACTAGAGCCTTAGTGGACACCTCCCCCGCAGCGTCACCCACCTCCCTACCGAACTGTCGCTTCAAGAACCCACGTAGACCGCGCCCCAGTATCACACCCGTACCTACCGCAAACCCCGCCTGTAGAGCCCCCTCTCTCAGTGCACGTGCGGGATCCACCTCCCCAAACACCAG
>JANXEI010000016.1 GCA_025058835.1 Acidilobaceae archaeon
TCTAGTACAGAGGCCTCCAACACAGAGGCCTCTCTCAGTCCTCTGCCGAGGTTCTTCGACAGGAAACCGAGTATAGAGCTTATCATTGCCCCCCTCTCTGTATAGCAGCTAGCCCCTCTCTCTTCAACTCCTCCGCTAGGTCCTTACGTCCCCTCCTCTCCAGACCGGACACCACCTTCTCCAATACCCTCAGCTTAGTCCTCCTGTCCAGCTTCATGTGTGCTAGGGCCTCAGTTATCTCCCTCACTGACGTGGTGGGCAATTCCTCTCTCAATATCCCCCTAGTAGCCTTAGGTACGTATCTATAGAGAGCAGCCGCCATCGACCTAGCTATAGAACTAATATCCCTCTCCTGTTCACCCATTGCCAGCTCTCTCGGTCTTCTAGATATAGCTACTGCGTGACCGAGTATCTTACCCCTCTCTGCCTTACTCCTGGGTATATCTATGGCAGTTATCTGCCTAGGTACAGGTACTGTGGGAGTAGGTAGTTGTTCTACCACACTCTCAGCGAAGAACTCCCCAGCAGAGATCCGAGGCAGAGTCCTCTCCACCCTCCAGTAGGGCCTACCAGCAATAAACTCCAGGTATCCCTCAGGATCCACTCTCATAAACCTGGTCACAGACACCATTTCCCTTAGGGCATTAGAGGCACTCCAGTACTCAAGTGTGGTTATTGCATCTGCTAGACCGTCTAGAGGGTCTGGTATGGCCTTCTTCAGGTACTCCAAGGCCATAAGACTCTCTACAACCTCTTCTTGTACACTACGAGGCAAGGACTTGAATCCCCTGTAGAATTCACCTGCTATACCTACCCTCTCTGCTGCAGCTGGGAATATCCTCTCGACCATTTCCATGGCACTCTTCTCTATAGGACCTAGCTCTGCTGCACCCTCAATGATCCTCTCGTAAGCCCTATTAGCCACAGATAGGGCCTCGTCTATCAGCTCCTTGGGATTCCTACCCAGTATCCTCCCCACTATGTTTGACATCTCCACTACTTTGCGGAATGTGTAAGTGTTAAGGGGCTCATACCCTCTTTCAGCTACTAACTCCGCTGCACGCACCATCTTCTCTGGTGCCCCTATCATGGTGAACCCTTCTTCTCCCAACTCCCTTATTAGGGCGTTCTTTACTATGACAGAGAGTGCCTGTGGGTCAACACGTGCATCTCCCATCTCCCTCAGTCTCTCTAACGCTATAAGACCTACCCTTCTCTGGAACTCGTTCAGGTATTCGGGTGTCATTATCCTTA
>JANXEI010000017.1 GCA_025058835.1 Acidilobaceae archaeon
TCCTCTGGCCGATCGCGCCCGCGGCCTCGGAGCAGCTGCGGCTCACCTTCAGGGTCCCGGAGGAGAGGTGGACCGTGAGGGCTCTCCTGGACGGGGGAAGGCTCGAGCCGGGGCACGAGATCGGAGAGCCGACGCCCCCGTTCAGCAGGATGCCCGAAGGCATCGTGGCGGCGCTGAGGAGCAGGGGAAGGACCGCGGCCCCGACGACCCCTGTGTAGCCGCGATCGCTATATTACCGGGAGGAGAAGGGGTCGCGCGATGAAGAGGTACGAGCTCCCCCAGTTGCCCTATGCGTACAACGCACTCGAGCCCTACATCATTGAGGAGATAATGAGGCTGCACCACACGAAGCATCACCAGGCCTACGTCAACGGGGCTAACGCTGCCCTCGAGAAGATCGAGAAGCACGCTAAGGGCGAGGCTCAGGTCGACGTCAGGGCCGTGCTGAGGGACCTGAGCTTCAACCTCGACGGACACAAGCTCCACTCGATTTTCTGGCCCAACATGGCTCCTGCGGGGAAGGGAGGCGGGAAGCCCGGGGGCGCGGTCGCCGACAAGATCGACCTGCAGTTCGGGAGCTTTGAAAACTTCAAGAGGCTGTTCAGCGACGCGGCCAAGACCGTGGAGGGAGTCGGCTGGGCCCTACTCCTCTACGACCCGGAGATCGACGCGCTCGTCCTGACCCAGATCGAGAAACAGAACCTGATGCACCTCGCGGAGCTGCCGATCCTCCTCTCCCTCGACGTCTGGGAGCACGCCTACTATCTCCAGTACAAGAACGACAGGGCCTCCTACGTCGACAACTGGTGGAACGTCGTGAACTGGGACGACGTCGAGAGGAGGCTCTCGAAGGTCAGGAGCAGGTAGAACTGGAGGAGTTACCCGTACATCGGAGCGCTGGTCCTCTCTTCCGCGGGCTTCGCGGCCCTCAGCAGTAGCTCGAAGAGCCCGGTCACCGTCCTCTGGGCTGTGGCCAGGACCCTCGCGGCCTCGCTGATCGTGACCATCCCGAGCAGCTTCCCCTCTTTGTCGACCACGGGCAGCCTCCTGAACCCGTTGCTCACCATCAGCATCACCGCGTCCTCCAGGGGAGTCTCGGGGGAGACTGCGATGACCGGGTAGGACATCACGTCCCTGACCCTCGTGTTCGAGTGGTCGAGCCCTGTGGCCAGCACCCTCACGACCAGGTCCCTCTCGGTCACGATGCC
>JANXEI010000018.1 GCA_025058835.1 Acidilobaceae archaeon
GACCCTAGGATGAGGCTCCTCTAGCCGTAAAGGTGACACGCGACGAAGTGACCCGGAGCGGCCTCGATCAGCTTCGGCTCCTCTACCCTGCACCTCTCGAACGCGTAGGGGCAACGCGTGTGGAACCTGCACCCCTGAGGCGGGCTCATAGCGGACGGAGGGTCTCCCGTGAGCTTCACGTGCTCCCCGGACCATAGGTTGTAGAACTGCGGGACCGATGAGAGCAGCGCCCTCGAGTAGGGGTGGAGTGGGTTGCTGAAGAACGCGCTTGCCGGTGCCATCTCGCAGATCTTCCCCAAGTACATCACCGCGACGCTGTCGGCCACGTACTTCGTCACCGCCATGTCGTGCGAGATGAAGAGGTAAGTGAGGTTCAGACTCCTCTGGAGGTCCAGCATCAGGTTCAGGATGGACGTCCTGATCGAGACGTCGAGGGAGGATACGGGCTCGTCGGCGACGATGAAGACCGGGTCGACCGCAAGCGCCCTTGCAATGCAGACCCTCTGCTTCTGGCCGCCGCTCAGCTCGTGCGGGTACCGGACTAGGTGCTCGGCCCTCATTCCCACCATGTGAAGGAGCTCTAGGGCCTCGGCGCGGGTGCCGGCCTTCCCCGCGGCCCTCAGCGCCTCTCGGAGGGTCGCCTCGACGGTCATCCTGGGGTTAAGGGATGAGTCCGGGTCTTGGAAGATTATCTGGAGCCGCCTCCTGACATGGGCCGCGTTCCGGCCGTTCAGCTCGCTCAGGGGGGTGTCCCTGAGGTAGACCGAGCCGCTGTCCGGTTCGATGAGGCCGCAGGCGATCCTCCCGAGGGTGGTCTTCCCGCTCCCCGACTCCCCGACGACGGAGAAGACCTCCCCTGCCCTCACACCGAGCGAGACGCCGTCGACGGCCTTGACCTCCCCGACCTTCCTCCTCAGGATCCCCCTGTAGACAGGGAAGTACTTCCTCACGTCCTCAAGCCGGATCAGGAGCTCGCCGTCACTCATACAGCAG
>JANXEI010000019.1 GCA_025058835.1 Acidilobaceae archaeon
TAGCCCACTCAACCCACATTAACGGTATGCCTAGTATTAGGAGTGCTATGAAGTACGGTATCATGAACGCGCCTCCACCGTTAGCTGCGAGAACTCTCGGGAATCTCCAGAAATTCCCCAGACCTATAGCGTTACCGGCCATAGATAATATTAGCCCTATTCGAGTGGCCCACACCTCTCTTTCACTCACTCACATCTCACCTCGACACTCTCGCAGCTAGCGAAAACTTCGCCTTATATTTTTTTCGCCTTATATTTTTTATGGAGCTATATGTTTTTTATAGAACTATTCAACAACCGTTCAGTGTGTCTGAGCTGCTTTGTCTGCGAGCTAGCTAGCGGCACTCTAGCTTCGTGTTGAGGCAGTGTAGAGAACGCTGATGCTGGCTGCTGTAGCCTGGAGAAGATTGGTGGACCGGCCGGGATTTGAACCCGGGACCTCCGCCGTGCGAGGGCGGCGCTCTTCCAAGCTGAGCTACCGGCCCACCGCTATGTGTAGGTCCTCCCTGGTTTTAAGCTTTGAGTTCTCTATCTGTCGGCCTTCTACATCTGATAAGTGAACTTCTTCAGCTATAGATAGACTTAGCGGTGTCTTTCGAGAGTCGACACTGTGTGTGACACCAACTCAGAGAAAATCTCTCTCCTCAATTCTCTATCTGCTTTTTTATATTTCCTCAGCAGCTCTACCGCCTCCCTCCGCAGTTTGATTTCGAGCACGCTGTTGAATATCCATGAAGTTAGTCTGCAGAGGTTTCTCGGGTATTCGGAGATCGCCGCACTCTCGTAGTCAAATATCTTAACCTTATCGTCGTATGTGAGCACTACATGTTTATGTGCTCTACTGAGTTCTCTGTGATCTATTTCGAGGACGTCTAGTCCTCTGCCAGCTGATAGAACTT
>JANXEI010000001.1:0-128551 GCA_025058835.1 Acidilobaceae archaeon
ACGGCACGCGTTCAATCAACGTGAACATGAACTTTCAACTCCATGCACGGATTCAGCCTTACGGCCCCCTCGAGCCGGGCTCTCCAAAAAGTAAAAGTACGGCCAGAGCTTAAATATTCGACTTTCTATATAGAAACGCACACACCTAAACTCGGCAGAGGGGGACGGGGGGTAGGGGCAGAAATATTATGCAAACCACATCAGAGAAGAACATCTAGCACTCAGCCTGTGCTACGTTTTCTAGATTGCTGCCCCCCAGAGGGGGTAGAGGGGGTCCAGGAGTTTACATAAGCAGAGCTGGAGAATCCATCGCATGGAGTTGAAAGAACTACCACTTCCGCCACTACATCCTGCCGGCCGCCCAAAGGAATCCATCATGGAGTTGAAAGGGAGCTGGCCGGCTAGGAGGCCCGGCTGAGAGACAGAGTAGAATCCGTCACATGGAGCTGAAAGTATAAGTAACAAGAAGCTGCAAAAGGAGCTCCTGGAGCATTAGAAGAGAGGCGCGTAAACGCGGAACAGGGCCCCCAGCCTTTTTCCCTCGTTTTAAGCCTTGGCAAGCTTTCTCTAGTTGGAGCAGAAGGGAATAGCTTATGGACAGGGACAGCATATCAGAGGCATGCAGAGCCCTCATGAGGCAGAAGCTCTCCCACTATCAGTCCCTTTTCGAGGGGAGGCTGCAGGACACGCTTAGGGGAATAGCTAGGGACTCCCAGGTCTCCAGCCTGGCTGAGGGGCTGATAGGGGGCCTAGAGAGGGTATATGCTTATTCAAAGCTCAGGCTCAGTGAAGGTTTAGCCTCTGGGGAGGGAGCAGAGAAGCTTAGGGAGTTCGAGAACAGTATGCTCGAGGCCTCTCCCCCATACATTAGGGACAGCATAGACAAGGTGCTTCACGGCAACACAGCCATGAGCTCCACCTTCTCTGAAGCTATTAACGTGCTGGATGCCCTAGAGGCCATCAGCTTCACTGGCTTCATGAGGACAATAAGCTTAGTGGAGCACATGGCGTATCGTGAGTTCCTTGAAGCATTTGGGCAGGAGCTGGAGCGTGTAGCGAACGGGATGCTAGATAGCTTGTATGCACGCCACAGATTAGACCCAGGCACTCCCTCCCTTACTGCTAAGGCCATCTTGCAGGTCGTGAAGCCACTGGCACATGATGGCTATGAGAAGAAGCTGATGAGCGAGAGCTACAAGGTGAATAGAGAGGGAGCTCAGGTCACCGTGTATCCTCCCCTAGAGGGGGAAGGGCTCCTCAGGCTGCTCAGTAGCACTGTCGACACGGCTCTGAGCATTAACTCTAACGACTTGGAGAGGATGGTCCTTGACAGCTTCGTTTCTGTGGGCTACCGGAGGGAAGAGCTGGACCCCGATGTAATCAAGATACTAGCCAACATAGTCAGGGACCTCCTGATTGAGGTAGGCCAGCGCAGGGAGATAATTGCCAAGAGCTTGGAGCTAGCCGGCTCTAAGCTCGTGCCCAAGTTAAGTCATGGCTTAGTGCAGGACCATGCACTCTACTCCCTCTTCGCCTCGAGGATCCTAGCCCTAGCCCCCCGCAGTCCCGATGATTACATGGCAGTCAAGAGGGCTGTGCTGAGGGGGCTGTGGGGCCATGAAGTGCACTATAGCATAGAGCAGCTGGTGGACTTTACGGGGCAAGATATGCAGTCCTCCATATACCTCAGCACGATAAAGGGGAAGCTATTCATGGAGGAGGAGAGGAACAGGGTAAAGCTGAAGGAGCTGTTCAGCGACGAGAGCATAGACTTAGATACGAGGCGCAGGCTAACGCTCCTATACAATGAGGTCTTCTCCCCGGGCAGTAATGGCAGCTTGAGCCAGGTAATAGCTATCTGTGGCTTCGCGGCTAAGCTAACGAGGCTAGAGTCCACGAGAGCATGGCTCACTTCTACGGTGAGCAGTATACCAGTGCTCCTCGAGCTAGCAACAGAGCTATCTGAGGCTTTAAAGAGGAGAGGGAGGGGAGGCTCACTGATAGCAAAAGTGAGTGAGGACTACGTGAAGGAGACCCTGCTGCCAGGAGTGGTCTCCATGGTGCCCATAGCTGCATATTACTTCGATGTAATGGAAGCTCCCCACCTTCACCGTGAAGACAAAGCCTGTGCCATAAGGGCCCTCACTATGCAGCTGGTGACGGACACGTCATACAGAGAGGTGGTTAAGATAACGGAGAGGATAAATGACATCATCATCAGTCTAGCCCGCGCAGAGAGCCGTGCTTCCAGGAGACGGTAGTGAGCCATAACACGTGTAAATGAAGAAAACTATGGAGCACCGCTATTACGATGGCGCATGACAACAGCAGCCCCCGTCCAGCCCCCACTCCTCCGCGGGGAGAGCAGAAGGGTCAGAGCATAGAGGAATCCAGCACATGGAGTAGATGACGTGCTCTCCTCAACGAGCATCCAGAGGAAGGCTGCAGTAGAGCAAGTCACGGCATGGGGAAAAGCTTTAACCCTCTCCATATGTGAATCCCCCGCAAGGAGCAGAGATGGGCGGCAAGCACGGGAAGTTCGCGTACGTGAAGAGGAAGGACGGCCTTTACGTGAAGGTGAGGTTGCTCAAGAGCAGGGAGCAGGACCCCAGCAAGTACCTCGTCGTGGGGCCTGCCGTGAGGAGCCCACCGCCCGGCTTCGAGCTCATGAAGGAGGAGGAGTTGCCGGAGGGGAAGAGGGAGGAGCTCTACAAGGCCTAGCCCCCTGGGGGCTATCTTTGAAGCTCACCGTAGTCATCCCCACGTACAACGAGGCAGAGAACGTCCCGAAGCTCATCCCTGCGCTGAGGAGGGCGCTGGAGGGCATAGACTACGAGCTGCTCTTCGTAGATGACGACAGCCCCGACGGCACGTGGAGAATTGTGGAGGAGGAGCAGCGCAAGGACGCCAGGGTGAGGCTGCTGAGGAGGGTGGGGAGGAGGGGGCTGGGGAGCGCTATTGTGGAGGGCATAAGGGCTGCGAGGGGGGAGTTCGTGGTCGTCATGGACGCGGACTTCCAGCACCCGCCTGAGCTGGTGCCCCTCCTGCTAAGGGAGGCTGAGAGGGGCGCGGAGGTGGTGGTGGCGAGCAGGTACAGGCAGGGAGGGGGCGTGAGGGGCTGGAGCCTTGCCCGGCGGGTCATAAGCTGGGGGGCCTCCCTCTTAGCATACCTCCTGCTAGGCGAGGCGAGGAAGACCTCCGACCCCGTCTCGGGCTTCTTCCTAGTGAAGAGGGGCTTGAACATGGAGGGGGTGGAGGGGAGGGGCTACAAGGTGCTCCTCGAGATCCTGGCAGCCAACCCTGGGGCGAAGGTAGCTGAGGTGCCCTATGTGTTCTCCCCGAGGGCGGCAGGGAGGAGCAAGCTGGGGGCAAGGGACATAGCAGATTACGCCCTCCAGGTGATCTGGCTCTCCCGCCCTCTCCGCTTTGCGCTGGTGGGAGCCAGCGGCGTCCTGGTCAACCTGGGCTCCATGGCCCTCCTCCTCTCCCTGGGCCTCCCCGTGGACCTCGCCAGCCTCACGGCGATAGAGCTCAGCATAGCCTGGAACTTCTCCCTCCACGAGCTCTGGACCTTCGGCTCTGGTTTCTCGAGGGGGGTGCTGAGGAGGTACCTGGGCTATCATGCCTCTGTGCTTGCAGGGGCCCTCACCCAGTACCTGGTCATGAGGCTGCTCTACACGCTCCTCTCCCTCAACCCCCTCCTGGGCCAGCTCATCGGCGTGTTCGCGGGCTTCCTCCTCAACTATGCCCTCTCCCGCAGCCTAGTCTGGAGGTGATTTTACTGGAAAAAACGATATTTAACGGTGTTAAATAAATATATATAGGCTTACATTATATTTGTATATGATGAGGAGTGAGGTTTGGTAAGCCTCACGAGAAGAGATTTTGTTAAGCTCGCCGGCGCCTTTGCTGGCCTTGCCCTCGTGGGCGGGGCTGCATATGCTGCTAGAACACAAGTGCAAAGGATGGCCCTGGCGCAGAAGAAGGAGCCCCTGGAACTCCAGTACGTCCGCACCTTCTGCAGCATGTGCGGTGCCCTATGTGGCATAGAGGTCGTCCTCAACGGGGGGAAGCCCATAGCGGTGAGGGCCATAGACGGCCAGCCGCAGACGGGAGCCTGCGGGAGGGGCGCCTCCCTCCCATGGCTTTACGACAACCCCCTCAGGCTGAGGAAGCCGCTGAAGAGGGTGGGCGAGAAGGGGGAGGGCAAGTTCGTGGAGGTGGACTGGGACACGGCGCTTAACGAGATAGCGGCAAAGCTGAAGGCCATAGTGGAGAAGCACGGCTTCAAGTCAATAGCAATAACGCACCACGACATATGGAGCGGGTACATGGGCTTGTTCCAGTACCTGTTCGGCACTCCTAACAGGGTAGATCACAGCGGCTCCTGCTTCGGCCATGGTACTGTGGCGAGGAGGCACACCTTCGGCATAGAGCACCACAGGTTCGTGGACCCAGACTATGACAACGCGAACTACGTGCTGGCCGTGGGCCGCACCATAAGCACTGCCAGCATGGGCGTCGTGAACAGGGTGATGAGGAACGAGAACCTCAGGATAGTGGTAGTGGATCCGAGGGCGCCGGAGATAGCGTTCACTAGCGCAGAGTGGATCCCCATAATACCTGGGACCGACGCGGCCTTCCTGCTCTCCCTGATCCACATCATAATATCGGAGCGCCTCTACGACGAGGAGTTCCTGATGCGCTTCACCAACGCGCCCTTCCTCATAAAGCCCGACGGGAGGCCTCTCGTGGAAGCAGACATAAGGGAAGGAGGGGGGACCACAGTCTACCTGGTCATGGACGCTGCCGCCACTCCTCCCTCTCTAGCTGATCACAGGCGCGCTACCAGGCCCCTGCTCCTCCTGCCCGAGGAGCGCAGAGAGGTGACGCTGAAGGACGGCAGCAGTGTGAGGGTAAAGACTGCCTTCGAGCTCCTGGCAGAGAGGGCAGCAAAGTATCCCCCAGCAGAGGCCTCGAAGATCACTGGAATACCCAAGGACACCATTGTGAGGATAGCTAGGGAGTTCGCGGCTTACAGGGGGGTGGCTGACGACACCTGGTATGCTGCAAAGAACGGCAACGAGTACGACGTGGTGAGGGCGCTTCTGATCCTCAACGCCCTCGTGGGCAACATAGACAGGCGCGGCGGCCTGGTGTTCAGGGAGGACCAGGGCTTCCCCTCCTTCGTGACTGAGAGGACCGTGGAGGGCAGGAGGGTTGCGGAGACCGTTTACGGCGCAAGGATGCCAGAGGCCATGTTTGCTGACAGACATGCGCCGAGGGTCGACAGGGTCAAGTACCCGGAGAACACGTCCACCTTCGACGTGGTCTTCGATGCCATACTGAAGGGAGACCCCTACCCCATCAAGGCGCTCTTCCTCATCGGGAGCTCGCCCATGGCTAGGGAGATGAAGACGAGCAAGGTCATAGAGGCCTACAAGAACCTGGAGCTGCTCGTCGTCATAGACGTGCTGCCGCAGGACGATGTGGATTACGCTGACTACGTGCTCCCAGACACCATCTTCCTTGAGAGGGACGAGACCACGGACATCAAGTGGAGCCTGCACGCAGCCACTCACGTGCAGAAGAAGATGCTGGACCCGCCGCCGGACGTAGACGCGAGGGACGCGCTATGGATCATGTTCGAGATAGCGAGGAGGGCCTTCCCAGAGAGGGCATACGCGCTGGGCTGGAAGGACGAGTACGCAGATCACAAGCGCTACCGCGAGGAGTTCATGAAGAGCTTCGAGGAGGCCGTGAAGTCCAGGCTAGCGAGCAATTGGCGCATGGACGTGGCCGTGGTCAGGAGGGAGCTGGACGAGAAGGGTTACATAATGTTCAAGCCCAAGGAGTTCGGCGTGAGGCCCTACAGGACCGCTCTGCCCACTCCCTCTGGGAAGGTGGAGATCTACTCTCTGCGCGCCGTAACGGTAGGCATGGATCCGCTGCCCGACCAGAGGCCTCCCCTGTACACCCTGCCGAAGGCTCCCAACGAGTTCTACCTCGTGAACGGCAAGTCGCCCAACGTGAGCGTCCACGCAGCCCTCATGGAGCCCATGAAGTACCTCATAGAGAGGAGCGTCTGGATGAACCCGAAGGACGCAGAGAGGCTCGGCATCAAGGACGGAGACCTCATAGAGCTAGAGGGCATTGACACGGGAGTAAAGAGGCGCGCGAGGGTGAAGGTCACCGAGAGGGTGAGGGAGGGCGTGCTGTTCACCTATGCCCAGTCAGCAGGCAGGACCTCCAAGCTGCTGCCGCCCGATCACTTCGCCCGCGAGGGGATCAACCCTCACCACCTGAACGACGCAAGGCCTGCCCCGGGCACGGGAGGCAACACGCACAACACGAGCGTGAGGGTTAGGAAGGTGATGTGAGGTGAGGCTCGCGTACCTCTGGGACTCCCGGAAGTGCATTGCCTGTGGTGCTTGCATAATCAACTGTGCAGCAAACTATCCTGAGCTGAGGTTCGAGAAGGAGCCGAACCCGATGTGGAAGTGGCTGGGCGCAAACATAAGGAGAGTCATAAGGGAGAAGGGGAAGCCGGAGCTCAGGCTCCTCTCCTGCCAGCACTGCGAGAACGCTCCCTGCGTCACTGCCTGCCCCACCGGCGCCTCCTACATAGAGCCAGAGACAGGGCTAGTCAAGCTGAACAAGGACAAGTGCATAGGCTGCAAGTCCTGCATAGTGGCCTGCCCCTATGGCGCCAGGTGGCTCCACCCCAAGACCATGTACCCGGAGAAGTGCCCAGGGCCTGTGTGTGAGCAGCTCATAGCCCGCGGCGAGGAGCCGCTCTGCGTGGCAGTTTGTCCTGCAGAGGCGAGGGACTTCGGAGACATCGATGACCCGCAGAGCAGCATAAGCCAGAAGATCAAGCGCCACAGGGTGTCTAGGATGCTGGAGCACCTGGGCACTGAGCCCAAGTACTTCGTGGTGAGGTGAGATGCGCGGGCTGATCTTGGCTGGGGTAGGCCTCCTGCTGATCTTGGCAGGCCTCTCTATAGCCGTAGCCGGCTGGTTCACGAAGTCCGTTCACCTAGTCCCGTGGGGGGTAATGCTGTCTGCCTACGTCTTCTTCTCCCTCATGACGGCAGGCTCGAGCATGATCAACAGCATATACACGCTCTTCGGCTACAAGGGGCCTGCTGGAGAGCTGCAGAACATAGTAAAGGCCGGCGTTTGGTTCTCGCTTGCCAGCGCCCTCCCTGCCTGGACCACTATACTCCTCGACCTAACTAAGCCCTTGAACTCCTACTGGCTCCTCCTCGGCTTCCAGCCCGCCTCCAGGATTGCCTGGATGGCCCTCCTCTACGGCATCTATGCTACTGTGCTGATAGCAGAGCTGCTCTACGTGCTGAGGTACGAGCCGGCGAAGGAGGTGGTGAAGGGGCTAGCCGCGGTCAAGCTGGCCATTTCTCTAGCGCTGGTGATCGTCTCCCTCATGCTCTACCCCAACCTCGGCCAGGTCTTCGGCGTCATGACCTCTGTGCCGGGCTGGTTCGGGGCACACATGGGCCTCCTGTTCCTCATAGGCGCCTTCTATCTAGGGGCAGCGGGCCAGGCGCTGTTCCTCTACCCATACATCAAGCGCTACGGCAGCTTCTTTGCAGGCTTCTACGGCCGCATCATGATCATCTCCACTGCCCTCCTCACAGTAGCGATTGCCTGGATCTTCATAACTGCAAGCCACCTGCCCATAGCCTGGGTCAACTACGAGAAGGTGCTCTTCTCAGCGCCCTTCTGGCTCATCCAGGTGCTGCTGGGCATAATGGGCGTGGCAGCGCTAGCTCTGCTAGCCCTGTCGCGCGGTTACCTGCAGGCCCTCCCCATAGCATCGATATTTGCTATAGTGGCAGCAGCGTACATGGCATACTACCTCATAGTCTCGCCGCAGCTAGTCCTCCCTGAGGTGCTGGAGGGGCTGACGAGGGTGGTAGACTACCACATAGCTGGTGACGAGCTGATGGTGGTCTTCGGCGCCACCCTCGTGGGCCTCGGCGCCTACTCTCTGGGCATGGGCATACTGCCGCTGGGCGCAGAGGAGAAGCCCAAGAGGCTCTTCATACTCAAGTAACTTTTTACTTCTAACTCCTTTTTCTACCCGATCCTCCCTTGAGGGCAAGAGTTAGGATCAGGGTTTACGGGCTGGTGCAGGGGGTAGGCTTCAGGGCTTGGGTTGCGAGGAAAGCAACGAGCATGGGCATAGACGGCTACGTAAGGAACGAGGCTGACGGCACTGTGCTAGTGGAGGCAGAGGGGGAGAGGGAGGCCTTGGAGAGGCTGGTGGAGCAGTGCAGAAGGGGGCCGCCGGCAGCAAGGGTGGAGAGGGTGGAGGTTGAGTGGGGGGAGAGCATCGGGGAGTTCAGGGGGTTCGAGGTGAGATGGTAACGCTGGATATGCGCGGGAAGAGGTGCCCAGAGCCCTTCGTGGAGATAGTGAGGGCCTTCATGGGCATGGGCTGGAAGGGGGAGGTGAAGGTGATCATGGACAGCAAAGATTGCGCAGAGTTCGTCAAGAGCTATGGAGAGGACCTAGGGTTTCAGGTGAGCTATGAGGCAAAGGGGGACCACTTCGAGCTAACAGTGCGGAGGGGCGGGTCGTAGAGAGGGTTCCTCACCTCTCCGCAGTCAACGCCCCACTCATCCCCGCCCAGCTCCTCCTCTCTCTCGAAGGCTTTAACCTCTGAGCCACCCTCTCCGCCAACCTTCAAAGAGCAGGAAGCCCACGCCGTAGCAGAGGGAGGCCAGAGAGATGACTAGCACAAGCCCCTCCGTCCTGCTCATCATTATCTCTAGAGACCTCAGGGAGGTGCTGAGGAGCTCCAGGAGCTGCTGCTCTGTGAGCTCTCCAGAGAGGGCCTGCGAGATCTCTGCCCTCAGCTCATCGAAGGGCCTGAATATGCGGTACACCTCGAACGCGCCGTACCCATATATCATCCCGCCCAGCACGAAAAGGGAAGCCCCTACCCTGCTCCCCTCAGCGGGGTAGAGCAGGACGAGGAGCCCCCTCACGAGGGGGAGGGCGAGCGGCGCTCCGAAGAGGAAGGGGAGGGCCCAGGCGAGCTCCAGCCCCTCAATGGCTCTCTTGAGGTCCTCGAGCCCCTCTATGCGGCCCAAGAAGGGCCTTGCAGTATATGCTATGGCCAGGAGGACGAGGAGGGTGCTCAGGACCTCCGCGGCCCTGAAAGCGACCTTAACCCTCCAAGGCCATCTAGCCATGACGACCTCCCAGTCCCTTGCCAGGAGGAGGCTCCCGGCTATCCATACAAGACTCACCAAGATTATGGTCGTCGAGTGGGAGTCAAGAAACGAGTAGAGGTTGTTCATGCCCTCGATCAGCGCCCTTTCTGCCCCCTCTACGGTGCCCTCAGCAAGGGACCTCTCCCTTGCCCTGCCTAGCTCCCGTGCTATGTAAGCAAACACTGCTACGTAATACACGAGCAGGAGGCCCGCTGAGAACTTGACCAGACCTCCTACTGCTCCTAGAATCAAGGCTTGCACCCAGGTAGCGAGTTAGGGCTTAAATGTATAGGTATTGGCCTCTCCCCTAGCCCCGAGGACCCATGGAGATAAAGCTGGTGGCAGTGGACGTGGACGGCACCATAACGGAGTCCTCCCGCGACCTCAAGCTGAGCCACGAGGGCATAGAGGCGGTGAGGAGCCTCACCTCTGCCTTCACGGTGGTGCTGGTAAGCGGCTCCAGCCTGCCCGTTGTTGCTAGCCTCACCTACTACCTGGGGACTAACGGCCCTATAGTGGCAGAGAACGGCTGCATAGTGCTGTACAAGGACCTGACGGAGGAGCACATCTGCAGGAGGAGGCCCCCGGAGGAGGCCCTGGAAGCTATAGAGAAGCTGGGCTTCAAGAGGGCTTGGCACAACAAGTACAGGCACTACGACATCTCCTTCAAGCCGCCGAGGAACTTCAGCAGAGAGCTGCTGGAGAGGGCAAGAAAGGTGGCAGAGGAGCACGACCTCGCATTGATCTGGTCTGGCTTTGCCTTGCACGTGCAGGAGAAGGGGGGAGGGAAGGATAGGGGGGTAGAGGCAGTGCTCAGGAAGCTGGGGCTGGAGTGGGGGAACGTGGCGGCCGTAGGGGATGGGGAGAACGACATACCGCTCCTCTCCAGGGCAGCCCTCTCTGCAGCCACAGCAGACAGCTCGGAGGAGGTGAAGAGGGCTGCAAAGCTCGTGCTGAGCAAGCCCGGCGGGAGGGGGCTCTGGGAGTTCGCGCAGATGCTCCTCCTGCCCTTATAAGCCTAGGAGGGCCTCTCCTCTGGAGCAATGAAGTGCCTGGTAGCAACGCTGGGGTTTGACGCGGACTTCGTGCTCAGGAGGCTCATGAAGGAGGAGCAGGGGAGGCTGGTGTGCCTAGCGCTCCACGTTGAAGAGCAGGCCTGGAGCAGGGTGGAGAGGGCCTTCGCGCTGGTGAAGTACTACTGCGAGACGAGGCGCATGGAGTGCGAGCTGCAGAAGATAGGCAAGGAGAACGTGCTGGGAGAGGTCCTGGAGGTCCTCGAGAGGGAGCTGAAGAGGTGCGATGTCCTCACCCTCTACCTCACCGGCGGGCCTAGGCTGCTCGTCGCCTCTGCCATCTTTTCCTCCCTCCTCCTACCTCCATGGGAGGGGGAGAGGGTGACGCTTGAGGTGGAGGGGGAGGGCTTTGAGGCGAGGCTAGAGGTTTCCATGAAGGCCTTCTCAGCGCTGCTTAGCATGGACGAGATAGAGAAAGCTATAGTTGCGGAGGCGCTGAAGGGGCCCGTTAGGCCCTCGGAGCTGCCAAAGAGGATAAAGATCGCTAAGTCCACAGCGTACAGGAAGGTGAAGGAGTTGGAGAAGATGAGGGTGCTCGTGAAGCGGGACGGAGCAGCGGTAGAGGAGTACTTCCTTTCTGAAGACCTCAGGAGGGCAATAAGGGTCTGAGGGGCCATGAGAGCAGTGCTCCGCTTTGTGCTCGCTCCCGTCCGAGATCTGTGGGGGGAGAACCAAAACGTAGACTGTGGTTTCAAACGCGAGACTAGAAGGGCAGGCGCCGGCAGAGGTATTTAAAATAGTGCCAATGAAGATATATGAAGATATCAGATAAAATTTATAAGGCCTGCCTCCCGACCTATTAGGTGGTGTAGAGAATGGGAAAAGAGTCCAAGATATATAACTCGCTCATTAGGGTCCTAGCCTTTCACGTAAGAAGAGGGAACTATGCATATACCGACATCCTGTCGAATGCCCTAAACATCGATGCGATAGAGCGTGCGCTGTACGATGCTGTGAGGGACTACCATTCTCTGTGTGCTCGCGGGCTAGAGAAGGGAGCTATGGAGGAGTGCTGCCCCTCTGTTGAGGATGTCCAGTGGGCGCGGAAGGAAGTTGATGAGCTGTTCGAGATGTATGATGCGGGGCCGCATATGTATATAGAGTTCCTCAGATTGACAAGAGAGATCGCGATAAAAGCTATCACGGAGAGTCTTAAAGTGTGTAAGGGTAAGGAGGGTGGTGGCAGTGGTTCTCAAGCCCAGTGACAGGGTAACCCTCTCCCTCTCTGCTCGCGTCCTCATTAATGCTGAAGCTCTGAACATGGCAGAGACCGTGGGCAACGTCAGCAGGCACAGAAAGGCACCAGTTGTTGTTCCAGATAAGCAAGGGCAAGGGTACTACCTTTTCTATGTGCCGGCAGTAAGCGGCGAGTCCATAGCTCACCACTTCCAGAAGACATTCGTGTCTATAGCGAAGGCGAAGGGCCTCCAGGTGCCAAAGCTGGAGGAGCAGGGATACTTCCTTAAGTACGCGAGCGAAGAGGTGCTAAGGAACCATTATCCAGAGATAAAGACAGAGCTAGACAACAAGATGGCAGAGCTATACAATAAGAAGAAAGAGTTAGAGGAGAAGTTAAAAAAGAAGTTAGAGGAGAAGTTAAAGGCACAAGAGATAGACATAGAGGAGAAACAGGAAGATATCAAGGGGGCTGTCAAGGAGGCAATCAGGAAGGAAATCAATATGATCATTTTAGAGGAGAAGAAAGACGATAAATATATCGAGGAGGTGATAGAGAAGGTTATCGAGAAGGCGAAGAAGGAGGCCAAAGAGGCTAAAAACAAGATCAGTATAGTAGAGTCGCAAAAGAAAGGCAGGAAGAGGGGGGGCGGTAAACCAAAAGGATTAGGTGAACTAGTCAAAGAGGCCATCCAAGAGGCTATCGAGGAGGCAGTCGAGAGGATCAGTATGTGCAAGATGGAGAGAGTGCTTGTAGGAAGGAATGCAGTAGCTGACGTAGCAGGTTTCTTCTTCACAGGAGAGGGAATGCCGGGCCTAAAGAGAGTTTCCCGAATTCACTTCTCCTACCTAATCCCTGCTCTCGAGACCGTGGAGCAAGGAGTCGTTAATACCCAGTCTCAGATACATGTAAGGTACAGTCCGCAGGCAAAGGAGGGAGAGCAAGCTCTCTTTTACGTGGAGGGATCAAGTGCCCTGTATACCCTCTCCGTAGTCTTTGTTGCGAGCGACGTGGGCAAGCTAGAGTACTGCATAGACGAGAGTAGCTCCGAAACGCAAGGGGGGAGCAGCCAAGAAGAAGCAAAGAAAGAGGAGGAGAGGGAGAAGATAGTAGACCAAAAAGAAGCAGAGAGGGAGGAGAATGAGAGGAAGAACAGAGTAGAGGCGGCCCTCGACGCTCTCCTTGTCCTCCTCGACAGCATGACGTTCGGGGCAAAGCGCGCCCGCTACCTGCCTCACTGGCAGTACGACAGCATAGTGGCAACAGTCTCTAAAGGGCCCGTAGACTTTGTGGTCTCGCCAGCCTCCAACCCGCACTACATCCAAGAGACCGTGAATAGGGCTAAGAGTATCAAAGGAGTTTTCGAGAACATAAGCATCTTTGTTTATGCGAGGAACCCCGATAGCGTCAAGCATCTCCAGCAGGAGCCAGGCGTTACCGTCTATAACACGCCCACCGACGTGCTAGCAGCTGCGGCAAACAAAGTGCGCGAGCTAATGGGAATAGCTCCTCAGGTGCCCTGAAAGTAGGGTCGGGAAATGAGGCTAGCCTCCCTTTTTTCTCGGGTTTCCCTTCATTGGGGCTTTGTGGTTAGGCTGCCGGGCGCTACTGCAGCCCAGCCGGCCCTTCCCATTCCCCCTGTAACTACTGTCGTGGGGGCGTTCTCAGCCCCCCTCTTCAGGCTTCTCGGAGTGCCCTTCGGGAACCCCTCCATAATTAAGGGAGGCAGGGCGATATTGAGCGAGCACTTTGAGTGCTCCCTACGCTCTACCCTCGCCGCAGCCGCTGGCCTTTCGGGAGAGGGAGGGTTAGTGATGTACCAGGAGCTTACCAAGATAGCGACCTCTCCCTACAAGGGTGGGAAGGACTGGTGGGATAAGGTGAAGATGAAAATCGGCACTCCAGGCTTCTACAACAATTTCATACCGACTGCACAAGCAGTTCAGGCGGTGGGGGCTTCATATGGGCCTGGGACACGGCTAGATTTGGCATGGGTGCTCGACGTAGATGAGTTAGCTGACTGTCTCGCGAAAAGGGGAGTGAAGGCCTCGAGGGCAGATGTAGAGGCTGCATTAGCGCTCGCGGCCCACGGCGTGAGCAGGCTGGGCTCGAAGGAGGGCATAGCATCTGTGATGGAAGGGAAGTATATAGATAAGATAGAGATTATATACAAGGGGAGCATTAAGACGCGCTTCTACGTGCCAGAGAGATGCGTGGAGCCCCTTAGCGAGGAGGTGGGCAAGGCTCAGCTCTGGGACACAAGCTACCAGCCGGCTACATACTATGCGCCAGGTGTTCTCTCGAAGACTTTATGGGTATCGTCCTCCCCCCTCGAGTACAGGCTACTGGATGATATGGGCTGCGCGGCATATAAGCTAGTGAGCGAAAAAAGAATTGGAGAAAGCAAAAAAAGAATAATATTGGGAATAGTGGTGGGTGAGAAGCCAAGAGAGAAGTAAAGGGTGAGGAGGCACGAGCGTGAGCATCCCTCTGTTACCCGTGAGCACCCTCGGGCGGAGCTTCCAACTCCTTGCCCTGGCTCTGGGAGACACAGAGGGCCAGGCAAAAATTGATGAGGAGACAGACTCGATAGAGTTCCCTTCAAAGGACGCCTATGTCAGATTCGTAAAGAACGCATACGAAGCCCTCTATGACCTCCAAGTCGGCAAAGTTCTGCTGCTGAAAAACGATGTGCCACCGAATGTTGAGGAAGAAATGTGTGGCAGGGAAGAAGAGGAGGAAGAGGAGAGGTCGGAAAAGAAGGGGAAGAGGTCACAGAAGGAAAGGAAAGAGAAAAAGTCACCAAGGCTCTATGGTAGCGACTATTCGCTAAGTGTTATCACTCTAAAAACTCAACAAAAATCAATACAAACTCAACAAAAATCAACGTTGAGAGATGAGCTAAGAGGCCGTAATGTCTGTCAGGCGGCGACTTCATACGTGAGGAGAGTTATTACGGAAAAGGGGGCACTTGGGAAATTCCTTGAGAAGCTACCAATAGTGCTTAGGGCTACCCTGTACAATGAAGAGAGGCCGTCTATGGGTATCGCTAGGAAGAGCAATATGATATACCTCGACAGCGTCGGAATGGCTTTCTTAGGTATGGTGGCGAGCTTCGTGGGAACTAAGAAAGACTTAGAGGAGAAGGAGGTGGAGTACTACGTGGTCCCCACAGACCTCACAGATCCCACTTACGTTTTCGCGGTGCTCCAAGTCCTGAAGCTGCCGGGAGAGGAAGAAAAGCTCCCTTCCATCGTCCAGAGGCTGGAAGAGAACGTCGGCCTGTCTTCAGATCTCGCTACTTATCTCGCCCTCTTATACAGGGCTATTATAGCGGAGGAAGCAGGGAAGAACGCCTTCGGGCTCGCAGAGAAAGCGGCATATGAGAGGTTCCTCATCGTGAAGGTGATGGCTGGTGGGAATAGGCCTAACGTCTCGTGGATGGCACCCTTATCTCTCTCCGTGCCCTTGGAGGTGGTGAGGGAGCAGAGGCTGGAGAGAGCTCTGAAAAGCATATACGACCTGATACCTTTTGTAGAGGGAGGAGGGAGTTATAAAAAGAGGGCTAAGGATGTGGTGAGAGAGTGCTTTAACTCCCTCGCTCTCTCTATATTCACCAACGTTCACTCTGTGGGAAGGAAAGAGCTTCTCTACAAGTGCTCACGCGCCTCTTTAGTGGCTCTTCGCGAGGCGGAGGAGAAGGACAGGGAAGATGAGAAGACTCCCCATTTCCTGAGGGCAGTAAAAGAGATCATTGAAGCCTTGGGGATGTAAGATGTGCGAGCCATGCGGAAGGGAAAGGCAGCTGAGAGATGCCATAATGAAGGCCCTATCTGAGGGGAAGAAGCTGATCTTCGTCTTCGCCCCCACGGGCTACGGCAAAACGCGCGTCTCCCCCTACCTCCTTCACGCGGCTCGCGAGAAAGGCCTTGCCTCTCGGCTGATCCATGTGGTCCCCACGCGCGCTCTCGTGAAAGAAATATACGAGGAGAAGTTCAAGGGGCCAGCAAAGGAGTGTGGCATCCATGCGGCCTATCAGTCGCTAGACAGGCTCTGCGAAGGTATCAAGAGCCCCTACTTCCTGGCGGAGCTCGTCGTGACCACCCTGGAGAGCTTTATCCTGAACGCCTTCAAGCTGCCCCCTGCAGAGTTTACTAAGGTCGTCAAGCGTTCCGCCAGGGAGTCCGCTAAGGTCGTCAAGTATTCCACCGAGGGGCACTACTACCCCTCCGTGCTGGCACTCCTCTCCTCCATAGTCGTCTTTGACGAGGCGCACCTCTACATATCGGAGGCAGAGGGGAAGCCCGTTACTCTCGTTGTGGCTGCTGCGAGGGCTCTCCTGGAGATGAACGTGCCGGTAATCATATTGACTGCGACTATGCCTGTAGTGCAATTTGAGTACGTGTGGAAGGCGTTGAAAGTGAGAATGGATGACGTGAAGGTGCTCTACCTCTGCCCAGCCCCAGGCAGCTGCAAGCAGGCAGAGAAGATGAAGGAGGAAGGCTACGATGTGGAGGAGATACAAGATGACCCACAGAGGTTCAATAAGATAGAGTGGAGGACGAGCGTTGTAAGCTACAAGGCTGCCCTGGATATAGCCAAGAAAAAGTGCCAGAATGAGCTGGTTCTCTGGGTGTCCAACACTGTCGGCGGAGCTGTGAGAGCGTTCGACCAGTTAGATGGCTGCGAGAGAGTCCTGATACATGGGAAGCTGAGCGAGCTAGACAAGGAAGCTGCTATAAAGAAAATGGAGGAGCTAAAGGGAGAGCTAGGGGAGGAACGGGGCGACAATCGCTCCAGTCCCTGCACCTCCGAGAAGAGCATGAAAGAGCGAGAGGAAGAGCTAGACAAGAAAGCTGCCAGAGAGAGAAAGGGCATAATCGTGGCAAGCCCCATTGCAGAGGTGGGGTTGGACATAGATGCTACAACCCTCATATCTGAGGCGACGAGCATAGAGAGCCTTGTGCAGAGGGCGGGAAGGCTATACAGAAAGAGGAGCGAAGGCAGGGCTGAGGTTATTGTGATCGAACCCGAAGAGGAAAAGGAGGAAAAGAAGGGCGTGAGGGAGAGTGCGGAGAGCGAAGAGGAGAAAATGAAGAGGGCGATAGATATGGTGATACAAGAGATAGAGAACCGCCTTGAGCAGGGGCCTGCTGCCATAGACTGGAGGTCACCAGCCGCACTCGGGGGGAGAATCTCCTATGTAGAGCTCATGGAAAGCCTTACAGAGAAGAGAAGGGAAGATTATTCAGAGGATCACTCGAAGAGGGGAGGGAGAGGGAAAGGCAAGGAGAGAAGGGAGGGTGAGAAAAGAGAGGAAGATTACTCGCTGAGTACGTCCTATGCTGAGCTCTTCAAAGGCATTGTTATGTTTGACTCTAGACCACGCCAAGTCCTTGAGGCCCTCAGTAGCGTACCAGGTGCAAGAGAAGACCATGGCGCTCTCCTCCATAGCCTCTCCCTCGTGAAAGTGAAGGTAGGCGAGAAGGAGAGGGAGAATACTATCGATTGTCCTTTTCTTCCTCGCCTACGGATAGATTATGTTATCATCAGCACAACTGACCTGAAACGAGACTGGGTGAAGTGGGAGATGGATAGGAAGGAGGTAGAGATAGAAGCAATAGTGCGGTATTCAGGTACGGAGAAGAAAGAAACGTTCTACTCCAGAGCGCTTGCTAACGTGCTGCTCTTCGGAGGGGAGAAGGGGAGGAGCATGAACATTCACGACATCAGGAAAATTATGGACGAGCTCACGAAGAGAGCAGAGGAGAAGCTAGAGCAGGAGGGAAGGAAGGGCGTCCGTCCTACCATCATAGATTACTTCTTGGTAGCGAGGGAGGGGGCATACTCTCCTGGAAGGGGGTTGGGAGTAGATGAGGCCCCTAGAGAGTAGCTGGCCTGTAGCATTTTACAGTAGTAAGGTGAGAGTGCCGCTGTCAAAGCACTTGGCAGCAGTTACCCTCTGCGCTGCGGAGCTCTTCTCGCATGAGCTTCCTCTCTTGAAGGAGAGGCTCTCGTCCCTCTTCGAGGAGGGACGGGAAGGGGAGAAGCAAGAGGAGAGGCTCCCCCACTCCATTGGGAGAACCCTCCTGCTCGCAGCAGCCCTGCACGACCTCGCGAAGGCCTCCCCGCGCTACTACTATGCTTTTCTTAAAAAGGGCAGCGGGAAGATCTCCTTTATGTACCATGAGCTGGCCTCTGCATACATAGTATATAGGTCTGCAGTCCATGAGAGTCGGGAGATGAGAAGGATCTTCTGGACAGCAGCAAAGGTCATAGCACGCCACCATGCTGCAATGGAGGGCCGTCACCCGCAGGACATAGGAAAGGTGAGAGGGGGGGAGTCGTTATCCGATGTGAGAGAGCGGGTAAGCAGTATCCTTCAAGGCCTTTGGCAACCGGAAGCGCAGAAGGTGGTAGACAAAGTGATAGAGGAAGTGAGAAGCAAGCTGGAAGAGAGCTCCTCGAGGTTCACAGGCTATGTGGCTAACGAGATGAGGGCTGCTCGCGACATGCTAGATCATGTGAGAGATCAGATCCCCCGCATCCCCCGCATAGTAAAGTCCTTCAGGAAGAGCAAGGGTTCAGACCTCTTTGATATCCTGCGTAGGGACGTTGAGCAAGTCATTAACATACTTGCAAAGGTGTATGATGAAGATAACAAGAAGAACTACTACCCCATCATCGCTCCCCTCTCAGGGGCACTCATCATAGCAGACAACCTCGTGGCAGACTACGAGAGGAGGACATCTGACGACAAGGCCTCCCCAATCTATATGAGGCACTGGCAGAAGGAGCTAATGAGGAGAGGCAGGGACATCAGCTCCCTCTCTTGCCTCCAGTACGTTGAAAGCTACGTCTCCAAATCCAATGCTCCTGCTCTTCCCTAGCCCCATCCTAGCAACAAAGCCCAGCAGCCTGTCCGTTACCCTCTCCATCCTCTTGCTCCCCAGCACGTATATTACGTAGCCAATGGGCCCCCTCACCTTACTCAGCTTCCCGTCCCGAGACCTGTATAGCGCAGTCACGGGCTTCAGCTTGTAGTTCAGCTCGTACATAAAAACGTCTGCAGCCCTCCCCACTGCATAGGGCATGTAGCTCTCCCTCGCCTGCTCGCCCCTCACTATTGCTATCCACTCCCTCGCTGCGGCAGAGAGGAGGTAGGCAGGCGTGGGCACCAGCTTGTAGGCCTGCCCCAGCTCCCTTATGCTCTTCCTACCGCGAAGCCGCGGGGGCGTCATGAGCTCGATGGGCAGGAGCAGCGGGGTCCTGATGCTCATCTTGAAGGGCCTCCCGGCCTCGAGCCCTATGCTCAGCCTCTTCACCTCCTCCACGTCTATCCTGCTGACGGAGAAGAAGAGGCTCTCACTGCCTATCCTTACCTTCCCCTTGCACCCCATGGAGGCCTCCAGGGCCTCTGAGGGGTCCTCGGCGTATATCGCTACCCTCCCCTCCAGCCTCTCCCCCGCCCTTGCGATCACCATCTTCCCGGTGGAGAAGAGGGCCATGTTCCCTCTCATGAGGGCAGTGACCCTAGCCTCTTTCATGGCCTTCCTCCCCTTCATCAGCTCGGCGAGCTGGGGGAGGCAGCCAGAGAAGATTGCCTGCTTCGTCACGCGGGAGGTGAAGGGAGGGAGGATCACGTCTGCCTCGGGCGGCACGAACTCTAGGGTAGTGGTGATCACGTAGCCCCGAGCCCCATCTATCAAGGAGAGGAAGAACTCCCTCAGCGTCCCCACCAGGAGAGAGAGGAGGCTTAATAGTAATACTCCCCTTCCTGGGGCTTAGGTCTCGGGGGGCTAGGAGAGAAGGGGAGAGAGATGGGAGTAAGCGATGTAATGGCAGCGCTCCAGAGCATAGCTTCGCTGGTGCCGAGCATAGAGGCGAACGTGAGCTATTACCTAGCGCTCGCCGGCTTCAGCACTCTGCTTCTCATCGGGGCCTTCCTCCTGGGCTTTGGAATAGCGAGGCTGGTGAGCTTCACCCTCCACAAGCCCCCCATCTTCCTTGCCCAGCTGGTGGTGCTGAGCGCCATATTCATGGTCCTGTTGGCCTTCATCCTGCCGTGACTTCCGCCCTCGCCTCCAGCTTTTTCTTGATCATTTTCAGCCTTATGAAGTCCTCCCTCATGCGCTGGTCCAGCACCCCCTTCACGAACCTTATGGCTGTGGCATAGCTGGGCAGAATGGCATAGTCAAGGGCGTTTATGAGCCTCTGGGTGTCCTTCAGCTCCTCTATGAGCCTGTTGAGGGTGGTCTCGTACTCTGCAAGCCTGAGGAGGGAGGGGATGAGCTCCCTCAGCCTGAGGAAGCTGTCCGAGAGGGAGTGGTGAGCGTCAAGGGGGAGGAAGAGAGGGGGTAGGGTGGACTTGTCCAGGGAGAAGCTGGGGACGCGGACTGCAAAGAGGACCCTCTGGCTCACGTTTACCCTGAGGCTCTCCTCTGCCCCAGCTACGTAGCCCTCCGCCCTCTCTATCCCCTCAGCGGCCAAGCCCACGTAGTACCTCTGGAAGAGGTCCTGGAGGGAGCCGTAGACCTCCTTCTGGTACTTGGAGTACTCGTCGGCATAGCTCTTGATGTAGTGGAGCAGCACCTCCCTCTTCTCCTCCATGAGCTTCCTCACGCGCTTCAGCATCCTCTCCTCCCTCCTCAGCTTGATGAGGTTGATCTTCGTGGGGAGGACGCGGCGGGGGTCTATTGCCAAGCCCCTCACCCAGACCTGTAGGCTGGGTGGTACTTCTTGATGTACTCCTCCCTTATGTTGGTGAGCTCCTCCTCAGGGAGCGTGGAGAGGATGTCCCAGGCTATGCCGAGGGTGTCCTCTATAGATCTGTTCTCCCTCTCCCCCTGCGAGAGGAACCTCCGCTCGAAGAGATCTGCGAACTTGAGGTACCTGCGCTCCCTCTCGCTGAGGCTCTCCTCTCCCACTATGGTTGCCAGCCCCCTCACCTCCACGCCCCTGCTGTAGGCAGCGTAGAGCTGGTTGCTCACCTCCGAGTGGTCCTCCCTCGTCTTCCCCTTCCCTATGCCCTCCTTCATCAGCCTCGAGAGGCTCATGAGGACGTTTATGGGCGGGTAGATGCCCTTGTTGTGCAGATCTCTGCCCAGCACTATCTGCCCCTCAGTGATGTAGCCCGTGAGGTCTGGGATGGGGTGCGTTATGTCGTCGTTGGGCATGGTGAGGATGGGCATCTGGGTTATGCTCCCCTTCTTGTCATGAGTCCTCCCTGCCCTCTCGTATATGCTTGCCAGATCGCTGTAGGTGTAGCCCGGGTAGCCCTGCCTCCCTGGCACCTCCTCCCTGGCGCTGCTGATCTCCCTGAGCGCCTCTGCGTAGGAGGTCATGTCAGTCAAGATCACGAGCACATGCATGTCCCTCTCGAAGGCCAAGTACTCAGCAAGGGTGAGGGCGGCCCTTGGCGTGAGGAGCCTCATCATGGCAGGCTCATCTGCGAGGTTAACGAACATGGCGACCCTGCTCAGAGCCCCGGTCTCCTCGAAGAACCTCTTGAAGAAGAGGAAGTCGTCGTACTTTATGCCCATGGCAGCGAAAACAACGGCAAACTCCTCCTCCTTCCCCCTCACCGTTGCCTGCCTTGCTATCTGGGCCGCCAGCTTGTTGTGAGGCAGGCCTGAGCCGCTGAATATGGGGAGCTTCTGCCCCCTCACGAGCGTGTTCATCCCGTCTATGGCGCTAATGCCCGTCTGGATGAACTCCGAGGGGTATGCTCTAGCATAGGGGTTGAGGGGGGCGCCGTTTATGTCCCTCACGTCCTCAGGGATTATCCTGGGCCCCGAATCGATAGGCTCCCCCAACGAGTTGAAGACCCTGCCGAGCATGTCCTCCGAAACAGGGATCTCGAGGGTTTTGCCCAGGAAGCGGACTGTGGTGCCCTGCAGGCTTATGCCGGTGGTGCCCTCGAAGACCTGCACCACGGCAGCCCTCTTCGACACCTCTAGCACCTTCCCCCTCCTCTTCTCCCCGCTCTCCAGCTCCACCTCCACGATCTCGTCGTAGGAGACTCCGCTCACTCCCTCTATGACCAGGAGGGGTCCCTTGATCTCAGAGATCTTGGCGTATTCCCTCACTCCCACAGCCAAGGCTCTTCCCGAGCAGGACGTCCCCTTGAGCCTTTAAGCATTTTAGCCCGTCCAGATGTGCGGCTGGAGGTGCAGGGGTTGCCAAAGCTGTTCGTGACCAGGGAGACGTTCCCAGAGGTCCTCCAGAGGCTCTCCAAGTACTACGAGCTAGAGGTGTGGGACAGGTACCAGGAGCCCCCCTACGAGGTGCTCCTCAGGAAGGCCAAGGAGGCAGACGCGTTCTTCAGCCTCCTGACGGATAGGATAGACTGCAACCTGCTCTCGGCGTCGAGGTTGAGGATAGTTGCTCAATACGCCGTGGGCTTCGACAACATAGACGTGAAGTGCGCCACCGAGCACGGGATCTACGTGACGAACACTCCCGGCGTGCTGACGGAGGCTACGGCAGAGCACACCTGGGCCCTCATACTTGCTGTTGCAAGAAGGATAGTGGAGGCTGACCACTTCGTGAGGTGGGGGGAGTGGTGGAGGCTCTCCACTGCCTGGCACCCCCTCATGCTCCTCGGCACAGAGCTGGAGGGCAAAACGCTCGGCATTGTGGGGCTGGGGAGGATAGGGAGCAGGGTGGCTGAGATAGCTAAGGCCTTCAGGATGAGGGTCCTGTACTACGACGTGGAGAGGAGGAAGGAGCTGGAGGAAAAGCTGGGCATAGAGTACAAGGAGCTGGACGAGCTGCTTGCCGTTTCCGATATAGTCACCCTCCACACGCCCCTCACTCCTGAGACGAGAGGCCTCATAGGCGAGGAGAGGTTGAGGAGGATGAAGAGGACGGCCCTCCTCATAAACACGGCCCGCGGGGCTGTCGTGGACACCAACGCGCTCGTAAAGGCTTTGAGGGAGGGATGGATCGCGGGGGCTGCGCTAGACGTCTTCGAGAGGGAGCCCCTCGAGCCCAACCACCCTCTCACGGCTCTCAAGAACGTGGTGCTCACTCCCCACGTTGCCAGCGCCACGCGGGAGACGAGGATGAGGATGGCTGAGCTCGTGGCGGAGAACCTCATAGCCTTCTACGAGGGGAGGGAGCCTCCCACGCTGGTAAACAAGGAGGTAGTGAAAAAGAGGGCGCCGGGCTTTGGCTAGCTCCTCTTGCGGAGGAGGTAGCCTGCCAAGGCCAGTGCTATGACTGCTACGAGCCCGGAGAGCAGGGTTAAGAGCCTGGTGAGGTCGTGATCTCCCCTCAGCTCCCCAACCTCTTTCTCCCTCTCTGCCACCTCTTCCTCCACCGCGTTAAGTTCCTGCGCAAGAGCGCCGAGGGCCTGCTGGAGCGCCCTGGCGTCCCCCTCTAGCTTTGTCACCCTCTCCGCCTCTGCCGCTATGGCTGCCGCAAGCGTGGAGTTAGCCCTCGCCAGCCTCTCGCCTACTGCAAGGAGGTCTACCCTGGCTGCCCTTAGCCCCTCCTCCAGGCTCCTCGCAGCTGACTGGAGGGCAGCTATTGCCTGATCGATCCTCGCCACCTCCCTCCTCCTCTCCTCTGCTTCTCTGCTCAGGTCGGCCCTCACGGCCTCCAGAGAGGCCCTGACTGCTAGGAGCGAGGCGTTGAGGCTCCTCAGCGAGGACTCAAGCAGAGATATCCTGGCGGTCAACAGCTGGAGGGTCTCGAGAGATCTCTCCACGCTCCTAGTCAACAGAGGGGCGCCGATGACTATGGAGAGGTTCGTGTTGTCCGGGGATCCCAGCAGGGAGTACATGAGGTAGAGGCTTATGATGTAGGTGCCCCTCTGGGAGAAGATGTAACCGGAGCCGGTGAAGATGGAGGTGAAGTCGCCGGAGGGGGAGGTGATGGTCAACGTGGGGATGCCCACAGAGCCTGCTCTAGTTACTATGGCCGTCGAGACGGGCTCGAGGAGGGGCTCCTCTACGTTAACGTAAAGCGTCACCGTCTCAAAAAGGTCTCTGGTAGCTATGGAGGTGTCCACGCTCTTGTAGAACCTCAGGCCCTCCGTGCTCAACCTCACGGGGGAGGTCACTGTGAAGGGGAAGCGATAGACGGAGCTGTTAGTCTGTAGGAGCACATAGCCGCCGTAGGTGCCCGGCTCCAGGTCTTTGAAGGTCACGCGAAGGCTTGCGGTGGCGCGGGGGGAGAGGGAGAGCTCCTGGGGGGCGCTGAAGAGGGAGCTCGCGTCCCTGAAGGTGTACAGCTCAGACACGTCCAGCCCGATCCTCAGGGAGAGGGACCTGTTCAGGAGGTTCGTGACCCTCAGCTCCATGCTGCCGGAGGAGGCCAGGAGGTGAGCATATGGGAGGCCGTTCAGCTGCACCCTCACCTCCCTTCTGAGGGCGCTCCTGAGATCTATCTGACCTGCCCCCTGATCTGCTACCGTGATCCTGGGAGGCTCTATAATCAATTCCGAGATCAGCTCCTTGTACCAGTCAGGGAGGAGCCACAGGGCCTCTGCGCTCTGCGGCCTCACGTCCCTGGCTGTCTGCATGAGAGCTGCCATCACCTCCCTCGGCGTCGCCTCTACTCCCTGCTGCCTGAAGTGCTGGATCAGGATGGCTGCTGCGCCCGACACGAAGGGCGTGGACATGGAGGTGCCGGTGAGGAAGTCTGCCTCACCTATTTCTGTGGGGATGGAGGAGTAGATGAAGACCCCCGGCGCCACCACGTGCGGGACCATGAGCCCGGGGAGGGCAGGCCCTTTCGAGCTGAAGAAGGCCAGCATGTCGTCCTCAGGCTCCTGCGTGCCCATGTGACTGGCGGCGCCCACGCATATCACTCCGTTAGCGAGGCAGAGGGCGTTGTAGAAGTTAAGGCTCCAGCCGTTTCCTGCCGCTACCACCACTACCTTGCTCCTCGCCGCCCTCTCTATGGCCTCGAGCAGGGGGAGCTTCAGCTGGCCCGTCTTGACCGCATATGCCAACTCTGGCGTTAGATAGAAGCCTAGGCTCATGCTGATCACATCTGCCTCGTCGCCGCTGTCCGGCTTCCCGTCAGGCCCCAGGAGCGCCACCTCCACGGCCTTTATGAGGACCGTCTCCGTGGTGCTCTCACAGTAGTATTCCGGGGAGAACGCTATGATGTCGTAGAGGTCGACCCCGGGTGCCACGCCCGGGTACTCCGGGTTCTGGCTGGCAACTATGCCTGCCACGTGGGTCCCGTGATATCTCGGCATTTCATAGCTCGGCATTAGGCCCTTCCCGCAGTAGTCCACCACGCCGCTCTCGGTAGCGTCTACCTCCCACTTCACCACGCTCTTGCCAGCCCTCAACAGCCAGGGGTGATCGTTCTCTATGCCAGTGTCTATGATGGCTACCTTCACCCCTGTCCCGTTAAGGCCGAGCCCCCAGGCAAAGGGAGCTCCTACGGTAGGGGTGCCCTCTGCCAAGAACGGCTGCACTGGGTGGGAGAAAGGCCTTATCAGCCGGAGGGCCCTCTCCTGCGCTACCAAGAAGCCCTTCTTGGACAGCTCGCCGGCCAGCCGGGGGGAGCCTTCGAAGGCCACTCCCCCTATGAGCCTGAACTCTTCGATTACCTTTCCTCCCATTGACTCCACGGCCTTTCTCGCATGCTCTGCAGAGGCCCCTATGACTATGTACCTCCCGGTAAAGCCTACGTCGCCTGCCTCAGGACGGGGGAAGAGGGGGGCGGAGGCTGAAGCGGGTATGCTCAGGAGGAGCAAAAAGAGGAAGACCATTGCTCTCGCTCTCAGCATAGATCACCGGGGCCAAAAAGATCTAGACTGCCTTATAAGCGATCCTTTAAAGCTATAAGCCTCCACGAGGGCATTCTGTAAGGCGCGGCCGTCGTCTAGCCTGGACTAGGACGCCGGCCTCCCAAGCCGGAGGTCCCGGGTTCAAATCCCGGCGGCCGCACCACGCTGGGCTGAGAGGAGTTGGGATGCCTAGCCATCTATTGGTTCAAGAGGGACTTGAGGTCTCGGGACAACAGGGCCCTGATAAGGGCTCACCAGCTGGCAGATAGGGTAGCCCCTCTCTTCATCATAGATCCAGAGCTGCTCTCCAGCCTCTCGATAGGCAAGGACGACCCGAGGCTGGGCTTTGTGCTGAGCGCTGCAAGGAGCCTAGCCAAGGAGCTCCCCCTTCACGTTCTGTACGAGAGGACTGAGGAGGCCTTTGAGAGGGCCCTCAGCGGGAGAAAGGTGGATTACGTCGTTACAGCAAAGCCCCTCACCTGGAGCGGGAGGGAGAGGGTCGAGAGGGTGAGAAGAGTTGTGGAGAGGCACGGGGCGAAGCTTGTGGAGGTGGAGGACGAGACCCTGGCGGATCTGAAGAGCTTTGGGAACCACCAGACCTTCACCTCCTTCTACGGGGAGTGGAGGAAGAAGGTGGACGGGGCAGTCTCTGGCACGCCTAGGCTGAGGACGGCAGAGCTGGACCTGCCCAGGGCGGAGGAGGGCCTCAGGGCCGTAGAGTTCACGGGGCCCATGGTGTGGAGCGCTGAGGCCTGCAGGGAGAGGCTTGAGAGCTATGACTTCGGCAAATATGCAGAGACGAGGAACTTCCCTGGCGTGGACAGCTCCCTCCTCTCCCCCTGCATCAGGTTGGGCATCCTGTCGGTAAGGGAGGTCTATGAGAAGGCTCTGCCTAGGTCTGAGGCATTCGTAAGGCAGCTGGCCTGGAGGGAGTTCTACTATTGGGTAGCCTACAGGTTCCCGGAGACGAGGCAGCTAGAGCTGAGGAGGGAGAGGAGGAAGATCAAGTGGGAGAACGACCCTGAGCTCATGAGAGCCTTCGAGGAGGGGAGGACGGGCTATCCGATAGTAGATGCAGGCATAAGGGAGCTCAAGAGGAGGAAGTGGGTGCACAACAGGGTGAGGCTCATCCTGGGGAGCTTCCTCACGAAAGACCTCCTCGTGGACTGGAGGTGGGGAGAGGAGCTCTTCAGGAAGCACCTGGTGGACTACGACGAGATGGTAAACTTGGGCAACTGGCAGTGGGTAGCTTCGGTGGGCATAGACCCGGTGCCGCTTAGGATATTCAACCCAGTGGAGCAGGCAAAGAAGTACGACCCGGAGTGCGCTTATATAAAGCGCTGGCTCCCGGAGCTCTCGAGCTACCCATGCTATCAGCTCCAGGATCCCCTCAGGTTCAGGATAAAGGGTTACGTGGAGCCAATAGTGGATCACTACGAGAGGGCTAAGAAGGCCAAGGAAGCCTTTAGGGCATAGCTCCCTACCTTTCCCGGGTGAGAGGGCTGAAGTTCGAAATACTGGACGCAACGCCCCTCGGCGGGGGCTTCAGCTCTGTGTACCTAGTGAAGGGGGAAAAGGCCGCCCTAATAGATGCGGGGCCTGCCAACGGCGGGCAGAAGGTGCTAGAAGCCCTTAGGGCTCTGGGGGAGGAGATCCATTACGTGGTCCTCACGCACGTCCACATAGATCACGGGGGGGCTGCGGGGATCCTCTCCTCTGCCTTCAACGCTGAGGTTTACGTGCACCCAAGGGGCGCCAGGCATATAGTTGACACCAGCATGCTATGGGAGCAGTCTCGGCAAGCGCTGGGGCCCGTTGCAGAGTACTACGGTGAGCCCACAAGGGTGGAGGGGGGCAAGGTCAGGATAGCAGAGCACGGGGAGAGCCTTGACCTCGGCGGGCTGAAGCTTAGGTTCCTCCACACCCCCGGTCATGCAAGCCATCACATGAGCGTCCTGGTAGGGGAGGTAGTCGTAGCGGGGGACTCTGCAGGAGTGGTCGTGGACGGGAGCGTCAGGGTTCCCACTACTCCCTTCCCCTTCAAGCCAAAGCAGTACATCGAGAGCATAGAGGTCATGGAGAGGGCAGGGCCGCAGAGGGTCTACCTCTCCCACTTCGGGCTTGCCGGAGGGGCTGAGTATCTGGCGTGGCACAAGGAGGAGATAGTTAGGTGGTTGGACTCTGTGGCTGAGATGGTGAGGAGAGGGGTCACGGACGCGCATCAGGTGGGAGAGCTCCTGGCAGAGAGGTTGGAGAACGCAAAAAAGGCCCGCGAGTCGAGGATATCGCACCTGTACTACAACACCGTGGCAGGCCTCACGCGAGCTGTCCTTGAGGGAGAGTGGCCCTGAGGTCTCTCAACACCTCCTCTGCTACCTTTTTCCCGCTTAGCAACATGCCTCCGAAGATGGGGCCCATCCTTGGGAAGCCGTAGTATGCTGCCGTTGCCATTCCCGTCACGTAAAGGCCAGGAGCTACCCTCCCGCTTCTCTCAGATACGAGCTTCTCAGAGAGCTCCGCATATGCCGATCTCTCTCCCCTTACGCTGAGCCCCAGCTCTGGCACCTTCCTCGCCACTATGCTCAACACCTCTGCTCCGTGCCCTGTGGCATCGACGAGGGCCTTGGACTCTGTGTATATGGGGTCTACGTGAGACTGACTCAACTCTATGGGAGACCACACCCACATAACTCCAGTGATCCTGAGCGGCTCTTTCCTGTAGATCACGTCGCTGACGTGGGCGCCGAGGAGCACCCTGGCTCCGGCCTCTATTGCCCTGAATGCCAACTTCGCAATGAGCTCCGCAGGGTCAACGACGTAGAGCCCACTGCCCCCCTCTACCCTTCTGACGCCGAAATCCGATAGCACCCCCAGCGCCTCCTCCTGGACCACGACGCGGGGCAACATGTTACCCCCTGGCCCTATGCCGCCGCCGAAGGAGAACCTCCTCTCGAACACTGCTACCTTCAGCCCCTCCCTTGCCAAGTAGTATGCTGCTGTGAGGCCTGAGGGGCCTGCGCCTACTATGAGCACGTCAACCTCTGCCAGCTCGTCCAGGTCCTTGAGGGCTGCCCTCACTATAGCCCGCGTTATCTCAGCCTCTCTCATTCTTCATCGCATAAATATGTGCAAGGGAGAGGGAATATGTCAGCATGCTGAGCCATAAGAAAGGTGAGGGCCCGGGCCGGGATTTGAACCCGGGACCTTCGGGTCCACAGCCCGACGCTCTAACCAGCTGAGCTACCCGGGCCACCCAGCTCTCTCGCTGGCCTTAGGCTTATATCTTGTACTCTTGAGGCAAGGCCCTTATGAGCTCCCTCACCGCTTCTACGCTCTTCATGAAGCCCTCCCTCTCTTCCTCGTTGAGCGGGAGCTCCAGCACCCTCTCCACTCCCCTCCTGCCCAGGATCACAGGCACCTCTGCCACCACATCCCTCAGCCCGTACTCGCCGTCAAGGTAGATGCTGGCAATGAACGCCTTCTTGGCATCCCTCTTGATCGCCTCTGCCATGAGCACTAGCCCGAGGCCTGGAGCATAGCTGCTGCTGTACCCCCTCAGCTTGGTGATCGCAGCGCCTGCCTGCACCGTCTCCTTTGCTATTTCCTCCACCTCTCCCTTGCTGAGGAGGGAGGTGAGGGGAACGCCGCCTACGGTGGAGAGCCTGGGCACAGGATACATGGCTTCGCCGTGCATGCCTATTACCACTGGGCTTATGGATGAGTAGCCCACCCCGAGCTTCTTGGCAGCATAGTAGGCGAGCCTTGCCGAGTCGAGGAGGCCGCTGAAGCCTATGACCCTCTCGCGGGGGAAGCCCAGCTTCTTGTACATAACGTACACCATCGCGTCCAGGGGGTTGGTCGTCATGATCACTATCGATTCTGGAGCGAACCGCCGGATCTTGCTGGCCACATCTGCAACTATGGCCGCGTTGTCTGCTAGGAGCTGCTCCCTCGTCATGCCCGGCTTCCTGGCTTTGCCCGCAGTAACCAGCACTATCTCGCTCCCCTCCAGGAGCTGGAAGTCCTCAGAGCCCACGAACTCAACGTCTGCCCCCAGGGCCGCTGCTGCATGGCCGAGGTCGAGCGCCTCCCCCTGCGCCAACCCTGGCACTATGTCAACTAGGACAATGCGCCTGTCGAGGCCGCGGAGGAGGGCTGCAAAGGCAGCCGACGTCCCGACGCGCCCAGTGCCAACTATGGCTATCATGTCTATCGCCGAAAAACAAGGTTTTTCTAGGTTTATAAATGTAGAAATCACCAAGTGACGTAAGTTATCTTCAGCCTCTTGCTCGCCTCATCAAGAGAGCGCCAGTCCTCAAATGAGAGCCTCCAGCCCACTGCCCCTACGTTCTCCTCCACCTGCGAGGGGCTCCTTGCACCTACTATCGGCACGATAACGTCGCTGTAGGAGATGAGCCAGTTGAGCGCTACCTGCGCAGGAGTCTTGCCGTATTTGTTCCCTATTTCCCTGATCACGTTAACCAGCTCGAGCACTTGCGAGTAGTTCTTGGGGTGGAACAGGGCTTCGTTCATGCGCACGTCCTGTAGCCTCCCAGCCTCCTCTAGGCTGTACTTCCCTGTGAGGGCCCCCTTGCCCAGGGGGCTCCAGGCCATGAGGGTGAGGCCGTTAGCCTCGGCGTAAGGGATGTGCTCTGCCTCGGCCCACCTCTCTGCCAAGTTGAACCTCACCTGGAGGGCCACCAGGTCCTCTCTTGCCAAACAAGCCCTCGCTGCCTCCGCGAGCTCTACAGGGTAGTCGCTCAGCCCTAGGTAGTTGACGGCTCCCACGTTGACTGCCCTCTCGAGGGCCCTCATGTAGGTGCAGGTGGGGAAGTTGTGCCATGCCGGAGGCCAGTGGATCAGCAGCAGGTCTATGCTCTCCGTCCGCAGCCTAGCTAGAGACCTCTCGATGGCTCTCGGCACGTCCTCTGGGGAGAGGAACTCGCCGGGGATCTTGGTGGCGATCACCACCTCGTCCCTCTTCACGCCCAGCTCCTGGAGAGCCCTCCCCAAGAAGTCCTCGCTCATCCCCCTGCCGTATATCATGGCTGTGTCAATGAAGTTGATGCCAACCTCCAAGGCCTTTGCGACTATCGACTTGGCAAGGCCGTAGTCCTTCATCCCCCAGGCCTCGCTGAACTGCCAGGCGCCGAGGGAGAGCCTCGAGATCTTAAGGCCTGTGCTCCCGAGCTCCGTGAACTCCACCCTCACCACCCTATATGGGCTTCACAGCCTGCTCCGCTCCGCATGCCTCACAGATCAGCGACCAATTCCTTTCCCTCCTTAACAGCTTTGTGTCTATGCTCCCGCAGGTGGGGCAGCGCACATAGGCCTTCTCGAAGCGCTGGAGGAGCTGCTCTATCGGCTTCTTAGACACCTTTATGCCAACCCTGAGCTGGCCGCTGTTCTCATCGTAAGAACCCCCCGCGTTGAGCTCCCTGAGCAGGTAGCGCGTCAGCACGGCAGGCTCCCTCTTTAGCTTCATAGATATCTCTCTGAAGTTCTTTATTATGGTTTGATCTCCCACCCTGATCAGCTCTGGTTCCGGCAGCGCAATGCCCTCTGCCTCAGGCCTCGGAGGGATCTTCTTGTACACCCTCTCGAGCAGCCACCTGTAGTCCTTGAGCCTCTCCTCCAAGCTGCTCCCCCCTATCTCCTCTGGCCCTTATAGTTAGCCATTATCTCCTCAACGGTGGCAACGCTCACGAGCCGAACCCCGAGCGCTGCCAGCCTCTCCCTGGCGCCCTGCAGCCTGTCCACCAGGACCAACGCTCCTCTCACTTCGCAGAGGGACCTCACTGCTAGCACAGCCCTCTCCAGCGAGCCGCCTGTGGTAGCTACGTCATCTATCACCACGCACTTACCTCTCGGCTCCCCCTCCACTAGGCTGCCCGTTCCATGAGCCTTAGGCTCTGACCTCACATATGCCACGCCTTTCCCCATGAGCAGGGCTATGGCTGAGGCCCAGGGTATCCCCGCGGTCGCTACCCCTACGGCAACGTCGAAAGGCTCCAGCTCCCTTGCCCTCCCTGCCAGGAGCTCTGCCGCCCTCCTGAAGCTCCTGCCATCCCCCAGCAGTTTCCTGAGGTCTAGGTAGTAGCTGCTCTTAGCCCCTGAGGTGAGCGTGAACTCCCCGAAGAGGAGGGCTCCTCTAGCCTCTATCAGCTCAGCCAGCTCCACCTGAGCTCCCCAGGACCAGCTGGTGCTGCAGGTTAATAGCTCGAGCTGTAGCTAGAGGGTCCTTCGACCTCGTTATGTATCTCCCCACGATCTCGTAGTCAGCCCCCGCTCTCAGGGCGCTCCCCGGCAGGGCCCCCTGGGCTCCCACTCCAGGCGAGAGGATCTTCTGCGTGAACCCCCTCTGCCTGATGGCAGCGATCACGGCAGGCCTAGTTGCTGGGGCGACTATGCCCCATGGCTCAGCCCTCCTTATGACCTCCAGCACCCTCTCGAAGGCAGGATCGATTACCTCCTCGCTCCCGCTGTGACTCATGGACGCGACTAGGATGAGCTTCACCCCCATCTCCTCCGCACCCCTCCTCAGCCCCTCTATAGCTCCAGCGTAGCCAACGAAGGCGTGGGCTATCACCGCGTCCACGAGGCCCCTCAGCGCTGAGACCGAGGAGAGCATGACCGGCTCTATGTCCGCTAGCTTCAGGTCGGCTATCAGGCTCTTGTCGCAGGCCCCCCTAATCTCTCTTAAGGAGCTCGAGCCGTAGCGCAGGAGGAAGGGGAGGCCCACCTTCACCCCCCAAATCTCCCTGCAGAGCTCCCCTGCCAGCCCTACCCAATAGCGGAGCGGCTCCCCCTCCGGATCGAAAGCTACTATGAGCCTGCTCAAGGCGAGCTCCCTGTGATCATGTTCAAGGTTATAACTCTCTCCTCCCCCATCAGGGGAGGGGAGTCTATGGAGCGCCAGGTGTTGTTGCCCCTGGAGCTGTGGCCGCGAAGGGGAGGATGGGTAGGGAAGGTGGTCTCGGTCCTCAAGCAGCCTGGGGAGAGGGTGGAGAAGGGGGAGGCTTTGCTGGAGGTGGAGATAGAGAAGGCCATCCTGGTCATAGAGTCTCCTTACAGCGGTAGGGTGAAAGAGATCTCCGTCGCGCCCGGGAAGACCGTTTGGCCTGGCACCCCCGTCGCGAAGGTGGAGGTAGATGGAGAAGGTAAGGCTTAGGGTATCGCTCGGCGACAGGTACTACAAGGTCCTCCAGACCGTTTCCAGCCTAGGGATCGCGACAGTTTGCGAAGGAGCTCTCTGCCCTAACGTGTTCGACTGTTGGGGAGGCGGCGTCGCCACCTTCATGATCATGGGGGACACCTGCACGCGCGGCTGCAGGTTCTGCTACGTCAAGAAGGGCACCCCTCAACCCCTCGACCCCGAGGAGCCGAGGAAGGTGGCTGAGGCCGTGAGGGCCCTTGCGCTGGACTACGTCACCATAACTTCAGTAGACCGGGACGACCTGCCTGACGGGGGCGCAGCTCACTTTGCCGAAACGATAAGGGCCGTCAAGGAGATGAACGAGGGGGTGCTGGTGGAGGTGCTCACCCCCGACTTCTCAGGGGACAGGAGGGCTGTGGAGAAGGTAGTAGCAGCAGGCCCAGAGGTCTTTGCCCACAACATAGAGACGGTGAGGAGGCTAACGCCCATAGCAAGGGACAGGAGGGCTGGGTATGAGCAGAGCCTCGAGGTGCTGAGAATTGCAAAGGAGGTTAACCCGCGGGTAGTGACCAAGTCCTCTATCCTGCTAGGCATGGGGGAGGAGGTGGGGGAGGTAGAGGAGGCGATGAGGGATCTGAGGAGCGTGGGCGTGGACGTGCTGGTGCTCTCCCAGTACCTGAGGCCCAGCCCGAGGCACCTCCCCTTGAGGAAGAGGTATACGCTCTCAGAGTTCAAGCAGCTGGAGGAGCTGGGGCTCAGGCTGGGCTTTGCCTACGTGGTCTCCCACCCTCTGGCGCGGACCTCCTACAAGGCAAAGGAGGCCTACCTCGAGGCAAAGAAGAGGATGGCCCTTGTCCCTGAGGGTCATATTTGACGGCCCCCGCGATCCTTGGCTCAACATGGCCCTGGACGAGGCCCTCGCAAGGCACGCGAGCGATGTGCTCAGGATATACATGTGGTCTCCTGGCGCAGTGAGCATAGGGAGGAGGCAGTCCCCCTCCTCGGTCAGGCGGGAGGAGCTGGAGAGGTTGGGCCTAAAGCTCGTGAGAAGGCCCACGGGGGGCGCTGCCATATTCCACGCAGAGGGGGGAGAGCTGACCTACAGCGTGGTCTTGGGAAAGGGGCACCCTTTCTATGCGCTCGACGTGGCCTCCTCTGCAGCGAAGATAGCAGAGGGGATCGTGCTGGCCATCAAGGAGTTAGGGGGAGAGGCGCAGCTGAGGGGCTACAGCTCCCAGGGGGAGAGCGAGTACTGCTACCTTAACCCGGCTGCCAGCGATGTCCTAGTGCGGGGCAAGAAGGTCTCCGGGAGCGCGCAGAGGAGGGAGTGGGGGGTCCTCCTCCAGCACGGCACTCTCCTCCTCAGCAGCGATGCAGGCCTCGCGGCCAGGCTCATAGAGGGCGCTGCCGATGTGACTGCTGGGCTCTTCGAGCTCATGGGGGAGATCCCGGTGTCTAGGGCAATGAGGGCCCTGGCAGAGGGCTTCACGAGGGCGCTGGGCTACAGGGACTTCCAGCCCTCCTCCTTCTTGCCAGAGGAGCTGGAGACAGCGCTCAGGCTCTACCATTTGAAGTACTCCCGCCCCTCCTGGAACCTGGAGGGCAGGCTTGAAGCTGGTGAGGTGTGACGTAAGAGATCCTCGCGAGTCCGTGAGGCTCGAGGAGCTCCTCCTCGAGAGGGCAAAGAGGGGCGGGGAGGAGGTCATAAGGATATGGTTTAACCACCCCTCTGTCGTCATAGGCTACTCCCTCAAGGAGTGCGAGGAGGTGGACTGCGAAGAGGCCAGGAGGCTGGGGATACCCATAGTTAGGAGGGTGAGCGGCGGGGGGGCTGTGTATCATGACCTCGGCAACATAAACTTCACGATAGTGAGGAGGTGGGAGGGGCTCAAGGGGGTGGACGAGGCATATGAGGAGTCGACCAGGGTAGCCATGAGGGCCCTCGAGCTGTTAGGCCTCAAGGGCCATGTGGAGAACGGGAACGACGTGGTCGTGGGGGAGCACAAGGTCTCTGGCGCTGCAGCAGCCATAAGGAGGGATGCATATCTAGTTCACTTCACCTTCCTCGTGGCCACGAACATGGAGGTACTGAAGAGGGTCATCCTGCCCAGGCTCGACAGGGTTGCCAGGGGGGAGGTGACGCCTGCCAAGTACAACCCAGCAAACCTCAGGGACCTGGCAGGGGTGAGGGTGGGGGAGGCGCTCGAGGCGCTGAGGAGGGCGGCAAGGGAGCTCTACCCGATAGAGCAGGAGGGCGGCTGCGAATTATTAGCCCTCTGACCCTCTCCGCTCTGGGATGAGGAGGGTTGAAAGCGCTGAGGGGTGATGCGGACCAGGCTCCCGACCGTCCCATCGTGGTCAAGGTGAGCGGGAGGCTCCTCAGCCCCCCAAGGCCCCAATACTTGAGACGCCTCAGGGAGGCGCTCTGGAGGAGCGCAGATATCAGGCCTGTGGCTGTGGTTACTGGAGGCGGCCCGCTCTCGCGGGAGTACATAGCTGCCCTGAGGGAGCTGGAGGTGCCGGAGGCCCTCCTTGACGTCATGGGCATTAACGCTGCAAGGCTCAACGCCCTCTCCCTGGCCTTAGCCCTCTACCCCCGCTCCCCCCCGAGGCCTATGGTCACGCTAGAGGAGGCCCTCGAGGCCCTCTCGAGGAGCTTCATTCCCGTGCTCGGCGGGCTCCAGCCGGGCCAGAGCACTAACGCCGTAGCCCTCTCCCTTGCAGAGGCCCTGCGGGCAGAGGTGGTCGTCAACATGCTCTCCGGGGTAGCCGGCGTTTACAACCCACCGCCCGGCAGGGAGGGGAGCAGACTGCTGGAGAGGGTGAGCTACGAGGAGATGGAGTCCCTCATCTCCCAGTTCCCCCAGCTGGCCGGCACTTACGAGCTGCTAGATCGCGTGGCTTTGCAGATAGCCATGAGGAGCAAGGTGAGGGTCCTCTTCGTGAACGGCGAGGAGCCTTCGGTAGTGGAGAGGGTGAGCAGGGGGGAGAGGGTGGTGGGGACGCTCATGGGTCCTTTATAGGCTAAAACGGATCGCGGGGGAGAAGCTTGAGAGATGTGCTACTCTCTTACGCGGCCGTTGCCCTTATCAGGGCAGCAGGGGCCCTCTTCATGGTCTCCCTTGCCCTCACCCTCGACCTGTCTCCCACCCTCCACGGCCTCGTGCTGGCCTCGTATGCTGTAGTAGAGGCCCTAGCTGGCATAGCAGCTGGCGTGGCTTACGAGAGGTTTGGAGCTAGGTTTTCCCTTGCTGCGGCAGCGCTCTACCTAGCCATCGGTTACTTCCTCATGACCTCTAGCACCTCGCCCCTCCTGCTCATAGCTCTCAACGGCATAGCGGGCGCGGCAGCTGCCCTTGCCCTCGTCTCCACCCTCTCGCTCCTGGCAGAGGAGACGAGGGGGAGGGAGAGGAGCAGGCTCTTCGGATCGGGAGCCTTTGAGGCAGTCAACCTAGGAGGGTACGCCATGGGCTTTGCTCTGGCCTTCCTGCTGGAGTACCTGGGAATGCTCCGAGGCTATTACTCCTCTGCAATCCTTGCCTCCCTTGCCTTCCTCCTCTCCCTCTTCATCTCTGGCAGGGGGAGCGGGAGGATCAGCTACGAGGTGAGCCGCGACTCCCTCAAGCTAGTCCCCATATGGTTTGGGATGGCGTCCTTCATAGGCCTAGCGTTCATGGCCCCGAAGATCCTCAAGGAGCTGGACGTGGGCCTCCTCGACGGCACCTCTGCAGAGGGGATGGTGAGCCCCCTGCTGATCGTGGGCCTCGCAGGCGCCTCGCTTGGACTGCTCGCTGCGAGCTACGTTGCCACAAAGATAGGGAAGTTCAGGGCCCTCCTGGCAGGCTCCCTCTCTGCCCCGGCGGCCCTCGCAGTGCTTGGCATCTATTACGAGACCCTCCTGGAGAGCCTGCTCTACCTCCCTCTCCTCGCCCTCCTCGCCCTGCCAGTCATGCTGCTGCCGCCCTCCTTGCTGGCCTATCTCGGAGATTACACGGACAAGCTCCGCTCCAGGGGCTCTGGCATGGGCATTTATGTGACAGTGCTCGGTCTCGGCATTGGCTTCGGCGAGTACGTGGTGGGCGGCTACCTGTTCCAGGTTGTCGGCTTCACCGGCGCAATGCTGTTCCTTGCCGTCTCTTTCTTTTTCCTCTCCTTGCCGAGCCTCTACCTCCTCTCCCAGGACTCTAGGAGAAGGCCCTCCTAGCAAGGAGGAGGAGGGCTACGAGCACTGCGATTCCTAGGAGCGCTACGGAGAAGCCCCAGGGGATCCTCCAGATCTCTGGAGCCTTCACCGTCAAGTAGAGGTAGTCGGCGTTGTTGTCTGGGAACGTGTCCTCTCCCACCACCTCTATTCTCAGAGGGCGCGAGTACTGGAGCTCTTTCAGGAGGGGGAAGATCATGGGGTTCTCCTCTACTTTTAGGTAGAACTCGTAGACATAGTTGTCTATGAGGATTATTTCCTCCTCCTTGAGCAGCTTGCCCTCCCTCTCGTCCACTATCCTTATCTTAGCCTTCTCTCCAGCCACGTTAGTTCTGAGGGCGACAGAGACCTTCAACCAGGTGTCCTCCTTCACGTCCATGAACTTGCCCCCCCTTGCCACAACGGACAGCCTCGTCTCGGGGGCCAGCTGGAGCTCCCGCCTCTCCCCGTTCACCTCCACGATCACTGACCTAGCCCACGGGAGGGTGAGGACTATCTCTACCGAGCCCCGGGGCGGCACTGCGCCGCGCGACAAGATCCTTCTCTCCTCGCCCTGCTGGACGTAGATTAAGTAGGCGCTCTCCCTCTCCTCTCTGTTGACTATGACTACTTTCACGCTGTCCCCAGGGATGAGCTCCCCCTCTACTGTGGTCTGCAGCGGCTCAAAGGCTACCTGAGCGCTCCCGGGCGCGAGGAGCAGGAGAAGAGCAAGGGCCGGCAGCAAAGCTCCTCCCTGCATAGGGGGCTTATGGAGCCTTTAGCTTGATCTTAGTATCGAGCACGACCAGCTCTCCTTCCCTCAGCGCTAGGGGGTTTACGTCTATCTCAGCCACTTCAGGGTTCTCTTCCATGACTTTGCCCAGGACTGCCAAGGCCCTCGCTGCTTCTCCCTCCTCCAGCCTGCTCCCCCTGTACCCCCTCAGCAACTCCCCCAGCCCCGCCTCCCTCAGCATTTCCCTCACGTCCCCTCTGCTCAGGGGCGAGAGCCTGAAGGAGGCGTTCTGGAGCAGCTCCACAAGGAAGCCTCCCAGGCCCACGAAGAGGGCTGGACCGAAGAGGTTATCCCTTATGGCTCCCATGGCAATCTCCACCTCTGCGCTCACCATCTCCTCCACTAGCACCCCCTCTAGCCTGAGCCCCCTGCCCCTTGCCCTGCTCACCATCTCCTCGAAAGCCCTCGCCGCCTCCCGCGGCTCCACCCTTAGCTTTACCCCTCCTACCTCTGTCCTGTGTATTACATCTGGGGAGAGCAGCTTCATCGCCACTGGCCCCCCTATCCCCTCTGCCAGTGCCCTCGCCTCCTCTGCGCTCCTGGCAACGCCCCCTCTGGGCACCCTCAGCCCGTAGGAGCTCAAGACCCTCTTTGCCTCGTGCTCCAGGAGGAACCTCCTCCCCTCCCTCACTGCAGCCTCTACTATCTCTCTTGCCCCCATCCCTCCAGCCACCTCCTCCGCCTCCTGCTCCTGGCCCTCCCTCCTCAAGGCCCTGACCATTGCTAGGGCCTCTTGAGGGCTGGAGGCGACTGCGATGCCCCTCCTCCTCAGCTCCCTCGCGAGCCCCTGAGCGTACTTGCCCCCTGCCATGAGCACTATGAAGGGAGCGCCTGCTTCCCTCAGCTTTGCGGAAAAGGCCACGAAGTTCTCCGAGTCCATCGCTATGGTCTGGGGTTGGTTTACTAGCACGAGCGAGTAGCCCCGTGCCAAGATCTTCTGCGCTACCCTCTCGTAATGCTCTGCAAGAGCGCCGCCAGAGAGGTCTATGGGGTTGTTCAGGGCCATGAAGGGAGGCAACACCTCCCTCAGCTCTCTTGCAAGATCTTCTGGGAGCTCCCTGAGCTTCACTCCCCCCTCTTCTAGAGCATCTGAGAGCAGCACTCCCATGCCGCCGGTGTTTGTCACAGCTACCAGCTCCCCCATTCGCCCCTCGACCTTGCTCAGCGCCTCGAGGGCTGCCACGAACTCCTCAGGGCTCCTCGCGACCACCGCTCCGGATTGCCTTAGAGCCCCCTCCACCAGCTTCCTCTGCTTTGCGAGCGCTGCTACATGCGTGGCTGCAGCCCTCGAGCCGCTCTCGGTAGAGCCCCCCTTTAGCACCACCAGGGGCTTCCTCCTCGAGGCCCTCCTCATAGCCTCATAGAGTTCCCTGCCCTCCCCCGCGCTCTCCAGGTATAGCCCGATGGCCTTTGTGGAGGGGTCAAGGGAGAGGTGCTCGAGTAGCTCCCACACCTTTACGTCTGCAGCGTTGCCCACGCTGGCGAAGCGGCGCAGGCCTATGCTCCTCTCGCTCATGTAGTCGAGGAAGAGGGAGCCCAGAGCTCCCGACTGGGAGATCAGGGAGACCCCTCCCCTCTCCGGGATCCCCTGCCTCTCCAGCGACATGAAGGTGGCGTTGAGGGGGGTCTCTAGGTCTATGATCCCTACACAGTTAGGCCCTAGGACTCTCATGGAGTAGCGCCTTGCTATCCTCTTCACCTCCTCCTCCAGCTCCCCCTGCCCTGCCTCCCCGAAGCCGCCGCTGTAGACTATGGCAGCCCTAGCTCCTCCCTCCCCGCTCTGCTCCAGCACCTCAGGGACAGAGGAGGAGGGCGTGATGATCAGGGAGAGTTCTGCGCTCACCTCCCTCATGCTCTTGTGAGCCGGGCGGCCTAGGATGCTGCCGCCTCTGGGGTTCACCAGGAAGACCTCTCCCTTAAAGGTGGAGAGGACGTTCTCTGCCAGCCCCCTGCCCAGGGAGCCCGGCCTCTCGCTCGCCCCTGCTATGGCTACGCTCTTGGGGGAGAAGAGGACCTCTATCATTGCGAGAGGGCCTGCTCCGCTGCTATTTCAGGGTTGAAGCTAATGTACTGCAAGGTGCTCCCTCGTATCAGCACCCTGCCTATCCTCGCAACGATTTGCTTCCCTCCCCTCACCTCAACTGCGTCGTCCAGGATCAAGTTCATGGTAGCGTCCGTGACCCTCAGCACCCCCACGTACTCCGTGCCGTCCTTTAGCTTCACGTAAATCTGAGTGTTTATTGCCTCACGCAGGTACCTCATGGGGTTCGTGAACTCGCTCATGATCTTAGCCCACGGAAATACACATCTATCTTTATTTAAGCTTTACGGCCTTCCCTCAAGCCTAGAAAAGCGGAGGGCTCCATCTCTAGTCCTTCACCGTTTCCAAAACGGATATTATCTGCCACATCCGCGTCCTCGTGTGCATTGGCATGTTGGGGTCCTGGCTCACCTCGTCAAGGATGCTGACGGCGTTGGCAGCTCTCACGCCAGGGGACAGCTTCGCGTCCCTAAGCTGGGTGAGAGCGTTTACTGCAGCCCTCCTAATGTTCCTCGGCACAGCCGTGTCGTTCACAATGGCTGAGAGCAGAGCAACGGCGTACTTGATTTTGGCCTCGTTCGGGGACTCCCCAGACATAGACATCACCCCCCGAATACTCCGGGAAGTGTTTTCCTATATTTTTATCCCCCTCTGGAACGCTGGGGAGGAGAGATGGAGCTAGTGCTCTTCCTGGAGGTGCACCAGCCGCTCCGCATGAGGCCCGTGCTGCTCCACCCCCCAGGCTCCCAGCCCTCGGAGCTCCAGGACCTCTTCGAGTGGGAGGTCAACAGGGAGATATTCCGGCGGGTGGCAGAGAACGTGTACCTCAAGACCTCGCGCCTCCTCCTCGAGTCCTTGAGGGAGAACGAGGGGTTCAAGGTCACCTTCAGCCTCTCGGGCCTTGTGATAGAAGCGATGGAGAGGTGGAGGCCGGAGGTCCTGGACATATTTGCGAGGATGTTGGACACCGGGAGGGTCGAGCTGGTGGCGCAGACCTACTACCACTCCATTGCCTGGCTCCTCGATAGGCAGGAGTTCGTGGAGCAGGTGAGGGAGCATGTGAACAAGCTGAGGGAGGTCTTCGGCTACGTGCCCAGGGCTGCTGAGAACACTGAGTTCATATACGATAACGATCTTGCCTGCACCCTGCACAAGATGGGCTTTCGCGCCACTGTGACGGAGGGAGTGGAGCAGCTCAGGGGCTTTCGAGGCCCCAACCATGTGTACAGAGCTTGGGGATGCGACATCAGGGTTCTCCTCAGGAACTACAGGTTGAGCGACGACGTGGGCTTCAGGTTCAGCCAGAGGCAGTGGGACCAGTACCCCCTCACTGCCGACAAGTACGTGAGTTGGATAAGCTCCTCGCCGGGAGAGGTGGTGACCATAGCCATGGACTACGAGACCTTCGGGGAGCACCACCAGGAGGGGACGGGGATCCGCGAGTTCCTCCGCTGGCTCCCCAGAGAGGCAAGGAGGAGGGGGGTTAAGTTCTCCACCCTCAGCGAGGCTGCCCTCGGCCATGAGCCTGTGGGCGCCATAGACGTGCCGCCCTGGAGCCCCGTGAGCTGGGCAGATGAGAGGGACGTCTCTGCTTGGCTAGGCAACGAGGTCCAGAGGGTTCACGCCGAGGCGCTCCGGAGCCTTTACCCCTATGCGAAGGCCCTCGGCGGCGATCACATGAGGCTCTGGAGGCTCATGTCCGTCAGCGATCACTTCTACTACCAGGCAACGAAGACGGGCCCGGCTGGGGAGGTGCACAGTTACTTCAACCCTTACGGCAGCCCCTACGTGGCTCAGCTCCTATACCAGAGGGCCCTTGCTCTCTTCCTCCAGCAGCTCAGGGAGGGAGCCCAGAGGGATCCCTGCCGCTTCCTCGAGAGGTTCAGGGCTCCTGACCACTTGTGCTTCTACCCCTCAGATCCCGCAGAGGGGAGGGCCTGCAGCCTCGAGGAGCTCCTCCAGGGCCTGGAGAGGGGGGGAGCGTGGGAGGAGCACTTGCGGAGAGGGCACATAGAGAGGTGGGCAAGGGAAGTGCTCTTGATAGATCTACAGAGGGCTCTAGATTGCAAGAAACTTTAAGGCTCGCATTTCCCTGTACCGCGGGTGCTCTGTCATAGCAGTATCTAAAGCCCTCATACCTATTGGCGGCTTAGGAACCAGGCTCTACCCCATAACGGTCGAGACCTCGAAGGCAATGGTGAGGTTCCTCAACACCTTCCTCATAAACTTCATCCTGCAGAGCCTGTCCATCGAGGGAATCGAGGAGGTCTACCTGGGCGTGAGCGGTTACTTCAACTACAAGGCCCTTCACGATCACCTGGGCAACGCGCTGAGGGTGAGGACTCCCAAGGGGAACTACAGGCTCGTGAGGATCAGGTACCAGCCGAACGAGGACAGCGTAGGGAATGCCCACTCTGCCAGGATACTCCTCCACTACTACCGCCTGAGGGAGCCAGTGCTAGTGCTGCAGGGGGACACCGTAGCTAAGGTGAGCGCGAGGAGCATGTACAAGAGGCACGTGGAGACGGGGGCCTTCATGACAATTGCGCTCAAGGAAGTGAAGGACGAGAGGGAGCTGAAGCACTTCGGCGTGGCGAGGCTTGACGAGTCGTGGATGATAAAGGGCTTCGTGGAGAAGCCCAAGAACCCAAGCGAGGCCCCCTCCCGCTGGGTCAACACCGGGATATACATGCTGTCAGAGGAGATGATAGACTTCCTGCTCTCTGAGGAGTTCGGGGAGATGGTGAAGCAGGGGAAGGGGGACTTCGGCGCCAACGTGATCCCGCGCATAGTGGAGGAGGGGAGGCCTGTGGCGGGGCACAAGCTGGAGGGCTACTGGTTCGACATAGGGACGCCGGAGCGCTATCTGGAGGCAAGCCTGTACCTCCTGAAGGCCCTCGAGCCTGAGGCTCTGGATGTGTCCACAGTATACCGCGGCGTGAGGATGCAAGGAGCTAGCCCAGCCTCTAAGTTCCTCCAGGTGGAGCTCATAGAGAAGGCGGCAACGAAGACCATCTTCTTCGAGAACGACGTCCTTCTAGGGAGGCACATAAGGGTAGGGGACGGGAGCAGGATAGACAACTCTGTCATAGACAACTACACTGTGCTGGAGGAGAACGTGACGGTGAGGGGGAGCGTGGTCATGGACAGGTGCTACATCAGCTCGAGGGCCTCAGTGGAGAACAGCATAATCGGCAGGCACTCGAGGATAGGCAGCGGCGCTCGGGTAGTGAGCAGCTACCTCGGCGATAACGTTACTGTGGAGGAGGAGGCGCAGCTATACGACTGCAAGGTCTGGCCTCACAGGGTAGTCAAGAGAGGTCAGGTGTGCAAGGGAGAGACCATTATCTGAAGGGGAGGCCCTCCCCCTTCCCCCTCTGCCCCCTGAACACGCTCGAGCTCCCCGGCAGCTTGTCCGCTATCTCCTCCGTCCTCACCGCCATTGCTATGTGCTTCCCCTCTATGACCTCCGCTATCCGCTCCCTTGCTTTGGCCGCTGCCTCCTCTATCTTCATGTCTCCAGGGACGACGACAACGTAGGCCAAGCTCAAGCGCTTCACCACCCCCTCGGGCCCTGCGATCGCGAGCGGGTTCCCCTCCTCGTCCAGCGCTATGCCTATCGCAAGCTGGAGCCTAACCCCTCTGATGTAGTTCTTCTCGCCATAGATCATGAAGGCTCCCGTCTTGAGGTACTCCCCTGCCGGCGGGCTCTTGGAGACCTGCGCTCCCCTTACCCAATACACGTCTATGCTGGCCAGCCCCACCTTCCAGGCCTTGCTGTAACATGCAGCCAGGGTGGCTGCATCCAAGAGGTCCTCCTCCCTCTCCTCGCCCTTGCTCATGAGCACCACCGCAGACCCTCCCTGTATGTCCGCGTGGAGGAACGCGTCCTTCTCCCCGAGCAACTTCTTCACGACGCTCTCGTTCTGACTCGCGTCCCTGCCCCCCACGGCTAGGAAGCCGTTGGTCGTGTAGCTCCACCTGTACTTCTCGAACCACTGCACCTTCCTGCTCCTTGCCCTCGCAGCGAGCTCCCGCGCCCTTACCTTGAGCTCGAGCTCCTCCATCCCCCTCAGCGCTTCCCCTATTGCCTCCCTGGCCCTCCTCGCCTTCCCCTCCAGCTCCCCTGCCTGCCTGTAGAGCCTCACGAGCACCTCCTGCGCCTCCTCTCCCCTGAGGACCCTGAAGGAGAGGTCTCCCAAGCTTACCTCCAGCGACCCATCTGGGAGCAGCCTTGTCCCCTCGCAAGCCTCCCTCCGCCTAGAGCACTCCACCGCCCTCTCGAGCAGCTCGTAGTTTGCTGCGAGCCTTGTTGCCAGCTCCCTCAGCCTCCCTGCCTCCTCCAGGTAGGACCTCTCTAACTCCTGCGCTCTCCTGAGGCTCTCCTCCAGCTTCCTCCTCTCTGCCTCGAGCGCCTCGTCCCTCTGGACCTGCTGGGAGAAGAGCTCGTCGAGGGCCTCGTCGAAGGTGGTCCTCTCCGCTGCCTCGCCCCGAGTGGGCCTGAAGGGGGTAGCCTCTACTGGCTTTCCCTCCTTCAGCAGCACGTAACCTTTGCCCGTCAGCGACTCCTCGTATACCTTCGCTAGCTCCTCCCTCAGCCTGGAGAGCTCAGCCCCCCCTACAGAGCTCGGCGCCCTCTCGCCAGGGATGCCCGCCCTGTGGAGGACCTCTTCCGCCACCTCCCCTGCGAGCCCAAGGCCCCTCACGAGGCCCCTCACAAGATCCTTGCCCGTGCCTACCCTCTTCCCTATCTCCTCTATGCCCAGAGAGAACGGGTTCAGCTGCTGGAGCGGAGGGGGCCTGTACTCCTCTCCCGGCCTTATGCTCCTGTCCCTAAGGGTCGCGTAGCTGCTAGCCGCCAAGATCTTCCCTCCCCTCGTGAGCACCAGGAAGCCGCGGGGGAGCAGCTCCACGTACAATGAGTACTCGCCGAGGCTCACCTTCAGAACCCTGTCAAAGCCCAACTGCTCCAGCGCAACTATCTTCTCGTCCCTCAAGTGCTGCTTCAGCGCCGCCCCCACTCCCCTGGAGGCGACCTCGAGCGCTGCAGTTCTAGAGGTGATGTGAGCCCTCCTCCCCGCCTCGAGCAGGAGGGCCCCTCCTCCCCGGAGCTTCAGCACTACGGCCTCTCCTGCCACGTATACGTTGTCCACCCGCTGGCCGAGGAGGTCTTGATGGTTCCTGACCCATATATGGAGGTCCAGGGAGCTCATGGACTCCCTTGCCATTCAGCCCACCGCGAGAAGGCCTCCTGGTGCTCCCTCAGTATTCGAGAAGCGCTGTACCCATTTCCGTAGAGCTCGAGGGCCTCGCCTATTGTCTCCTCTATCATCTTCAGCAAGCTCTCCCTATCGTGACCCCCCTCTACCAGCCTCCCCTCCCTCACTGCCGCCTCTCCGTTCACCACCACGAGGCGCGGGGAGGCCCTGCCTCTCAGCACCTCCTCTAGGCTCTCGTCATAAGCCACATAATCGCCGTCGTGAGGTACGTTGTAGAGGCGGTAACCGCCTACTGTAGCGCTTCTCAGGATGAGGAGCGGGGAGTCGCGGTACGCCTTGATCATGAGGGGGAGGTGCACGGGCGTGGTGCCTATGAGCAGGGGCCAATCGCTCCCGAAGGCTGAGATGCCAGAGAGGTCCCTTCGCGTTCTGCCGTATAGCATGACGTTCGTTGCCGGGCAAGCTACGCAGCTCAGCCCCAGGGAGCTCATGTCGTCGTCTATGCAGTGGACGGGCACGATCCGGAGGGAGTAGGGCGGGTTGCCAAATATCGCCCTGAACCTCTCCCCCTCTGAGACGCCCTCCCCCAGGTGGAGCCCCAGCACCGCGCCGCTCCTCGCAGCTATCCTTATTGCTTCCCTCACCGTGCTCTCCCCTGCCAGCCTCAGGCTGTGGACAAAGATGCCCATCCTTGCCAGCCCGTCGCTCACGAGGTAGGAGGCCCTGGCGTAGTCCTCCCTCACCTCCTCCAGCGTCCAGCCTGCCCTGTCCATTACCGTGGGGAGGAGCACAGCTCGAGGCCTCCGTCGCAGGGAGAGGAGAGCCTTTACGTTGGCCAGGAGCCTGCCGGTGAGGGCCATGAGGGTCGTCCCCTCCAGGAGCCCCCTGAGGAGGGAGAGGGTCGCCAGCCTCTGCGAGATCGAGAGATCCCTCCTCACCCTTGCCTCATCCACTGCCAGCTCCCTCCTCTCGAGCCAATCATATGAATCTCTCCAGAGCCTCCCGTCCCTCAGCCCCCCGTCCACCACCTGGGGGTGGGCATGGCCGTCGCTGAAGCCGGGGACGATGAGGGTCTCGTAATACGCGTCTTCCGCGGAGGGCATTCTGAAGTTCTCCACTAGCTTGCCGTGGACTACGGCTACTCCCGCCTCCAGGAGGCCCATAGGGTCCACGCTCTAGCTTTGCTTAGAGGAAGGTTCCCGAAACTTAAAAAGGGGAGCTAGTTCTTTTTCTCCTCCTTCTCCTCACCGCTTAGAGACTTCCTGAACTCTCTCATGGACTCTCCGAGGGCTCTAGCTAGCTGGGGGAGGCGGGAGGCTCCGAACAGTATGAGGATGATCAACAGTATAATCAGGAGCTCTCCGCTCGTGAAGGGGCCGAACACCATATCTCGTTCCCTGCATATATTGCAGCGAAAAGTTAATATTTACGCGCTTATTCCGATGGCTCTCGCCACGTCCTCTCTCGAAAGCGCTCCCTCCACGCTACCCTCGTATATGACCTCTCCCCTTTCTATAACGTATACCCTATCTGCCAGGGCCTTCGCCAGGACCGCGTTTGACTCTGCTGCCAGCACCCCAACCCCTTCCTTGGCCACCCTCCTCACGACCGTGCTAAGCCTTTGAGCAACCACGGGCGCTAGTCCCTCTAGCAGCTCGTCGAGGAGAAGATACTTGGGCCTCTGTACTAGAGCTCTAGCCACTGCGACCATCCTCTTCTCCCCTCCGCTCAGATAGAAGCCCTTTCTGTCGAGGAGCTTCTCTAGCTCTGGGAAGGTAGAGAGCGCTATTTCCATCGCCTCCTTCTCATCGCGACCAGCAACCTTTGCGGCGAGCAGAATGTTCTCCCGTGCCGAGAGCCAAGGGTAGACCCTTAGGTCCTCTGGCGTATACCCTATCCCTAGCCTTGCCCTCTCGTGAACTGGGAGGAACGTTATGTCTCTCCCCTCCAGCTCTACCCTCCCCTCTTGGGGGGAGTAAAAGCCAACTACGGTTTTCAGGGTGGTGGTCTTACCGGCGCCGTTTCTTCCCAGAAGGCACACGACCTCGCCTTTCATCACCTGGAGGCTGACGCCTCTCAGCACCTCTATGCCTTTCAGGTATACCCTGAGGCCCTTTGCGCTAAGCATAGATGCCACCCAGCAGCACACTCCTCACGTCCTCCCTGCTCCTTACCTTCTCGGGGTCGCCGTCTGCTATGAGCTTCCCGTGGTGGAGCACCAGGACCCTCTCCGCGTAGTTGAAGACGACGTCCATGTCGTGCTCCACTATTATGGTCGCGGCGCCGTAGGACTCGACAGCTGCCAAGATCCTCTCCATTATGGCGAACTTGTCCCTCGTGGCCACGCCGCTTGTGGGCTCGTCCAACAACAGCAGCCTAGGCCTCAGCGCCAGAGCCATGGCTACGTCCAGAACCTTCCTATCTCCCTGGGAGAGCTCAGTGGGAAGCATGTCCAGGCTCCCCTCTAGTCCAAAGGCCTTCGCCACCTCCGCTGCCTCCTCGAGCACCTCCCTGTGAGAGCGGAGAGGAGGGAAGGGCTTGAGGGTTATCCCCTTTCGAGAGGCCACCGACATGGCCAAGTTCTCCTCGACCGTGAGGTTCCAGAATACGTTCACGAGCTGGAAGCTCCTCGCTATGCCCAACCTTGACCTCTCCCTCATGTCGAGGCCGCTTACGTTCTTCCCCCTGAAGATCACTGCCCCTGAGTCGGGCCGGAGGTAACCGCTGATGAGGTTCACCAGCGTAGTTTTCCCCGCACCGTTAGGGCCTATGAGGAAGACTCTCCTCTCCGCGTCTATGGCAAAGGAGACTCCGTCTATCGCGCGCACGCCGCCAAAGCTCTTCCTAAGCTCCTTTATCTCCAGCAGCACCTCCCTCACCTCAGGCCAAAAGGTAGCTTCGTGAGGCTCCTGAAGGCCCTCCTCCTAGTCAAGCCCAATATCCCTTCTGGCATGAGGACCATGATGAGCACTATCATGAGCCCCATCACTAGGAACCAATGGATAGTGATCATCTGGGCTATCGTTTCCAAGTAGGTGTACACGAGGGCGCCAAGTATGGGGCCCAGGAAGTGGCCGGCGCCGCCGAGGATGGTCATGAACACTATCTTGCCCGAGAAGGTCCAGTAGGCGAGGTCGGGGGTCACGAGCCTGTTAAGGGGCGCATAGAGGGCTCCAGCTATCCCAACATACGTTGCAGAGATCGCGAGAGCTATCAGCTTGTACCTCCAGCTCTCCACGCCCAGCGACCGGGCCCTGTCTTCAGAATCCCTAATGGCCCTCAGCGTGTAGCCAAAGGGGGAGTTAACTATGTACCACATGGCTAATGCTAGGATCACGAACCACAGCAGGCTATAGTAGTGGTAGACGAGGTTGAAGGCGTGATAGGAGAGAGGGGCGGTGTCGTAGATGAGGAGCAGCAGGGGCTTGGGGGCCCTAACGCCGTCCGTGCCTCCCGTTATGGAGTAGAACTTCACGTAGAACCCCCAAGTTATCTGACCTACCACGAGCATGAGGATGGCGAAGAAGATCCCTCTGTACCTCACCGCTACCGAGCCCACGAGGAAGGCGAAGAGGGCAGAGAGGAGGGCGGCAATGAGCAGGTGCAGCTCGAGGGACTTTAGCCCGAAGTACTTGGCAGAGAGGCCCACCGTGTAGGCCCCTATGCCGAAGAAGGCTGCATGGCCGAAGCTCAGCAGGCCCACGTGGTGGAACAGGAGGTTAAAGCCGAGGGCAGCTATGGCGAGCACGGTGCCGTAAGTAAGCATTATCTCCCAGCCTGGCCTAAGGAAGGAAACGATGGGGTAGAGGAGCGCCACCGCTACTGCTATGCCCACTATAACCCAGGGACCCCCTTCCCTTACCACCCCTTCCCACCTCCTATGCCCTCAGGCCTGAGGAGTAGCACGAGGAGGGCCACGGCAAAGAGGATCACGAGCTCCAGCTCTGGGAAGAAGTAGACCGAGAGGGTCCTGAAGAGGCTCACGAGGAGGGCCCCTATGGCAGAGCCTATGAAGCTCCCCATGCCCCCTATGACGAGTCCCACAAAGGCCACTATGAGCACCTCTGAGGAGAGGCCGGGCATGGCTGAGGCTATGGGCAAGTAGAGCGCCCCGCCGAGGCCTGCGAGAAGAGAGGCTAGGACTACCGCAATTATCACGAACCTCATGACGTTTACCCCTAAGGCGGAGGTCATCTCAGGATCCATAGAAATTGCCCTGAGCGTTAGGCCGAAGAGGCTCCTATAAGTGATCAGCCAGAAGAGAAGGGCAAGGAGGGCCGCGAAGGCTATTACGTAGATCTTGTAGAGAGGATAAGGGGAGCCGAAGATCTGGACGCTGCCCATCTCGACGAAGGCGTCCCCTGCCTGCTGCGGCGCCCTTCCCCAGATTATTAGGAAGAGCTCCTCGAAGATCATGAAGAGGCCGAAGGTGACTATTAGCTGGAAAGCGTCCCCTTTCCCGTAAGAGTACCTCAGGATGGGCACGACGAGTAGGAGTGAAACTATAGCTGTTATCACTGCAGCCACGATGAGGGGGAAGACGAGGAGGGCGAGAAGGCTCTCGAAGCGCGCCGCCACAAAGCTGGCTGTGAACCAGGCCGTGACGTAGGCCCCCAGCGTGAAGAGGGAGGCGTGAGCTAGGTTAACGATGCGGAGGACCCCGTAGACTATGTTCAGTCCTGCCACCACGAGGAAGAGGAGGGAGGCAAAAAAGAGGGTATCAAGTAAGTAGCGGGCTATGGTATCGAGGCTCAACCTACCTCACTATATGGGCAGCTGACCCTCCTTCCAGGTCTCCCTTATCCAGTTGTATGCCATCGTGGGCTCAGCAGAACCCTCCCACCCCTCGGGCACAGTTATCCTCTCTATGGGTATCCTTATGGGATCTGCCAGGACGTTGAAGCCGAGCCTCCTGTCCACTCTGCTTATACCAACTATGGCGTTCTTGTAGCCCTGGTGCTTGTTAGGCCTCCTCGCCCTTATCGTCAATATGCCTGCAGGGCCATATATGGCTCTTCCCTCCACGAACTTGATCAGCTCATCTGCCTCCGGCCACTTGCCCAGGGCAGCATAGGCAGCCTCCACTGCGGCCTTGTATAGGTAGACAGCAGTGTATGCGCCCTCGCTGCCGTTAGTGGGAAACTCGCCGTACTTCTGGTTGTACCTCGTGACGAACTGGCGGTTTATGGGGAAGCTCTCGTGCTCAGGATAAAGGAAGTAGTAGTTGGCGTGAACGCCTGCCACGAAGCCCTCCGGGTAATCTGCCCCCACCAGGTGGGGCGCTATGCCGTGACTGATAGTCGAAGCCATCTTTGCGGTCTTGAAGAGGCCGTAGGCGAGGGCTTGCTTGTAGAAGTTTATGAAGTCAGCTGCCCAGAGGGAGGAGGCTATTATGTCTGCCTTGCTCTCTATCATCCTCGTTATAATTGCTCCGAAGTCTGTGACCGCGAAGAGCCTCGGCCAGAACTCGCCCACTACCTCCACCCTGTCCTTCCCGAGCACCTTCTCGAAGACTATTTGCATGTGAGCTTGGGCGTTCCTGCCATATGCATAGTCAGGATGGATGTGGGCTATCCTCACCTTGTCCTTCTCTAGCAAGTTAAGGAACTTTATGGCCCCTACGGCAGCGGCTATGCCGTCAGCAGACTGGATGTTGGTGATCCTGAAGGAGAACTTTGGGTCAGGCACGCTCTTCTCGAAGAGCAGGTCGGTGCAACCATCTACGAAGAAGGACGGTATGCCTGCTTCCTCTGCTACCGGCGCTACCGCGGGAGTGTTGCCAGAGCTAATGAGGCCTACATATGCCTCCATTCCCTCGCCTATCATTGCCTTGTACTCCCTTACCGTCTCGTCGGGGGAGGTCTCGTCCTTTACTATGGGCTCTATCTTCCTCCCGAGTATCCCTCCTGCGGCGTTGATCTCTTCTATTGCCAGCATGGCGCCCTTGAAGGTGGGGTCCCCCCACGGAGCCCCGCCGCCCTTTGTCATGAACTGCACGCCCATCTTGATGGGCTTGGCAGGCACGGGCTCCTTCACGGGCGTGGGCTGCTGCCCCAGATCTCTCCTCAACCAGTCTGGGGCAGCAATGTAGATCCCGAGCGCTGTAGCAGCGCTCCCCAATAGAACGCCTCCGATCAAGCCCCTTATAAAATCTCTGCGCGAAAGTTGCAAGGAGCCCACCGTCGACCTACTAAACCCGAAGAAAAGTTAAATAGTACGCTACTTACGAGGGAGGCTTGACCCTCTCCAAGATCTGGTAGTTCTTCGGCCAGGGGGAGAGGGTGTACTTCTTCACCCACTCCTTCTTCAACGAGCCGTCCAGGATCGCCTCCCTTGCCGTCTGGATCATCCTGTTCAGCATCTCCTTAGGTATTCTGCCCTCTGCGGCAGCAGGGCACTCCATGTCGAGCACAATTATGAACTCCTCCCTCTCGAAGTCATAGTATACCATAACGGGCCAGAGCCTGCAGTCGAAGGGCCTCCTATCGTAAACGCCACAGAAGCCGTTCTCCAAGAGGAAGGGACAGGTCCTCCCCCTAGGTCCTCCGAGAGTCTTCAGCCTCCCTAGCCTGGTCTTCACTATGCTTGCTTTGCCGTCGAACTCGCTCTCCTCCTCCTCTAGCAGCACTGCGTAGAACCTCTTGCAGCAGTTCACAGGGCAGTTCCTACACACTTCGCCGAAGTTGACGAAGCTCAGCCTCTGTGCCAGCTTCCCCATATCTCCCAGCTCACGTTAAGCTTTAGTTCGATGTGAGGTATAAGGCATAGTAAACTAGTATGATATAACGAAAAGCTGCCTGTGAAACTCCCCATCAACGTCTCGTGAAAGGTAACGGGATCTGATTTACAAAAGTGCCCAAGTTCATTTATCAGCTACTACCATATTACTTTACCTCCACGCAGAGCTCTCCCTTCTCGCCCAGCCATGCTTCCTCTATGTCCAGCAGGTGCTCGAACTCCCCCCTGCTCCTCCTCCTCCCCCGCAGGCAGAGCCTCTTCTCCATGAGGGGCGAGTCTATGACCAGGGTCTCTGCCTCCCCTCCCTCGAAAGAGGGGTTGAAGCCGTGCCTGCGGGAGAGAGCAATGATCCTCTCTGCCTCCTGAGGCCCTATGGGAACGCCGACCATGCTCGGCGGGAGCCCTAACGTGGTGGCGCTGACGATCACGTAGCTGAAGCCCTCCCTCCCCAACCTCCTGAGGTGCTCCTCCTGATCTGCGCCCCACAGGGGGAGCTCTAGCCCCACCCCCAGCTCCCTGCTCACCCTCTCCAGCCTCTCCCTCTGGTACCTGCTGGCAATGGCCCCCGCTACTAGGACCTCGAACCTCGCCTCCCTCCTCACCCGCTCTAGCTCTGACAGGAGCTCCTCCACCTCCCTCTCCTTCTCCCCTGAGACCTCCGCGAAGAAGGCCCTGTCCTCGAGCCTCATGGCCTTGACCTGAAGCCTGACGAGCCCTACGGCTGGGTAGTGGAACATCCAGCTGTCCTCCCTCCTCGGCATAGCGGTGAAGGTACACGCTATCTCGTAACCCTTCCTCGCGACTAGGTAGAGGGCATAGTTGCTGTCCTTCCCCCCCGAGAGGAGGGCGCACGCTCTCATAGCAGCTCTGCCTCCTTCAGGCACAGCTCCCTAGCCCTCTCCAGGCTCCCTCCAGCAGGATCTTCTGCCTCCCTCGCGTAGAGGCGGAGGCTGATGAGCTCTGCCCTATCTTTCACGACTGCTATGACGGCCTCGCACATCCCTAGCCTCTTGAGGCAGAGCCTTACACCCCCCTCCTCCAGCTCCCTGTCGCAGCTGACCTGGCCCTCTAAGGGCTTGTACGCGTCTATGCTGTAGAGCCTCTCCCCCTTTGCATCTATCCTCAAGACCCTGAAGAACTGGTCGAAGTATTGGGAGGTGACGGGAATCTGCTCACGCCTCCGTTAGGGGCGTGACGAGGACTAGCTTTGTCCCGCAGTAGGGGCAAGTGTACTTAGTCTTCCTTGCGCAGGCATGACAGAAGTAGCTCTCGTGGAGGTGGGCACAGTTCGGGCAGTAGTATGCTAAAGTCTTCTTCGTCTTCCCCACGCCTCCCGTGAGGTCTACCCACACTCCGCACACGCGGCACCTCTTGCTTACCCACCCTAGGTGACCCATGCTGCTCGCTCCTTTTGCAAGACCTACAGTCACAGGGAGCACCTCATGGAGGAGCTCTTCTAAGCTTAAAAGGCATTTCGGGAGGGAGGGGGCGGAGAGGAGATGGTATCGAGGATAGCTGTGGCAATAGCAGTAGCCTTTGCCCTCACCCTTATCTCCTCGGGGGCAGGGCTGTGGATATTCTACTCCCACATGTCGCCCCTCATGGGGCTTGCAGAGAAGAGGACCATGGGGCAGGTCTTGGACAGCTTCACCTACTTGAGGTACGAGCTGGTGATAAACGGGGAGAGCTATACGGTGGAGGTAAACAACGATCCCTCTGCAAGGAGGGGGACGGCAACGCTCGTCTACCCTAACGGGAGCAGGGTGAGCTTTAGCTACAACTACACCTCTACCCTCGTGTTCCTCAGGAGGGAGGGGAGCAACGTCACCTTGAACCCGCTGCTCTACACAGAGGCCTTCGCCACCTCTCTTGTTATTGACACTGATCTTGGCAGAGTGGAGCCCTTCCCGGGCATAGCCCCCCTCTTTGCAGTGAACTTCTTGGGGAACGCTACCAGGATCGACTGGAGGTCTCTTTACGATCCGCGGGCAGAGGTGAGGCCCCAGAACGTAGTCTACGACTTCGAAACAGTGAAGCTGGGGAAAGAGGAGCGCAGGGGCGTCCTGCTCCAGATAGACGCCTTGTACTCTGGCGAGATGCAGAGGGCCCTGAAGTGGTACAGCGTCAGCTCCCTCGGCAAGCTGGCCAACAAGGAGGGGCTCGTGGTGGCGGGCGAGCTGACCCTGGAGTTCACTCTGGCAGGGACCCCCTACCTCGTGGAAATAAGGTTCGGGGAGCTGAGGAGGTAAAAAATTTAAAGTGAGGAACTCTCCTCCTACTCTGGGCCGCCGTAGCTCAGCCGGTAGACTGCGCGGGCCGGGAGCGCTGGCCTTGTAAGCCAGTGGTCGCGGGTTCGAATCCCGCCGGCGGCTCTAGTCTAGGATCCTCCCTATGGCTGCGCCGAGGAACACGAGGCAGAGCACCATGAAGATCACGTTGAGGACCACGAGGGCTGGATGGAGCCTCAGCTCCTTTGGCACCACGCGGTAGTTCAGGTAGAGGAGCGCTGGAACGCCTATGAGAGCCCCAGCGTTAGCTGCGTTGATCGCGACGAGGATGAGCAGGATGGGGGCGTCCACGAGGAACACCAGGGAGGACCAGAGTATGTACACCAGCAAGGTCCCGTAGTAAACGACCCTCACGTCTCCCCCTGCAAGCCTCCTCACCCCCTCCAGCCTCCACAGCGCATCTACCAGCGCCCTACCTACCGCATCCACCATGCCCAGCTGGACCTTGAGGAGCACCAGGATAGCTATGAGGGTGCCCGCGACAAAGCCCGCATAGCCCCAGCCGGCCTCCTGGAGCACCAGCCCCAGCCATACGGGGACGCCGTACGGTGCCTTGATCCCTAGCTCGTTCGCTGCAGCGTACGCAAGGGCCATGGGAATCCACATGCCTATGAGTGCTCCCGAGAAGAAGATGAGCACCTCTTCCCGAGCTAGGGAGATCCACTTCTCGTATGCCCTCAGGTTCTCAGGGGTGAGGCTGAAGAGCCTGCCGCTCGGGGAGACCGGCGTCTCCTTTGCCCAAAACGTCCCTGGGATGAACCCCGTCTTGGCACCCATTCCGTAACCCTTGTCCTTGAAGTAATTGGCTAGGATGTAGCTCACGCCGGCTGCATATGCTGTGTAGCCCCAGAAGGTGCCGAGAGTAGCTAGGTCGACCTTTGGAGGCATGTAGCCGAAGCTCACGATGCCCATTATCAGCTCTCCCCATGTGCTCAGGGGCACTAGCAAGATGGCCAGCACTATGAAGGCTGGGAAAATGATGCCTAAACTCGCCCAGTTTAGGACCTCTAGGGTTCGGGCAACCCTGTGGCCTACGTTAAGGGCCAGGAAGGTGAAGAACAGCAGGGCCATGCCCACCACAGTTGTCAGGTCTGCGTGGGGTGCCGTGGGAACCCCGCCTACTATCAGGCTGGTGAAGGCAGAAGCGCTCAGGTAGGCCCAGCTCCCCCAGGCGAAGGTCAGCGGGACGAAGAGGGCTCCCAGCACTCCCAGAAGGGCGCTTATCCTGAACATCATAGCTATCGGCGTCTCTCCATAGGCTATCACAAGCCTCACCCAGGAGTACAAGTACACAGACTGGAGGAAGGCGCCAATGAGAGTGATCCAAGCTATGCCAAGGCCTACTCTGGTGGCAGCTGCAGGGCCGAGCAAGAACTCCCCGCTCCCTATCGAGGCCCCTAGCGCCACTATGCCGGGGCCCCAGAGGAGGAGGACCTTCTCCCTGAGCCCTATGCTCTTCCCCAGGCGTTCCTCAGGGGACTCCAGGCGCTCTGAGGAAGGAGAGGACATGTTCTCACTCTCAAGCCCACATCCTCTAGAAGTCTTTATATCTCCTTACTAGATCAGGGTCTCCTCCAGGAGCTTTACGTATACCTGCGCGAGCCAGTCGTGGGCCTCCCTCTCTCCCTCCACGTCCATCCCGAACAACTCCTTCAGTACCAGCTTGTCCAGCTCGTAGCGAAAGCCCTCGCCCCTCCTGGCAGCCCGCAGCTGCTCCCTGAAAGTGCCGAGGCGTAGACGAGATTTCTCATCGAAGAAGCGCAGGAAAGCTGACATAGCTGAGGGAGAGAGCCTCTGCTCGTCCACTAGGAGTAGCTTTGGGAGGGAGCTCTTGACGAAGTGGAGGTAGGAGCCGCTGCTGTCCTGCCGCAGGGAGAGGAAATGGAGGAGGCCCGGCGTGCTCGTTAGCCAGAGGGCCTGGAGCTTCGCTATCTCTTCGTCTTCCTTCGGGCTCGGGTGTAGGGGGACGGACCAGGCAAGGGGAGATATTAGGGGCTCCTTGTAGAAGAGGACGACGGTTCCAACGCTCTGCAGCCCCACCCTCCCTAGGCCAGCTACAAGGAGCCTGCCTGCCCTCCTGAGGCACCTCTCGTTAGTGCTCATGGTCCTTAGAACTCCCTCAGGGAGGGCTAGGCTGGAGAGCGCATCTCTGTTCAGGTTCCACAGGGACCTTGCCGTCCTGTCTCCCTTCACGCATATCTCCCTAAAGATCCTTGAGTCGTAGCCTGTCACCTCCTCCCACCCCTCGCTATGCCGCGCAGATACGTATTGCGATAACGGCACAAGGGGGGCAGGAGGGGAGTGCTGGGGCTGGCTGAGGGAGAGGAGGAGCCTCTTGTTGAAGAAGAGCTCGAAGGCAGCGGCAGAGAGGAACGAGTCGTGGAAGCCCACTGCCACGTTGAGGTTGCCTGCGACGTGGGCTGCCCTCTCCATTACCTCTCTCTCAACAGAATATACGTACACAGCTGGCACCGGCTGCCCCCTCTCCTTGATCGCTATCGCCTCCGTGCGAGAGAAGCCGAGGGGGGCAGGCTCCAGCGATTGGGCAACGCTCTTTATTGCCTTTGCGTACATCTCTGCCGCCGTCGAAGACTTCGGGAACTTCCTCACGTAAGCTACGGCAGTTCTATCCCTCTCTCGTGCCTTCTTGTACACCAGCAAGACCTCGCTGAGCCCCGTGTTCTCGCTCCACGCCCACTTGGCTGCGGGGTCGTCTGAGATAATCAAGTAGGGGAGGCTGCCTCTCCTCATCAAAAACTCCCTTACGGGCGCCCAATCGGTGCCGCTGAGAAAGGTCCGCGGGAGCACTAGCGCAGCTACGCCCTCCTCCCTTAGCACCTTGTAGGCTAGAAGGGTGAAGTAAGTGCCTAGCCCCGCGCTCCCGAAGCCCGTAGAGAGGCCAAGGGAGAGCCGCATGGATCTCCCTAGCCTCGCCAGCTTCTCGAGGACCTCCCTCCTCTGAGCTTCGGGCAGGTGGCCGAAGAGGACGCCGCGGCCCGCATGGCCGCTCCTCACAAAGGGAGGGTTCATTATCACGAGGTCGAAGGGGTCCATAACGAGGCCCTCCGCCGAGGCCCTCTGCGCGGTAGCCTTAGTTGCTGATACGCTGTCCTCCCCGAAAGGGGTCTTCACGCGCGGGAACTTTACCTTCCCTTGCGAGACCTCTAGGCTGAGGGAGCCCAAGAAAGCCTCGCCCTCTACGACCCCCAGAGGCACCACGTACGTGTTAGTGTGGCTGACAGCTACGCTCGGCCTCCTCATGACGAGGGAAGCGGCGGTGAGGTGGACGGCGTGTTCTAGCACGTCGAAGCCGTACAGGACCTCCTCGAGCAGGGCCCTGTGGAGCTCGCCCAGCTGCTGTCCAGCGTGCTGGGGGGCACTAGCTATGAACCTGCTCATAACATCGCCGTAAACGGCCGACAGCAGCGTTCCGGAGCCGCATGCTAGATCGCCCACCCTGAGCTTCCTCACCTCCTCTACGCTCCCCCACTCCACTTTCAGCAGGTCCAGGGCGAGGGAGGAGAGGATCACGGAAGCGGGGATTGAGGTGTAGAAGGTGCCTAGCCCTTTGGCCAATTTCCTGAGCAGCAGCCGATGATAGAGCCTGCCCGCCAGGTCGTGCCTGAAAATGGCCTTCTTTGCAACTGCCTGGCTTGCCCTCCTAGAGAGCTCAAGCAAAATGGAGGAGACGGCATGGTGGGGAGGGAGGACCTTCACCGCCTTCCTCACGATCTCGAAGACTTGCTCGTAGTTCACCTCCCGGATCCTCTCCCACTGCTCCGCGAGCCAGCCTGCAGGATCTCCCCTGTCTATGGCGCGAAGTGGGGGGAGGCCGGGGACCGCGCCGGTGCTAGCCAGGGCCTCGTGGACTATCATGGCGTTGGTTATCATGAAGAGAAGGGACTTGGCCTTCGCCTCATCGCTCGTGCCCTCTTCTCGAAGCTCCAGCGCCTCCTCTGCTATCTTAGCAAGGCTCTCCAGTAGCCTTCCGTCCAGGTCGGAAACCAGTTGCAGGACCTTCATGATCTCCTTCGCTATCTCCTCCACGACCTCCCTCTCCAGCAGGCTCTCGTATATGCTCCTCTTCTCTAGGATCTGAGCTAGGTCGGGAAGCTTCAGCCTCCCCAGATCCAAGGTCTCCAGGGGGGCCACTATGCTCACAACGTGCTCTAGCTCCTTCAGCTTCTCCTCTGCTTCGCTCAGAGAGCGTGCAGCCCTCACCTCCTTGTGGTACGCTATGGCAATGCAGAGATCTGCAATCCCCTCCTCCAGCCTCTTGTTGCAATCTCTCTTAACCTCCTCCCCCTTCTCATGGCCCACCTTTGCTTCCACTATTACAGTGATCCCCATAGCATCTATGAACATCCCATCAGGCCTGGCCCTAATGCCTCCCCTCGTGACCAGAGACTCGCCAAGCTTCGTGCGGAAATAGTCTGAGAGGAGGTCCTCCAGGATCCTCATCGTTATCGAGTTAATGCTCTGCTCGGCGGGAGTGCTCATCCGCAAGGAAGCGTCCCGCCGAAACGCGGGGGCCCATGGATATATGCGCTGATGCGATGAGGGGGAAGGTAGGGCCTTGTGTCAGGACCTCTGGAATATTACCTTTTGATCCTCTCCACGAAGTACTGGTGGAGCCTTCGCTCTCCTGTGATCTCCGGATGGAAGGTCACAGCGATCATGTTGCCCTGCTCTGCGGCAGCCCCCACCCTACCGAGCTCCGGGTGATCAACGTAGCCCGTTATCCTGCTCCTCCCCCAAGCTTCAGCTATCGCAGGAGCCCTGATGAAGGCCACTTTCAGCCTCCCCACCCTCTCCACCTCGAGCTCTGCTATGAAGGACTCCCTCTGCCTGCCGAAGGCGTTCCTAACTACTGCTATGTCCATCAAGCCCAGGAGGGGCTGTGAGGTCTCCCCCACGACCCTGTCCTTGACCCTGCTGGCCAGCAGGATAGCCCCTGCACAAGTCCCTAGGATGGGCACCCCCTTCTCTGCCAGCTCCCTTATGGGCTCCACGAGCCCAGAGGCGATCAAGAGCCCTCCAATGGTAGTGGACTCCCCCCCGGGGATCACGAGCCCCTCCACGCCAGCCAGATCTCTGGGCCTCTTCACCGCCTTAGCCCTGACGCCCAGCTCCTCCAGCAACTGGAGGTGCTCCAGCACGTCCCCCTGGAGCGCCAGCACCCCAACTGTTACCATTACTCTCCCCTCACCTGCATCAGCTGCTCGGGCTTGAGGGTCCTGATGTCTATGCCCATCATGGAGGCCTTCTCCGAGATCATCTTCTGCGCCTCAGCCACGGTCTCTGGATCGTCGTAGTGAGTCGTTGCCAGCACTATTGCCCTAGCCCTCCCCTCAGGATCTTGGCTCTTGAATATGCCGGAGCCCACGAAGATCCCATCTGAGCCCAGCCACATCATGAGGGCCGCGTCTGCCGGAGTAGCTATGCCCCCTGCCGCAAAGTTCACCACGGGGAGCCTCCCTAGCCTCGCTGTGAGCAGGGCGAGCTCGTAGGGCACCTTGTTCTCCTTTGCATAAACCCATATGGCCTCGTAGTCCCCAGCGAGGTAGTAGCCCCTGAGGGTGGCTATGTCCCTGTTAACCAGCTTCATGTGCTTCACTGCCTCAGCAACGTTCCCTGTGCCGGGCTCGCCCTTTGTCCTGATCATGGCGGCCCCCTCGTAAATTCTCCTCAGCGCCTCCGGCAGGTTCCTTGCCCCGTTAACGAATGGCGTCTTGAAGTCCCACTTGTTTATGTGGCTCCTCTCGTCCACTGGTGTTAGCACCTCGCTCTCATCTATCAGATCCACCCCCAGCTCCTCCAGGAGCCTTGCCTCCTCCCTGTGGCCTATCCTGCACTTTGCAGAGATGGGTATCGTGACGGCGTTAGCTATCGCAGCGATCACGTTCGCATCAGCTGTCCTAGCCACCCCCCCTGCCATCCTCACGTCGTAAGGCAGCTTGTCCAGGATCATTACCCCCACTGCCCCGGCGTCCTCAGCTATCTCTGCCTGCTTCTCGTTAGTTACGTCCATTATGACCCCGCCCTTGAACATGGAGACGAAGCCGAGCTTGACGAGGGGGGTCGCCTGCCTGATCCCCAGCCCCTCCTCCCTCCTCCTGTCCCTCTCCTCCAGCAGCTCGTAGATGAGCTCCTTCAGCCTCTCCACGTAAGCGTAACCGTCTACCAGTTTCACTCCCTTCACCCCTTCCTCCTTAGCTAGGAGAAGATTAAGGCTTTATTGAACGTTCAACAGAGCCTGTACATCTTCACCTCCCTCTCCCCCTTCCGGACTATGTCGTAACAGATCTCCCCCCTCTCCTCCAGCTCCCTTGCAGCCTTGTAAACAGCCCTCAGGGTGAAGACAGGCCTCTCCTTCCAGATCTCGTAAGCGGTCTTCCTGCCCCCCTCAAGGGCTGAGAGCACCAGCCTCTTCACAGAGCTCCTCCCAGGCCTGAGAGCGGGCCTTACTGCCACAGTCACCACTGCTATCGCGTCGCCGAGGGAGGAGGCTACCGCGTAACCTATGGCCGCGAGGGGCTTCACGCGGAACCCCTTGGCGGAGAGCTTGGTCAAGGTCTCGTACACCTCTTCCTCCCCCACCTTCTCCACCCTTACCGGCAAGCCCTCCAGGAGGGGCGGATCCCTCCCACGGAGGCTCGCCCCCACCACCTGGTAAGGGCACTCCGCCCCTGCCCTCTCCAGGTCCCTCAGCCCTTTTAGGAGCGAGAGGGCCAGGAGGCCGCTCTTGGAGGGGGCTACGATGAAGCTCTCCCTCGCCCTCTGCTCGCAGATCTCCAGCGCTATTGTCTTCAGCCCCTCCACGCTCCAAGGGCTAGCATAATCTACACTTGGGGCCTGGCTCCTTGTGACAAGGCGGGCACGGGAGGTGAGGACAGCTAGGTCCTCTGCCTCGAGGGCAAGGGGGTCGGGGGCAATTACCTCCACCTCCGCTCCCTCCAGATACCTCACCAGCGACCGGGAGAAGTCGGGCTCGTAAAGGCTAGAGACCCTCTCCCAGCCCCTGCTGGCGACGTAGGAGGAGATGAGGGCAGATGCCCTATCTGCATAGGAGCCCGTGGGGTTGAACCTCTCGTTCTTCACCCTCACCCCGTCTACGGAGGTGAGGGGGGTAAGGCCCTCGCCGAGGGAGCGCCTTACGGGCAGGGAGGGGAGCATGCTCCAATAGCGCCATATGCCTTTCTCCTTCCTCTCTACTCTGAAGGCCACTTCCTCGAGGAGGACTGTGGCCACAGCGCCGCACTTGGGGCACCTCTCCTCCTCTGTGGGGCCGTGCCTCAGGCACTCGTACAAAGGTCCTCCAAATATATTTCCTCGCTAGAAAATATATATTGGTGATAGGTTGCTCGTCTCAGAGCTCTTGAGGAGGGAGCCCGTTAAGGTAAGCCCCCTTCACTCGATCGCCGAGGCCTCGCGGGTCATGGTAGAGAACAAGGTCGGGAGCGTGCTTGTGGTAGAGGGCGAGAGGCTGGTGGGCATATTCACCGAGAGGGACCTGCTCAGGGCCGTGGCGGCCGGCGCTCCCCTTGACTCGCCCGTGCAGGCATTCATGAGCAGGAACCTGATCACTGTATCGCCGAGGGACACAGTGTACAGGGCGATAGAGCTCATGACAACGCATAACATCCGCCACCTGCCGGTAGTGGAGGGGGACAAGCTAGTTGGGGTGATATCGATAAGGGACGTGGCTGAGTGGATCAGGAGGTCCATGGCTGAGAGGATGGCAGAGGCTGAGATGGGTCACTTCGTGGGCTAACCTCGCGAGAGCCCACAGGTCGCAGAGCTGCTCCAGCTTTTCTCCGCCTCAGAGCCGTGAGGAAACTCAGACAGCTCGACCGAGTCTGTGCGCCCATCTGTGATCCTGAGCGCTGTATCGAACGGGAGGGCGCTGCAGGTAATATTTGCTGGAAGGAGGGCTAGTGCCGCCGCCGGGATTCGAACCCGGGACCTCCGGATTTCCCAGGCTGAGGCCGTATGAGTCCGGCGCTCTACCAAGGCTGAGCTACGGCGGCCCCTAAGCTGAGGAGGAGGGGATCCTTATATTTTAGAAGGGCTCGTCCAGCCTGGGCTCTGCCCGCTCCCCCAGCCTCTCCAGCCCAGCGTAGAGCATCCTCAGCGCCTCCATCTCGCTCCTCGCCTGCCTAGGCGGGTGCTTGAAGTAGAAGGCAGAGGCCCAGTCCAGGCTCCCCCTGAGGCCGTGATCCATTGCCACCTTTGCCACCCTTATCGCATCTACCAGCACTGCGGATGCCATGGCCTTGTCGTCTACCTTCAGCCTCACCTCCACCTCCACCTCGCTCCCTGCAAAGGCAAGGGCCTTCAGGTAGATGTGGGAGACCTTGGTGTTCCCCAGGAAGGGCACATAGCCGCTTGGGCCTGCATAGACCCTCTCCTCCCTCACCACCTCCTCGGGCCTCTCCTGCGTGCTCGCCACAGCCATGGTTTTGCTCTCCTTCTTGCTAGCCAGCCTCTCCCAGGCCAGCATGTTCTTGAAGTCCGTGTTCCCCCCCACGTTCAGCTGGTAGGTCTCGAGGAGCCTAGCTCCTCTCCAGCGCACCAGGCTTGCCAGGGCCCTGTGGACTGCAGTGGCGCCCAGCTGGCCCTTTATGTCGTCCCCGAGCACTGGGGCGGGGGAGGGGAAGCCCTTGCTGGCTATGAAGACCGGGATGGCGTTCACCAGCGCTGCTCCAGCCTGCGCTGCTGCAGCAGCGTAAAACCTGGAGGCCTCCTCGCTCCCCACGGGGAGGAGGTTGAGCAGCACCTCCACCCCTGCGTCCTGCATCTCCCTAGCCAGCTGGGAGAGGGTGGGCTCCTCTGCCCTTGCGGGCCTGAAGTCCTCTACCATGTGGGGGGCCACGCCGTCCAGCACCTTCCCCATCCTCACCGTCACGCCCCTCGCTACGGGCGCGAACTTCCTCACGCTGTTAGGGAAGGCGAAGATGGCCTCTGAGAGGTCCCTCCCCACCTTCTCCCTGGAAACGTCCACGGCATAGACGAACCTGATGTGAGCAACCTCGTACTTGCCTATCTTCTCGTGTATCAAGCCCTCTGAGCTCCCCAGGCTCCTGTAATACTCTACGCTCTGCACAAGCATGGCAGCAACGTTCCCTACCCCCACTATGCCCACGTTGATCAAGGCTCTCTCCTATTTACGGCCGTGAATATTAAGCCTTTTAGCTTTTTATGGCTGTAAACATCGGGGCGCTATGGAGACGAAGGCTCTGGAGAGGCTGAGGAGGAAGATCACGCTGGAGAACCTCTGGATGTACGTGGTGAAGATACTTGCAGAGGAGGGGCCGCTCAGGGGGTACGAGGTGAAGAAGAGGCTGGAGGAGCGCTACGGCATAAGGCCCGCCACGGTAACGGCTTACGTGGTGCTCTACAAGATGAGCAGGGAGGGGCTGATAGAGGCCGTGAGCCTCGGGGGGGACACCCTCTATAGGCCCACGGAGAAGGGGCTCAGGGCCCTGGAGGAGGCGAGGAAGATACTGGAGTGGGCTAGCAAGAGCATCTCATGAAGCTTGTTTATAAATATCTGTAGCAGATTATACATGAATTTATTACCACTGGAGGTGGGTGTAATCGGCGGGTGCACATTATGTGACTTCCCGAAGTCAGGAAGGTCCTGTGAAAACATCAACCCGCGAGTGCGAGAACGACTCTCCGGAGAGGAGCCTCCTCCGCAGCCTGTTCCTCAGCCTGGAGGACGACCTCCGCATGTCGGTGCTGAGGGTCCTGACAGAGAATAGCGGCGACGGCCTCTCCTTGAGGGGACTGCAGCGAAGGCTCAGGGTGAACCACCAGCGCTTGGCGAGGGCTCTCGCAGCCCTCGAGATGGGTTCCCTGGTGGAGGTGTCGCCGATGAAGGTGGAGAGCAGGGTATACAGGATGTACAAGCTGAGCGATAACACGAGGGAGGTCCTCGAAAGCCTCTTCCGCTGCCGCTGAACGCCTGTTTATAAACTTTTGTAGCAAGCGCTAATTCTCTTTCTTCTCTTCCCGTTACCCCTACTCACAAAAGGAAAAACGTAACGGCTGCTCCCTTTCTCGTGAAGCGGTGAGAGCGTTGAGAAGGCTCACAGCAGACAGGAGAGTCCTTGCTGCCATAGCTCTGCTAGGCCTCCTGCTGGTAGGGCTGGGAGCATACGCCATCTTCCGCGAGGTTCTCAGGGCGCCCATCCAGGTGGAGACGGGTAGATTTGACTTCGACATTCAAAATGTAGAGATAGAGGAATTCGCTGGAAACCAGCCTGAGAACCCAAACATTGCCGAGTGTACCTACTCCATAGCGCCGAACGGCAAGATCGTGCAGATCAGCATATCCAACGCTTACCCAGGGTACCGGTGCGAGATCACCCTAGTCTTCATCAACGACCCTGCGGAGAGCAGCATCCCTGGTAGGTTCGAGGCGAGGCAAGTCATAGGGAGCCCGGCTGACTGGCTAAGCATTACCTATCAAGACCCCGATCCAAACGTCATGATTGTCGAGGGTGGCACGGCCCAGGCAAAGATTATAATAGAGGTTACGGCTCAAGCTCCGGAAAACGGGAGCAGCAGCTTCACGGTTGATTACACGTTCCGCCAGTACCTGCCCTAAAGCCCTCCTCTAACGTCCCCCAAGCCCCTCCTTTTTCTTGCATCTCCTTCAGCAACTCCCGAGAGCCCTCCAGCTCTTTATAAAGGCCCGTAGCACCAGCTCCCAGAAGGATATATTAAAGTGTAGTGTATGAGCGCAAAGACACTTCCCTATCTTCCTCCCCTTACTATGCGACCAGCCATGAAAGAGGTAAGAAACAAGAGGCTAGTCCTGGCAGGCCTGGTGGTGCTGGCCCTGCTCCTGGCAGGCACGGCAGCCATCGCCATTTTCCAAGAGACACTCAGGGCATTAATAAACGCGCAGACGGGTAACTTCGACATAGTGCTCGCGGGCTTCACAATGACGGTTGACAACGAGCCTCCAGATGGCCCAAACATCGCTAGCTGTTCAGCCTCGCTCAACAACAACAACCCTAGGGAGGTCTCAGTTCTGATACAAAACGCATACCCAGGATACAGTTGTAAGGTCAGCATATTTGTGGTAAACACAGGTACCATTCATGCAAGGTTCGAGAATTACAATGTTGATCCCAGCAGTCCTGCCCTGTCAGTTGAGATTTTGCAAGCCCCTGCCGGTCCAATAGCTCCAAATAACCAGGCCCCGGTAGATTTTAAAATCACCGTAACGAACCAGGCGGTGGAGAACGCTCAGTACAGCGTCACCCTAAATCTCGTCTTCAGGCAGGCCCTACCATAGCAGCCTTAGCGGCATCTATAACCTCTCTTTTTTCCCTCCTCTTCTGCTTGTACTTATACCTCCTGTCGCGCTTGTCGCAGCTCCTTTTTACCATTGGAGCGTGAGCTTAGCTTGTGAGGAGAAATGTCCCCCCCGAGATTTGCGTTGGTACTGGCAGCAATGGCCCTCCTCTCCCTCCTCTCTGCCTCCCTCTTCCACGAGACCCTCTCAGCCTCCTTACAGGCCAGCATAGGCTACATCAACGTTAGACTACAGAACGCCGTGGTGGTGGAGGGAGTAAACGTGTGCACCGTAACCGAGGTGAGCGACGAAATAGTCTATGTGGACGTGAACGGGCAGAGCGGTGATGAGTGCGTCATTGAAGTAGTCGCGCAAAACAGCGGCACCGTGCCTGCCCGGCTGAGCGGAGTGGATTCGGGCGTTGAAGAAGTTCAGGGCGAGAATGTGGAAGATGGGACTGTGCTCCCCGGTAGCTCTGGAACGGTGAAGTTCCGCCTGAAGTTCCTTCAAAACTATCAGGGTACAGTTGAGGCATTCCCCCAATTTGTCATGGGACCGCCGTAAGCATATAGGAGCTCCCCCTCTAACTTCAGCTGGATGATGTGAGCCACAGCCCCGAGCGGTGAGGAGGGCTCGTGTTCCTGACAATAATACTTTCGTAAGACTGCCTCCTCCCTTGCTTAGTGCCCCCAGCCCCTAGCTCCTGCCGGTGGCCCCCGTGATCCAGGCCATATACAAAGGCCTCTGCCCCAACTGCGGAGGTCCCATAAGCTATGGGAGGCTCCAGAAGGGCCTCCCCTGCGAGGCCTGCCTGCCGGAGGAGGACAGCAACTACCTGGCAGCCCTCGAGAGGAGGGGGAAGCTGGAGGGCCTCTCCTGGCTGAAGCTGCTCAAGAAGGAGCACGAGGAGTTCCTCTCCTTCTTCCGCTCCTCCCTCGGCTTCGAGCCCTGGGGAGCTCAGGAGAGCTGGGCCAAGAGGCTCCTCATGCTGGAGAGCTTTGCCATAATAGCCCCCACGGGCGTGGGGAAGAGCACGCTGCTCATTGCTTACGCAGCCTTCAGGGCTAGGCGCGGCTGGAGGGTCCTCTACCTCGTGCCCACCGAGAACCTTGCCAGGCAGGTGCAGGAGAGGCTGAGGAAGATGTGCCCGGGGGCCCTGGCTTACTACTCGAGCCTCCCCAAGAGGGAGAGGGAGGAGGCCCTCTCGAGGATAAGGAGGGGGGAGCTGAAGGCCCTCGTGACCACCACGAGCTTCCTGGAGAGGAGGGCGCACGAGCTCCCCCTCTTCGATCTGGTGATCGTGGACGACGTGGACAGCCTGGTGAGGGACAGCAAGAACGTGGACAGGGTGCTCAAGGCCATGGGCTTCAGGGAGGAAACCATAGCAACGGCAACGGAGCTGGTGAAGGCCAGGATCAGGCTGAGGAGGGCGAGGGCTGCAGGGAGCAGGGAGGAGAGGCTGGAGCTCCTCGTGACTGAGCTGGAGGGGAGGCTGAGGAGGCTCCTGGAGGGGGAGAGGGGCGGCCAGCTGGTGGTTGCCTCAGCCACCGGCAGGCCCAAGGGCTACAGGCACCTGGTCTTCAGGGAGCTCCTGAACTTCGAGGTGGGGGGAGGGGGGGACTACATCAGGAACGTGATAGACAGCTACTCCCCTGCCGGAGATGTTGTGAGCATAGTGAAGCAGCTGGGCAAGGGGGGAATAGTGTTCGTGAGCCAATATCTGGGCAAAGGAGCCATGGAGCAGATCTTGTCGCGCCTGGAGAGGGAGGGGGTTAGGGCGGCAAAGGCCCTGGCGGGTTCCTGGAGGGGCGTGCTCCAGCTGGAGAGGGGGGAGGTGGATGTGCTAGTAACCGTAGCCAGCAGGTACGGCGTTGCCGTGAGGGGCCTCGACGCGCCGAAGAGGGTGAGGTACGTGCTGTTCCTGGGCGCCCCTGCCAGGAGGCTCCGGCTGGAGGAGGCCCTCTCCTCCCCCATGCGCCTCCTGCGGCTCCTCCTGCAGGCAAAGGAGGAGGGGAGCCAGGAGGGCACAGAGCTCGCAAGGGAGCTCGTGAAGCTGCTAGAGAGGGTGGAGCCTGAGGCCCTCTCGGCAGCGCTGAGGGAGGGGAGCGCAGAGGGGGCCCTCGGGAGGGCCGTGGAGCTGCTCAGGAGGGCAAAGGCCTGGGCAGTAGGCTGGGCAAGGGAGAGGTTGGGGGAGAGGGGGGAGATGAGGGTGGGCACCATGCTCATAGCGCGGGAGGGGGAGCTCTACGTTTACGTGCCAGACGCGCTGACCTACCTCCAGGCCAGCGGGAGGGCCAGCAGGCTCCTCGAGGGGAGGATGACGCTGGGGCTGAGCGTGGTGGTGGAGCCGCGGGAGGAGCTGGTGAAGGGCCTGGAGGCAAAGCTCAGGGCCTTTGCTGACGTGAAGTTCTCCAGGCTGGAGGAGCTGGATCTGGAGGAGGTGAAGAGGGGGCTGGAGGAGAGCAGGCAGGGCAGGGGGAGGGAGCTGAGGGTCAAGACCTGCCTGCTCGTGGTGGAGTCCCCCACCAAGGCGAGGACCATAGGCTGGTTCTGGGGGAGGCCTGGGAAGAGGAGGGTGGGGAGGCTCACCGTCTACGAGACCTCCTACCTGGACGGGGAGAGCATAACCATCCTCCAGGTAGCTGCCACGCGGGGCCACCTCTTCGACCTCGTGGAGGACGAGGAGGGCACCAGATATGGGATAATAGTGAGGGAGGACTCCTACTTGCCGATATATGGCAGCATAAAGAGGTGCCTCTCCTGCGGAGCCCAGTTCATCTCAGCCCCCCGCTGCCCCCGCTGCTCCTCTGCTGAAGCTACAGACTCCATGGCTACAGTGGAGGCTCTCAGGAGGCTTGCGCTAACCGTGGACGAGGTGGTCGTAGCTACCGATCCAGACAGGGAGGGGGAGAAGATAGCTATGGACGTGGCCCTCTCCCTCAAGCCATATGCTAAGGCAGTGAGGAGGGCCCGCTTCTACGAGGTGTCGCGGAGGGAGATCATGAGGGCCATCAGGGAAGCAGGGGAGATAGACGGCAAGCTGGTGGAGTCGCAGATGGCGAGGAGGATAGCAGATAGGTGGATAGGCTACTACCTCAGCTCCTACCTCAAGGAGGCCTACGGGAAGGAGTGGCTGGGGGCTGGGAGGGTGCAGACGCCGGTGCTGGGCTGGGTAGTGGAGAGGTACAAGGAGTGGGGGAGCAGCCAGCTCTACCGCGCATGCCTGAAGCTGTCCACCGGCTACAGGTTCTGCCTCCCCTTCCAAGAGAAGAGGGAGGCAGAGAGGGCAGCCCTCTCGCCATATGTGCTGCTAGAGGAGGTGAGGAGGGAGGAGGTAACGTTGAGCCCTCCCGCGCCCTACTCCACCGATTCCCTCCTCTACGATGCCTCGGCAAAGCTAGCCCTCAGGGTGGAGCTGGCAATGAGGCTAGCTCAAGACCTCTTCGAGGCCGGGCTGATCACCTACCACAGGACTGACTCCGTGAGGGTTTCCCCGCAGGGGATAGAGATAGCAAGAGCATACCTCTCCCAGAGGGGCATGGAAGAACTGTTTAGGCCGAGGGGGTGGAGCGAGGAGGGGGCTCACGAGGCAATAAGGCCCACCAGGCCTCTGGATGCAGAGTCCCTGGACAAGGCTGTGGCTGAGGGGGCCCTTAGGCTGAACCTGAGGCTCACCGAGAGGCACAGGGCGCTCTACGACCTCATATTCCGGCGCTTCGTGGCGAGCCAGATGGCAGAGGCTAAGGCAATCAGGGCAACGCTCGTGGTTGATGTAGAGGGCACAAAGGCGAGGCTGGAGGTCCTCGCAGCCCTCCCCCAGCCGGGCTTTGCCTCAGTGCTGGGCATGAGGCTCGAGCCCTGGGCCCTCCAGCTGAGGGGAGGGGAGAGCCTGGAGGTGGCAGAATCTAGCGTGAGGAGGGGGAGCTCTGCTCACCTCTACACGAGCGGGGAGGTGGTGAGGCTCATGAAGGAGAGGGGCATAGGGAGGCCCAGCACCTACTACAAGGCCATAGAGGCGAACAAGAGGCACGGCTATGTGGTGGAGAGCAAGAGGAGGGGAGCCCTGGTGCCAACCAAGATGGGGGTGCAGGCTTACGAGCTCCTGAGGAGCAGGTTCCCCCACCTCACCTCGGAAGCCTTCACCAGCAAGCTGGAGGAGAAGCTGGACCTCGTGGAGGGGAACGGGCTGAGCGCTAAGGACGTGCTGAGGGAGCTGTGGGACTCCCTAGCCTAGCTCTACCACGCTCCTCGTGCCGGCCTTGGAGACCCTGATCACCCTATCTGCCCTCTCCTCCACCTCCTCGTCGTGAGTGATAACGATTATCTGCTGGAGGGAGCCGGCGAGCCTCGGGATGATCTCGAAGATCTTTTCCCTCGCCTCCTCGTCCAGGAACTCTGTGGGCTCGTCCAATATCATGGCGTCTATGGGCACCCTCAGCGCCCTCGCCAGCCCTAGCCTTATGGCTATGGCTAGCATAGTCCTCTCCCCTCCGCTGAGGGACCTCACGTCCAGCTTCACATCTCCGCCCCTCGCCCCGCTCCTGATCACCACTATGTCGAACTCCTCGCTCACGCTCACCCAGAAGTCCCTGCCCAGCACCCTCAGTATCTCGTTCACGTGGCTCTCCAGAGCGCCTCGGAGCTCCCTCGTAAGCTCCCTCGCCAGGAGGCCGTCCTTTCCCAGCACATCGTCCACAAGCACAGAGACGACCTTGAGGAGCTCCCTCTTCCCCTCTGCCGCAAGTATCTCTGCCTCCATCTGCGAGATCTCCGCGCTCAAGGCCTTCACCCTCTCCCTGAGCCTCTCCACGCTCCCCCTCAGCTTGCCTGCCTCCTTTGCGGTCTCCAGGACCCTCTTCTCCGCCTCCCCCTTCCTCGCCCTCTCCTCCTTCAGCTCCTTCTCCAGCTCCGCGAGGCTCCTCGAGGGCTCCTCCGGCAGCGCTAGCTCCCTTAGCCTCTTCTCCAGCTCCTCCCTCTTCACCTCCAGCTTTTCCCTCTCCTTCAGCTCCCCCTTTGCCCTCTCCAGCGGGCAGTCGCTTGCCCTTGCCAGCTCTAGCCCGTAAAGCGCGGCCAGCTCGCTGCAGGAGCTCATGAAGGCGGCAAGCTTCTCCCTTGCCCTCTCCCGCTCCTCCCTCGCCCTCGCCAGCTTCCTCGCTATTTCCTCCCTCTCTGCCCTCTTCTCCTTCTCCGCAGAGATCCTCTTCAGCTCCCTCTCGAGCGCCGCCATCTCCTCCTCGATCTTCCTCACCCTCTCCCTCTTCTCCTCAGCTATGCGGTGAGCCCTCTCTGGCGAGAGGGGGCTGCCGCAGAGGGGACACCTATCTGTCAGGACCGCCGGCGTGAGGGCAGAGAGGAGCTTCTTCTCTGCTGAGAGCTCGCCGAGCCTCCTGGAGAGGTCCTTCTCCACCTCTGCTAGTGCGTCTTGCTGCAGGCGCTGCAGGGCCTCCTCTACCCTCCTCGCCCCCTCCAGCCAGGCGCTCTCCCAGCCCCTGTCGTCCTCTAGCCAAAGGGCCCTCAGGAGCTCCCGCAGTCCCAAAGACTTCCCTCTCCCCAGCACCTGCTGGAGCAGCTCTTCCCTCACGATCCCCTTGCCGCGGAGGGCCTCTGCTGCCTCCTTCTCTGCCTTCTGGAGGAGCCCGAGGGAGAACTCCAGCTCGTTCCTAGCCCTCTCTACCTTCTCCACGAGCTCTTTGTGCTCTGGCCCGAGGGGGATGCTAGAGATCTTTGCTAGGACCTCCCCCAGCTCCCTCTCTACGCTTCGCTTCTCCTCCCGCTTCCTCGCTAGCTCCACCGCCCTCTCAAGCTCCTCCACCCTCTTCCTGAGCTCCTCCAGCTCCTGCTGTGCCCTCCTGGCCTCCTCCTCGAGCAGGTGCAGCCTCTGCTCCTCCTCCTTCAGCCTCTTCTCCTCTTCTGCCATCTCCCTCTTCTTCTTTGCCATCTCCTTTGCCCTCTCCTCCGCCCTATTCACAGCGGACTCGAGATCATTGAGCTCCTTCCTCAGGCTCTCCCTCAGCTCCTCTAGCCTCCGAAGGCCTGCGAGCTCCAGCACCACCTCCTTCCGCTTGGAGGGGGCGAGCTCTACTATGTCAGCCAGATGACCCTGCCTAGAGATCATGGTAGCTGTGAGCACTGCCATGTTGTCCTTCCTTATGCCCAGCAGCTGGGTGAGCCTGTTGCAAACCTCCTCCTCCCCCTCCGCGACCAGCTTGCCGTCCTCGTAAAGCTTGGCCTTCGGCTGGAGGGAGCGGGAGGTGTCGAGCACCCTCTCCACCCTGTACTCCTTCCCCCTCATCTCCAGCCATACCCTGACCTCGCCCCTGCTCTCCCCTGCCCTGATCATGCTGGCCAGGGTGTTCCTAACGACCTCCTCTCCCTTCTTGCAGGTGCCAATGGTGGCGAGGAGGAGCGCGTCCACTATGGTGCTCTTCCCGCTCCCGTTAGCCCCCACTATGGCGTTGATGCCCTTCGTGAACTCCACAGCCCCCCTGTCGTAGGACATAACGTTGTAGAGCTCCACCCTCTTCACGATCACCTGCCCTTCGCCTCCAAAGCCTTCCCGAGCCGGAGCAGCAGAGCCCTGTCCCTCTCCAGCTCTCCCAGGAACTCCTTCGCCCTCTCAGGCTCCTCCAGGAGGGCCATCATTGCCTTCACAAGCCTCTCCTCCTTGAGGAGCCTCCTCACGACCTCCTCTAGGGAGAGCCGCTCGCCCCATGACCTCTCCACCTTTAGCTGGACCGTCGGCTGCTGCTCGTATCTATAGGTGAGCACCTTCTTCCCCTTCAGCAAGGAGCTCAAGAGATCCTCTATCCTCCTCCTCCCCACCGAGGTGCCAGAGGTTATCTCCACGTACACTATGGGAGGGTCGCCCTCCCGCTGCCGGAGCCCCTCGAGCTGCCTCACTATTTCCTCCTCCTTCCCCTTCAGGTAGACCCAAGGCCTTGCCCCCTTCAGCTTCACCCACTGCACCTCCACCTCTCCCCCTCTCACCTCCCCGAGAACCGCGTACCTGTTGCTCTCCTCCAGGTACTCGCTCACAGAGGAGAACTCTGTGGCGCCCGGGTACACTACCTTCATCCCCCCTATCGTTCTCTCCCAACGGGCGTGGAGGTCTCCTAGGGCAACGTAGGCGTAGCCTCGCGGTATCCTCTCTGCCCACCACCCGCTCTCGCATCTAGCCGGAGCTCCCGTCACATCGCAGAGGAGCAGGTGGGCCAGCGCTATCTTAACTCTCCCCCCTGCAGCCCTCAGCTGATCCTCTATGAACAGGTTTCCCGAGGCCCAGCTGGAGTATACCAGGAGGGAGACGTCGCCGAGCGTGAAGACGGAGGGCTTCCAATAGTCTTCGGGAGACTTGAGGAGCTCAATCTCATGCAGCACCCTCACGGGCGAGCCCTTTGACTCGCTCTTCGGCAGCTCGTGGTTGCCGGGAGCGATGAAGAACTTGATGCCCTTCTCCTTCAGCCGCTTAAGCTGCACAATGGCTTCCCTGTAAGCCTTCGGCGATGGGTTGGAGGAGTGGAACAAGTCTCCCCCGTGGAGCACCGCGTCCACCCTCTCTTCCAAGGCTATGTCTATTACCTCCTTGAACGCCTTGTAGAAGTCCTGCTCCCTCTCCAGGAGGCCGTAGTGCCTATAGCCGAGATGCGTGTCTGAAACGTGAAGGAACCTCAAGAAGAGCCCCCTCGAGGACTTGCTCCACCGCTCCTTATTAACAGAAACGATATTAAGGAGAGCAGTAACATGATCAGGAGACCCCTCCCCAAACTTTCCTCCTCGAGGACCGGATATGCTATTAGGTTAGCCACGGAGGAGAGGCTGTAGATCATGGTGAGGATCCCTGCTGCCGTTGCCTGGAGCTCCATGGGGAGGCGGCGGCTAACGTAGACTGCCTGGGCCACGTCCTTGAAGGGGTAGAAGGGCAGGAGCCAGAGGAGGGCTAGGAGGAAGCCCCCTGCCAGGTAGAGCGATATGCCGTAGAGCGAGTAGGCTATCACGACCAGCAGGAGCGCCCTCTCCTCCCCCACCTTCTCCACCACCAGCCCCGCTAGAGGCCTTGCCAGCGCCGAGAGGAGGGAGGTGAGGCTCACCCCCACGAAGCCGAAGAGGAGGAGGTCGTTCCCCAGCTCCCGGTAGAGCTTCACGGCTATCATGCTGAAGAAGAGGGTGAGGCCTGCGGAGAAGAGGGCAAGGCCGAGGAGGGGCCTCAGGGGGAGCGCGCGAAGGGCTGCCCCCACCTTGCCGTTGCCAAAGGAGTTCTCTGCAAAGAGAGCGCCCAGGAGGGAGGAGAGGGAGTAGAGGGCTCCCATGAGGAGGAAGAGCTGGGGGTAGCCGAACCTCTCCACCACCGGCGCAGGGATCAGCCCCCCTACGGCCCAGGCTATGGGGAAGAGAATCGAGAGCTTGGCGTACCTGGCAGCAGAGCCCCCGCTGGCCCTCAGGAGGGAGCCCACTGCTGCTGCGCTGAAGAGAGTGGAGAGGAGGCCCACGAGGGCCACCAGCCCAACGGCTCCCATGCTAGGAGTGTAGACTATGAGGGGCAGCAGGAAGCCCCGCAGGGAGGAGAGGAGCAGCAAGGTCCTCGCCCCCCTCACGTCCCCCAGGAGGCCCAGGAGGGGCCCGGCTATGCCCGGCAGGGCCTCGGCTGCGGAGAGGAGGAGCATGAACCTATAGCTCTCCTCCCCCAGCCTGTCGCTGAAGTAGGCCCGGCTGGCAGCGTAGTACATAGCTGCCGCAGCCTGGTCTATGGCTATGGAGGCAGAGATCCCCCAAGCCTGCCAGCCCTTCATCTCTCCCCAGCTAGCTTAGCCAGAGCTCTTAGGAAAGGTGGGCCCGCGGGGATTTGAACCCCGGACCTCCGCCGTGTGAGGGCGGCGTCCTATCCAGGCTAGACGACGGGCCCTACAGATAGTGAGCTAATGCTAGCTCTAATAAGTCTTTGGCCGCCGGCCTCTCGAGCACTAAGCACCCCGTCGCTGCTCCTGTGGTTCATCATCAGGAAGCTCCTCGACTAGATCCATTCCACTCGATGTGTCATGCGCTGAAGGCTGGGAAGCTATACGGCACGAGCGAACTAGGCGGAGTTCGGGCCGCGTGGGTGTCGAGCAGACCGCCCAGCCTATGCGTGAGGACTAGGGCATTGCATAGCTAGTAACGCTGTTCCCGACACTTTATTTATACCTGATTACACTAGCAGTCTCGGGGTATCTAAATGAGTTCAGCACCTCACGAGAACGTTAGGCTTCTCGTTTCGCAGGCCGTTCTCAATATATTGAATGGTCTAATTTCGAAGAAAATTAGGGCTGAAGGTTACAATGCTAGGCTAGCCGTTCTGAAGAAGTTCATCGAGTCGCATAAGGGCAGCCCTGAGAGCATCATCATGCTAATGCCTCAAGAGGTTAGGGTAGGAGGCGAAGAGAGGTTCCGCGTCGACATGGTGATCGGCAGCAAGATCGCGTTTGACTTTAAGTCTAGCAAGAGCGAGTTCGACGCAGCCGTAGACGCGGCTAAAACCAAGTACTTACCTCACCTCCCCAGGGTCAGCTACTATGTCATAACAAACTGGAGCTCTTGGAGGTTTTACAGGGTCATCCGCAGGGGTGATAGTACTGATTTGCGGCTGGTTGTAGAAGGCGAAAAGGATGCAGCCATTGCAGAGCTGGAGAAGGTGCTTGCTAGGGAGATCGAGGAGCTGAAGGTCCCGCCGCACCCAGATGTCATAGCGACTCTCTACTCCATAGACATCGATGAGTCGAGGAGGGGCATGATGAGCGTGCTGAACTCGGTGTTAAAAGATAGAGATGTTGCTCCTCTCTTCGAGGCATACAAGAAGGTCATGGAGACCCTGTACCCCCAGAGAAGCCCGGACTTCGTGAAAGAGCTTTACGTTAACCACACGCTGATGCACATGATGGTTATGGCCAGCCTTTCTGCGGTTTTGAACAGGAGTGGCACCGAGATTGACATATGCAGTGGCAGCGCTCTCCCACCTGGCCTCGATGTCGCCTTGCCGTACCTGAACTGGTGGAAGATCGCGCTCGACAAGATGTCTAAGGAGCACCAGGAGATGATCAGGAGAATAGCTAATGACATTGTCGTAAAAGCCTACATGGTCGATTGGGATTTGGACAGCAGCGAGGACGTGTTTAGAGTGCTCTACGAGCTTTTAGTCGAGCCCCACGTGAGGAGGAGCATTGGTGAGTACTACACGCCGATCTGGTTGGTCGACAGGATACTTTCAGAGTTCACGCTGAAGGATAAGCTAGTCATGGATCCGTTCTGCGGCTCTGGCACTTTCCTGGTCAGAGCCTTCCATAAGAAGGTCATGGAGGGCGAGGATGCTGATAGTGCATATGAAGAGGTGGTCGGCTTCGACATAAATCCGCTTGCAGTTGCCGTTGCCAGAGCTGAGCTTGTTATATCATATGTGAGGGCTATGTCCAAGGAGCCCAAGACATCTCTGCGCTTACCTAGCACGCCCCCACGCGTGTACCACACAGACACGCTTGCTGCATGGTTTGGCGGGGGCTCTTTCGCCTTGTCAGATCCTAATTACTCTAGGATCGTAGAGTCGTTGGAAGCACATATATCTGCAAAGGTTAAGTTAGAAATTGCTAATAAACTAGCCAATATTAAGCCCAAGGACGCTTTGAGCGCGGTGTCTAGCTTTGAGCATCTACTAGCTGTTGGTATTCCGATATATATGCGCGATGAAGATTTTGAAAATAAACTAGCCGACCATATACTCAATGGTTTAAGGGAGGATAACCCGATCGAGTCAATTTTGAGAGAGGCCGTCTTGAAAAATAGTAATAGTTTCATGAGTAACCTGGCGGCGCTAGTGAAGCGGTACGGCGACGGTGTTTGGGCTGCTGTTCTCTCTTCTGCAGCGTCACTCGCTCTGCTGAACGCTATAAGGCCGCACGTGATAGTTACGAATCCGCCATGGATTAATATGACGGAGTACAAGACTGGATACGCCGGGAAATTCTGGGAAGTTCTTAGTAGGAAGATCTTGGTAAATTCTTTGAAAATCATCCCAAAGAAGGCCTCAGGCATAGTGACAGGCTCCGACGTCGCTATCGCGGCTCTCTATAAGGCACTGTCGATCGCTAGAGATGGCGTAGGCTTTGTGATGAGCAGAAAGCAGGCCTTTTATAGCAAGGCCTCCGTCAATGCTGGAATTGTCGCAACGTATGCCGTGTTGAAAAGCACGTGTGCAGATTGTTTAGTGAAGTTAATCGATGTCGATTACGATGCGTTCGGCCACGGCGTATATCCGGCTCTGGTCATTGCTCTGAAGGGGAAGGAGAAGAAGGTCGAGCTATACGTTCTTAAAGTTGAAGACGGGTCAATACCAAAAGAGTACGACATCACTAAGGTTAAGCCGAGAGAGGTAAAGCTGAATATGTCGTACGAGGACTACATGCGACCTGCCGTACTATGGGCCACTGAAGACGCCAAAAGCTTAGCTAAGGCCTTAGACGTGGTGAGGGTCGCCACAGGAGATTATGTAAGGGGTTTGTTCGGCGGAGAAAAGAAGAGCGGTAGTGAACTATATGCGGGGTTGGTTGTGAGTGACTTAAAGCCTGCAAATAGAGGGTTCTACATCAGGCTGTTCAACACGGACAAGGAGTACATGGTGCCATCGGAGTTAATGAGGAGGTATGGTATCGGCATCTATAAGATATACTATAGGGGGAGGATAAATCCATTCAAGTGTTCTACGCTTGACGTGATCCTCTCATCGATTGGCGAGGATAAGTTGAAGGCGTTCATAGGTGAAGTTATCCGAATAAACAGGAAGACCATGACCGAGGGCGATGAAAGGAGGTTGAGGAGACTCTCTGAGGAGGTGAAAGCGCGGGTGAAGGTGTTAAGTGACAATTCACACTATGTGATATACAGGGGTAAGGGAGTTTTCACTGCTTGTGTTCCAGAAGATCTTAGTAAGTCCATCACTGAGTCCGCTACGACTCATTTAGAGTGCTGGAATGCAGAACAGGCGCATTACTATTCCGCGATCTTAAACTATATGGCCTATAAAGTCGTCAGCAAAGGAAGAGAGTTCATAAGGGACCAATACACTAAGCCCTCACTTGCTATAGTCGTCGCCAACCTAACGTGGAAAGACCTACCCCCCCAGCTAAAGGGCGAAATAGCTATGCTCTCGCACGCGCTATCGAAGAAGCTTACATGGATAGACTACCCCAACCAGAGAAAAGCAATTCTCGAAACAGCTAAGATGCCCGAGTTCGCTCAAATAATCGAGCTAGTAGATAAACATATAGAGAGTGCAGGCAAACAGAGTAGGTTAGAGGAGGCCCTGGAACTAGTATCAGGCGTCAAAGAAGAAAATGATGAAGACGACTAAAGCAATTAATTCTAACTTTGCGCCTCTCCAGCACGTCCCTGAGCACCTCCCTTAGCACCATCTGCTCGTCATGACGCTCCTCGGGGCCCAGCCTTGCATATGCTTCACTATTAGAACACAGGTACCCGTCTCCCAACCCTATCGCTAAGGCTCCTAGCTCTCTTGCTGCAGGACTCGTTGGCCCGCCTAACTTCTTACCTCAGCCTCATCTATACCGTAGTCCTCCCCTCTCCCGACTCGGCCCAGCCTCCCCTCGTGCTCGGCATCCTCCAGCCTCAGGGCCTTCAGAGCTCCCCAGTCTCGAGCCTCTGCCAGCTCATTAGACCTCTCGCGGAGGGCGGGCTTCTCAAGAACTAACGAGTCCACGAGCAGGCTGGACGGGCAAGCGTTTCAGCAGCCGATCCTTGCACCGGTAAATTCGTCCAGCACGAGCACCTCCTCGAAGTCCTCCTTGAGAGCCTCCTTGATCTGGGCCACCACAGAGTCTATGAGGGCTCCAGCTATCACCTTCCTGAAGCCGCAGCGGGGGTTCCTGGAGCTGTAGTCTAGGAACACCGCCACCTTCTTCCCATCCCTCGAGATCCTGAAGCGGGTGACGAGGCCAGAGCTGACTATGTCAATGTCGTAACCCGGCAGGAGGATGCGGGAGAGCTTCCTCTCCACCGCTGCAGCCTTCGCCTCCACAGAGCCCCCCGACGATCATCTCCTTCAAAGATTATAACCCTAGTTCTGGTCAAGATATCCGGGCGGGGGTGCCCGAGCCTGGCAAAGGGGGCGGGCTCAAGACCCGTTGGCGTAGGCCGTCGTGGGTTCAAATCCCACCCCCCGCACTCATGCTGAGCAGCCGGCTCATGTCAGAGGCAAGCATGTGGGCTAGCCTGAGCGGCTCAGGGACCCTTGCATGAATCTGGAGGCCCTCCACCAGGGACTTCGCCTCCCCCAGCGACAGCCCCCAGGCGTAAACGTAAAGCTCCCCCCTCGCCGTTAAGGTCCTCTGGGCCTTGTCCACCTCCTTGAGAACCCTCAGCCTGAGCTCCCAGTCCAGCAGGTGCTTCTCCATGGCTGCCCTCAGCCTCTCGCTCGAGGGCTCGTAGGTGTAAACTGCTACTGTGGGCAGCCCTGTCACCCTCTCCACAGTGGAGGGGGAGATGGGGTTGAAGCCTGCAGAGGTGAGGGAGTCGAGGAGGAGAGCCTCCCCCCTCCCTAACTGGAGGGCCAGGGCGGCCACGATAGAGGAGGCCTCGAGCCCGTCTATCCTGACGAGGGAGAACCTGGCACGCTGAGGCCCTGCGTTCCAGAGGAGGCAGGCTAGGACTGTGAACTGCGCCCCCTTCCTCACCCTCCCGTCGTCACATGCCACCACGCTTGCCAAGGGCTTCCCTTTTCACCTCCTCCACCAGCTCCCCTAAAGCTATGTCCTCCGAGAGCGCCCTGAGGAGGGCAGCTAGGTCTGCGGAGAGCTCCAGCACCCTCGTCTTCCCGTACCTCCCCTTGCTGATCACCCTGCCCGAGATCACGCCGAGCATGTCGAGCTCTGCTAGGATGCCGCTCACCCTCCTCAGCGTTACTGTTTCCAGGCTCAGCCTGCGGGTGAGGGACTTGTACTTTTCGTATACCTCGCCCGTGGTGCTGTGGCTCCTCCCGCCCGCTGTGGTGGAGATGACTGCAAGCAGCACCAGCTTGCCGTGGAGGGGGAGGGTGCGGATCACCTCCACTACCCTGTCCCTCTCTATCTCCTCCCTAGCCCTCATGACGTGCTCCCTCCTCACCCTCTCGCCCCCCTCCCTCTCTGCCATCTCCCCAGCGACCCTGAGGAGGTCGAGAGCTCTCCGGGCATCGCCGTGCTCCCGGGCAGCGAGGGCTGAGCAGAGGGGGATGACCTCGTCCTCCAGGGCGTTGGGCTGGAAGGCCTCGGCTGCCCTAGCAGAGAGGATGTCCCTCAGCTGCTCTGCGTTGTAAGGGGGGAAGACCAGCTCCACCTCGCCCAGGCTGCTCTTCACCCTCGGGTCAAGGCTCTCTATGAAGTCCACGCTGTTCGTGATGCCCACGAGCGAGACCCTCGAGCTCTTGAGCTCGCTGTTGATGCGAGTAAGCTTGTAGAGCACGTCGTCCCCCCTCCTCTTCACCAGGAAGTCCACCTCGTCCAGCACCACTATGTAGAGGGTGGAGCTGTCGGCTGCCCTCCTCACTATCCTCCCAAATATCTCGCCCGTGGAGAGCCCTGTGAAGGGCACGCTCACCCCCATCCCCTCGCCTATGTCTGCGAGCACCCTGTAGGGCGTGTCCCTGTAGCGGGCGTTCACGTAGATCGCCTTCACCCTCTGGCCGTGCTCCTTTGCCGATGCCTCTAGCCTGGAGAGCACGTACCTTACTGCCGCCGTCTTCCCCGTGCCTGTCAAGCCGTATATGAAGAGGTTGCTGGGCTTCTCCCCGCGGAGGGAGGGGGCTAGCACTGCGGCTATTCTCCTGATCTCCTCCTCTCTATGCGGCAGCGCCTCTGGCACGTAGTCCGGCAGGAGCTTCTCCCTGTTCTTGAATATCCTGGACTTCAGCGCCCTCTTGAATATGTCCCCCAGCGGGTCCAAAAGAAACTATCACCCCATAGGAAACTGAGGGCTACAGTGCTAGAGGGAGGTCGCAGGCGATAGGTCTGGGATAACACTGGGAGCTCATTGCTTTTAACCCCCTGCTCCTCCCCTTTCCTAGGGGCCCGTAGCTCAGCCAGGACAGAGCGCCGGCCTTCTAAGCGCTCTGATCCCTGCGCGGGGAAAGCCGGTGGTCGGGGGTTCAAATCCCCCCGGGCCCGCTTGCTGGGCTCGAGGTTCTCTCTTATAACCTCTCTTCCACGTTACGGAGGCCGATAGGCTATGATGCCCCATCCAACTAACGCGGTGCTGGTGGGGAAGAAGAAGACGGCGAGCTATGTCATGGCAGTGCTGAGGATGTTCACCCAGGAGGGGCTGGAGGAGGTGGTGGTGAAAGCAAGGGGAGCAAACGTGTACAAGGCAGTAGAGGTGGCAACTAGGGTCGTGGGGACCCTCGAGAGCGTAAAGGTGGAGAACGTGAAGGTGGGGAGCGAGAGGCTGAAGGACAAGAACGGTGCAGTGAGGAGGGTGTCCAGCATAGAGGTCTCCCTCAGGAAGCAGAAATACTAGAGGGCGACCCTCGAGGAGGAGCCGTCAAAGAGTATAGTTGCGCCGCTTAGGTACTCGGGCGACTTGAGGAGGGAGATGAGGAAGCGGACGAGCTCCTCCTTCCTGCCTGCCCTCTTGAGGGGGCTGAGGCCCTCCACCTCCTCCTCCCAGACCTTCTGAGGGTCTGCTCCCCTCGCCCTAGCCAGCCTCTCTATGGTCCTCCTAGCCCCAGGCGTGTCAAAGCTGCCGATCAGCAGCAGGAGAGGCCTGATCTTGCTGGGATACTCCCTCGCTGCTATCCTCACCAGCCTGCTGAGGCCTGCCCTAGCCACATCTGCCAGCACCAGCGGGGGCATGGGCTCGAGGGTTGTGAAGCTGGAGATCACGACCAGGGAGGCCTTTGCCCTGTTCTTGAGCAGGAGCTCCCTCATGATGGTGGCGGTGGAGGCAGTGTACAAGGCAAAGGCTTCCATCCAGTCCTCCCACGCGGCCTCGTGGAGCAGGAGGGGCTCCCTGCTGGGGTTGCCGAAGCTGAGCACCACATACTCTAGCTTGCCGAAGAGCCCAAGGGCCCTCCCCACGAGGGCCTCCGCGTCCTCCTTCCTCCTTAGGTCGCAGGGCATGTACCTTACGTCCACGCCATACCTCTCCCGCAGCTCCCCCGCAGCCCTTGCCAGCCTCCCCTCCTCGCGAGCGCACGTGAGGAGGTTGCAGCCGAGGGACGCTACTGCCTCTGCCGCGTAGTAGCCTATCCCGCTGCTCGCCCCCGTAACTAGCCCAGCGCAGGCCAACGCTCTCCCCCTCTGTTATTAACCGTCAAATGCGCATATGTCTTGGGCTCATATGAGCTCTGCCCTCTCGGCCATCTCGAAGATAGCCCAGGCGCTCAGGAGGCAAGGCCGCCCGCCGGCTAGGAGCACGCTGAGGCTCGAGGACACCTTCCGCTTCCGCGAGCCAATGGAGGACGCGGGCGGCTTCCTAGCTAAGGTCTACGAGTCCTCCAGCAAGCTCCTCCTCCCGAGAAGGTTGAGGAGGGAGGGCACGGTCATGGCCGTTGGCCTTGACTCCACTACTCGCCGAGTAGAGGCGGGGGCGGCTGACGTTGTGGTCGGGAGCGCAGTTTCCTACTGCTCCCGCAACGGCCTCAGCTACGAGTGGCCCTCCCTCTCCGCTCCCCCTCCCCCCATCCCTCCCCACCCAGTTTACGTCCTCCTCCCTAACGGCGAGATCTCTGAGCTCGACGACCCCATCGTCTCCCTCCTCAACCCTGCAGGCGAGAGGTACGACATCGATTACAGCGCTGACCTGGCAGAGGACGAGGTGAGGAGCAGCATGGAGAGCTGGATGCTGAGCTCCCTCTCCATCCCCGGCTGCGCCGTGCTCCTCGACGGCCCCGTCTACCAGTTCCCTAGGGCCTTCGCGACCGAGTCTGCTCCTGTGAGGGTGAGGAGGACGCTCCTGGCGCTCCTGAGAAGGAGGTTAGAGGCCATCTCTGCGCTCGAGTCTCGCGGAGTCCCAGTGATCGGGGTGGTGAAGAGGGTGGAGAGGAGCACCATCCTCAGTAACGCGATGGGCATGGAGCAGTGGGTAGCGAGGAGGGAGGGAGATGCGAGCGTCCTCGAGAGGGCCTTCCTCTCCTCCGAGCGGGAGCCCGGGAGGGTCTACGTTACCCCCAAGGTGGGGCTCAGCTTCCCCTCCCTCGGCGACCTCTCGCCTCCCCCCAAGCTGATCCAGTACGTGGTGGTCCCTGCCGGCAAGTACCAGAGCGACCCACTGCGGATCTACAGGCTAGAGTTCACCTTCACAACTCTGAGGCTGCTCGAGGAGAGGAGGAGCGACCCCCTCGCCGTCTTCCTCGGCGACAGCCTGCTGCTGGGGAGCCAAGAGCCTGTGTCCATAAGGGCGAGCGACAGGAGGGCCTCGGAGATCGCTGAAGCTCTAAAGAGGGTCCTCGCTGCAAGCCTCGTGAGGGAGGGAGCTCTCCTCTCCTACTGGGGCTGGAGGGAGGTGACGTGATGGAGAGGAGGGAGGAGGTGGAGAACGTTGGCAGGATGCTCGAGGAGGCGATGAAGAGGGCAGCGCAGCACGGCAAGCTGGTGGGGAGGGTATCTCGGTACTCTGCTGTGATAGTGGGGAAGGGGGAGGAGGTGGAGATCCTGGTGGAGCCTGAGGTGTACTTCTCCTCCCCCGCAGTGCAGAGGGTGGGAGAGTACCTAGCGGTGGTAGACCCGAAGACCAAGAGGCTGGTCCTGCTCAGGATCACTGCCATCGAGAGGGCGGACCAGCTCGCCCTGCTGAACATTAGCATTCCCCCCTCCAGCTTTGACAGCAGCCTCCAGCCCGCGGGCCTCCTGACCACCACAAAGATCAGGGCGCAGATGGTTGCGGAGGTCGGGATGGAGGGGAACGAGGAGCCCGTGCCAGCTACCCTGAGCATAGAGCCCCAGAGCCCCGTCATAGACCCTAGCCCAGAGGTGATCAGGAAGGCCCTGGCCCTCAGCTCCGAGCCCGGCCCCATCATGGGCTCCCTCGCCACCCCCTCAGGCCTCCTCAAGGAGGGGAAGATAGAGGTAAGGCTGCCATACAGGGCGCTCCTGCAGCACGTCCTCCTCGTGGGCACTACTGGCAGCGGAAAGACGACGTTCCTCAAGAACATGGTGGTCTCTGCGATGAGCGAGAAGAGCCCCGCCACCCCCCTCTTCGTCATAGTCGACATGAACCAAGACTTCATACAGCTGGTGGTGGAGAGCGCTAGGCCTCAAGACCCCGTGGCGCAGGCCGTGTATCAGAAGGCCTCCCCGCCGAAGAACGTCGTGGTCCTCTCACCCGTGCCAGCCAGTCTCTTGCTCTCCGAGCTGGAGAAGGATAAGGGGGAGATGGCGCTCTTCTCTCGCATTGCGAGCGTTTACTACGAGGACTCCTTGAAGCCCCTCCTCAAGGCCCCGCTGGCCGGGAAGCCCATATGTTTTAAGAGGGAGGGGGAGAGCATAATGTGCGAGATGAAGGCAAAGGCCTCTGCCGTTTACTTCGTCCCCTTCTTCATCTCCACGGCCGCCCTCACAGACGACAAGGTGGCCTCCCTAATGCCGGGGCTCACGGAGTGGGGGAGAGAGCTCCTGGAGAAGCTAAGGAGGGAGTTCAGGAGGTCCCTCAGAACCAGCTACGGACCGCCCCTCCAGGCGCTACTAGCTGCGCTCAGGGCTTACGAAGTGGGGGAGGAGCGGCTGGAGGGTATAGCCGCAGACCTTGTGTCCAGGAGGCTCATCGCAAAGACCGAGAGGGTCAGGACGGCCGTCTCAGACATAGTGCTCCCCATAGGTCTCCCCTTCTTCGAGATAGTAGAGAAGTGCTACAACGCACTGGAGGAGGCGGAGCCGCACAAGGAGACCCTAAGGGCCCTCTCTAGGAGGCTGACGGCGCTGCTCGACTCTGAGTTCGTGGACGTCATGATGGCAAGGGAGGATTCGGTAAAGGGCGGCACAATCTCCTTGCTGCCGGAGCCGAGGTGGGAGGACATAGCTCGGGGGGCAGAAGAGCTGGGGGCGCCGGTAGTCCTGGACCTGAGGTGGCCCGTAGTGAAGGGCATGGAGGGCGCGGAGGAGCCGCGGCTAGCAGCCTATAGAGCCCTCCAGTCGCTGCTGGAGTGGAAACACTCTCAGTGGGCGAGCAGGCAGGCGGAGAGAGGGGCTAGGGGGGTGGTGGTGATCATAGACGAGGCCCACCAATTCTTCCCGCAGGAGAGGGGCGCCAGGGAGGAGCAGGAGGCCAGCAGGCAGGTGGCCTCCATGATCTCGAAGGTAGCCAGGCTGGGGAGGGCGAGGGGGATAGGGCTCATCTTTAGCACCCACAGCCCAAAGGACCTTCACGACATCATCCTCCAGCTTGCCAACACGAAGGTAGTGCTGAGGGCGGAGCCCCACCACCTGGAGAGGATGAACGTGCCCCCAGAGGTGGTCCAGAGCGCCCCCTACTTGCCTGACAGGACTGCTGCAGTGGTGAGCCACGTGTTCAGGGGGGGCTACGTCTATGTCAAGACCTCCCCTCCGCTCGCGGCCCACTTCGACCTCTCCTACCAGATGTTCAGATCCTCCTGAAGCCCGAGGGCGTAGCTTGTCAACAAAAAATATATGCTATTGTGATACTCATTTAGAGGATATGAGATGGAGCTGGTAATCGGAGGCCCTTACGGTATGGCGCTGGTCATAGCCTCCCTTCTCGTAGGGCTAGCTGCCTCCCTCCTCAGCTACCTTGAGTTCAGGTACGGGATCGGCACGCCCCTCTGCAAGCCAGGCTCAAAGGTAGACTGCTACCGCGTTTACAGCATGCCCCAAGCCTGGCTCTTGGGCTACCACCTCTCGCAGCTCGCCCCCTATTACTTTACCTTCCTCCTCTCCCTCTCCCTTGCATGGGCCTTCATGGGCAACGGGCTGGCGCTCAAGACCCTCTCCTTCATAGCTCTAGAGAGCACCTTCCTGGCAGTCTACCTCATCTACCTGATGATAAAAGAGGCCAGAGCCCTCTGCCTCTACTGCCTCACCATGCACGCAGCCATAGTGCTCGTAGCAGTCCTCACTCACAGGGCCTTCCTCTATGCAGGCATGTAGGCCGGGTTGCTGAGGGTAGAGACCCTCCTCTCGCCCTCTATCATAGCCCTGAGGTGCTTCGGCACGCTGAACATGTTGAGGTGCGTCGTAGCGTCATAGAACCTCGTCTCTATCCTCCTCTCCTCCAGCCTCCTGCCAACTAGCTCGGCCGTGAGGCTCCTAGGGTCCAGCTCGTTTGAGGCAATGACGAAGCCCCAAAGGCCGCTGAAGCTGTTCATGAAGACGTGGTAGTAGGAGACGTGCTTGAAGGCGTTCCTGATCGTGTTGTAAATTATTGAGTGGGTCTGGGGAGTGTTAGAGGGGCTCGTGGCCTGGGTGACGAACACGCCCCCCTCCACCAGCTCCCCTATCTTGCGATAAGTTTCCAGGGTGTACAGCTTGTAAGCAGGCCCCCCCTCCAGCGGGTCGGAGAGGTCGGCAATGATAACGTCGAACTTCCCGGGGGAGCTCTCGATGTACTCCAGCGCATCCCCTATGATGAGCTTAGCCCTCCTGTCCTCGAAAGCCCCTGCGCTGAGCTCCCCCCACAGCTCCCTCGAGACCCTCACCACCTCCTCGTCTATGTCGACCATGACTGCCTCCTCCACGCTCCTGTGCTTCAGCACCTCCCTCAGCGTGGCGCCCTCTCCCCCTCCCAGGATCAGCACCCTCCTGGGGTTGGGGTGGAGCAGCATGGCAGGCTGAACTAGGGCTTCGTGGTAGACGAACTCATCGTGCTCAGATGACTGGCTCTTGCCGTCGAGGAGCAAGAGCTTGCCGAACTCGTAGCTCTCCACCAGCACTATCTCCTGGTACCTCGACCTCCCCTTGTAGAGGACCCTCTTCACCCCCTTCAGGTGACCATAGGTGGGGGTGTCCCATTCTATTATCCACATGGCGCATCGGGAGAGGGCTTCCTTCCGGGGCTAAAAGCTAGAGGCGTAGCAGGGTGATGTATAGCGTGAGGAGCGCCAGCAGGCTCGTGATGCCGGTGAGGAGCGTGATCACCGCTACGAGCTCTGGCTCAGAGAGAGGTATCCTTGAGGTGATGAGGACAGGGAGGCTGAGGGCCCCCTCTGAGCTCTTGGGCCTGATGAACCACCTCTCCAGCACTACCGGCCTCTCGAAGCTCCTCCTCTCCTTGAAGCCCACGGAAGTGATCTTGAGGAGCCCGTTCAAGAGGATGGGCAAGGCTGCCAGCACCGTCACTGCCTCCACCCTCCCGAGCACTGCCGCTGCAGCTATAGCAGCGCCCAAGGAGAAGCTGCCCACGTCCCCGTTGAAGGCCCTCGCTGGGTAAAGGTTGAGCGCGAGGGCGCCAGCGCTAGCCCCTGCAATGGCTAGGGAGAGGAGGAGGGCATATCGCCCCTCTGCTACCCCAGCTGCCCCCATCATGAGGCCGGCCGCCGCCATGGTCACGGCTATTATGAGGGCGGAGGAGAGCATGGAGCCGTTGTGGGTGTCGAACATGTTCAGCCCGTTCGTAGCTACGGTGAAGGCGAGGGGGAGGAGGATGGGGTAGACTATGGTGAGGCGGGCGAAGCCGTCGAGGGGGACGAGGGGGGAGGGGCTGTAGGCCCCCAGGGCAAGGAGGGGGAGGGAGGGGAGCGTGCCTAGCACTATCTTTTGCCAAGCCTTCAGCACTATGAAGTCGTCAAGGAGCCCGATGGCTGCCCCTATTGCCACGGAGGAGGAGAAGGCAAGGGCTACCCGCTCCTCTCCCGAGGCATAGAGGAGGGCAGATGAGGCTAGGAGCGCGAGGGACAAAGAGATGCCCACGCTCTCTGGCACCTCTACCTTGCAGGGCTTGTGAACGTCCACCCCCACGTGACGGAGCCTCCTGAAGAGCCAAGAGAAGAGGAGGGAAGATGCGAGAGCAATGGCCAGCGAGGTCAGCAGCACGTATAGCTCCAACTTCTTTCCCTCCCCTCCTCCCCCGGCTCCCCTTTTATTGATTAGCCTCCGCCCTCTCGGGCCTCTTGGTGGGATGAGGTGACGCAAACCGGGAGAGAGGTGATCGGAGACTCTCGCTCGACCACCGGAGGGGCGAAATGGCAGAGAGGGTCCTAAGGGAGCTCTTCTCCCTGCTCACCGTTATAGCGCTGGTGTTGGTAGCGCTTATACTCGTGAGGGTGGCAGCCTTCTCCCCGAGGCTGGCGCTGGCGGTGCTCCTAATCTTGATAGCTGTTGCAGCGCTGATGGCCCTGAGCTTCCTCCTCCGCCTCCTCAGGGGGCTCACGCGCGGATGGAAGCCTTGAGCTCCTCCGCCAGCTCCTCCTGGAACAGCTCCCTCACGCTCCTCCTCTCCTTGTAGAGCCTCCTCTGCACCTCCTCGTTCTCAGAGAAGGCGTAGACGAAGACCATGGGCGCCGAGGCAACGTCTATCAGGGACTTGACGTAGAGGGAGGAGAAGGCAGCCTCCTTGAACGCCTCCCTGTCGTATATCCTCTGCACATCTCCATCTGCCTTTACCTCCTCTGTCGAGAACCCTGCCCTCTTGGCTGCCCTCTCCCAGACGCCGTTGAACCTCTCTCCCAAGATTATCCTCTCCAGCTCCTCCTCCATGCTCACCTCCCACTTCCCCAGCCTGTTGAAGAGCTCCTCAGGCCTCTTGATCAGCGAGACCGGGAGGAGGGACCTCTCGTGCAGGAGAGCTGAAGCCCACCTCCTCCCCCCTTCGCTCCTGCTCCTCCTGAGGGCCTTTATCATGCTCATAGCATCGCTGTCGTCAAAGAAGAACCTCCCCTCTGCAATCAGCTCTGCCAGCTTCTCTGCCCTGAGCACCTCGGCGAGAGAGAGGTCCAGGCCGCGCGGCCTCACCTCCTCCCACTCTTCCCTTATGTAGTCAAAGGCCCTCTTCACTGCCAGCTTTATGGCCCCGAGCTTGTGGTGGAAGTAGAGGGTCCTGTACATCTTGTAACGGGCATCGAACATGTCCTCCACTGCCTGGGAGGCCTTGGGGTTGAACTCCATGAGCAGCCTCCCCCCCTTTACTCTCACCTCCAGGCTCTCCACCATTCTGTCTATGTCTATGAACCCATACACCACTCCCGTGAAGGTGGCGTCCCTCACAAGGTAGTCAAGCCTGTCCGCGTCAACGATGTAGTTCGACATGATCCTCTTAACCAGCCCCAACGCCTCCTCCTTGAGGCCTATGTCGCGGGCTATCCCCCGCCCTCGCCCGTCCCTCCCGAACAAGGCCTCCCTGGTCGCCTGCAAGTAGAGCTCTAGGTCCTCGTGCTCATCCCCCAGAATATTTGCCAGCTTCGAGATGAAGGTCTGAGTGTACAGCTCGTGGAGCTTCTCGTACTCGCCTCCCGGGCTCAGCTCTGAGTAGCTGAGGATTGCCTCCACGGCCTCCTCGCTCATGTGGCTGAAGGGGAGGTGGCCTATGTCGTGCAGGATGCCAGCTAACCTCACCACCTGGAGGAAGGAGGCAAAGGAGCTCTGGTCGCAGCGCTCAAATATGGCAGCGCATACGTCGGAGCTCCTCATGCTGGCCTCCACGGCCCTCCTCCCCATCCTCCAAGCTATGTGCATCACCCCCAGCGAGTGCTCCAGCCTGCTGTGGGTGGCTGAGGGGAAGACCAGGTTGGCGAGGCCGAGCTGCTTTATGTCATGGATCCTGCGGAGGAAGGGGGTCTGCAGGATCTCGTACTCGGCAACGTTCAGGGGGATCACTCCGTGGATGCTGTCCTGCACTATGGTGCGGTGCTCGTAAGCGCCCAGGAGCTCCTGCGTCAAAGGTCCCCCTGCGGAGGGCCTCTGGCCGCCCTAATATAGTAATACCCATCTCCGTCAGCCCTATTTAGGGAGCTGCACTTCCATTTACGCTTCTCTTACTCCCCCTCCTCCCCCAACTCTTAAGCCCCTACAGTAATTGGGGGAGGCAAGTGAGCACTACCTTCGAGACCCACTGGGCCATGCCCGCTGCTGTGTACGTGGCCGCGAAGAGGTGGGGAGAGCAGAGGGGGAAGGGGCTGGAGGAGGCCCTGGCAGAGGCCACTAGGGCGAACAGCTGGGTGAGGGGCGCGGCGCTGCTCCTCATCCACAACAGGGGGCTGAGGGAGAGCATAGCAAAGAGGGTGGAGAGAGGGGTGCTGCCGCCTCACAAGTACTTGAAGGAGGCAGAGGAGGCGCTGAGGTCAGTTGGGTAAGTTGATCTCACCCCTCGAGCCGGGAGTATCTCTTCATCCCCCTCCTTACCATTTGCTATAAACTTTACTTTAAAATGAAGATGGGAGATGGGATGGAGGCCTACGTGGTAGGTGGTGGCATGGCCGGAGCTGGAGCAGCCTTTGCTCTAGCCAGGGCAGGCCTGAGGACTACCGTCCTGGAGGCACAGCCGAAGTTAGGCCTGAAGCCATGCGGAAGGGGGATCCCGCAGGTGGGCGACCTGCCGTTCTCCGTGCCCAAGGAGGCGATACTGAACGAGATCCGCGCCGTTGCCACCTGGCTCGACGGGGAGCCGCTCTTCAGGTACTCTGGGGGCCTAAATGGCTACATAGTGGACAAGGGAGGGCTTCTGGAGCACATCTTTGCCGAGGCAGGGGCGGAGGTGGTGTACAACGCGAAGTACAACGTTAGGACGGGGACGGCAAGGGTTAACGGTGAGCAGGTAGAGGTCAAGAAGGGAGTCTTCGCGGCAGGCTTTGCCTTCTATGAAGGGGAGCGGATACCTGTGGTTCAGTATATCATGAAAGGCCCCCTTAAGGACGTTAGCTATGACACCATAGAGGTCCACTTCAACACGGAGATCATGGGCTACTACTACGTGTTCCCCCACGGGGAGGACGTAGAGGTGGGGGTGGGAGGCTTTGCTGCTCCGCGGGAGCTCTGGGCAATACTCGACAAGTTCATAGAGAAGGACAGCAGGCTGAGAGGGCGCATCCTAGCCAAGGAGTCCTCGGCCGTCTCGGTGGGCGGGGTGAAGCTAGGCTACGTCAACGGCCTCCCTAAGGCTGGGGAGGCTGCAGGTTACGTGATGCCCCTCACGGGAGAGGGCAACAGGCCTTCTACCATCTCGGGCTATTTGGCAGGGAAGGCTGTGGCAGAGGGGAAGGACCCGCTGGAGGCGCAGAGGAGGTCACATGTTACGAGGGGCGTGGAGTTGCAGAGGAGGCTGCTGGAGTGGACGAAGAGCATGGAGGTGAGGGAGAGGAGGGAGGTGATCAGATCCCTCCCGCCCGAGGTCCATGCAGAGGTGGCCCTCGCCACCTTCCGAATACCGAAGATGATGATGAGGTTAGCTCATAAGCCTCTCTTCATGCTCAAGGTAGCTGCAAAGTTGGTGAGGTGAGGTGGGCTCAGCTCCCTTCAGGGCAAGGGCTGTGCTGACAGCGCTTAGGCAACCGCTGCTCCTCATGCTCGTAGGCTGGTCGGGCTCTGTTGCGCTAGCGTATCTCCTCACCCTCCCAGCCTCCCAGCGCCTCCCCCTCTCCTGGAGCGCGCTGCTGACGGCAGCAGCCCTGATCCTAGCTGTCCTCTGGCTCGCCTCCTGGAGAGCCCTAGCCCTCTCCCTCACGCGAAGGAACCTCAGGCGCTGAGCGCCCTCTTCAGCCTCTGCTTGTAATCGCTTATGAACGGCGTGGCCTCAGGCGCCGTTCTCCTCCTCTTTGCCGCTAGCACAGAGGCAACGCCGCCTACCTGCGCTCCCTTCAGGAGGCTTGCAAGTGTCGCCCTCCCCAGCTCGAGCTCCAGCACCTTGCCGTGGAGGGAGTACTTCTCCTTCACCAACTCCATCACCTCCCTGCACACTCCCTCCCCCTTCACCGCCACAAAGCCTACCTTCGCTGCCCTCCCCGCCTGCCACGCCACTATGTCGTTGTGGGCTGACTCAGGGTAGACCTCGCTCTTCACCAGCACCTTCGCGTTCTCGCTGAACTCCTGCCTCCACCTCTCTGCTATAACGCCAAGCTCTCCGCAGGCCCCCACGACCAGCACGTCCACCTCTGCTGCCAACTCAGCGAAGGGCTCTGCCTCGTCAGCCATGAAGGTCCTCATGGAATTATATGCAGCAAGCAGGTCGTCCTCAGAGATATAACCGCTCGCTGTCGAGCCGAGCAGGATGCCCAGCATGGAGGGGAGGGCAGCCCTGGGGAGGAGCCCCTTCCTCACGCCCAGCCAAGGGGTTCCGCCTCTCCTCGCCTCCTCCTGCAGCGCTCCCCCGCTGCTAACTGCTACTACTCTGCTCCCGCTCGCCAGCGCTTCCCTGAAACAGCTGAGGGTCTCCAGCGTCTCGCCGGAGTAGCTGAGGGCGAAGACAGGCTTGCCCCTCGCCCAGAGGGGCAGGCCGAAGCCCTTGTGGACCCTCACCGAGAGGTCGAGACGGTGAGCAGACGCGACTGCGGAGAGGAAGTCCCCGGCAGCCCCGCTGCCGCCGAGGCCGCAGATCACGACCTCTCTCTCCTCTAACGGCAGGGAGCGCCCTGTCTCGAACCCCTCGAGGAGCAGCTCTGGCCACAGGGAGTACTGCTCTAGGAGGTCCAATCTACCTCCCCGCTCTATCGTTTCCCTTTTATTTATATTCCCCTTCTCCTATTGGGGGGAGAAGTGAAGCTCCACATAGTATACGACGAGATCCACAGGCTCCACGCAGATCCCTCGGGCAGGCATCCCTCAGATCCCTGGAGGCTCGAGAGGGCCCTCTCAGCCCTCAAGGCCTCCCGCGTGTGGGAGCTGGCAGAGCTCCACAGGGCTCCGGCGCCCAGCGATGAGGCCCTCCTGCTCGCTCACGAGCCGGAATACTTGAGGATGCTGGAGGAGGAGAGCAGGCACGGCTTCCATTACATAGACAGGGACACCTACATAACGGAGCACAGCCTCACTGCTGGGAAAGCCTTTGCAAGCGCAACGCTCCAGGCAGTGCAGAGCTCTCTCGAGAGCCGCGAGCCCTGGTTCGTCATGCCCCGCCCAGGCGGCCATCATGCGGGGAGGAAGGGGTGGGCCATGGGAGCTCCTACCCTCGGCTTCTGCCTCGTGAACTACGCCGGGATAGCTGCAAAGGCCTTCCTCAGGCGGGGCTTGCGGGTGCTAGCTCTGGACTTCGATGCCCACCACGGCAACGGGACGCAGGACATCCTCTGGCAGGACGCGAGGGCAGTGCACATAGACATTCACGAGGACGGCATATACCCGGGCTCTGGGGAGGTGGGCGATTGGGGAGGGGAGGGGGCTGAGGGCACAAAGGTGAACGTCCCCCTCCCCCCCTTCAGCGGGGACAGAGAGATGAGGTGGGCCGTGAGGAACGTGGTAGAGCCCATCATAGAGGCCTTCAGGCCTGAGGCTTTCGTCATCTCAGCAGGGTTCGATGCCTTCGTGGGAGACCCGCTCACCCACATGAGGGCGACGGAGAGCAGCTTCGAGCTCTTCGGGGAGCTCCTCAGGCCCTTCGTCGGCTCAAGGCCCCTGGTGATAGTGCTAGAGGGAGGCTATGGCCAGGGGCTCCAGAAGGGCCTCGCGGCCTTCTTCGAGAGCCTCATGGGCTTGAGGGAGGGAGGCGAGGGGGAGGAGAGGGAGCCCCCTCACGGGAGAGACGTGCGGGAGCTGTTGGCGAGGTTCTGGGGGATAGGGTGATGCTCGAGGGGCTAAGGGATGCGGTGAGGAAGTTCCTGGGGAGCGGTCACTACGAGAGGGCAGTGGAGGACTTCGTGAAGGACCTGCAGAAGGAGCTCATCAGGGCTGACGTTAACGTGAAGCTGGTGCTGGAGCTCAGCAAGAGGATAAAGGAGAGGGCCTTGAAGGAGGAGCCGCCGCTGGGGGTCTCGAGGAAGGACTGGTTCGTTAAGGCAGTCTATGAGGAGCTCTCCCAGCTCTTCGGGGGCGACAGGGAGCCCAGCGTGGAGCCCAAGGGCAGGCCCTGGATAATCTTGCTCGTAGGCGTGCAGGGCTCGGGGAAGACCACAACTGCAGGGAAGCTAGCCCTCTTCTACGCGAGACGCGGCTACAAGGTGGGGTTAGTGTCTACAGACACTCATAGGCCCGGCGCATACCAGCAGCTCAAGACCCTAGCAGAGAGGGCTGGGGCTATGTTCTACGGGGAGGAGCAGGGAGATCCGGTCAAGATAGCGGCCAGGGGCGTGGCAGAGCTGAGGGAGAGGGGGGCAGAGGTGATTATAGTGGACACGGCAGGCAGGCACGGCTACGGGGAGGAGGAGGGCCTCCTGCAGGAGATGAGGAGAATAGCAGAGGCCGTTTCGCCCAACGAGGTCATGCTGGTGATAGATGCAGCCATCGGGCAGAAGGCCTACGATCTGGCCTCCCGCTTCCACAAGAGCGTCCCCGTGGGCTCCATCATAGTTTCCAAGGCCGACGGAACTGCCAGGGGCGGAGGCGTGCTCTCTGCCGCTGCTGCTACGGGCGCAACAGTGAAGTTCCTGGGCACCGGGGAGGCCCTAGAGGAGCTGGAGGTCTTCAGGCCAAAGAGGTTCGTGGGGAGGGTGCTGGGGCTCGGCGACATAGAGGGCCTGCTGGAGAGACTCAAGGCCGTGGAGGAAGCTAAGGAGGTGGAGGAGGCCACGAAGGAGATCATCAAGGGGAAGATCACCATGCGCCTCCTCTACAGGCAGCTGAAGTCCCTCAGGAAGATGGGACCTCTGGGGAAGGTGCTCCAGATGTTCCCCCTGCCCATAGCCTCCGAGGCCCTGAAAGATGCATCAAAGATGGGGGAGGAGAAGATAGATCGTTGGCTGGCCATAATGGAGAGCATGACCTACGAGGAGCTGGACAAGCCGAGCATAATAGACAGGAGCAGGATGAGGAGGATCGCAATAGGCAGCGGCACCTCGGTAGAGGAGGTGAAGGAGCTGCTCAAGTATTACGAGAACATGGTGAACCTCTCGAAGAGGCTGAGGAGGGACAGGGGGCTGCTGCGCAGGCTGGGCATGGAGCTGCCCGAGGAGGGTTGAGGGTCCACATCCTCCCCCGCCCTAGGGACTGGAGGGAAGCTGGTCGCTTCATAGCCAACGCCCTCCTTCTCTCCCACGGGGTGAGGAGGGACGCAGAGGCCTTCGTAGGCCTGGAGGGGGGTTGGCTGAGGGCGAGGGGAGACAGGGTAAGGCACCTGAGGCCTGACGAGGAGAGCTTGAGGGGCTGGCTTGCCGCTGCGGTGAGGGGCTCAAGGGTAGGGGCAGAGGTAGTGCCCCAGCCTCCCTACTCTCAGGCAATATGCGTGGGGCCAGAGGGGGAGGAGCCCCTCTCCGTGCTAAGGAGATATCCCCCCGTCCTCTCCTACGGCGAGGGGCTAGAGTGCCTTGCAAGGGCCCGCATAGCCCTCCCCCCTGTCTATGCAGTGATCGTGGCAAACGTGCTCATGGACAACCTAGAAGATAATAGGGTAGGAGGAGACCCTCTATCTGGACTATGAGGAGGGTGGAGCGACTCCGAGGGGTGAGGAACGACTTTCCCCTGAGTCCCAGGTGAGGGCCTTGAGCTGGGAGGGAGCTGTGGAGCGCTGCGTAGATGAGGCGTCCTGCGAGCAAGCCCTGCGCGAATTCTTCGAGAGGAAGAGCCAGGAAGGGCCCTGTGAGCCCCTCCCCCACGTGGCGGAGAGGGCAGCCCAGTTCAGGTGGGTGGAGAGGCTCATAGAGATGGGGGCGCCAGATGGGAGGCAGAGGCTCATCCTTTACGTGATAAGCAGGTACCTGATCAACGTTAAGCAGGTAAGCACGGAGGAGGCGCTGAGGGAGGTGGAGAGGTTCTTGGAGAACAGCTGTAAGAACTACGGCAACTGCGGTAGGGTCTACCCGAGGTGGATAAGGCAGGTGCTGGAGAGCGTGAGGAGCAAGAAATGGCCCCCCTGGAGCCTTGAGAAGGTGAAGGAGAGGGATCCCCAGCTATACGAAGTGATAGTGAAAGTGACTGGTGGACCGGCCGGGATTTGAACCCGGGACCTCTCGGGTGCAAACCGAGCGCTCTTCCAGGCTGAGCTACCGGCCCATATAGAGCTCCCGAGAAAAAGGTTATTAAGCGTATCTAGCCCCGCCCCGAGGGGGCCTTGCTTCTCCGCATGCCGCCGAGGCTAGAGAGGTTCGGCGCTGTGACCATCTACGACGTGGCAGAGGTCATAGCTCTTGACAGCATGGGGCTGGTGAGCAACGAGGCCGTCTACGGCATCCCGCCGCAGCAGCTGGCGGAGCAGGCCAGCAGGACCTTTATAGTTATACCCACGAGGGACGAGGACCCCCTCCTGCTAGAGGGCGTGATCTCCTCCGTCCCCCTCCCCTCTCCTGTGGTGCTTGTCTCCGCCTCCTCCCTCGAGCCGCTTGACTTCTACAGCCATGAGCTAGAGGTGATCAGGACTCACGCAAGGCTCACGGGCAGGAGAGCTCTGGCCGTTCACCAGCACGACCCGGCCTGGAGGGAGGCATTGGAGGGCACGCCCCTGAAGGCCATGCTGGAGGGCGACGCTGTGAGGAGGGGGAAGGGGGAGGGAATGGTGCTCGGGGTGCTCGTTGCGAGCTGGCTTGGGGCTCAGTTCGTGGGCTTCATAGATGCAGATAACTACGTGCCTGGCGCTGTCCATGAGTACGCTCTAGCATACTACACGGGCTTCTCCCTCCTGAACAGCCGCTTCTCCATGGTGAGGGTGGCGTGGTATTACAAGGGCAAGCCAGACTCTTCTCATATGCTGTTCAGGAAGTGGGGCAGAGTCTCCTACCACGCGAACTCCCTTCTTAACCTCAGCGTCTCGCTATGTAGGCGAGTAGAGACGAACGTCATAAAGACCACTAACAGCGGCGAGCACGCCCTGAGCATGGAACTGGCGCTCAGCTTGCCATGGGCTGGCGGCTATGCCGTGGAGGCCTTTCAGCTGGTCTACCTGCTGGAGGCGTGCTATGTGCAGCTCGAGGGGGGAGGTAAGAGGTGCCCCTTCCTGCCGGCTGGGGTGAAGGTGCTCCAGGCGGAGACGAGGAACCCGCATATCCACAGCGAGAAAGGGGAGGCCCACCTGGCGCGCATGGCGGCAGAGAGCCTGGGCGCCCTGTACCACTCTGCCCTTGCCTTAGAGAAGGTGAGGGCAAAGGTGAGGGGCGTGCTGTCTGAGAACTACTACGAGGAGGAGCCGCCCGCGCCCCGCATATACGAGCTGGAGGGGATCAACGCAAAAAAGGCGGTCTCAACGTACCTCGAGAGGAGCCTGCTGGCCTTCGACAGCAGGAGGGGGTAGCAGTGATCGCTGTCATAAGCGACGTGGACGGCAGCATGATCGACGAGAAGGGGAGGGACGAAGGGGTAAAGGAGTCCTTGGAGCTGCTCTCCTCCCTGGGCATAAAGGTGGCCCTAGCTACCACGAAAACGGCAGCAGAGACGAAGGAGCTGTGGCGCAGGGTGGGAGCGGGGGAGCTGCTGGCAGCGGTAGAGCTGGGAGGAGCCCTTTGCTCTAGCTCCCCTCTCCCATACTCAGACTTCGAGGAAGGAGGCCTGGAGTGCCTCCTGCTCGGCTCGCCCATAGCTGAGTTCGAGGAGGAGATGGAGAGGGCCCTCGAGGGCTGCAGCTACGTGAGGCTCTCCAAGGCCACCCCTGCCCAAGCCTCAGAGATACTCGGCTTCCCCGAGGAGCTTGCGGCGCTCGCCGTTAGGAGGCAGCTCGTGGAGGTGATATGGAGCAGAGATCTCTCGTGCCTCCTCTCGCGGGTTGGGGAGCTCGAGAAGAGGGGGCTCAGGGCGATAGCCGGCTACCGCTTCCTGCACGTAGGGAGGCATGAGGGGAAGGGGAGGGCTATGGAGCTCATGAAGGCGCTGCTGCGTGCGAGGAAGTACATAGCTATAGGGGACTCGCCGCTGGATCGGGACATGCTGGAGATGGCTGACGTAGCCATAGTGATCCCGCGGGACGGCATGATAGACGTGAGGCCCAGGCGGGCTGACTACATAGTAGCCCCATACCCGGCGCCGCAGGGCTGGGTCTGGGCGAGCAGGCAAATAGCGCTCTCCCTCATCTAACCTCTTAAGTGTTCGCTAACTAGGGACTGCGGGCCCGTAGCTCAGCTTGGTGGAGCGCCCGGCTGATAACCGGGAGGTCGGGGGTTCAAATCCCCCCGGGCCCACTGCAGCACTCCCTCACAGAGCACCTCGGTTATGTCCACGTATTGAACCCTGGGATCTTTGGGCGGCAGGGTGTTGGATGCAACGATTCTGTCGGCCACCTCCAGCACCCTGTCCACGGAGCCCTCCAGGCCGAGGTGGTGCACCACCATCACCTCCACCCTCCTCGCCCCCCTCTCCTTGAGGGCCCTCGCCACCTTTGCCACCGTTCCCCCGGTGCTGAGCACGTCGTCTACCACCAGCGCTGCTCTACCCTCTAGAGAGCCAGGGGGAACCCCCACCTCTATCTCCCCCGTGTACCTATCTCTCCTCTTCTCCACGCACCAGAGGGGCGCCCCGAGGACCTCTGCGACCTGTTTAGCTCTATCAACGCCCCCTGCATCCGGCGATATAACAGCCACGTCCCTCCACTCCCCTCTCTTCGCCATGAACCGGAGGGGCTTGAGGTGGATCACGTTGCCGGGGAAGTAGGAGAGGGCCCTCTCGCTGTGGGCCTCCGCAACTATGAGGGTCTCTGCGCCGAGGGAGGAGAAGGCCTTCAGGAGTGCCCTTATGCTCACTGCCTCCCCCGGGAGGAACTCCCTGTCCTGGCGCGCGTAGGGCAAGTAGGGGAGCAGCAGCGCAACTCTATCTGCTCTGCTCACAGCATCGAGCAGGAGGAGTATCTCCGTCAAGGCCTCGGCCTGGGGCGGCTCTGCTGACTGCACTATCAGCACCCTCTGCCCCCTCACGTCCTCCTCCAGCTTTACGTACCTCTCCCCGTCGGGGAAGACCCTCCACCTGGGGAGGGAGACTTTTCCCTCCCCACACTTTGCAACCCTCTCTGCAGTTACTAGCGCGTGCTGCCGCGAGCCGGGCACAACTAGCAAGCAGACCCCTCGCTCTCTATCCCCGCAAGCCCTTAAAGGTGAGGAAGACGAGAGGGTTGTACCAAGCAACCCCCTCCCTAGCTAGCCGCAGGAGGGTCCTGCTGCTCCTCTCCCTCGCGGTGCCGAACAGCGGGAGCTCCCTTCCGCACCTCTTACAAGCCCTCCCCTCAACATAGCTCCCCCTGAGCGACCTGTCGTCTCGGGCCAGCACTATGGTGCTGCACTGGGGACAATAGGTGTCTAGCTCGGAGAAGAGGTCTGCGTGGAGGTAAACAAATGGGAGCTTCCTCCTCAGCCTCTCGTACAGGGCCCTCTCCGCGCCTCCCTTGGGGTCGAGGGAGACGTGGAGGGCTCTGGCCTTCTCTGCCACCTCCAGGAGTTCCCCGAGGGCCTCCTCTCGGGCCTCGGGCAAGTGAACGAGGAGCTCAAAGGGAACCCCGCTAGAGTGGAGGTGCTCTGCAGTGCTGATCACCTCCTTGCGCAAGTTCTCCCCAACCAGCCAGCTAACGTCCTCGAGCAGCACGTAATCTGCTTCAGGCCTCGAGAAGCCGTGGGCTCTGGTCGCTACGGTGAGATCGCGGGCTGCCTCCCTCAGGGCTCTCCCGTGCTCCCACGGCTCAAAGCCGTCGAGGAAGAGGACATCTGCCCGCCAACGCTTTGACAGATTGACTATGGTTTCAGCTGGCAGAGATATAGGGGAGAAAGCCTCTGGGCCCCTCATCCACTCGCATATCTCCCGCTTCGACTCCCTACACTGCATGGTTCGAGCAGGCCTAGCAACGACGCGGGCAGCTGAGCCGCCAGGGAAGAGGTGGTACAGGGGGATGGACTCGAGGGTGGAGAGGCCTATCAGTATTACCTCAACGTTCATTGCAAGCTTTTCTAGCAGGGCCTCGCCTTATTACCTCATGCGGGAGGAGAAGGGAGAGATGAGTTACCGGGACCCAGAGATCGTGAAGAAGATGACGAGGCTAGTGGCTGAAGGGGCTGTGATGCTTGCAGAAATGTGCCCTCTCGACGGCCTACCCCTCTTCAAGCTAAAGAGCGGGGAAGTTGTCTGCCCCTCCCACGGCAAGGTTCACATAGTGAAGAGCGAAGAGGAAGCGGTGGAGGTGGAGGTAGAGTACTTGCTTAGGGACATCTTGAGGGCCGCGGTGAGGAGGGCGAAGGAGGCTGTGGAAGAAGAGGACGCGGAAGAGGCGCTCCGCTGGCTCTCGGTAGCAGAGGCTGCAGGCAGGATCAGGGCCCGGCAGGAGAAGGGGGAGGAGAAGGCGCGAGAGGGGACAAAGCAAAGTTAACGGGAAGCGAAAATAATAAGGGCATACCTATTTTTATCCCGGTGCACAAAATGTCCCAGATCTCCCTGAGCAAGGAGCAGGCAAGGAGCAGGGTTAGAGGAGAGCTAGTAGGAATAGCAGTTTACGTAGTGCTATACATCATCGTAGGAGCCCTCCTCTCGCTGCTGCTCTCCAACGTGTCAGCCTACTTTGAGGAGTTATCGCCGACAGTGGCTGCTGTAGAGCCTTACGTAGGGATCCTGCTCATCCTCATCTTCGGTTACCTAATCGTAGGGAGGGCTGCGAACGCCGCCTTTTACTCCATCTACGCTAGGAGCGAGGACGTAGCTGTCGCAGCAGCAGTGAAGAACGCCATCTTCCTTCTGGGGCTCGGAGCCCTCGTGGTCATAATAATTGGCGGCGCTGTGGGCGGCAGTGCAGCCCTAGCCCTCGCTGGCTTCCTCGCAGTCGCGATAGGCTTTGCTACCCAGCAGGTGCTCTCCCAGGTCTTGGCTGGCTTCTTCCTCGTGATCGTTAGGCCCTTCAAGCTGCTGGTCGACAGGGTCATAGTGGCGGGAGAGGAGGGCTATGTGCAAGAGATAAACGTGGTCTACACTAGGCTCACTAAGGACGACAAAACCATAGTGCTGATACCCAACTCGGCTCTATTGGGGAACAAGGTATACATACTGACGGAGAAAGAAAGGAAGGGCTAGTACTTCTCCCTAGCCCTCTGAGCTGCCAAAACCATGTTTTTCATCTTCTCCCTCGCTATCTCCCTCGGCAACCTCTTCATCCCGCAGTCAGGCTTCACATAGGCCTTCTCGGGACCTACCACATCTGCTCTCATGACCCTGTCAATGGCTGCCTCCACCTCCTCCACGCTCTCCACCTGGAGCTTGTGAACGTCCACCGCCCCGAAGGCAAGCTCCTTGTTGTAACCGTACTCCTTTAGGTAGGGCAGCAGCCTGAAGTCGCTGTTCACCATCTCCAGGTCGAACTGATCTACGGGGTAATCGAGTATGTAGGGCAGTATCTTCTCCAGCTTCCCATAGCATATGTGAACTATCCTCTTCGCCCCTATGCCCCTGAATATGATGTCCAGCGCCTCCTTCAGCAGCTCTGCGTCCTCCCTCCAAGGCCTGGTGGAGAGGGCAGGCTCATCCACCTGGATGTACTGAGCCCCTGCCCTGACCAGCTCCTCCACCTCCCGCCGGATGGCCTTGGCGAGGTCAAGGATGAGCTCCCTCCTGTCCTTGTAATGGAGGTCGAAGCTCCACTCCATCATGGTGTAAGGGCCTGTCAGGATGCCCTTCACAGGCCTCCCCTGCGAGATGCTTGAGGCGAACCTCCAGTGATCTACTGTCATGGGCGCGACCCACTCCAGCCTGCTCGATATGATGGGCTTCCTGAAGTACTCGTTGTCGAAGATCCTGACCCAGTCCCCTACCGCGTAACCTCTCATCCTCTCAGCAAAGTATACTACCATGTCCTCCCTTGCCTGCTCCCCGTCGCTGATTATGTCCACGCCAGCCCACAGGTGATCTTCAACGGCCTCCCTTATGGCAGGCTTCACGAGCTCTCTGAACTCCTCCTCACTCACCTCCCCCGCCTTCCTCCTCCTGATGGCCTCCTGGGCTGCTGAAAACTTAGGGTAGCTCCCTACGATGGTGGTGGGGAACTTCTTGGGCACGCTGTACACCTACCTCACCCCCAACCTCTGGGCAAGCAGGCCCAATATGCGGGCCTTCCTGATGCCGTACTCGTAGGGCAGGAGGTCTAGCCAGGTGCTGGTGGTAACGCCGGGCTCCCCCTCGTAACCTTTCGTCAGGGAGAGGAAGAGCTCCTCCAGCTTGCCCAGATCGTCGTCGTAAACGTTCCTAGCGTTTATGAGCCCGAGCGCTGCGCAGCCCTCCTTTAGCCCCTTGCTGGCTATTAGCTTTGCAGCCCTCTCTGGAGCATCTATTACGTCAAGGGAGAGGCAGCTGACCTTTGCCTCAAGCAGCGCCTCGTACACCTCAGCCTTTGGCACATCGAAGTAGACAGCTAGGATGGTCTTGGCCTCCCCTGCCTCCTTGGCAACTTTGCTAGCTAGCTCTGCTGCAAGGACCGCCTCGTCCCTCTCTGCCTCCTGGTCCGAGAGGAGGGGCTCGTCTATCTGCACTGCCCTAGCTCCCGCCTCTACCGCTGCCCTCACCTCGCTCCCCATCAGCTTTGCTATTGCCTCCGCCAGCTCCTCCCTCTCCAGCCCCCTCACCTCTGACATAGCGGCAAAGGTGTAAGGGCCGGGGAGCACCACCTTGAGGCCTGCCGGCTCGGCAAGCTTTGCAAACCTCCTAACCCTCGGGGCTAGCACGAGGCCCTTCGGCTCTGGCTTGCCAGTGAAGAGTGGGATCCGGTAGAAGTAGTTGTTGTCGAAGTACCTCAGGAGCCCCGTTGGCGTGACGTTCCTCCAAGACTCCACGAAAGGCCTGAAGATGTCGTGCCAGTCCACCATCCCATCCGTCACGTAGGTGAGGCCCGCTGCCAGTTGAGCTCCGATGAGAAGGGCGGAGGCCTCTGCCACCGCGGCCTCCAGCTCTCCATGCGTCACGCTCCCCCTCTCGTAATCCCTCAGGACCTTCCTCACATGCCTGCTCCGCGGGAAACCCCCGAGCACAGAGCTCCAGGCTCCCACGAGTACCGCCGAGAGGGCAGGGTCAGGTCTGCGGCTTTAAGCATGGGCTCGCCCGGTCCGCGAACTCTTCACGCTTCAGCCAACCTAGCGGAGCTCATCGCCGCGTTCGCCTAGAGCAGGAGAGCCTAAAACTCCGCGATAAAGCTTAATTACCTCCATTGTTACTCCGGAAAGTAGCTAAAGAGGTGGTAAGGAGGTGGTCCAAGAATTCAAGAAAGTTGTAGGGCTGTTGTTGTTGATTTTGATGATCGGTTCTCTCGCTGCTCAGGCACAGCAGCTGAAGCCTGAGGAGATAGCCATCAACATCATGGGCTTCGACGAGGTCACCGACTTCCTCGTCGAGGCTGCAGCCTACCCAGAGTTAGAGAAGGTGAAGTGGTACGGGAGCGACGGCAGCGCCCTGTCCCCGAAAGTTACCGGCACCCCCGCTGCGGCTAGGCTAGCGGCAAAGGGAGTGTGGAAGAACCCCACCTTCTTCAGCCTCTCCGACCTGGGCATAAGAGTTTACTGGCTCGTAAGGGACAAGGTGGGCTACTCGCCCGACGCGTACATCTTCCCCAGCTATGACGCTGTATGGGTAATGGGCCTAGCCATAGTCGCTGCCGGCGATCCGAGGAACGTGGACGCTGTGGCAGAGCTGGTGCCGACGATAGCTCAGGAGATATATGTGGGCGCCTCTGGCAAGATAGTGCTTAACGCTAATGGAGACAGGGCCGGCGGCGACTACGCCACCTTCGTCGTGAGAGAGGTGAGCCCCAACAAGTTCGAGTGGAAGATCGTATCGATCTACGACTTCGCCAAGAACGCCATTTCAGAGGTGAAGGAAGATCCGCTGGCTCAGAAGCCCGCCCAGCTCCCAGCAGCTCTGCCCTCTGTCGACCTGGCTAAGTTCAGAGGCTTGATCCGTGCAACCCCCGCTGCGGCACAGGAGGTCACCATTGCTGTGTTGTACCCGATAAGCGGTGATCTCAGCGGCATGGGCAGGGCCAACTCTGAGGCTGTGAGGATAGCTGTGGAGGACCTGAACAAGTGGCTCAGGGACAACGGCTTCCGCTTCAGCTTCAGGCTAGACATAAGGGACAGCGAGACTAAGCCGGAGACCGCAGAGAGCCTGTTCAGGACCCTCCACGCGGCGGGCATAAGGTACTTCCTAGGCCCCATGACCAGTGGGGAGCTCGGCAGGATCATGGGAACCATGGAGGGCGCTGGCCTCAAGGCGGTCATAATTAGCCCCTCCAGCACCTCTCCGGCTCTTGCAAAGAGGGACAGCGTCTACAGGCTCCCGCCGCCAGACGACTTCCAGGGCAAGGTGCTCGCGCAGCTCTACAAGGCTGACGGAGTGAAGAGCGTCATCATAGTCTACAGGAGCGACGACTGGGGCAAGGCTCTAGCAGAGCTCACGAAGAAGGAGGCAGAGGCCCTGGGCATAAAGGTGGAGCAGATGATAGGTTACGACCCCAAGAGCCCCAACTTCAAGCCCATCGTTGAGCAAGTAAGGAGCACCGTCAACAGGCTTGCGCCGCAGGAGGCAGCCATATCGCCGCTCCTCATCGGAGCAGCCATAGTTGCGATCATAGTTATAGCAGCCGCTGCCTACTTCCTGTTCCTGAGGAGGAAGTAAACCAAATCTTTTTTAGCCCCATTTCCAAATACCTTTTGGTGTCCAAATAAGGTGGGAGTGGTAAATCTAGAGAACCCTATATTAAGGGTCACAGGAGTCTCGAAGTACTTCGGCAAGCTTAAGGCGCTCGACAACGTGAGCGTGGAGATCCCGAGGGGGGCAGTGACCCTGCTCATAGGCCCTAACGGGAGCGGGAAGACGACGCTTGTCAACGTAATAAGCGGCGCCCTCATGCCCGACAGCGGCACCGTAGAGTTTGAGGGCAGGGACATAACGAGGCTCCCGCCTCACGAGAGGTTCAAGCTGGGCATAGTGAGGAGCTACCAGATCCCGAGGCTGTTCCCAGGGTTGAGCGTGTTGGAGAACGTGCTGATAGGCCGCGACGGCAACCCGGGGGAGGGGATGGTCTCAGGCATCTTGAAGGGGAGGTGGGAAGAGTACGAGACCAGGGCTACTGAGGATGCGTTGGCAAAGCTCAAGTTCCTGGGCTTGCTGGGTGTGGCAGAGAAGAAGACCAGCGAGCTCAGCGGGGGTCAGCTGAAGCTGCTAGAGATGGCGAGGAGCACCATGTCCTTGAAGCCAAAGCTCATCTTGCTGGACGAGCCCACAGCGGGAGTGGTGCCCTCCCTAGCTCACGAGATGCTTGCCCTGGTGAAGAAGATGAGCGTAGAGCTTGGGATAACTTTCCTAGTAGTGGAGCACAGGCTTGACATAGCTGCGAACTATGCTGACTATGCCTACGCTTTACACCTAGGCAGCGTTGTTGCGAGAGGGAGGCCCAAGGAGGTCATGAGCGATCCTAAGCTAGTGGAGATTTACATCGGTGATTGAGTTGTTGAGAGTAGAGTCTCTTAACGTGGGCTATGGGAAGTTCCACATAATCTTCGACGTAAGCTTCGAGGTCAAGGAGAGGACCATATTTACAATAGTGGGGCCTAACGGTGGGGGCAAGAGCACCCTCCTTAACGGCATAATGGGGATAGCTACAGTGTTCTCAGGCCGCGTGCTCTACAAGGGACAAGACATAACTCGCGTCCCCCCTCATGAGAAGTCGAAGTACGGCATAGGCTACACTCCCCAGACCGACAATATCTTCCCAGGCCTCACCGTTATGGAGAACCTCATGATGGCCGCATATGGCCTGGGGGAGAGCATGGCTAGGGACAGGATCGAGAAGGTGTTGGCTTATTACCCAGCGCTCAGGAGGAGGATAGACGCGAAGGCCAGGAACCTCAGCGGCGGGGAGAGGCAGATGCTGGCAATAAGCATGAACCTGATGAGGGATCCGGAGTTCATAATCCTGGACGAGCCCACCTCCGGCCTCGCGCCCATAATAGCGAAGGACTTGCTCAAGAGGATCGTGGGAATGAGGGACGAGCTGAAGAAGACCATCCTGCTCGTGGAGCAGAACGCCAAGGCAGCCCTAGAGGTCAGCGACGATGCCATGCTCCTCGTGAGCGGGAGGAGCGAGTTCATAGGGAAGGCTCAGGCGCTCCTGAAGGACGAGGAGCTCGGCAGGAAGTACCTGGGGGTGAAGTGACTTGGTCCTCCCCAGCCTAGAGTTCCTGCTCTCCAGCGCTGCAGCAGGCGCTGCGCTAGCCCTCCTCAGCATGGGAATAACTCTCACCTACATGACCACCAGGGTCTCCAACTTTGCCCACGCCACTATGGCAATAATCGGAGCTGTGACCACCCTGCTGCTCCTCGACAGGTTCTTTGCCGGCCTTCGGGACTCTCCCCTCTACTACACCCTCTTCCTCGTCTCCCCGCTCCTTGCTGCCGTCGTAACTGGCGCCGTGGCCGTGATCATGTACGTTACGACCATAAGGCCTCTCATAAAGAAGGGCACAGGCCTCATAGGCCTCATGATAGCCACCCTCGCCTTCGACATAATCCTGAACAACCTCCTCACCCTCTTCCTGCAACTCACCCCAGCCCAAACTGTGGGCAGGTTGCTAGAGGCCAACGTGAAGGGGTATCTTGTGCCCGTGAGCATCCCACTCGTTGGCTACATGTACCCCCACAGGCTGTTCCTCCCCATCTTAGCCCTGCTAGTTGGCATAGGCCTTCACCTCTTCCTCACCAGGACTCAGTTCGGCATCTCGATGAGGGCCTCTATCGAGAACCCGCAACTAGCCCGGATCATAGGGATCAACGTTGAGCGCGTTTACCTCGTCTCCTGGTTCCTCTCAGGAGCTACTGCAGGGATGGCAGGCAGCTTGCTTGCCTTCGAGATGCCTGGCATAAGCCCCGCAGCAGCTTACCTCTACATAGTTAGCATCTTTGCCGGCAGCATAGTCGGGGGGCTCAACAGCATTTACGGGGCGTTGGCAGGAGGCTTCCTGGTGGGGAGCATGGAGGCAATAGTGCCCGTCTTCATAAGCGATGTGTACCAACTCGTGACGGGAGAGTACATAGACCTCCTCAGATATCAGAGGATGTTCAGCTTCCTCCTCCTCATCTTAGTGCTGCTCGTGGCCCCAGAGGGCCTTGCAGGTATAAAGTGGAGGGGGATCAGGCGTGGTTGAGCTCTCAGCCCTCATGATAGAGTTAGGCAACATAATTACGTTCGTGATGGTGGTCCTAGCGCTGAACCTCATGGCAGGCTTCGCCGGAATACCGAACTTCGGCATGGCAGTGTTTGTGTACACAGGGGCCTTCGTGGTGGGGGCGCTCAGCGTTAGGTTCGCGCTCCTCCTGTTGGCAGTGCTAGATCCAGCTACCCTAGAGGCACTCTTGAACAAGCCCTCCTACAAGCCCTACGTGGGCGACATGTCCCTTGTGGAGATCATCCTCTTCAAGACGATGGAGCCCACCATCAACAGAACTCTCATTCCAGAGCTCAGCTCTATCATTAGCCAGAACCTGGTCCTGGCGCTCTCTGTCCTCATCTTCACCTTCGTTGTGGCGGTTTTCCTGGGCGTGGTGGTCGGGGTCATCTCGAGCTATGCAGCAGTGAGGCTCAAGGAGGACTACCTTGCCATAGCCCTGCTGGCCTTCAGCGAGATGATGGTCCAGGTCTTCTTTGCCCAGACGGACTCCCTGGCAGGGGGGAGATATGCGATATATGCGCCCAACATGTGGCCCTCGGAGCTGTCTAGCGTGGCTGCAGCGCTCCCGCTGGGGGTGAAGCCTGAGCTCACCCTCGGCCTCATCTTGGCCATAGGCCTTGCGGCATTGACATATCTATATGCTGAGAGGATAGCGAACAGCCCCATGGGCAGGGCGCTCAGGGCTATGAGGGACGACGAGTTCGTGCTCTCCACATATGGAAGGGACATTGCGGCCATGAGGCTGAGGGTAATGATGATAGGGGGAGCCCTCGCTGCCCTTGCCGGCGTTATCTATGCTATGAACTTCCAGCCCGTCGTGAAGGCAACGGACTACACGAGGCTGGCATGGACCTTTGTGCCCTGGGCCATGATGATAATTGGCGGAATGGCCAACAACCTGGGAGTGGTGCTAGGTGCTGTAGCCATCTATGTAGGGAGGAAGGCGCTAGAGTTTGCGCTGCCAGAGCTCTTCGACGCGCTGAAGGCCGTAGGGCTGGTGACAGAGGCTGCAGCCGTGGACGTGATCAGGGCGGTAGCTCCCAACATATTCGTGGGGGTGCTGATACTCCTCATGCTCTACCTGAGGCCTAAGGGGCTAGTGGAGGAAATGCCTGGGAGGACGCTTGGGGACAAGCTCAGGGAGCTCAAGGAGAAGTTCTCTCGCTGAGCATCTTTCTCAACACGTACTTCAGTATGCCTCCATGCTTGAAGTACTCTACCTCCACCGGCGTGTCGAGCCTTGCCCTCACCTTGAACCTGATCTCCCCTCCGTCCTTTCTCCTCGCCACTACCTCCAGCACCGCCCCTGGCGCTATGTGCTCAATGCCAAGGATGTCGATCTCCTCGTCACCCTTCAGGCCTAGCTTGTCCGCGTTCTCGCCCGGCATGAACTCGAGCGGTAGGATGCCCATGCAGACGAGGTTGCTCCTGTGTATCCTCTCGTAACTCTCCGCTATAACTGCCTTGACGCCCAACAGGTAAGGCCCTCTTGCTGCCCAGTCCCTACTGCTCCCCATTCCGTACTGCTTCCCTGCCAGGACTAGGAGAGGAGTGCCCCCCTCCTTGTAACGCATGGCAGCGTGATAGATGTGCACGACCTCTCCCGTGGGCCAGTAAACAGTCCAGGCGCCGCTCCTCTCCGGCACGAGCCTGTTCCTGAAGCCTGGGCTGTCGAAGGTGCCCCTCATCATGACCTCGTGGTTACCCCTCAGGCTGCCGTAGGTGAGGCCTAGCCTAGCAGCATCTATGCCGTTCTTCTCCCTGAGGTACTTGGCGGCCTCAGAGTCTGCCGCAACCCTCCCAGCTGGGCTTATGTGATCTGTGTTAGTCCTGTCAGGGGCCCACACCAGAACCCTTGCTCCCCTGATGTCCCTCAAGGGCTCTGGCTGTGGGGAGAAGTCGTCTAGGAAGGGAGGTCTCCTGATCATCACGCCGTCGCTCCACTGATAGAGGGTGCTGTCAGGAGCATCTAGCTTCTCCCAGTTCTCGTCCCCCTCGAATATGTCCTTGTACCTCTCCACGAACACGGAGGGGTCGAGGCTCCTCTCGAGCGTCTCAGCTATCTCCTCGCTGCTGGGCCATATGTCCCTGAGGTACACGGGCACGCCGTTGGGATCTAGGCCTAGGGGCTCAGTCTCAAAGTCTATGTCGACCCTGCCTGCCAGGGCATAGGCTATGACCAGGGGGGGACTGGCTAGGAAGCTGCCCTTGGTAAGCGGGTGGATCCTCCCTGCAAAGTTCCTGTTGCCGCTCAGGACAGCCGTTGCGTAGATGTCGGTCTTCTTTATTGCTTCCTCCACCTTTGCAGGCAGGGGGCCGCTGTTGCCTATGCAGGTGGTGCAGCCTATGCCCACCACGTGGAAGCCAAGGGCCTCCAGGTAGGGCAGCAGGCCGCTCCTCTCCCAGAGCTCTATTATGGCCCTGCTGCCGGGAGCGTTGCTAGTTTTCACCCACGGCCTAGCCCTGAGCCCCCTCTCTACTGCCTTCTTTGCCAGCAGGCCAGCTGCTATCATGAGGGAGGGGTTGCTAGTGTTCGTGCAGCTGGTGAGGGAGGCAATAGCCACCATGCCGTCGCTCACAACGCCCTGCTCGCTGCCGAAGTCTATCGTTACCGCTACCCTGCTCCTCTTGCCCTTTATGGCGTTGTCAATGATTTCCTGCAGCCTCCTCTTTGCCTCCCTCAGCGGTATCCTGTCCTCCGGGTTGGCCGGGCCTGCAATGCTCGGCTCCACCTCGCCGAGGTCCACCACGTGGAGCTCAGAGTACTCAGGCTCCTCCCTCTCGTACCAGAGGCCTACCCTCTTTGCGTAAGCCTCCACGAAAGCTACGTGCTCCTCCGATCTGCCCGTGAGGAGCAGGTACCTCAGCGTCCTCTCGTCTATGGGGAAGAAGCCCATAGTGGCGCCGTACTCTGGCGCCATGTTGGCTATGGTAGCCCTGTCAGGGACGGAGAGCCTCTTAGCCCCAGGCCCTATGAACTCCACGAACTTGCCCACAGCCCCCTTTTTCCTGATGAACTCTGTGAGGTAGAGCGCTATGTCGGTGGACGTCACTCCCTCCCTTGGCTCTCCCTCCAGCCTGATCCCCATGACCTCCGGCAGAAGGATGTAGTTTGGCTCCCCCAGCACTACTGCCTCTGCCTCTACCCCGCCCACTCCCCAGCCGAACACGCCTAGAGCGTTTACCATAGGGGTGTGGCTGTCAGTGCCCAGCAGGCTGTCAGGATAAGCTTGGAGCTCTCCTCCCCTCTCCTTCAGCCACACCACCTTCGCCAGGTACTCCAGGTTGACCTGATGGATGATCCCCTTCCCAGGCGGCACCACCCTGAAGTTCTTGAGCGCCCTCTGCGCCCACTTGAAGAGCCTGTACCTCTCGGCGTTCCTCTCGTACTCTTTCCTCACGTTAAGGGAGAAGGCGAGCTTGGTGCCGAAGTAATCTACCTGCACGCTGTGGTCGATAACGAGGTCCACCGGGATTGCGGGGCTCACCTCTGCAGGGTCCCTGCCCAGCTTTGCAAAGGCATCCCTGATCACGGCCACGTCGAGAATGGCTGAAACGCCGGTGAAGTCCTGCATGATAACCCTCTCCGGGTAGTAGGGCACCTCCCTCTTTCCAGCGTTCTCCCGCCAATTAACTACAGCCTCTACGTCCTCCTCCCTCACCGTGAAGCCGTCATAGTGCCTGATCACGTTTTCCAGCAAGACGCGGATGGAGAAGGGGAGGGAGCCGAGGTCTCCCCCTATGGCTGAGACCTTGCGGAGGTCCACTATCTTTGCCTCTCCCCTGTAGCTCTGCATGCTCCCCCAGAGCGCTGAGAGCTGCATTCTGATCACCGATTATAGCTAGCGGGGGCTAAAGAGTTTGAGGTATGGACGTTGGGAAGAGCTTTAACCTCTCCTCCCCTCTTTTACAGAGGTGCCGGGGTGGCCGAGCGGTCTAAGGCGGCGGGCTGCAGTGAGCCATGGGGCCCATCGTGGAGACCCGTTATCTCCCGGGTTCGAATCCCGGCCCCGGCTCCAAAAGTAAATAAGGGTCCTAAAGCAAAAGGTTAAGTGAGCCGCGGTAGTATAGCCAGGCCCAGTATGCGGGCCTTTCGAGCCCGTGACCCGGGTTCAAATCCCGGCCGCGGCACCAGCTCGCGCGGCCCAGTCCTGCCACTCGAGGAGCCCCCACACCATATCCTTTACGTCCCTCCACTCTCTCTTCAACACCCTAGAGGCGAACTTGTAGCGAAACCTCAGCCAGCTGAGCGCCAGGGAGAGGGCAGAGCCCTTGGGGGCCAGAGAGGCAGCTAGGGGCGAGAGGGCTATGACCGCCTTGCCTATGGGGGAGAGGGGGAGAGCGACGCAAGAGCGTTTCAGGTACCTGCAGCCCTCCATGATCAGGTCCCCTACGTCGGGATAGTAGGGGGAGACCACGTGGAGCCACTTCCCATCGTATTTGCCCTCTCCAGCCTCCACCAGCACCTCTGCCACGTCCCTCACGTCAACTACGGGCAGCCCCACGCCGAAGAAGGGGGCTAGGCGCAGGAAGAGAGATCTGCGCGAGTACCTCCAGATGGCGTGATGGCCCCAGGGGCCCAAGAAGATCCCTGGCCTCAGGATGCTCCACCTGCCCTTCAGCTCCTTCCCCATCCTCACCAGAGCCCTCTCCCCCTCTGCCTTCGTGACCTCGTAGAAGCTCTTGGGGTCGCGTTCCATAGAGAGGTGCTCCTCCTCCTCGTAAACTGTGCTCCCTGGCCTCAAGCCCTTGATGCCCACCACAGCTGCTACGCTGCTCAAGTAAACGACCCTCGCGCCGCTCCTGGCCGCTGCCCTTGCAGTTTCTTCCAGTAGCGTCACGTTGCCCTCCCTGAACTCCTGGAGGCTCCCCGTGAACTTTCCCACCAGGTAGAAATACACGTCTCCCCCCAGCTCCGCGAGGACCCCCTCCTCCAGCCGCGGGAAGAGCGCCAGCCTCGCCCCTCTCTTCTGCAAGTAGGCTGCTATAAGCGGCTTCTTCCTCTCCGATTCCCTTCTGGCAGCCACAACTACCTCGTGACCTAGCTCTCTCAGAAGGTCCACGAGGCTCGGGCCCAGATGACCTATACCGCCCAGCACAACTGCCCGCAAAGTCTCTACCATATATTCACTTCCTCATTAGCTAAATACAATTCGCTTCATAGCTGGGGCTCTGAAGGGCGAGGCGGGCCTTTTGAGCCTACCCGCGAAGTCTCGGCCGCGACGACATAAGTAGTGTTAAAAATATAAGCCATAGAAAGATATATACAGGGTGAAGGTGAGCACAGTGGAGGTCGTGAAGCAGTACAAGTGGTACCTCATTGGCCTCTTCGTGATCCTTGCCTTGCTCACCCTCGTGCCGGGCTTCTCCGAAAAGCAGAACTTCCTCGGCTACCAGTCAGTCTGTCCCTGGGCGCCCCTTTCTACGATTCTCACCCTAGCAGTAGCACTCGTCATATATTATATAGCTCGCTGAGGAGGCACAATCATTTCTTTTTTCCTCTCGCTTTTTTATCAAGTAGCTCCACAGCCCGACCCTGCGTTTCAGCAGGGGGCACCCCTGCTCTTGACACGATGATTGGGGGCCCTCCCTTAGCACGCTAGGCCGTTAACGCAATCAAGACCCTTTTTATTGAGTACACTAGCAGGAGGGCGCCTAAGCCTATGAGCACTACGCGGAGGGAGGAGAGGAGGGGGCTCTCGCCGCTCACCCGCGAGAGGAGGGCCCCCACGAGGGAGAGAGCTAGAACAGCCAGCGCGTTGGAGAGCAAGTACGCCTCCCAAAGCCCCAGGAGCCCCAAGTGGGAGAGGAAGTAGGGGGAAGCCACCAGCAGGGGGAAGAGCAGGATGCCGAGGGAGCTCCAGAAGGCCACGTAAACCGGCACTACTAGCGCTGCCCTCCAGTACACCGACCCCCTGAGGCTCCCGCCCAGCGCCCTCTCCATCTCCCTCAGCTCCCTCACCCTTTCCGCCCTCTCGCTGAGCAGAGCGCCAAGGAAGCCTGCCCCCACCCCGAAGGCTATGCTACCGCCCACGATGGCAAGAGCCAAGGAGAGGGGCCGCGCGCTCTCATCGAAGGCGCCCACGTTTACCCCTATGGCAGATATTATACCGTCTATGGAGTTGGTGAAGAAGAGGCGGCGAGCCACGTACAACGAGTCAGGGGTAGCCCGGAGGGCCTCCCTCAGGACAGATAGCAGGAGAAAAAACGGTGCCTCACTATCCCACCTTTATGATGATGGGCCTCTTCTCGTCTTGGATGACCCTTAACAGCAGCCTCTCGCCGTCCTCCGTGATCCGGTAGCTCTCATCCATCAGCCTCAGAGTGCAGGCAGGGCACCTGTAGTACCTGTTGATGTGCCTGACGCCGTTGCTCCTCTCTATCTCACTGATGAGGGTCATCTCCGTCTTGCACCGAGGGCACAGCGCCTTTACCTTGGTCAAACCCATGCACCTGCTCCTTCCTCGAGAAAAAGGGATGAGAAGCTGAAGTTAAAAAATGTAAACGATGCGCTACGTTTCCTCAGGGAGCTCGAAGGGGGCTTCTGCCTCTATCCTAGCTGGGAGGGCCTCGAACCGGTAGCTTGAGCCCCAGAGCTCTCTCCTAAGCAGCTCCCTTATGGCTATCCTCACCACCTCGCTCCTGCTGGAGTACCTGCCAGCCCTCACTAGCTCGTCCACGCCTTTCACGTACATCTCCGGCATCTTTACCGTTACGAGTCTCACAGCATCTCCCTGCTAGAGCAGTAGGGGAGAGCGACCCTTTTGGGGGACTATCTGGGCGAGAGGGGGGACTTGGTTTCTGCCGCCTCACAACCTCGCGGATGGAAACCATGAGCTGCAGCGCATCGGAATTTAACCCTTAGAGTTAACGGTAGTGCGCGCCATGAAGGTCACGCTGTCTGCCGGCTCCCGGCTTCACGGCGGCTTTCACACCATCTCAGCAGGACGATGGGGCGCCCTGGGCTTCTACGTTGACTCCCCAAGAGCGGTCGTGGAGGCAGAGCGGTGCGAGGAGCTGTCCCTGAGGGGATTTCGTGAGCTAGAGGAGCAAGTCAGAAGGGCGCTAAGTGACCTTGGGCTCAGCGCTGCGTGTCTCGAGCTGAAGGAGGCGATCCCGAGGCACATGGGGCTGGGGAGCACCACCCAAACCCTGCTCCTCGCAGCGCTTGCTGCTGCAAGGGTTTGGGGGAAAGCCTTTGATCCGCTAGAGGCGGCGAGGAGGTTGGGAAGGGGGAAGATCAGCGGCGTTGGCAGCCTCCTCTTCTCAATGGGAGGGTTTGTGATGGATGCCGGCAACCCCGACCCTCGCGGCCCTCGCTACATAGCTCGTCTTCCCCTGCCAGAAGATTGGCGCTTTGTTATCATCATCCCCCAGCTGCAGAGAGGGCTTTCAGAGGCGGAGGAGGAGTTCCTGAAGCTCCAGTGGCCGGCAGATGAGAGGGCCCACCTCCTCATGAGCAGGGGCGCCCTTCGCCTCGCCTCAGGAATAGCGAGGGGGGAGCTCGAGGAGGCGCTGGAGGGGCTGAGGGAGGTACAGCTGGGCACTGGCATGTACTTCGCAAGGGTACAGGGAGGGGCCTTCCGGAAGGACCTGCAGCTCCTTGTCGCGGAGATGCAGAAGGACGGCCTCGTGGTAGCCCAGTCGAGCTGGGGCCCTACTCTCTACACTATTACGGAGGAGAGCTCTGCGGCTGGAGATGCTAGCATGATCAGGCATCTCATGAGAGAAATGGGGATGAGGGGCGAGGTGCTTATATCGAGGCCGCGAAACTACGGCGCCTTCTGACGTGCCTGCACTTCCTCTATCATCTTGTTCACTACATAAAGCACTTCTGGCGACGCCCTCATGTCCATCAATTTCTCCCTTATGTCCTTCAGCTTGTCAAGCTTCCCCTCCTTGTACGCCCTCCTTGCCTCATCGAACAGGAGGGTCTCCTCGCCTCGAGAGCCCATGCACATTCTGCTTCCCCCTTTCAGGCGTGCCCGCAGGCTTTATTGTTTCCATATAAGCCTCTCTATAGCTCAGCTCTCGGTGAGCTCCTTGAACCCAGAGGAGACTCTGAGGAAGTTGCAGGAGCTGGCCAAGGAGGGGCTAGACCCCTACGTTGTCGCATACCGCTTCGAGGTCACTGCAAGGGCAGAGGAGCTCCGGAAGAAGTACTCCCTCCTCCAGCCGGGCGAGGAGACAGGAGATCGGGTCAGCGTGGCAGGGCGCCTCTGGCACGTCAGGAGGCATGGGGGCATAACCTTCATGGACCTGAGGGACGAGAGCGGGAGGATCCAGCTCGTGGTGAGGAAGGACGTGGTGGCAACTAACCCGAGGTTGGAGAAGGTCCTGCAGTTCCTGGACAAGGGCGACATAGTAGGGGTAAGGGGGAGGGTGATAAAGACTAAGGCAGGGGAGGTCTCTGTCCTCGTGGAGGACCTCGAGCTCCTAGCCATATCGTGGAGGCCCATCCCCTTCCACGAGTTCGGCGTGAAGGACCCTGAGCAGAGGTACAGGGAGAGGTATCTGGACATAATGCTGAACTCCAAGGTGAGGAGCGCAATAGTGGGCCTTTACCAGGTAGAGAGGGAGATGAGGAGAGTGCTGGACGAGAAGGGCTTCGTGGAGGTCCACACGCCAAAGCTCCAGGCCATATACGGGGGCGCTCTGGCGAAGCCTTTCGTCACGAAGATCAACGCTCTCGACAGGACCGTGTACCTCAGCATCGCCCCCGAGACCTACCTGAAGAGGCTCGTGGTGGCAGGCCTGCACAGAGTGTACGAGATAGCTGTCTCCTTCAGGAACGAAGACATAGACGCTACTCACTACCCAGAGTTCGTGCAGCTCGAGGCATACATGGCCTTCGCTGACTGGAACGACATGATGAGCCTGGGGGAGGAGCTCATATCTGAAGCAGTCAAGGCCTTGTACGGCAGCTACAAGGTAGAGAGGGAGGACGGCACTACTCTCGACTTCTCGCGCCCATGGCAGAGGGTAAACATGGTTGAGGCGGTGGAAGAAGCGCTGAAGGTCCGGGTAAGGGACATGAGCAGGGAGGAGCTGGCGGAGCTGGCAGAGAGCCTCGGCGTTGAGGCAAGGGATCCGCGGGCAGGTAAGATAATGGAGAAGCTGTTCGAAAAGGTGGCCATGCCAAGGCTCAAGAACCCCACCTTCGTGACCCTCTTCCCCCGAGACATCAGCCCCCTCGCGAGGCCGTCAAGGGAGGACCCGAGGTACGCTGAGAGGTTCGAGCTGTACATCGCTGGGCTGGAGATAGCTAACGGGTACTCGGAGCTCAACAACCCCGTCCTCCAGTACCACTTCTTCAAGGAGGAAGAGGAGCTGAGGAGGGCGCTGGAGGCCGAGTCCCATCCCATGGACAGGGACTACGTGAGGGCGCTCGAGTACGGCCTGCCTCCCACGGGCGGCATAGGGATAGGCCTCTACAGGCTCATGATGGTCCTCTCTGGCCTGCCCTCCATAAAGGACGTTATACCGTTCACCATAACCTCTCCTGAGAACGTGGAGCTCGTCTCGGAGAGCCTCGAGTGGCTCGCGCGTAGGTATCTTTAGGCTCTAACCCCGCCCGGGAGCGGGGAGGGCTTTTGCGCCGGCTGACGAAGGCAGAGAGGCTGAAGTACAGGCTCCTGGCAGTGGATTCGTTAAGGGCGATAAGGAAGGTCATGTCGTATTCTTACAAGCAGCTGGCCAGCCAGACTCAGATCGACGAGACCTTGTTAGCAAGGTATGCTAGCGGGAGCACAGTGCCGAGCTACGAGGTGGCGAGGAGGCTGATAGAGTCCATGAGGCGCTCCCTCGACCTGAGGGCTGCGGTCGGCTTAGGGAAGGAGAGCAAGCTAATAGACCTCACCCCCCTCCTCTCCGATCCCAGCACCCTCAAGCTCCTGGGGCTCGAGTTCTTCGAGAGGTTCAAGGAGGAGGAGATAACGAAGATCCTCGTGCCCGAGGCCTCCGGGATAACGCTCGCGACGGCCCTCTCCCTCCTCTTTGACGCCCCCCTCGTGATAGCGCGGAGGAACAAGGAGAACCCCACGGTAGAATATCTGGAGGAGCACCACGTGGAGCCCCCTTCTGCCAGGATCATATTCTACGTCCCCAAGAGCTCCCTCCAGAGGGGGGACAGGGTTCTCATAGTGGACGACATAGTCCAGTCGGGGCTCACCCTCTCCGTCATGGAGAAGATAGTGGAGAGGGCAGGGGCTCAGGTGGTGGGCACGGCTGCCGTGGTTGCAGTGGGCGATGCGTGGAAGAAGAGGGTGAAGACGGAGGTTGTAGCGCTCCTAGTCCTCTGATCCATTGACAAGTTTGATTCAAGAAATCGGGATATGTCAAGGAAAAAAAGCATAAAAGTTTCCTCAAACTAGTCTATGATGGTGATCGGATGGACAGGCGGGAGTTCCTGAGGCTTGCAGGCATAGGAGCAATAGCGCTGGGCGCAGGCCTGGCGGGAGGCTATGCGCTCGGCTCCCAGCGGGCAGAGAGGGCAGAGGCTCCGGCAAAGAAGATCAAGGCCCTCTGGATCTACGTGGGGCCCATAACTGACGTGGGCTGGACAGCTGCCCACCACGAGGGGAAGGAGAACGTGGCAAAAGCCTTCCCCTGGCTGGAGGCAAGGCACATAGAGAAGGTGAAGGAGGAGGAGGCAAAGAGCGTTATCGAGGCAGAGCTCCAGAGGGAGCGCTACGACGCAGTCTTCGCCACGAGCTACGGCTTCAAGACTGCCGTTAAGGAGCTAGCTCCGAAGTACCCAGAGACCAAGTTCTTCCACTGCAGCGGCGAGTGGGAGGAGTTCAAGGACCTGCCCAACGTTTCCACCTACTTTGCCGAGTTCTACCAGCTCTACTACCTCAACGGCATAGCTGCAGGGGCCGTGACGGAGACCTGTAAGGTGGGCTACGTGCCAGCCTTCCTGATCCCTGAGGTGGTGAGGCACATCAACGCCTTTGCCCTCGGCGCGATACACGGAGCACGCTTGATGGGGAAGTGCGGGAACGGCGACAGGCTAGAGATCTACTCTACCAGGCCTCTCCTCAGCTGGTTTGCCCCAGATAAGGCAAAGGAGTTCACAGCCTACCTAGTGGATCGGTACAACGTGGATGTCGTTGCCTTCACAGAGGACACCACGGCAGTCCTGGACAAGGCAGAGGAGTACTACGAGAGGGGGAAGAAGGTATTCAGCTTCAGCCACTACAACGACATGTTCACCTACTATCAGAGGAGGGGGAGAACTCTCAGATCTCACCTCACTGGGCAGGTGGCAGACTGGACCCCCATATACAGGGACCTCCTCCTGAAGCTCTACGCGGGCGCTTATGTGAAAGAGGACATCTGGGCCAGGCTGGGCGACTATGCGCCGCTCAGGTGGAGGAGGCAGGACTCGCTGGCTGGCAGGCCGGAGGGGTCAGTCTACCTGGCTCCCCTCAGCGATCAGATACCTGCAAAGGCTAGGGATGAGATAGTCAGGCTATACGAGATGATGAAGGAGCTGCTCTTCGAGCCCTTCACGGGCCCCATTAGAGGCTACAAGATAGACGGCGAGGGGAGAGCGCAGGAGAGCGCGAGGGTCAAGGTAGAGAGCAACGTGAGGCTGGGGAGGGACGAGCTCTGGTACATGGACTGGTTCCACGAGAAGATCATATCCCCAGCCTAAGGTGTTTTTGTTGCTCCTCCTCGAAAGGGTAACCGTTGTTTACCCGAACGGCCTCAAGGCTAACGACGAAGTTACGGTGGAGATAAGAGGAGGGGAGATACTGGCCCTCCTGGGCGAGAACGGGGCAGGCAAGACCACCCTGGCAAAGGTAGCAGCAGGCCTGCTCAGGCCCACCGCGGGGAGCATCTTTCTAGATGGAGAGGAGGTGAGGTTCGAGAGCTACCTACAAGCGCTGAGGAGAGGGATCTATTACGTCAGCCAGGAGCCGCAGCTGATAGAGGGCCTCACCGTGCTGGAGGACGTGGGCCTCACGCTAGAGCTCGGGGGGAGGGGGAGGTCAAGGGGGGAGCTGAGGAGGGAGCTGGCAAGGCTCTCGGCAAAGGTGGGGCTAAGGCTAGAGCCTGAGGCGCTATGCGAGGACCTCTCTGCAGGGGAGCGGCAGAGGGTAGAGGCGTTGAAGCCCTTCCTCCTGGGTTCCAGGATCGTGATCTTCGACGAGCCCACGACGCACATGAGCCCCCTCGAGGCAAGGGCGCTCGGGGAGATCATGAGGGAGATGAGAAGGGAGGGTAAGGGGATAGTGTTCATCACCCACAAGATGAAGGAAGTCCTGGAGCTTGCTGACAGGGTGGTGGTGATGAGGAGGGGGAGAGTAGTTGGGGAGCTAGAGAGATCGAGAATTGATGAGGCCAGGCTGCTCGAGATGATGTTCGGCGAGGTGGGGAGGGCGGCGAAGAGTAAAGGCATGCGGGAGCCCGGCGAAGTGCTGCTAGAGCTCAGAGATGTGAGCGCGGCAAAGTTGAGGAGGGTCAGCTTGAGGGTGAGCAGGGGCGAAGTGGTGGGGGTAGCAGGCGTTGCAGGCAACGGCCAGAGGGAGCTCTTCGAGGTCATCGCCGGCCTCAGGAGAGCAGAGAAGGGCAAAGTCCTGCTAGGGGGGAGCGATGTGACTAGCAAAGGACCGGGGGAGAGGGCGAGGCTGGGCCTCTCGCTAGTGCCAGAGGACAGGCTTGGCTGGGCCCTCGTGCCGGGCCTTGACGTTGCAACTAACGTGTACTTTGCCCTCAACCACAAGCGCTTCTTCCTCGACTGGAGAGAGGTGAGGAGGGCTGCAGAGAGCGCCCTCTCCCTCGTCCCCATAGTGGGCTCGCCCAGCTCCCGCGTTGAGTCTCTGAGCGGGGGTAACATGCAACGGCTCGTGCTTGCCAGGGAGCTCTTTAGGGAGCCAAAGGTGCTAGTTGCCATGAACCCTACGGCGGGGCTCGATCATGCTACCACCGTAACGGTGAGGGAGATGATAGTGAAGTACTCCGAGAGGGGAGGCGTCCTCCTCATCTCAGAGGACTTAGATGAGCTCGCAGAGATGGCAGATAGGATATACGTGATGAGCAGGGGCTCCATAGTGGGGGAGCACGCTAAGCCTTTTGACCTCGAAAAGATAGCGGAGCAGATGGTGAGCTGAGGTCCTCGGGTTGGAGCAGAGGCTGGGGGGCGTCCTCGCGGGAGGGGCCCTAGGCTTCGCGCTTGCGGTAACCATTGCCTCTCTAGCGACGGGACGGCCCCTTGAGATAGTGGAGAACCTCATATGGGTCTACACGAGCCCCGCTCCCCTTGTCAACACCGTCCTCCTCTCTGTACCCATAGCCATGGCAGCCATAGGCCTCTCCCTCTCCTACCGTGCCCGTTTCATAACGATAGGCGCGGAGGGCCAGATAGTCCTCGGCAGCGTTGCAGCCTTGTGGGCAACGGCGTACTCGGGCCTTGAGGGATCGGCAGCTCTGGCCCTTGCCCTCCTCCTCCCTGCCCTCTCTGGAGCCCTCTACGCCCTCATCCCCTTCCTCCTCCGCGCATATGCTGGCGCAAGCGAGGTCCTCACGAGCCTCATGCTGAACCTCGTGGCCGTTTACGTGACCAACTACCTCATAGCCACATACCTGAGGGAGGGAGCGTTTGTTATGACGAGGATCGTGCCGCCTGAGCTCAGAGCAGAGTGGTACCTCGGGCTCGTCATGATAGTTGCAGCTGCCCTCTCAGCTCACCTCCTCCTTACCAGAACTCGCTGGGGGTTGGCTATAGAGGTGTACGGCAGAGCGCCCAAGGCAGCTGAAACGTATGGGTACAGCGCTAGGCAGGTCATGCTGCTCGTCTCCCTCCTCAGCGGAGGGCTAGCAGGCCTCGGCGGCGCTGTTGCCATGCTCAGCTTCCAGCACTCCCTCACTCCCATGAGCTTCCCGCCTGGATATGGATATGCAGGAGCTCTGGTGGCCTGGCTCTCCTCCAACAACCCCCTCGCGGCCCTCTTTGCTTCCCTCTTCTTCTCCTCTCTCATGGTCTTCGGCAGGTCCCTGCAGGCAGTGGGAGTGCCCCTCAGCTATGCCTTGGCGGCCCAGGCCCTCATAGTGCTCTTCACCCTCATAGCCGTGGCGAGGGAGCGGCAATGGCAGTAGAGTTGCTCCTCGGAGCTCTCGTGAGCGCAGTGCCTATCATGCTTGCAGCCTACGGGGAGATGGTGCTGGAGAGGGCAGGGAGGGTTAACCTGGGCGTTGATGGGATGATGGCGCTGGGGGCTAGCGTTGCCGTAATCGTTGCCTCCCTAACCTCTCCCTCCCTGGGGCTAGCGGCTGGTGCCCTTGCAGGTGCCCTGATATCCCTCCTCTATGCAGTGCCCGTCGTGTACTTCAGGGCGGACCAGGTGGTGGCGGGCCTTGCCCTCGCGTTCCTCTCCTGGGGCCTGGCTGATCTGGTGGCAACCCTTAGCGTCCCGCTCTCCGCCCCCATCCCCCAGGGATCAGCCCTCCACCTCTCCCTCCTCCTCCTGGCGCTCCTCCTCCCCCTCGTCCTCTGGGCCTTCCTCTACTTCACTTGGGCAGGGGTGGAGCTGCGGGCAATTGGCTATGACGAAAAGGCGGCAAGGAACAGGGGGGCGAGGGTAGAGAGGACGAGGACCCTCTCTGCTCTTTTCGGAGGCCTCATGGCAGGCCTTGCCGGAGCTTACATGTCGCTGGTCCTGTACCAGGGGAAGTACTTCGCTGGCATAACCAGCGGCTGGGGATGGCTGGCCGTTGGGTCAGTGATCCTCGGCTACTGGCACCCTCTCGGCGTTGCCCTCTCTACCTACGCAATAGGGCTCGTGCTCTCCCTCAGGCCCTACTTAGAAGCCCTGGGCCTAGGACCGCTCTCCGTTTCAGCTCCCTACCTCGTCGTGATCCTTGCTCTAGCTCTATCTTCTCTCCTGACCAGGAGGCTAAGGCTGAGGCCTCCAACTACCTGATTATTAGGTTTCCCTTACCTACTGCGGAGTTATCTCATGAAGCTGGCTAAGTTTTCCCCTCCAGTGGGGGAAGCGAGGGTGGGGTTAGTAGTAGGGGAGCACGTAATTGACCTCAGGGACGCTTTCGAGGTCCTGTACGCCACGCCCGCGCCCCCCATTTTCGAGGAGCTCCAACTCTTCATCGAGGAGGGGGAGAAGGCGCTGAGACTAGCAAAGCTGGTGGAGGAGCAGGTGTCAAAGGAGCTCTCGGGCGGCGAGCTCGAGGGGGAGTTGAAGGGAGTTGTCAGGAGGCTGACAGAGGTGAAGCTCCACCTCCCTCTCCCGAGGCCCGAGAAGGTGCTGTGCGCAGCTGTCAACTACTTCAGCCATGCGGCAGAGATGAACACCAAGCCGCCGTCCAAGCCCTACCTCTTCTCAAAGCTCCCCAACTCCTTGATAGGGCCGGGGGAGCCCGTCGTCATCCCGCGCAACTCCACTAAGCCTGACCACGAGGTGGAGCTGGCAGTGATCATCGGGAGAGCGGGCAAGTACATAAGCGAGGCTAGAGCTTACGATCACGTTTTCGGCTACGCGGTCTTTAACGACGTGAGCCTCAGGGACAAGCAGTTCCCCGGCGGAGAGCTGCAGAGGTTCGGGCTAAGGTGGGTGCAGGCTAAGAGCTTCGACACGGGCGCCCCTCTCGGGCCTTTCATAGTCACAAAAGACGAGATAGGGGACCCCCACAACCTGCGCCTACAGCTCCTGGTTAACGGAGAGGTGAGGCAGGACGGCAGCACCTCGGACATGATCTTCAAGGTCCACGAGCTGATAGCTGAGGCCTCCGACGGCTTAACTTTGAAGCCAGGCGATGTAATAGCTACGGGCACTCCCAGCGGCGTAGGGGCAGCCAGCGGCAAGTTCCTGAGGCATGGCGACATAATGGAAGCTCGCATCGAGAGGATCGGCGTCCTCGCAAACCCAGTGGTAGCAGAGGCCTAGTCCATAGACTCTCTCACGATCTCGATTATTTCCCATATAGCTCGCTCTGCTCCGAGAAGGTATCTCTCTGCCTCCTTCAGGTTCCCTCGGTATGCTTCCAACGCCGCCCTCTCGAGCAACAAATTCATGAGTTCTTTCAATTCCACGATGTGCTGGTGTGGACTAATCTTTTCCGTCACGTTTTTTCACCCTTGGTCAAACTTTCCATGATCAATACACCTTCTTCCCACTGGTCGAGTAGGTCTTAGTTATTAAGGTCTTAGTTATTAAATATTTGTCCTCGCAGGCCCCTTTTTTAAGCTTTTTTAAGCTCACACTCGTATTGGGAGGAGAGATGCCGGTTCTGGACTCGCTCCTCAGAGAGCTTGAAAGGATGAGAGGCGAGCTCAAAGCGTCCCTTTCCCAGCTCTCCGAGATCCAGATTGAAGGGCTGGAATGGATAGACGTGGAGCCAACCCGTCCCCCGTCAGTGGTGGCAAGCGATAGCAGCAGGCATCAGGCACTGGAGCGCTATGCCCTGATCTATGCAGCCCAGGGAATAGCAGTGAAGTACGAGGGTGGGCTCAAGGAGCAAAAGGAGGGCGCCGTGGTGGATTACGTGCTCATGGGGGGTTACAGGGGGCAGCGGGCCATCTGGGACGGCCTCGTCTCAAATCGTTTCAAGACCCTAGAAGTCCAGCTTGCCTCTCAGCTAGAGAGCCAGTACGTCCTCTTCGACGGCTCCTACTCCGCCTTTCTTGCAGCAAAGCTCCCTCCTCTTCTCGAGGATAGCGAGCACCTAGCGAAGTACTATAGGCAAGCAAAGGAGAGCTGGCAGGAGAGAGTGAAAACCCTCAGGAACATGAGGAGGGAGGGCAGGAAGCTAGTGTTCGTTTCGAAAAGCGTCACCAGGGCCTACCTTACCGAAGGGGATAGGGTCAAGATAGGAGGGGGCGGGCTGAGGCCTCCTGACTTTGCCATAGTGGAGAGCCTGAGCGGGAGGGGGAGGGTAGGCTTCGCATGGAGCGAGAGGCTGGTGTACACGCGAAAGCTGCCCAAGTGGGAGGAAGCGGAAGGGGGCTTGCAAGAAGAGGATCTCGTGTTCACGCTCACCTACGCGCGCCTTAAGGAGGGGGGACCGCTCTTCCAGCTAACAGTTCCCGGCGAGGTCAAGGAGAGGGAGCTGAGGGAAATGGTTTCCCACCTTTCCTACCTCTCTCCTGCAGGATACCCGCAGCCGTTGGCTGATGCCCACCACCTCTCTCTGTTGAAGCACAAAGAGTTCATGGAGCTCGTGAGAGGGTTTGGAATCCTTGCAGAAACAGGGAGGGAGGTTCTAGAACAGATCGCGAGGACTAGGAAGCTCTAGCCATCCTCCTCGCGCTCCAATCGTAGAGGATGACGTAGGCAGCAAAGGTGATCATGACGAGGAGGAACGAGACTACGAGGGGCTGCTGAACGAGGTTGAGGAAGGCGAAAATTATCAGTATGGCCCTCTCTGCATTAGTCAGCCTGCCTCCCAGCCACCCCTCAATCCCTGCGCTGAGGGTCGCTATGGTTATGATGCCGCTCGCAACCCCTAGCGCGAAGGACAGCGCTCCCTCCCAGCCCGGCTGGATGGTGAGGATCAGCAAGTTGGGGTTCAGGAGCAGCAGGTATGGGACGAGGTAGCCGGCCAGGGAGAGCTTGGTTGCCGTGAAAGCAGTCTTCCAGAAGTCGGCCTTTGCGAGGGCTGCTGCGGCGTAGGAAGCCAGCGCCACGGGCGGGGTTACGTCAGCTAATATGCCGAAGTAGAAGACGAAGAAGTGAGCCACGAGCCTAGCAGAGTCCAGCGGGATGCCTGTAGCAGACTGGATGGCGAGGGCGAGGGCAGGAGCTCCTATGGTGGAGGTTATTATGTAGTTAGCGGTGGTGGGCACGCCCATTCCTAGCACAAGGCTCAGGATCATGACGAAGAAGGCGGTGAGGAACAGGTTGCCCCCCGCAAGGTCCAGTATCTGGAAGCCTATTGTGGCAGCGAGCCCGGTGAGGGTGAGCGATCCCTGAATGATCCCTGCGAGAGCTGCAGCAATGAAGACCGTAGCCGTTGCCTCAGCCGCGTCTCTGAAGGAGGCTAGCAGGCTCTCCACCAGCGTCCCTCTCATGATGGCTGTCAACAGCATGAAGAAGAGGACGAGGGACACTCCCACGAAGAAGAGCGTTGCTCCCACAGTGAAGCTTGCCCAGCTTGCTATGATGAAGAGAACAGTAGTTACCAGCACCACAACCCCTCTCAGACTGCCCGAAACGCCTGGCATGTCGATCAACACGAGCAGCACGAGGAAGCCGAGAGATCCTACAGCTGCGTACTGAGGCTCAATGCCAAGGAGCAGCAGGAGGGCAATTATGACCATGGGGGCAAGCAGGTAGATCTTGCTCATCATGGGCGCTAGCGGCGGTAGGTCCTCCTTCCTGACCTGCGTGAGGCCGTACTTCACGCTGATCCTGTCGATAAAAGCATATACTGAGAAGAAGTAGAGGATGGCCGGGATGAAGGCAGCTATCACTATGTCTCTGTAGGGCCTCCCGAGGAACTCTGCCATGACGAAAGCAGCAGCGCCGAGGACTGGCGGCATTATCTGACCTCCTGTTGAGGAGGAGGCCTCCACCGCGCCGGCAACATGGGCAGGATATCCGGCCTTCTTGCTGAGAGGTATGGTGTAAGTGCCCGTAACTAGCACGTTAGCCACGCTGCTACCAGTGACTGTTCCGGTAAACATGCTGCTTATGACAGCCAGCTTCGCCACTCCCTTTACGCGGGGGCCGAAGAGGGCTAGCAGGAACTCGGTGATGTACCTGCCGACTCCCAGGTTGATCAGGAAGGAGCCGAAGAGGATGAAGGCAAAGACGTAGGTGACCATAACCCTTAGAGGCGTGCTAAATATTCCCTCTCCAGAGTAGTAGAAGTGGTTGACTACCATCCTAACGTTAAAGTCCTCCTGGTAGAGGGCGAAGAGCAGGGCAGCGAGCGCTATTAAGGGGAGCACTATGCCGACGGTCCTCCTCGCGGCGTCCACAAGCGCTATTATGGCCAACGCGGGGAATATGATCCTCTCTAGCGTGATGTTTATATAGCCATAGGTTGCTATCTCAGGGAAGATTATCGCCATGTAGGATATGCCCACGACTCCCATGACTATTATTGCTAGGTCGTAGGCAAGGGACAGCCTGCCTGCGAAGTTAGAGGGCTTGGAGACAACTGCTATCACTACGACAAGGGAGAGGAGGATCGCCATAGACTGGAGGGGCTGAAGTGACCAGCTGAGCGGCTCAAGCTCGAGGCCTGCCCCTCTGAAGATGTTGTAGATGAAGAAGTGGAGCTGCAAGACGTAAACAAGTTCATAGAGCGCAAATATTATTCCGAGTAACGCCAGCAGACTCGCCCTATTCAACCCCCCTTACCGCAGGAGGCTCCTCTGACCATCCTAATAACCGTTTCCCACGCTGTTAGCCATCTAACTCTGAGAGTAATATCTTTTCCCGGTATTTCCTTCCCGTTGATCTTTATTTTCGGGTCCTCCGCATGAGAAAGATCGATGGCTAGGCTGTGCCCTATACATGAGGCCTGCCTCAACCTCTCCTCGTCCTCCACGGATGAGGAGGCTCCAGGCCCGTACCTGAGGTTGCTTGCCAGAAGGTGAATGCAAAGGGGGGTAGCGATCAGCCTCTCCGTAACGACATATCTCTCGGAGCTATGGGTGAACGAGATCTCTATTACGGCCGGCAGAGGGTAATAGGAGCTCCCTGCCTGAGCGCTTACCTCAAGAAAGGGTAATGTAAAAAAGAAAAAGAGGAGCAAGATCATGGCACGAGCCTGGGGGGCACGCTGATGCCCTTGTCACGGTAGAACTTCACAGCACCAGGGTGCAGGGGTATTGGCATGCCCTCGAGTGCCTTCGCAAGCGATATGTCGGCAGCCCTAGCATGTGCTTGCCTGAGCTCGTCGAGGTTACTGAACATTATGTCGAGGATGCTGTACACAACGCTGTCAGGCACGTCTGCGCTGACGGCTATCATGGCGAGCACAGCCGCTGTGGGAACGTCGCTAGCAATTCCGTAGGTCCCTCTTGGCACAGTAAACCTAGTGAAGAACTGGTAGCCCTGCCTCCTCAGCTCCTCAATCACCGAGTCAGGAATGGCCACGAGGGTCACGGGCGTCCTAGCTGCCAACGTCTGGACGGCAGCAGTGGGGATGCCCGCAACTATGAAGGCAGCGTCGATTTGCCCGAGCGCTATGGCCTCAGAGGCTGCAGCAAAGTCCCTGTACTCCACCTTCACCCTGCCCCAGAGGCCTGCGGCCCTAAGGATTAGCTCTGCCTCCACGGCAGTGCCGCTTCCAGCAGCGCCTATCGCAACGATCTTGCCGGAGAGGTCGGAGAGCGTCCTTATACCCCTGTCAGCCCTTGCAACTATCTGGATGATCTCTGGATAGAGCACTGCTACTCCCCTCAGCTTGTCCACTCCTTGGCCTGAGAACATGTAGATGCCCTGGAAGCCGTAGAAAGCTATGTCGTTCTGCACAAAGATGAGGTTCGCGTCGCCCGCCGCGAGAGCCCGCACGTTAGCAACGCTAGCACCACTGGTGGAGGCCGTGGCCTTTATAGCTCCTTTCGAGTATTTGTTCAACATATCAGCCAACTTTGTGCCGAGGGGATAGTATACCCCTGCTGTACCTCCAGTAAATATCTTTATCTCATAAGGCCCCGCAGGAGTTGGCGTAGGAGTGGGGGTTGGTGTGGGAGTGGCTGCAGGGGTAGGAGTGGGGGTTGGTGTACCTGGCGTTGGCGTAGGAGTGGGGGTTGGGGAGGGAGAGGGCTGTGACAGAAGGAAGAACGCGCCCGCTACTATCAGGATCAGCACTAGCAGAGCTCCAGCTATGAGCGGTAACCTCTCCGATGCCAAGACGTATCGCCGTGACTTTATAAGCGGGAGAGCTTATTATTTTCTATCCCTCCGGTGGGAACGGATCTTAGTAGTCTTCATGCTAGTGCTAGTATTTTCTGCCCAGATAGCCGAAGCCACCGAGGTCATAGGGAGGACGACGAGGGTGATCGACGGCGACACCATCGAGGTAGAGATCGTGGAGGTGAAGAAGGAGAAGTATAGGAACCTCACAGGGGCGAAAAGGGTAAGGTTTGCTGACATCAATGCCCCCGAGCTGTCAACGCCAGAGGGCCAGAGGAGCAAAGAGTTCCTTGCCTCCTTGCTGACGGGAAAGAGGGTCCTGCTGGACGTGGACGACATGAAGGTCACGGACAAATACAACAGGATCGTGGCGGTAGTGTTTCTGGAGCACAACGCCACCCATTACCTCAACGTGAACCTCTTCCTCGTGGAGAAGGGGTACGCCGCAGTGAGGGATTACGAGAACGAGTTCAATCCCTCCTCCTGGGCTCTATACGTGAGGTCAACGGGGGATCAGGGTGCTGCGGGCGGGATACCAATGGAGCTGGTGGCTCTGATAGCCCTGCTCCTCCTTCTGTTCCTCGCCCTGATAGTCGTGAGAGTTCGGTAGGCACAGGTCCTCACCCCTCGGCCCGCTCGTGCCTCCACATCCCCTTGACCGTGCCTGCTCAGCCCCTATATGTAACGACAGAAAAAGGTCTTCGAAAGCGGGGGGAAGGGGGAACATGAGCCTGCTCGCAAAGTCAGCCGTGAGGTCTGTCGTCAGCAGGAGGCTCGAGAGCCTCGCAGTAACGCTGGTGGTCATGATCGCAGTGATGGGAGTTTCCTCCCTCAACCTAGCTAGGGAGAACTTCTCCCAATCGGTCTACTCCCTCACGCTCTCCGTGACGGGGGAGGTGCTGGTCATAGGCAGCTTCAGCCCCGACGTTGTGAGAGAGCTCCTCTCTCTCGACAGCGTTAGGGAGGCAAGAGATCTTAGGGTTACCTTCGGGGCGGTGAGGCAGGAGGGGGAGCTGGTCCTCGTCTTCGTGATGGGTCATCAGAGCTTCACGGAGGCCTTCAGGGCCTACGTCCTCGAGGGGGCTCTGCCCTCGTCGAGAGAGGAGGCTGTACTCTACACGGCCCTTCGAGCTCCGAGCGCAGAGGAGGTGAAGCCCAGCGAGAGGGTGAGCCTAGTTCTGTACGACTATGAGAGAGGAGGTCTCAGGAGTTATGAGCTAAAAGTTGTGGGAACGGCGAAGGGCTTCAACCATATAGGGAGGTCGCGTCAAGCTCTGATAGTCCACGAGGATCTCCTAAAGGAGGTCCTGGGGGAACGCGTGACCTACCTCTCCCTTTACTCTGCCGGGGATGCTAAGAGAGCTGCTGCAGAAGCGCTCAAGACGTTGGAGGAGAGGGGATCCCCAGCTAGCTGGTACTTCATAAACACGAGGGAGGAGAACGCTGTGGTGAGAATAGTGGATGGGGTGACGACCCTCTTCTCCCTCCCCATCGTCCTGCTCCTAATTTCGGTTCCTCTCATCTCAGCAAGCGTGGGCTCTGCTTTCGTTGCCAGGGACTTCAAGCTCATAGGAGTCATGAAGGCCCTCGGCGCAGGCCCCCTGGAGCTGTTCCAGCAGTACTC
>JANXEI010000001.1:128560-606103 GCA_025058835.1 Acidilobaceae archaeon
CGTTGCCAGGGACTTCAAGCTCATAGGAGTCATGAAGGCCCTCGGCGCAGGCCCCCTGGAGCTGTTCCAGCAGTACTCGCTCCCCTGGCTCCTGAGGGGGATGCTCGGGCTCGTGCTAGGGATCGCGCTAACGCCCTTCGCAGCCAAGGAAGTGTACGTTAGGGCGATAGGGGACGATGAGCTAGGCAACGCTCTCTACGAAGTTTACGGCTTCACTGTCTACCCCGAGGTGATCGCCCTCTACGCCCTCGTCACGGCCCTTCTGCTCTTCCTAGGCTCCCTCGTCCCCTTCTTCCTCGCCCTTCGAGTGCAACCCCTCGAGGCCATAACGTTTTCGGGCCTTTATGCCGGAGGGGGCGCGCGAGTGATCCCGCCCCTCCCAGGAGGCCTCAGGCTCATCTACTTCCTGCGCGACATGGCAGCTAGGTTCTGGAAGATCGCAGCGCTGGTCCTCCTGCTCAGCTCCCTCCTAGGGCTTAGCGCAGCCTCTGCCATGATAGCGAGCGGGGCTGAGGAGATCTCCGAGAGGGCCCGCGACAGGTCTTACAACCCGATGGATCTGTACATCTACGTCAACGACCTGGAGCAGAGCTTGAGGGTAGTTGACACGCTGGAGAGGGAGCTAAAGGCTGGGGCTGAGAGGTACCACATAACCTACCTCAGGACCTTCTCGGGGGCTGTAGAGGGGTTGGGCTTCGTCCCCCTCGTTGCCTCAGCGAGGGGCGACCCCACCCTAGAGTTCCCCTTGATAGAGGGGAGATATCCCTCTACGGGCGAGGCAGTAGTGTCCCAGAGCCTGGCAAGGCTCAAGGGGCTAAAGGTCGGGGACGTGCTGGAGTTCAGGGACGGGCTGGGGAGGGTTCATGAGCTGAAGGTGGTGGGCGTTTCGAGGGCGCTGCACCTCGGGGGCTCCTACGTCCTCGTCTCTCCCGATCAGTACCTAACCATAGCCCGCGTCTCTGGGCCCTCTGCCTACGGGGGGCTCGCGGCAGCCGCAGCGCTAGGGGGGGAGGACGGGAGGGAGCTGGTGAGAAGGCTCGAGTCTGCCCTCTCGATCCAGGTGGAGGCTGAGGACAGGGAGGCTCTGGCCCGCTCCGTTAGATCCACTACCGGCCTTGTCAGGGGCGCGTCCTACTCGATTACCCTCGTGCTCCTCATAGTCTCAGTGATCGTTACAGCCTCTGTAGTGGTGGGCGACGTGCTGGCAAGGGTGAGGGAGATAGCAGTCATGAAGGCCCTAGGGATGAAGCCTCTGGACTTCTCCCTAATGTCCCTGTTGCAGGCCGTCCTTGCCACCCTCATCTCCATTCCCCCCGCCCTCCTCATCGGTTACCTTGTGGCAGAGAGGCTAGCTAGAGGGGTCGCCACCTTCGTGCCTTACGTGGAGCCAAAGGTAGGCATAGAGGCCCTCATTAACCCCCTCTCTGTGATGGCGCTCTTCTCCCTTTACCTCTCCCTCTTCCTAGCAACCTGGCTGGTGACGAGAAGGGTAAACGTGGTGAGGAGCATCTCGGATATATAGAGATATATATATTTCGCGAAGGATATAGGCCAGTGAGGTTCCTCTCATGTCTGTCCGCGTTCTGGACGTCTGGAAGGAGTACGTCATGGGCACTACGAGCACCCTAGCGCTGCGGGGGGTGACCCTCGAGGTAAGGGCAGGGGAGTTCGTTGCAATAACTGGTCCCAGCGGATCTGGGAAGAGCACCCTCACCTACCTCATCTCTGCCCTGGACGTGCCCACGAAGGGGAAGGTGGAGGTGGACGGGACCGTTGTGTCAGAGCTAAACGAGGGCCAGAGGAGCGCCTGGCGGAGAAGGAACGTAGGGATGATATTCCAGTTCTTCCACCTCCTCCCCACCCTTACTGCCCTAGAGAACGTCATGTTCTCAATGGAGCTTGCAGGGATAAGAGGAGACTTGAGGAGCAGGGCACTGGAGTTCCTTGACTTCGTGGGGCTGAGGGAGAAGGCGAACAGGTTTCCGTTCGAGCTCTCCGGGGGCGAGCAGCAGAGGGTTGCCATAGCTAGGGCTATATCCATGGACCCCAAGATCGTAGTGGCAGATGAGCCCACTGCCTTCCTAGACAGGGAGAACAAGCTGAAGGTGATGGAGCTGCTGAGGAAGGTGAACGAGCGGGGCAAGACAGTGATCTTCACCACCCACGACCTCGAGCTTGCCGCCTTTGCAGAGAGGAGGGTGAGGCTGGTGGACGGCCAGGTCGCTGGGGAGGAGCGATCGGGGAGGGCAAGATGAGCTCCCTCCTCAGGTCCTCCCTCAGGATGGTGCTGGGGAGGAGGCTAGAGACTCTTGCAGTGATCCTGGTAACCCTCGTGGCAGTGGTCGGTTCCACCTCCCTCGCTATGGTGAGCGAGAACTACAGCAGGGTGACCTACGAGCTCTACAAGGCCTCTGGCGGAGATCTCCTAGTCACCGGCTCCTTCCCTGCTGAGGTGGTCGACTAGCTCAGGGCACAGCCCTTCGTGGAGGAGGTGAGGGCGTTCCGCTTCACCTTCGCAGCGGCAAGGCAGGGAGAGGAGCTAGTAACCCTGCCTGTGCTGGGCCACGAGAGCTTCCCCCAGGTGTTCAAGCCCCACGTGCTCCGCGGTTCCCTGCCAAGGAACAAAGGGGAGGCCGTGCTCTACGAGACCCAGTGGGCTCCTGAGGCGCCGCGGTTGAGCTATGCAGGGGAGGTAACGCTGTTTGCCTACAGCTATGTGAAGGACAGGGTCATGAGGGAGGAGCTGAGGCTCGTGGGTAACGCGTCTGGGCTATACCAGATTGGAGGTCTGCCGCAAGTCCTCGTGGTCCACGAGAGCCTGCTAGAGGAAATGATGGGAGACGTCTACAGCTACCTTGCAGTAGATGTGAAGGGAGATGTGAGGGGAGGGGCTGAGAGGGTCCTGAAATGGCTGGAGGGGAGGGGGACAAGGGTGGCCTGGTACTTTGTGAACACTCCAGAGGAGAACGCTGTAGCCAGGATAGTTGCGGGCATCACGAGCCTCTTCGCCCTCCCTACCCTCGTCCTCCTGCTCTCGGTTCCTCTCATCTCAGCAAGCGTGGGCTCTGCTTTCGTTGCCAGGGACTTCAAGCTCATAGGAGTCATGAAGGCCCTCGGCGCAGGCCCCCTGGAGCTGTTCCAGCAGTACTCGCTCCCCTGGCTCATCAGAGGAGGCGCGGGGATGCTGCTTGCCCTGCTCCTCGCACCAGGCTTTGGCGAGAACTTCTACCGCTCCTCCATCCAGGACGAGGAGCTCGGCAGAGCCATATATGAGAGTTTCGGCTTCAGGGCTAGCGCTGAGACTTTGGTCTCCTATGCCGCGTTGGCCTTCCTCCTCATCCTGTTGGGGGCCCTCGTGCCGTTCCTGCTAGCCATGAGGGTGAAGCCCGTCGAGGCCATAACTTTCACGGGGCTCTACGCGGAGAGGTCAGCCGCGTTCGTGCCGCCGACTTTTCGCCCCGTCCTCCTCTACTTCCTCCGGGAGCCTCTCGCCCGCTATTGGAAGCTGCTGGTCCTCGCGCTCCTCCTCGGGACCCTCATGAGCCTCGCAGCGTCGGCGGCTATGATAGGGAAGGGGGCGGAGGAGCTCGCCGCTAGGGCAAAGGACAGCGAGTACATGCCAATGGACGCATATGTGATCTTGAACGCCCTCTCGCCAGATGAGAAGCTCCAGCAGAAGGTGGAGGAGATCCTGAGGCCGCTGGCTCAATACCATCTCACCGTCGCCAGCAGGTTCTCTGGGGCAATAGAGGGCGTAGGCTTTGTCCAGCTGGTGGCCTCTGTAGGCGGCGACCCGAGCCTGGAGTTCCCCCTGCAGGAGGGCAGGTATCCGGGCAAGGGGGAGGCTGTCATCTCGCTGAACGTGGCGAAGCTGAAGGGGCTGGAGGTAGGGGACACGCTGAAGTTCCGGGACGGGCTGGGGAGGGAGCATAGCCTGAAGGTGGTGGGAATATCAAAGGCCCTCCACCTGGACGGGTCATATGTGCTTGTCTCACAAGATCAGTACCTCGAGATCCGCGGCGCCTCGCGCTCCCTGACCTTCGGGGCCCTCTCTGCTGCCCTCGCCCTTCCCTAGGGGAGGGCTCCAGAGGAGGTGAGGAGGGCACTAGAGGCCTCCCTCCCCCTCCAGGCGACCTTACAGGACAGGGAGACCATCGCTCAGTCCATTGTCGACTCCATTGGGCTCGTCAGGGGAGCCCTTTCCGTCGTCTCAGCGCTAGCGATCTTCATCTCACTCGTAGTGGTTGGCACTGTGGTAATAGGAGATCATTTAGCCAGAGCGAAGGAGATAGCAGTGCTTAAGGCGCTAGGGCTCTCCCCCATAGCCCTCTCCCTCTTCTCCCTTCTCCTCGCCCTACTTGCCACACTCCTCTCCCTCCCCCTCGCTCTGCTCATGGGCTGGCTCCTTGCAGAGGGGTTTGCCAGAAACCTCGCCTCCTTCATCCCCTACATCTCCCCACAGCTTGCAGCAGAAGCTCTCCTCTCGCCGCTTCTCCTCCTGTCCTTGCTCGTCTTCTACCTAACAGTTATCGTTAGCGTTTACCTCATAACGAGGCGCATAAACGTAGTGAGGAGCCTCTCCGACCTATGAGCAGAACCTAGGCCTCGTGACGCTCTCCGCATAGGCTTTTTGCACTGCCTCCTTCACGCCTAGGGCTCGCGGGTGAACTATGTAGTCAGCAGCCGTCCCACAGGCCTCCGCGATCCTCATATGGGCAGAGAGCTCGGCAAAGACGCCGCCGAGAACGCCCTCTCCCATAGCAGCGTAGCCGAAGGCCGCCTCCTTCACGTTGCCGGGGAGGAGGGAGGAGAGGGGGATGACCTCCAGCTCCCTCAGCTTCTCCCTGAGCATGCTGACGATCTCAGCGCTCCGGGAGAACCTCCCGGAGGCTACCACGAGCCTAGAGCGGGGGGTGGAGAGGAGAGCTCTAGCCACGTCCTTCGCCGCGCCCTCGACGTAAGCATGGAGGAGCTCCTCCGCCCTCCTGTCTCCCTGAGCTGCCTCCTTGGCTATGAAAGCCATATCCTTCTGGGGCGAGAGCTCGTAGAGGCCTCCGCTCCAGACGTCCCACCTGGTCCAGCTGCCTGCAGCGCCCACTACCTCCAGGTCCAAGGCTCCTGCCGTCACAAGGCCTACGCTGGCATAGCTGCCCCCTATGCCGTCCACCACCTTCCCCCCTTCAACGGCTATGCTGCCGACGTAGCCATAGCCCAGCTCGAGGGTTACGAGATCGACCTTGTCGTAGTCCACCGATTCCCTCCTTGCCACGAAGTGGGTCGCAGCGAAAGTGGCTGCAAGCTTGTCCACGGTGCCCATGTCCATCTTGTTCAGCTTCCTGTACCGCGGCACGGTGGGGAGGTGGATCACTGCTGGCAGGAACAGCACCCTCTCTCCCATCTTGCCCACGAGCTGCTCTGTAACCAAAGCTAACCCTCTGTACACGTTAACCCCTAGCAGTCCCGCCCTCTCCCCTGCCCTGATCTGGTCCTCGGTGCTGAGGAGCAGTATCTCCAGGGCAAACCTCCTGACGTCCCTTACCTCAGAGCCCCGCGTGAGCGGCACCCCATAGCCAGAGGGGGCGATGACGTGAGTAGGCCTGGCCCTCTCGATCTCCCTCAGCAACAGCATTGGATCGTGGACGAGGGCAGAGGTCTCCACACTCCCCTCCTGCACTGCTTTCCCGTTCTCTATAGCTATGACGTCGAAGCTCTTGGTCCCCGGATCTACGCCCACTACCCTCACGACAGACCCGCCGCCCTCTTGAACTCGTGAAGGAGGCTCTTGTAAGCTTCTACCAACACGAATATGTCAGCGCTAAAGGATATCATGTTATAGCCCATCTTGTACGCCTCGAGGGCCATGTTCAGGGTGGGGGCGAAGAAGGCAACGAGGGGCTTCCTCCCCCTCGACTTGCTGGCTATCTCCCTCACCGTTTCCACAAACTCAGGCCTGTCGTACATACCGTAGATGCCGAGGGAGGCCGAGAGGTCGTTGGGGCCCACGAGGATGCCGTTGACGGTCTCCACGGCAAGTATCTCCTCCAGGTTCTGCACAGCCTGCCTCGTCTCCACCTGGACCATGACTATGAGGTCCTCCTCGTAAGTTTCGAAGTACTTGCGCAGGGGCACATGGCCGTAGAGGGAGGCCCTCCTCGGCCCGAAGCCCCTGATGCCCCGCGGAGGGTAGAGGACAGACCTAGCCACCTGCCTAGCCTCCTCGCCGCTGTTTACCCAAGGGACTAGGATGCCATGGGCGCCTATGTCCAGAGCCCTCTTGATCTCGACGTGAGAGTTCCAGGGCACCCTCACTATGCCTGCCGTCTCCCCCTTGAGGGAGATGAGGATGTGCTCTGCCTCCCTGTAGCCGAGAGGGGAGTGCTCCAGGTCTATGACCACGAAGTCGAGAGGGAGAAGGCTTAGGGCCTCTGCCACCTCAGGGCTGTCCACAGTTATCCAGGTGCCTAGCGCAGGGGAGCCCGAAGAGACCTTCCTCAAGAGAGGATGCATGCTCATCCCCCCAACTCCGCCGCGCTTAGGATTAATTACGTTTATTAACCTCAAGCAGGGAGTTCTTGCTGGGCCGGTAGCTCAGCCTGGAAGAGCGCTCGGTTGGCATCCGAGAGGTCCCGGGTTCAAATCCCGGCCGGTCCACCATTATATGGTCATTGCTCCTAGCAAGAGCGTTACAGCTCCCATGGCGAGCGTGAGCTCCCTCCCTCTCCTCCTCGCAAGCTCTATCAGTGCGCCCATGGTTGCAAGGCCCACCGCTGCAGAGACGAGGAGGGCAGGGAGCAGGGACTCCACCTCGCCCCAGGCCACTCCCTCGAAGAGGAGCGTCACGAGCAGCGCCCCTAGGTTAGCGGGTATTGAGGCAAGGAAGCTCAGCTTCAGGGCCCTCGCGGGGGAGAAGCTGAGGTAGAGGAGCAGGGTAACGGTTATGCCCGACCTGCTGATCCCGGGGAGCACCGCTAGCCCCTGTGCTACTCCGAAGAGCAGGGAGTCCCTGTGCCTCACCTCCTCCCTCTCCCCTCCCTCCCTCCTGAAGATCCCTTGGGCAAGGAGCGCCGCCCCTATCGCTATTGTCGAGATAGACAAGCCGAGGCCGGAGAGCATCTCCCTCGCCAGGAGGTAGAGGGGAGTTCCCACGGCAGCCGTTACGGTCGTTGATATGAGCAAGAAGCGGATCACCTTGCTATCCGAGAGGAGCTCGGGGAGCTCTCGCCAGTAATATGCTAGGGCAGAGAGGACCGTGCCTGCCTGGAGGGCAAGGCTGAGGGAGTAAGAGGAGGAGAGGGGATAGCCCAGGAGGGCAGCCGTTAGCAGGAGCACCGTCTTGCTCGACACGGGGAGCCACTCGAAGACCCCCTGCAGGACCCCTAGCAGTAGCTGCTCCTCCAGCCTCAACGCAGCCCTCAGCTTAATAGAGCTCGCTCTCATATAAATGGAGAGCTCCCTTGGACCCTGCAGAGGCGCTGGTGAAGGTCAGGTTCGTTAGGAACGTGAGCGTTAACTCAAGGCTCAAGGCCGTTGCCTTCAACTGGAACAGGGACGGCAAGTGGGACGTCTTCTTGGCTACGGGCGAGAGGGTGGAGAAGCTAACGGGCGGGAGGGACTCCTACCTTGAGCCAGAGATCAGCCCCCAGGGCGACGTCATAGCCTACCTGAAGGACAGGGACGGCGATGAGAACTTCCAGGTCATACTTAGGGATTTGGCTAGCGGGAGGGAGGAGGACGTGACCAAGAGCTCTCAGCACTATCACTTCTCCCCTACCTTCAGCCCCGACGGCAGCAAGATCGCTTTCACCTCCAACAGGGGCGGGCTGCCCAGCCAGCTCTTCGTGATCGAGGACGGTAAGCTAAGAGAGCTCACGAGGTGGCGGGAGCCCATTACCAGCTTCAGCTGGGCCTCCCGGAACGAGATCGTTTACACGAGGGGCATATACAACACTGAGCTCCGCCTCCTCGACCTAGACGGGCGGGACGAGCTCCTCCTGCACTTCGAGGGCTCCGACACTTACGTGAGCGATGCAAGAGAGGGGAGAGCCCTGTTCATCTCCAACGTCAACGGCTGGAACGACGTAGGGGAGGTAGACCTGAGGAGCAGGGAAGTCAGCTGGATCTATAGGGACGAGACTGAGAAGGGCCCTGCCCGCTACGCGCAGGAGGGGATCCTCGTCCTACGGTATAGGGCAGGGAGGAACGAGCTGGTGAAGGTAGAGGGGGGGAGGGCGGAGGTCGTGGAGGGCAACGTCGAGGAGTTCGACATAGATAAGGACTTGCTGGCCTTGGTCAAGTCCAGCTCCACCGTGCCCAGCGCCCTCTACTTGAACGGGGAGAAGCTCGTAGACACTACGCCCCAGCTGCCCCTGGTCAGTGCTGAGATCACGCGTTACAGGAGCTTTGACGGGCTCGAGATAGAGGCTGTCGTGTTTAGGCCCAAGAGCTGGAACGGGGATGCCGTCATCTACATTCACGGCGGGCCAGATGCGCATATGTACGACGCCTGGTGCCCCCTCTGCCAGCTCCTGGCCATGGACGGTTTCCTGGTCATAGCGCCTAACTATAGGGGGAGCACCGGCTACGGGAAGCGCTTCCTCCACCTCAACGACAAGGACCTGGGGGGCGGCGACATGAGGGACGTGGTCTCCGCTGCAAGGCTTGCAAGGAGCATGGGAGCTAGGCGAGTGTTCGCGGCAGGCGGGTCTTACGGCGGCTACCTCACGGCACTCGCGATGGTGAAGGAGCCAGCAGAGTGGGACGGGGGGATAGCCATAGTGGGCTTCTATAACTGGTACACCGAGTACGAGAAGGAGGCGGACTACCTCAAGGCGTACGATGATATGAAGATGGACCCCTCCCTCTTCAGGGACAGGTCGCCTATCTTCCACCTGGAGAAGCTCTCCGCGCCCATCCTGTTCCTCCACGGCGCCAACGATCCCCGCTGCCCGGTAGAGGAGGTGAAGCAGATGGCGCAGGAGCTGGACAAGATGGGGAAGCGGTACGAGCTGAAGATCTACGAGGACGAGGGCCACGGCATAAGGAGGGACGAGAACAGGATAGACATGTACCGGCGCATACTCTCCTTCCTCCGGGCCCTGAGGGAGCAGGGCTAAGAGCACCATCTTAAGGCTTTTCGCTATATGTATCGCGGAGCTGGGGGCTTTGCGCTACAAGCGCGAGAGGGCCATAGCCTTCGTAGGGAGCCTGATGCTGATATCGGCAACCTTCTTCGCCCTCCTGGGCTACGTGCTCGCCTCCCTCCTCCTCTGGCTCGGCGGCATGCTCACGCTGGCTCTCTTTGTTCAGAGGGTGGTTTACTACTTCGAGAGGCAGGACATAGCAGAGAGGATGAAGGAGGGGACCGTTCTCTTGGCCTTCTCCCTCCTGCCTGCCTACGTGGCTGGATACTTTGAGCACATTCGCAGCGAGGCGGAGCTCATCACCTGGCTCCACAACACGCTCTACATCATAGAGACAGCAAGCGTGCCGCGCCTTGCTGCCCTGATCATGTTCCACATCCTTTCTGTCATCAGCATCATCATGATCTCCTCTGCCCTCCTCGACTTCTCAAGGCTGGCCGGAGAAAGATCATATGTTGCTGCTGCAGTCTTCCTGTTCCTGGCAGCAGTCCTCCTCTCCCCGCTCTTCGCCTTCCTCGGCGTCGGCGCCGCTTTCCTCAACGCTTCAGTCTATGGACGCATAAGGGTCCCCCTCCTGATTTTAGCTCTCCTCTCCTCACTGTTAGCGGGATGAGGTGTAAGGGAGTCTTCTGAGGGGTGACGAGAGCCGGAACGACCGACCTCTGTTTTAAGTTCTGGCCAAGGGGAGGGAGGGGAGAGTGATCTCCGTCAAGAGGTATCCCCTTGGCCCGCTGAAGTCCAACTGCTACGTGGTGGAGAGCGGGGGAGAGGTCATGATCATAGACCCTGGCTGGCCTGAGTGGCTGGACGAGGCATTAAAGGGGCTCAAGAACGTCAAGTACATAATCGCCACCCACGGCCACTTCGATCATGTGGCTGGAGTTGCAGTTGCTAAGTCCTTGACGGGGGCGCTCTATGCCATCCATGAGAAGGACGTGGAGCTGTCTCGCAGGGCCCGCACTGCAGCGCTCAGGTACGTTGGCGTGGAGGTGCCCGAAGTGCCGAACCCAGACTTTACGGTGAGAGAGGGCGACAGGCTGGAGCTGGGAGAGGTGGAGGTGAGGATAATGGAGACGCCGGGGCACACTATGGGGAGCATTTCGCTAGTCATCCCCTCCGGCATCTTCGTCGGAGACGTCTTCCTTGCCAGCCAGAGGGCCGTCTCCATGACGTCCTTCGGGGCCGTCTTTACAGGGGACACTCTGTTCAAGGGCACAATAGGGAGGGTGGACTTCGCCCACTCCTCTGCAGAAATGATGAGGGAGAGCCTCCGGAAGCTGGCGAGCTTGCCGCGCGAGACTATGGTCTACCCCGGCCACGGCTCCCCCACGACCATAGGAGAGGAGGTAGACAACAATCCCTACCTTAGAGAGGTCTTGAGTTCTTGACCCTCAGCACATAGCTAGGGAAGAAGTAGATCATGAGGCCGAACGCAAAAGCGTAGAGGGCCGCCGTTACCAGCAGGGGAGCCTCAACGTTGTAAGCCATGAGGGCTCCGCCCGCGAGCCTCCCCACCCCTGCTGGCAGTTGCCAGGCAAGACTGATGAGGGAGGCACCCCTCCCCCTGTACTCTCTCGGGATCAGGCTCATCTCGAAGGCCTGGTACAAGGGGTTGGCGACGTTCATGAGAACTGTTCGCACAATGTAAATGAGGGAAGAAATGGGATAGCTGGAGGTGAGGGTCATAGCTGCCAGCAAGAGAACGCTGGGAGACGCGATGAAGAGGTAGGCCCTCAAAGGCCCGCCGACGGCGGTGCTGAAGCGGGGGGTGAGCAACATCAGGGCTCCCATGATCAGGCTCTGGATGCCCAGCACCGTGCCCAGCTCGCCGCTCTGGACGTTAAACTTCAGGACGAAATAATAATCTATGATGTGGATCGACATGCCGGCCCCAAGGCTTATAATGGCATTAATGAGGACGAGCCTTGCCATGATCCCCCAAGGAACGCCGTTAGAGCCGTTGCTTACTTCCTGAGAGGGCCCCCTCTCCTCCCTCACAGGCGCTAGGAGAGGTAAGGAGAGGAGGGGGAGCAGGAGGGCTACCGCGAGGAACTGTAGCCTGTAGCCCTCGAGCAGGCTGAGGCCATAGATAGAGCTCAGAACAATGGGGACCCAGCCGGCGAAGAGCCCTACTCCCATGCCGATGCTGCTCGCCGCGCCGAGGAAGGGCAGAGATCTCTCGAACTCCTCCCCCCCTCTCAGCCTCGTTGCCAGCACTATCCCTGCTACCGATGAGAGTCCTCCCGCAACGCCTGCCAACAGAAACGATGTCAGCACCAACTCCCTGCTGCCGAGGGTCAGGAGGAGAGAGCTCAGGCCCTGCAGGATCAGAGAGATTAATAGCACCAACTTCGCCCCGGCCCTGTCGCTGGCCCACCCTGCAACGATGGTGAACAAGAGGCTGGCAAAGAGGAGCAGGGCCCCCAGGAACCCGTACTCCATAGGGGAGAAGCCCAGGAGGCGAAGGTAGGGGGCCATGATGCTGTGTGAGGCGCCGCCGAAGAGGGAGCCTACCGCCGAAACCAGGTAGAGTCTCTGGATGTCCCTCATCTCTCGAGCTCCGGCATCCACCGGACAGAGAGCAGAGCCACCGCAGCTCGGAGGAGGGAGGAGATGACAAATGCGCTCGTCACGCCAGAGATCGAGGCGACCAGAACGCCGAAGCCCGTGCCGATCGTGGCGACGGCGTTAGAGGCTACGTTCTGCGCTGAGACGAAAGAGGGCCTCTTGCTCTCAGGCACTAGATACATGGTGTACAAGGTGTTGGCTATCTCCCAGGGGGTCCAGGCTATGCTTGCGTAAACGTTAACCCCCACCAGCGCCATGAGGCTGTCAGAGCTTGTGTATAGGACGGGGATTGGAGCGGTGGAGAACATGGAGGCAAGGACGCTCCGCCTGGCTCCAATTATGTTCAGGTAGGACGACCAGAGCTTCAGGCTCAGGGACTTAAGGGCCATGTTCGCTATGTTCTTCACGGTGAGCCACGTCTCGTCCCCGCCCATCACCCTCACAACGTAGTAGTCCCAGAAGGCTGAGGGGACGTGGACTGCGAAGGTGAATGCGTTGGAAAGAGCTATGAAGCGCCCGGAGCTCACGTCCTTAACCAGGACCTCTGCATAGCCCCTCATCGCCCCCTTGAGGTCTAGCTCTCGAGACTCTTTGGGGAAGAAGTCCTTGAGGGTCGCGAGACTCCACGTGGAGAGGAGCGCGGTTGCGAGGGCAAGGGAGTAGAGAGATGCATAGGCCCACTCTGGCGAGAGGAGGCGGAAGGCAAGGAGGGTGAGGAGGAAGGCCAGCAGCGTTGCCAGGTTGTTCAAGGAAGCAACGGCCCCGAAGAACTTGCCTGCCACGCTGGGCCTCACGTTGTCTGCCAGGGTGTCCATGGAGGCCACGCCCGCTATAGCGCCAGCAAGCTGGGCAGAGGCAACTACGCCGAGCAAGGTCGCATGGTTCAGGGGCGGCGGGAGGAGGGGCGCAAGGGCCGTGAGGGCCCAGCCCACCCTGTTGACGGTGCCGAAGAGCAGCCAGACCCTCAGCCTCTCCCTCCTGTACCTCTCCAAGAGGGGGAGAGCTGCAACGCTGCCCACGCTCACCGCGGCTGTCCTCAGGAGGGTGAGGGCTCCTATCTCCACGATGCCGTAGCCCATGTAGCGCATGGCTAGGGCGTTCACTAGGTTTGTAGAGATAGCAGTAGAGAGCGTGTAGCTCGTGGTCTCTATTACGTACCTCTTCATGTTCTTTGCTATCCTCTCCTCCTCCCCCTCGTAGCCTAGAGAGAGGAGGTAGGGCACTCTCATCCTGGTACCTCCGTTCAAGCCTCAGGAGTTAAGTAAAGTAGAGCCTTTATTATTAAACAAGGTTTTATAAAGAAAAACTATCTATTTTTTGAGTCTATAGACGGCAAGCCACTTGTCCGAGGCCTTCTCCTGAGCATCTACGAGCTCCAGCTCCAGGCCTACCTCTCGGGCCACGTAAACAAGGTCCTCAAGCCAATCGTAGATCCCGCAGGTCTCGCAGAAAGAGCCCTTCACCTCTACCTTCACGATGTCTCCCTCATGGTGAACCAGCCGAGCCTGAGCCTCCCTCCTCCTGTACTTGTTGTAGAGGCGAAGAGCCCTCCTCAGCCCCTCCACTTCAGCTCCTCCTGCCGAGATAGTACGCGATGGCTCCTGCCAGAGCCAGCAGGGCTACTCCTCCCAATATGGCAAGAGTGGTGCTGTCAAGTCCCACGAGTCCCCTGCTCTCCGTGGGAGAGGGAGATGGGGTTGGCGTGGAGGTCGCCCTCTCCACGCTCTCCACCACTAGCTCTAGGTTATCTGCTATCCTGTTCAGGTTAATCTGAGGCGGAGCAGGCACCTGGAGCTGTCCTTGAGGTATTGCGAAGCTGTCCGCGCCGACCATTGTGGCAACGCTCGCCAGAGCGGCCAGGTTCTGCCTGGCCCTGTCGAGGTTCTCCTTGGCTACCTTCAGGTTGCCAGAGACCTCCAGCACCCCCCTCCTGGCCGTAGCGTTGAGGGAGCCCTCCCAGCCGAGCTTGATGGGGCTGGTGAGGGAGTACTTGTAGTTCCACTCGAGCCTGTTCTGGGAGAACCTCAGCGCCAGATCTGTGCGCGATGTGTACTCGCGGATTCCCGTTAGCTGGAGCTGGAAGTCCCTGCCATCATAGGGGAACGAGAGGGAGGCCACAACCCTGACCCTGTTCTGAGTGAAGGTGACGTTATAGCTGAACTTGGCCTTCGGGTTAACGGTCACGACCCACTGGGAAAAGTTGGCGAGGAGCTCCTCGACAGTTGCGTAGATGAAGGCTATGACTGCCCTGTCTATGACGGCGTTGCCGCTACGCGACTCGAGAAGTGCTATGGCGCTGGAGTTAAACCACCTCTCGTCAAGGCTGAGGGAAGCATTGCCAGTGCCGTCAACTGCGAGGGCCCTCAAGTTGATCCTCGCTGCGAGAGCTCCCTGATCCCTGAGGCTTATGTTGAACCCAGCCCTGCCCTTCACAGGGTCTCCCATGATGAGGTCTGCAGCTCCAGCCAGCCTAAGGGTGATGTTGAGCCTGTTATCGCTCCTGTTGAAGAGGTTTACGAAGAGGTCCAACGTAGCTCTGCCCGTCTCGTTCCTCCTGTTTATAATGAGGGAAAGCTTTGTGTTCCAGTCGAGGGGGCTCGTGGTAGGAGCCTTCCCTTGCGACTCTGAAAGGATAACGTTCTGCCTGAAAAGGGAGGTGGATGTCATCTCGTAGTCTTCAGAACGAATGGGTACCTTGAAATTGAATCGAAACTCTGCGCTGTTTTGAGCAGAGGCGGGCGCTGCGAGGGAGATCAAGAAGACTGTTAACACTAACAACGCCCCGAAGGACTTTGAGACCATCATGTTCCCTTCACGATGAGGTTTGGCGGGGGTTAATATCTATAGATCTAACTTTACCACTCGCTTTCTCAACGGGAGCGCCACGTTGTAGACTGGCACGCCGTTGAGGTAGGCGATGGGGCTCCCTTTATGAGCATGTCCGTGAACAGCTACCTTTGGCCTGAGCTCTGCCACGAGGGCCTCAATTGAAGAGGAGAACATCTCGGGCCATATCCTTTCGTCCTCCCCCCTGAGGTTTTCCCTGGCTATGACGTAATGGGACATGAATATCGCCTCTCCTCCCGCCCTCTGGAGGAGGGACCTCAGCCTCCTCTCCCTCTCCCTGAACTCTCCCTCCAGCCAGGGCATGTTCTTCCTCTGCCACGGCGTCAGGCGGTCGAGGGAGCCGGGCGTCCCCAGGATAGTTATCTCGCGTCCCTCGCAGCGGAGGGAGTAGAGCTCGTCCTCTAGCCACTTTATGCTGCTGAACTCAGCCCTCAGCCTCTGCCTGACCTCGTGGTACTCCTCGTTGCCGAAGGTAGCCACGAGGGGGCTGCCCACCCTCTCCAGCTCTGCCAGCACGGGCAGCAGGCTCTCGACCTTCCCCCTGTCCAAGAGGTCTCCCGCTAGGAGGAGCACGCATGGGGTCTCTTTTATCTCAGCCAGAGCTCCCCGGAGCTCGGGCAGAAAGCGCGTCCCGTGCACGTCGCTAAGGGCATAGATCATGGCTCTCCCCCATATAGATGCTGAGCTTAATAGGGCATAAGTTAATGGAGAGGAGCATTGAGGGCAATAGTGCCCGTAATTAGGGGCAAGGACGGATGGGAGCTAAGCCCTCTTTTCGGCAGGTCTAAGCTCTTTGCGATAGTCGACATAGAGGGGAGCAGCTACAGAGTGGCGGAGGTTGTGGAGAACCCCTTCGTGCTCGCCCCTCACAACCTCAGAGGACGCGGGCTGGCAGAGCTCATGAGGTCGAAGAACGTGGACGTGATAATAGCAACCCACGTGGGACCAGGGGGCTTCTACCTCTTCAAGGAGATGGGGATAAAGATCTACTACGTGGAGGGGAGGCCTAGCCTGGACGAGGCAGTGAAGGCCTTCCTCAACGGCGAGCTGCCCGAGGCCACAGAGCCCAGGGAGCACCACTAGGTCGTGACGGCCTTTGCTAGCCCCGGCGGCGTGTCTATCGGCAGGCCCTTGAGGGCCCCTATCTTGTAGGCCAGCAGCTGGAGGGGCACCGCTGCGACGATGGGGACCATGACTTCAGAGAGGCGAGGGATCACTATATGCGACTCCCGCCTGTAGCCTACCGTGATCGCCCTCCCCCCTCTCCCCCTTATCTCGCCGAGGACCCTCTCGTAGAGCTCTGTCGCTTGCTCCTCCACGGGCTCTATGATGAGAATCGGCATCTTGCCAGCTACGGCAAGAGGGCCGTGCCTCATCTCCCCCAGCTGTATTCCTTCTGCATGAACTAGGGCGGCCTCCTTGAGCTTCAGCGCCCCCTCTAGCGCCAAGGGGTAGCTTATCCCGCTGCTCGAAACGTACATCCTCTCCTCCCCTGCTAGCTCCTCCGCTATCCTTGACACCCTCTCCTCCTGCCTCGGGAGCTCCTCCTTCAGGAGCTGTGAGGCTGCCGTGATCTCGCCGTAGAGCCCATGCAGCTTGCTCTCGCTCGTCCTGCCCGTGTATAGACCTGTGAAGGCAGCGAGGAGCGAGAGGGCAGTGAGGGTGGAGGCAAAGGTCTTGGTGGCAGGAACAGCTATCTCCGGCCCTCCGCTTATGGGGAGGTAGACGTTGGAGTGCATGGTGAGCCTGGAGCCGAGGACGTTGGTCACCCCAACTATAACAGCTCCCCTTTGCTTGGCCAGCTTCACGCTCCTGATCACGTCGCTCGTCTCCCCGCTCTGGCTTATTGCTAGGATAACGGTGCCAGTGAAGACGTTCTTCAGAGCATAGTAGGGGAACTCTGCCGCGCTCACCACGTTCACGTTAAGGCCGGCTAGCTCGGCAAAGTAGTATTGAGCTATGAGGCCTGCGTGGAGGCTGGTCCCGTTGCCTATTACTATCACGTTCCTGGCGCTGGATATGATCATGGCAGAGAGCCTCAAGTACTTCTCCATGAGGGACGCGGCAGTGCGCGTTATGGCCTCAGGGATCTCGTAGATCTCCTTTAGCATGTAGTGAGGGTAGCCGCCCTTCCCTATGGACTCTACCTGGTATTTGACCCTCTTCCTCACAAGCTCCCCCAGGGGAGCGCCGGTGAGGAGGTTGAAGACCTCTACCGAGCCGGGAGTCACTATGGCCCCGGCGCCCTCCTCCAGCACTATAGCCTCATCTGCAAAGCCTGAGAGGCTCACCAAGTCGCTCGAGACGTAATGACAGTCCTGCTTGAACCCTATGGCGAGGGGCTGTCCCTTCGAGATCAGGGCCAGCCCTCTGGTGCCCTCGAGGGCCACGGCAGCCGAGTATATGCCGTCCACGATCCTCGCAGCTTCAAGGAGGGCCCCCTTGAGGTCCTGCCTCTCCAGCAGCTCCTCCAGCACATGCGCCAGGACCTCCGTGTCTGTGGTAGAGACAAACCGGTGACCCCTCCTCCTCAGCTCCTCCCTCAACTCCTCGTAGCCGCTCACGAAGCCGTCCATCACCACCGCAACCCTTCCCCTGCAGTCAAGGAGCGGGTGGCTGTTGAAGTCTGCAGGGACCCCCCTGCTTGCATAGCGCGTGTGCCCCAGCGCCACATCTGAGCTATAGGAGTGGAAGGAGAGCCTCTCCCACCCTTTCTCCAGGTGACCAGCCACCTTCCTCACAACTAGCTTCCCCTGCTCGTCGAGGAGGCAGAAGCCAGCACCGTCATAGCCTCTGTACGTCAACCTTTTCAATCCCTCTCCAACGATCTCGCAGCTCTGAGGACGGCGACACACAAAGCCGAATATGCCGCCCATTGGGCCCCTGCAGTATAAGCGATGGGAGGGGCTATTAAGAAGCGTTGGCTACTCTGCCAAGGGGGGAGAAGGGTAATATTATAGGGAGCCGCTGAAGAGGAGGGGACAGAGTGTTAGTCCTACTTGCCCTGGCACTGCTGGCCAGCGGCTCTGCCACAGTAGACCTCTATACTGATGGAACCGCGGTCGTCACTTACGAGCTTACTCTGCGCGAGTGGCCTACGCGCGTTTCCCTAAACACGTTGCCTGCTGCGCATGCTGTCTTCACCTACTCCGATGACACTCCCGTTCCCTTCGAGTACAACTCCTCTACAGGCCTCCTGGAGTTCCCCGTTGCCTCGCAGAAGGCCAGGGCTCGCCTCTATCACGCGGCCCTCACGGAGAAGAGGGGGCTCATCTGGAGGCTGAGCCTACCCCCTCAGGAGGTTCCGGTCTCCCTCCTGATGCCCCGCGGAGCGCTTATTGTGTCTGTGGAGCCGAAGGAGTTCGAGGCCTTCAGCGTGGGGGACAGGCTTCTCCTCAAGTTCCCCCCTAGCCGGGAAATAAGGGTGGAGTACCTGCTCCCCCCTCCCTCGCCCCTCCCCCCAGAGCGGCAGCTCGACCCTTTCCCCCTTGCCGCAATCCTGATTGCAGGCTTGCTTACTGTCTCGCTCGTCTTGGGCTATCTGTACTTCAGAAAGGGGCGGGGGCAGAAGGGGGCTAGCCAGGCTGAGACAATCTTGGAGGGGCTCGACGCGAGGGACAGAGCCATAATGCAGAGCTTGGAGAGGGGCGAGCTCACAGCACAGGACTTGATGAGGGAGACAAATATCCCCAAGACCCCCCTATACCGTAGGCTCGAGAAGCTCGAGAGGATGGGGTTGATAGAAAAAGTGCAGAGGGGCGCAGTTACTTTCTATAGGCGCCGGCAAGGAGAGAGATCTCAATAGACCCAGCTGCTCTATCCTCAGCCTGCCAGCCTATCTCGAGGTCCACAGAGTAGGTGCCCGCCTTTATGGGCATGGGCACGTCGTAACCTGGGATGAGCATCATGATCCTGATACACTTGCCTGTAGCTATGGAGCACGGCATGCTCACCTTGTAGGTCTCTCCGTTGTCGCCGCGGAGGTAAACGGTCATCCCTCCGATTATTTCACCTTTGATCTGGTGGCTTACCTTGAATATGATCTCAGTGTCCTCCACTGTCACTTTGGCCACGTCCTTGAACGAAAGCCTCCCCTCGCTGCCTCCCGTTATCTTCAGCTCTACCGTAGAGGGCTCCATCTTCACCCCACCGGCAGCTCTAAGGGCAAGGTGCAGGAACACCTTCTCTCCTATCTTCGGGTCGTCTATCGGGATGGGCTGAGGCTGGATGAGGCAGCTCTTCAGATCTTCTATGGCTTTGCTGCTCGCCTCCCTAAACTCTACGATACAGTGCCTGCTCCTTCTCGCCTGCTCGGAAAGCTCGAAGGCCTCAGCTATCCTTCTCTCCGCCTCCTCAATCCTCTGGAGGGCTTTCTCGGGATCTCCGCCCTCCTCCAGCTTCTGAGCCACCAGCAAGGAGGCGAGCCTGGCGCTCCACGCCTCCCTTATGTCTGCTACCATCCTCATCCACTTGACTGCGGCGTTTACCTGAAGGGCCTGGACAGATGGCTGAGCCTCCAGGATGCCAAGAGATACGAGCCTCTCTATTGCCGCGGAGAGCTCTCTCTCAAGCTCCTCCTCGAAGCCCCTCCCTTCCGGTAAGCTCATTGGCTGGGGAAGGGACTCGAGCTTTGGCCTTAGCTTCGAGAGCGCCCTCTCTTGAGCTAGGACTGCCTCCCTCAGGTCCCTCGCGCCTGCTATCTCGCCCCATATCCCCTCTCCCACTATGTCCCTGAGGGCCTCCAGAGAGCTCTTCCATGAGCCATAGAGCTCCTCCTGACCGCTTGCAGGCACTGCTGCGAGCAGCAAAGCAAGTACCAGAGCCCACGCTTTCACTTCCCTCACCGCCTAAACTATTACAGAGGGGGCAGATTAGGGAGATGGTGGGAAAGCCTAGGGAAAGGGCGGGAAAGCTAAGGTCGTTAAAAGAGATTTAACGGCAGAGCTCCGCTGTATGCTTGGCGTGCAGGCAGGGCCGGGGGGTCGCCGTCCCCGTACCCGAGGGCGCCAGGCGGGGGCCAGTAACCCGGGAGCTCGGGCAACGGCTGGCGGGGCGCTCCCCTGGAGCAAGGCAGTGAGGCTCGTCCCGCGGGGCCTGCGGTGGCGGGAGGGCCGCTGGAGGGCGGCCCTCACCGCCTTTGCCGGGGGAAAGCGGCCAGGCCCGGAAGGGAGCAACCTGGCCCCGGGCGCAGGGCGTTCGCGGGGGCGCGGGCTGAGACCCCTCCAGGCGGAGTCCGCCAGGCCGCCTCGAGCTCTTGGGAGCTGCACGCCGGGGTGAGAGGCTTGGTGAGCTGGGGAGAGCTGGTAGTAATAGGCGTGGCTCTGGTGTTCATAGGCATGCTTCTCATTTTTGTTGGCACTTTCTTTGCCGCGACGGAGAAGGGAGGGAAAGTAGAGGGGGGCGGGGTGCTCGTAATAGGGCCAATACCGATAATCTTCGGCACCTCTCCTTGGATAGCCCTGCTCCTCGCCCTCATAGCCCTCGCGATAATGGTGATCGCGTTCCTCCTGAGCTCCAGGCTCAGCCCCTGACCCTTTTCACGAACTCCTCAATGGCCCTCTCGTAAACATTGCTCAACCTCTTGCTGAACTCCTCATACTTTCCTGATAGCCTCGCCCTCCCCCTCTCCAGGCTCCTCCTTGCAGCCGCCCTAAACTCCTCAATGGCCCTCTCAGAGGCCTCCTTACCGCTCAAGGCAAGCACCGCGAGGAGGGGGAGAGAGAAACCTTTTAGAAGTACTCCTGCCTCATCCTCTCCTCGACTACCTTTCTCAGCAAGTTCAGTACGTATGCCCCTGCTAAAGTTATTGCCAGCAACAAGCCGTAGGGAGCATACCTGAGGGCGAGGAGGGGCATTGTCGGCTCTAGAATCACCTCCACCTCTTGCTGATCAGGAACGTTCACCTCCACGCTCGTGCTCCGATAGAAGTTGGCGCTGACGGTTAGCTCGTACATGCCATGTGGAGCGAGGGCCTCAGCAACGGAGGTGCCGCGGGCGACCACCTCGGTAACGTAGCCGCCTTCGAGCCTCACGAGGGTTACCCTAGCGTCGGTTACCGGCTCCCCCCAACTGTTCTTTACCCTAATGGTAATGGGGTACTCGCGGGGCAGCACTCTCACCTCGACCCTCGTGGGCTCCTCGACCCGGAAGGTGATGGGAGAGGTCGTGGGAAGATAGCTGGGGCCCACCGGGACAGCCGTGAGGCGGTAAGTGCCCAGAGGCAGCTGGAGCGTGATGATCCCTCTCGTTACCGTCACTTCTCGCGGGTAGTGCAACTGACTCGAGCCTATCTCCAGCCTCTCCAGCTGGAGGCGGAAGGACTCAAGCGCTGGAGTGCGGAAGAGCGCGTCTGTGAGCCTAATGCTGACCTCGACCCTCCTAGGCTGCAGCACGATATTAGATGGATCGGGGCCTTGCATTGTGACCTTTAGGGAGGTGATGAAGGGCTCGTACTTCGGGCCTGGCTCCTCTACGGTGAGGGTGTAGAGGCCTATGGGAACATCTGGGAACCTGAAAACTCCGTCCTTGCTGATTGAGATGTAGCGTAACTCTGGCCCGTAGAGTATTGCCCTAAGAGGCTCCAAGACCGGGTTACCGTCTATGTCGTTCATCCTCACCTCGAACGAAACTCGCGGCTTGCTCTGCTCTATGGTCTGGCGGAGCACAGTGAGGTTATCCGCCCGCTCTGCCACAATAACGCTCGGCCTAGGGATGAGCACGACGGAAAGCTCCCCTTTCCGCGACACGCTTATGGGAAGGGGTCTAGAGCGTATCCCCTCCTGCGAGAACACGATGTCGTAATTGCCTGCAGGCAAGTAGAGGATCGCTCTCCCATCCACAACAGCAGCGCGCGCCACGGGAGCTCCGCGCGACACCACCTCTACGGTGAGGTTGGCTCTCGGAACCGTTATGTTCCAGCTCCCGTCCTCATTGAACTCCACCGCGCCGACTTTCACTTGTATAGTGTGAAGATCTTGAAGGGGCCTTTTGAACCAGTAGATGTCGCGTTCTGGCGACAGGAGGATTATCTCGTTGATGGCCCTAGAGACGACCCTTAAGTTAGCGACCCTCGTCTCTAAGCCGAACTGGTCCTCTCCCGACCTCCAGAGGGGCTCCCAAACGTCTACCAGCTTTACCATCTGTATTCTGCCTACCTGCGAGGTGACTAGCAAGAGCTCGCCCCCTGCCAGCTCCGCGAGAGAAGTTATCGGAAACGTGTCGACCTTGAGGGAGGAGTCGAGGAAATACCTGCGCTCTGACGGCTTGAACAGCGCCACATCGGAAAGCCAGAAGAGGCGATAGACGGTGCCGCTCGCAGTTCCTATGTATATCCTCTTCAGGTCAGGGGATACGTCCATGGCAGAGATCTCATCGCCCAGGTAGATCATCTGGGGCTGCTGGTATCCTACATCTGCCAGCCTCAGCCCCTGCCCAAAGTAGTATATCAGCAGCCACCCCCTAGCGCTCAGGAGGAAGACAGAGTCTATGCCCTCCCAGTCCCTCGGCCTCCCCATGCCTGGCTTAACGAGCATTCCGATCCGGTGCTCCCCGAGGCTTCCGATGCCCGTGTCCATCATTTCCTTCGTTATTGGCACCAGTATCACTTTCACGTCCCTGTCGAACTCGAACAGCAGAGGGAGTCGGGTGGCATCGATGAGGAAGAAGGCTTGGACCATGGAGGGGCGGGACAGCTGGTAGAAACGCTTGCCATCGATGCGCAGCTTCTCCAGGCAATCAGCTAAACTGCTACCCGTGAGGTTGAGCACTGTTTCGCCCAGGTGCGTCACGTCCCCTGACCTTACTCTGAGCGGAGTGATCCCGCTATAGCAGTAGGTCTCCACTATGCTCCTCTCCCCGCCCAGTTTCCTAACCTCGTAGAGGAGGAGGAGCTTGTACTCCTGCGGGAAAAGGCCAGTGAGGGTTAGGGTGTAGTTCGGCGCCTCGTAGAGCCCGTTCTGACTGGCTCCGAGGGGGACGACGATGTTGTCGTAGATGAGAGCGTAGTACAGCCTCCTCTCCGTCCTCTCCGTTTGATTTTCTACGATCCCAGTAACAGCCTTTTTTCTACGATCCCAGTAACAGCCTTTGCCCTCTGCGCGCCGTAGAGGACATCTATGCTGAAGCCCCCCAAGAACTTGTTAACCCCCGCGGCGCCAGGGGCAAACAGGTTAGAAATCGCGACTATCTTGTTCCCCTCATAGTGGTAGGAGGTCCAGTTCCGTAGGTATATGGACGGATACACGTGCGATATGTGGACATCGTAGAGGCCGGTGAGGGCTCCTAGATGCTGAACGGGGCCTAGCTCAAACCAACCGCCCGCCAAGGTTCCCCTGTAGGTGCCCATGATGTAGAGGAATCCCTTGTCGTCGAATGCAATCAGCCGAGAACCTCCCTCAACTCTTGCTAGATAGACTCCTCTCACTGCGCCCCTAGAGGCCAGGTAGAGGTGAGCCCTCTGAGACATGTCGTTGAAGTTGAGTAGGATGACCTCCCCTCTGTTGGTGCCTGCTGCTATCCACTGGGAGGGAACGGCATCTACGGAGAGGGAGGTCACGTTGCCCACAACGTTGATCACGCCCTCAAGGCGCGAGGACCTGATGTTAGCCCTCGCGACGAAGCCCTCTCCCCCCATGATTACGTGGGGGCCGCTGACCACCGCTTGTTGATATGCGATCTGTGGCGGGAGCGTGAGCCTCTCCAGGCTGTGAACGGGAGTGCTCTCCACGGTGAGGGACGTGGAGCTCTCTACAGGGATGACGAGAAGGGCGAGCATCAAGGCTATAATGAGCCCTCTCATTCCAATGCCTATTGAGAGCTCCTGCCCCGCTGGTTTAAGGGTCTATTATCCTGGACCAAGGGGACGAAAATGTTGCCTTAATTTATCTCCTTGGGCTGAGGGGAGGGAGCATATGGAAGAGAGGAAGCTCGGCAACTTCAAGGTCTTGGAGGAATATCCTCTCATAGAGCCCTGGGCCTATGCGCTGATCGTTGAGGACGAGGTTACGGGAGAGAGGAAGTACATAGTGAAGGAGGCCCAGCTCAACGAGGAGGAGAGCCAGGTATACAAGATATTGCTGAAGATCCTAGAGTGGGAGATAAAGCCTTACGACTTCAGCAGGGCTGCAACAACTCACGAAGCGGTCAGGGAGTACTTCGTCGACCAGCTGAAGAGGATAGTGAGCGTATACAGCGAGAGGCTGGGGGCCCGGAAGAAGGGATCCATAGATTGGCAGAAGGTGCTCTACCACCTCCTGAAAGACACGGTAGGCTATGGTCCCCTCGAGGCCCTCATGAAGGATCCGTTCGTGGAGGACATAAGCTGCGACGGCGTAGGGAAGCCCCTCTACGTCTGGCACCAGCGCTACGAGGGGTTGCCGACATCTATAGTTTTCCAGAGCGAGGAGGAGGTGGACTCCCTTGTGCTCAAGTTGGCTCACATAGCAGGGAAGCACGTGAGCGTCGCGTTCCCTATAGTCGACGCCATGCTGCCGGGGGGCCATAGGCTGGCGGCGACCTTTAAGAGAGAGGTGAGCGTCAGGGGCTCCTCTTTCACCATAAGGAAGTTCAAGGAGAAACCGCTCAGCATCGTGGACCTCATTATCCAACGCAGCATAAGCGCTGAGATGGCAGCCTACCTGTGGCTCCTGATGGAGAACAAGATGCCTGGCATAGTCATGGGCGTGACCGGCTCTGGCAAGACGACGGCGCTGAACGCCATAGCTACCCTCCTGAAGCCCAACGTGAAGGTTGTGACCATAGAGGACACGCCGGAGCTCAGGCTTACTCTGGAGAACTGGGTGCAGCTAGTCTCTAGGCACAGCTATGCCCTCACCGGCAGCAAGACCGGTGAGGTGAGCCTTTACGACCTTGTGAGGGTGAGCCTGAGGTACAGGCCTGACGTCATAATAGTGGGGGAGGTGAGGGGAGAGGAGGCCTACGTCCTCTTCCAGGCCGTCGCGACGGGCCATGGAGGGCTCACCACGATACATGCAGAGAACGTGAACGCCCTGGTCAAGAGGCTCACGAGCCCTCCCATGAACGTCCCGCCCAGCTATGTGCCCATGATGAGGTGGGGGCTGCTGGTAAGGAGGGTCAACCTGGGTGGGAGCACGGGGAGGAGGATGACGAACCTGTGGGAGATCGGGGAGGAGGAGCACATCCTCGTGGGCGAGTGGGATCCGGCAAGAGACGCGCATGAAGTTAGGCTTGAGAGGAGCAGGGTTCTGGAGGAAATAGCCTACCTGACGGGCAAGAGCAAGGAGGAGCTCATAGAGGAGGTGGGGAGGAGGAGCGAGATATTGAAGGCCTTGGCAGTGAAAGAAATAAGAGACTATAAGCGGGTGGCAGAGGTCATCTACAGGTACTACAACGATCCGAAGAGGGTCCTGTCAGAGGTGAGAGTTGCGTGATCTCTGCCCGCCTCATGAACGTGGTAGACTACGTTGCCCTCACCTACGCAGGCGGGATCGGGGCCTTCCTGGCAAAGACCTTCGAGCTGGAGGACGCCATACGTAAGGCAGGCATGAACATTTACCCCCCTCTGTACGCAGCTAGGCTGTTCCTTGTAACGGCAGCGGCTGCCCTTATCTCTCTCTATCTCTCCGCGTTCCTCTGGCTCAGCCAGATGAGCATAGCTGCAAAGCTGCTCCTGACCCTCACCCTTTTCCTGCTGCCCGTCATCGTCTTCGCCATAGGCCTCTACTACCCGTCTTACAGAGAGGGAGAGAGGAGGAGCTGGGTAGACACTGAGCTCCCCCTCTTCGCTGCGTACCTCACGGCAATGGCAATGGCTGGGTTGGACGTTACATCTACCCTGGAGAGGCTCGCGAAGTTGAGGACCTTCAAGGGGATAAAGGCTGAAGCTGACAAGATACTCAGCGACGTCAAGGTCATGGGGAGGGACCCGCTTGATGCGATAGAGAGGAACGTCTCGTATCATCCAAGCAAGCAGTTCAGGGACTTCCTACAGGGCTATGTGGCCGTGACCAAAACCGGCGGCAGCGTAGTAGGGTACCTGGAGACCAAGACGGCAGACATGTTCAGGCAGAAGATAGACGAACTCAAGCTCATTGCTGACAGAGTTGCGCTCTACATGGAGCTCTACATAATCCTTGGCGTCATAGTTTCCATATCGCTCTACCTGCTCTTCACCGTGAACGCCCTCATGCCCGGCAGCAGCGGCGGCTTTAGCTCAGTTCAACTGCTCATCTACAGCTTCTTCTTCATGCCCCTCACCTCCCTGGCCCTTATTTACCTCATTGGCAGGGCGAGGCCCAGGAACCCAATAGATGATCTGGCTCCCCTTGCCTTCCTCATAACATATGGGATACCCCTCTTCTTTGCCTCCCTCATCGTCCTGGGCTCTCTTACGGGGGGTTACAGGGTCCTCTTTGGAGAGGTAACGAAAGAGAGCGTATTAGGGGCTGTGGTCACCTCCACCATCTCCCTCGTCCTCCTCAGCTTTCCCTCTGTCATAGCGTGGAGGCTCAGGCAGATATCGACGCGAGGGGTGGGCAACTCGATCGCTAACTTCCTGAGAGACCTGGTGGAGGTCAGGAAAATGGGCCTCAGCCCGGAGAAGAGCATTATCCTGCTCTCCCAGCGCGACTACGGCTCCCTTAACCCAGTCCTCCGAAAGATGGCCACGTCCCTCACCCTCGGCTTCGACATAGAGAAGGCAATCACTACGGCCCTCCGCGGCTACAGGAACTGGACTCTCATAGCTACCATGAGGTTCCTCTCCGACGTCATTGTCTTCGGGGGAGGGAGCATAGAAACTCTGGACAGCCTGGCGAGGTTCAGCAGGAGCCTGGCCGACTTCGAGGAGGAGCTCTCCAAGAAGTTCAAGGTCTACCTTCTCATGCCCTACGTGGGCGTTGCCCTAGTAGTCGGCTCCAGCCTCCTCATGATCTCTTACATGGTGCAGACTTTAGCTCTCGATCCTGTGAGGGCTGAGCTCTTCATGGACGACATCAGGCTCACTGCCCTCTACATAAGTCTCGGGGCGGTGTTCAACGCGTGGCTCATGGGGCTTGTGGCAGGAAAGATAACGTCAGGCAGCGCCCTCGGGGGCCTCCTGCACTCTGTGATCCTCACCCTCATGGCAGGGCTAGTGGCCTTCTACATCATCAGCAGCATATCTTTTTAATAGAGCTGGTCGAGCTCCATTCCTCGGCGATCCCCTATGGTCTTTCCGTTCAGGAGCATCGAGGACTTCAGGATCGAGCTCAATCCTGACCACGAGCTGTTCAGGAAGAGCGTGAGGGAGTTTGTGGAGAACAAGGTGATGCCTCGCTGGAAGGAAATAGAGGAGACAAACTCGGTGCCCCAGGAGATCTACCAGGAGATGGTGGCCCAGGGCTACACCGGCGTCGGCATACCTGAGGAGTACGGAGGGCAGGGAGGGGGGCTCACCATGGCCGTTATCCTCACAGAGGAGCTCTCCAGAGCCAGCGTGGCCCTCAGCGTTACTGTGGGCGTGAGAGATCTTTTCGTGGTCCCCGTGCTAAAGCACGGGAGCGAGGAGTTGAAGAAGAAGTACGTCGTGCCCGTGGCGAGAGGGGAGGCGAGGGCGGCCCATGCAAACACGGAACCAGGAGCAGGGAGCGACGTAGCAGGAATCCAGACTACTGCAAAGAAGGTCAACAGCCACTACGTGATCAGCGGGAGGAAAATATTCATAACCGGCGCTGCGGAGGCCGACTACCTGCTCGTCTCTGCAAGGACTGAGCCGCCGAGGCCTGACAAGCGCTGGTGGGGTATAACGACCTTCGTTGTAGAGAAGGGATGGGAGGGGCTCAAGATAGGGCAGAGGATCAGGGTCATGGGGCTCAGGGGGGAGCAGCCCTATGAGGTCATCCTGGACGAGGTGAAAGTGCCAGAGGAGAACGTGGTAGGCCCCCTGAACGAGGGCTTCAAGGTGCTCATGGACACATACGATCATGCCAGGATAGGCGTGGCAGCGCAGGGGGTGGGCATAGCCCAGGCAGCCTTCGAGAAGGCTCTGAACTATGCGCTCCAGAGGCAGACCTTCGGCCAGCCCCTCATAGCCCACGGCATCATAACGGAGAAGATAGCTGACATGTACACCAAGCTCCAGGCCGCCAGGCTCCTCACCTACTGGGCCGCGAGCCTTGCAGACAAGAACATGCCCGAGTACCTCATAGCGGCAAGCCTTGCCAAGTCCTACGCTACCGAGGCAGCCGAGTGGATAGCCAGGCAAGCTATACAGATCCACGGGGGCTACGGCGCCGACTTCGAGACGGGGGTGGAAAGGTACCTCAGGGACGCGATAATAACTACCATCTACGAGGGGACGAACGAGATCCAGAAGCTCATCATAGCCCGCCAGCTGGTTAGGCAGGCCTTCGGCCTAAAGATCTAGGGAAGCCAGTTGCCGAAGAGGAAGTTCGGGATAAGCGTGGAGGAGGAGCTGGCAAGGAAGCTGGACGAGGTATCTGAGAAGCTAAGGGTGGAGAGGAGCCAGCTGGTGGAGAGGGCAATTAGGGACATGCTGAGGGATCACTCCCACTCCCTCTTTGAGCACGACTGCAGGGCCCTCATAGTGCTCTCCTGCCCCTCCGAGAGGGAGGTGCCAGCGGTTGGTGCAGATAACCTACGCATAACCCAGCTCCACGAGCACAGGGAGGGGCAGTGCGTCCAGGTCTTCCTCGTCTCGGGCTCAAGCAGCAAGATATCGACCCTCCTCTCCTCCCTCTCCAGGCACGAGGGGTGTGAGCTCCGCTACATAGTCCTCCACTGACCCCCCTAAAAGCCCCCCCTCCCATAAAGTGGAGAGGGGCGGACATTTACTTAGCAGCTCTCGTGGCAGGGCTCTCGGCGCTTGCAGCAGCATGGGCGTATACTGAGGCCACCCTAGCGCTCAGAATAACGGAAGGCCTCTCCAGCGGCATCTACGCGAGCCTTCTGGGCTTCCTGGGCGTGTTCTTAGCCTCCCTCTCTCGCCTCCCCCTCCTCAGGCACCTCCAGCACTTCTCCCACAGGAGGCTAGCCCTCCTCCTCTCCTCCCTCCTAGCCCTCCTCTCACTCCCAATTGACTCCCCCGTGCTGTCCTACGTCCTCCTCTCTGCTGCCTTCGGCATAGCCTCCGCCGCTGCTTTCTCTGCCATAGTTCACGACGAGAGGTACGAGAGCTGGAGGAGCTCCCTCTCCGCCCTGAACTCCCTCTCTGCAGGGCTCACAGCCCTCACCCTGTTCACATGGAACTATTTCCACGCCAGCTTTGCTCCCCTCCTCCTCCTTATTGCTGTATCCACCCTGACCATTGCCAGCTTCCTCATGAGGCCTCCCCTCCTCTCTGGCGTGAGCTTGCGGAGCCTCGAGGTCTTCTCTGACATCCTCTCCTTCCGTTCCAGCGCCGAAAGCTACCTTCACGCTCGTTGGGAAGCTGCAAGGATCGCGATGTTAATGGGAGGCCTTGGGGCCCTTAGGGTCACGGTGCTCTCCCAAGCCTTTCCAGAGAGCGGCACGCTAAGCCTAGCCTCTTACGCCGCTGGATCATCGCTGGGGGCTGCGATCGCTTTTCTCCACAACTCCCCCGGCCTCGTCTTCCTCCTCTCCCTCCCTCCCCTCGCGGGGGCTCCCCTCCTCCCGCCTACGGTTGAGCTGTTCCTGCTAGGGATCTCGGCCTCTTACGCTCAGACCGCAGCTATAACTTACGTCCTGGAGAGGAGGCCGAGGGACGTGTTCTCCGCCTCGGCCCTCCTCTCCCTCTTCAGCGGAGCCGGAGCAGCGCTCATAGGTGCCCTCTCCCTTGCTCGGCCAGAGAAGGCCTACCTCCTTGCCTCCCTCCTCGCCCTCCTCCTCCTGCTGCTCTCCCTCCTCTCGCATAGGAGGAGGTGGGACTAGGGGCTCTCCTCTGCCATCAGGAATGCCCTGAAGTACTTCCCGGAGGAGGTGTACACTCTGACCTCGTACACTCGACCTACGCTGAGCCTAGAGTTCAGCATACACGATATGAAGGCCGTCTCCCTTCCAGCAAGGGTCAACTCCTCTTTGCAGACCTTGCCACCGACCTCTACCTTCGTGATGGTGACTTCCTTCCTGCCCACGTTCCTCACGACGAGCGACAGGATGCTCCTGTTTGATGTAATTACGAGGGACGACGTCTGAGATAACTCCAACCGCTCGCCCTCCGGCGCGGCAGCCAGGGGAAGATTAACGAGCGCGAGGTAGGCTGCGATGCCGATAGCCGTAGCAAGGAGAACTGATATAAAGAACTCCCTGATCACCTCTCTCACCAGTTACAGTGATCTAGAGCAGCCCTCGCTGGTACGATGGCTTGGTACACTCCCCCGCTGACCGTGACCACCTTAACGAGATAGTTGCCAGGGATGGCTCCCCACGCATTATCGTCCTGCCACCTCTTGTCCGGCAGCCTGCAGAACCAGGTGGTCTCCTCTCCAGGCTTGAGCTTCAGCTTGGGGTTGACTTCAGGGTACTGTTGCCTTAGGGTGCTCCCCATGTAGTCTGCGTAGCAGTAGCCGAGGGTCCCCACTTCGATCCAGAGAAGCTCTAGGTCCTTGCTGCCCACGTTCTTAACCTTCAGCGTGACGTTGTTACACCCTCCGAAGCCTGGTTTGCTCGTCAGGCTTGACTCAGGATATGGATATATCATGAGAGCCTCCGTCGCGCCCAGATCTCCCCACAGGCCTAACAACCAGCCTCCAACGGCAGCTCCTATCACTATGGTTATTGCTATGAGGATCACGGTAGCGATGACGGGACTTATGGCCCTTCTCATGGCCATCATGATGAGGTAGAACCTGAAGTAGCTTTATGGGCGAATTAATCAGACTGGCTTCTCCTCTAATACGTAGCCGATCCCCCTATACATCGAGAGGCAGCTATGAGTCATAGGGAAACATAGTAGAATTAGCTCTGTCTCGATTCTCCTAAATTTAGCTTTATGGGGGAGTGGGTCGTAACCGTACGTGATGTCTATGAGAAGGGCCATAAGCCCCGTAATCGCAACCGTAATCCTCATAGCAATAACCATAGTGATAGGAGCTGCCGTTGGAGGCTGGTTGTTAGGCCTTTGGGGAGGCTTTGGGGACGTGGAGGCAATCAGGATATACCCGGATGCAAAGCTACAGATCAGCGGCAACGCAACCACGTTAAACCTTACGCTAAAGCTTACGCTGAAGAACGAGGGTACGAGAGATGCGAGAATAAGGAAGATCATCGTTGAGGGCGTGGGCGAATGTCCCGGAACCAACAGTACCGTATCGCCAACTCCGTCACCTATCCTCAAGACGGGGGGGATTGAAAACATCACGTGTACTATGAACGGTGCCGGTAACAAAGTGACTGCTGGCGGTTCCTACCTAGTGAAGGTGCTAACAGACAGCGGCGGCGTCTATCAGATAACTGTCACTGCAAGGAGCAGCTAGACCTGAGGACTCCCCCTTTTTTCTACGCTCTTTTTGAGCAAGAGGCCCGTATTACCTCGCCCAGGGAGAGGAAAGTCGCACCCTCTGCGCAAGAGGAGCAGGGAGACGTGTCCCGAGGGTGAGTTATATAGCAATGGTGGGAGGGGAGCCACCGGAGGAAGAGGGCGTGGACGAGCAGGCGCAGCTAAAGGCGCTCATATGCAACGTGCTAGAGGGACTCGCAGAGGAGCTCAAGAGAGTGCCCCGCGAAAGCCTCCCCTCCCTCCTGGCAGCGGTCGAGGAGTTGAAGAGGGAGTGTAGGGACGCGCAGCCCTCCCTCCTCCGCCAACGCCAGGTTGGGGAGAGGGCCTATGTGCTCCTTGCCGACAAGATTCTCGTAGTGAATGAGCTAAGGGAGGAAGTGATGGAGCATCTCCGGGGGCTGCCCCGCGTGTCTTACTTTATCCTCACGAACTTGGACTGCTGGGAGCTATACGAGGCGAGGGGGGAGCCGCCTCGATTGGCCTTGCTGGCGAGGGGGAGGGAAGAGGTGGGGGAGCAGCTGAAGCTAGTCATGCAGAGGGAGCTGCAGGAGGGGGGGCTCAGGATCTCCCTGACGGCTCGCGAGGCGGTGGAGCTGTACGTGAGGGAGCTGGAGAGGATGGTGAGCTACATGCAGGAGGCGCTGGAGAGCGCCCTGGGAGAGGGGTCGATCAGGCCCCTTTTCGAGGCCTTTGTAGCCCTCGCGAGGAGGCTCTACCCTCACGAAGATCAGGAGGGGCTGGAGAGGCTGCTTGTGCAGCACACCCTCCTCCACATGATGGCAGTCTCTAGCCTCGCCGCAGCCCTTGATCGACTAGGGGATCCTGTGGAGGTAGCCAGCGGGGGCACCCTGCCGCCGGGCCTTGCGGTTGCCGTCCCGTACCTCAACTGGTGGAAGGTCTACCTCGGGAAGGCCCCGGAGGCGGAGAGGCAAAAAATAGGGGAGGTGGTGAGCAAGATAGCTGCAAGAGCAGCGCTGGTAGACTGGGGAGAGGAGGAGGTCTTTGGAGCCCTCTACGAGTCCCTGCTGGGGCCGGAAAGCAGGAGGAGGCTGGGGGAGTACTACACTCCTGCCTGGATGGTCGACAGGGTCCTCGCTGAGTTCAGCCTGAAGGGCAAGGTAGTACTAGATCCCTTCTGTGGTTCCGGCGCTTTCCTCTTGGGAGCCTTCCGCAAGAAGGTAGAGGAGGGGGAGAGCCCTGAAGAGGCCCTTGAGAGCCTCATAGGCGTTGACGTGAACCCCCTAGCAGTAGCCCTTGCTAGGGTGGCCCTCCTCATGGAATATGTGAGGGTAACAGGAAAGCTGCCGCAGACCTCCCCCCGCATCTACCACTTTGATGCCATAGCCGCATGGTTGGGAGAGGAGGCTCAGGGCGACCATCTCCAGGCAGGGGCCTTGGGAGACTATGCTTGGGCAGGGCTGGCAGAGACGAGGATCGACAGCCTCTATCGCATAGCTAGCCCAGACATCATCGTTACTAACCCTCCCTGGATGCGCCTCTCAGCCGTGAAAGCCGGCTATGCTGGAAAGCTGAGGCAATATGTCAGGAGAAGTCTCTTGAAGCTGGGGGCCTCTCCGCAGAAAGCGAGCACGATAGCTAACGGCTCCGACATCTCCTTGATAGCTCTAGCGCTGGCCTCCAGAGCGGCGAAAGAGGGCGTGGGCTTCGTGATGCCCGCAGAGCAGGTGTTCTCCAGCAGGGTCTCTGTGAAGGCTGGGCTTGTGGCAGCATATGCTCTGCTGAAGGACGCTTGCCCCAGCTGCCCGGTCAAGCTTGTCCACGTCAAGTTCGATGCCTTCCATCACAAGATCGAGCCAGCCCTTGTCTTCGTGTTCAAGGAGGGGCGCGAGGGTGGCCTCTTCGAGGCCGAATGGAGGGAGGGGTGGAGGGAGAAGAGGCTCCCCCAGAGCTATGAAGAATACGTTAGACCAGCAGCGGAGTGGGCACGCATGACAAGGGAGGACCTGCAGGCCGAGCTAGAGGTAGCGGAGGTGAAGGTGGGGGGCTACATCAGGGGCATATCTGGGGGGGAGAGGAGGGGTGGGGCCGAGCCCTATGCCGGGCTAAGGGTGGAAGAGGTGCAGGAGGAGGGGGGAGCCCTCCGGGTCAGGCTTACAAACCTAGAGAGGAGCTATCTCATCCCTAGGCGCGTGATGGAGAGGCATGAGGTAAGCATTTACGAGCTCCACTGCGGAGCCCTGCCGTATCGAGCTGAGAAGGTGAAGGCTATCCTTTCGAGGAGGGGGAGAAAGGGCCTTCGGGGCTTCCTGGGAGAGGCGATCGAGCTCCTAGCTGGGCAAATTTCTGAGGGGGACAAGAGGAGGCTCCTGAGGCTCCGGGAAGAGGTGAGGGTACAGCTGGAGGAGCTGGCAGAGGGGGAGCCCTACGTTGTTTACAGGCACAGGAGGCTCTTTGCAACATACGTGACGAGGGGCAAGAGGGGGGAGGCGGCCTCTGACATCGTCGTCCTCGTTAGGTGTAGGAGCGAGGAGCAGGCATACTATTATGCTGCCGTCCTCCACTACCTTGCCTTCTGCGTGAAGCGCTCCCGCAGGAGCTTCTTGCGAACGCTCTATCATAAACCCCTCGAGGCAATAGCGAGAGCAGGGCTGTCCTGGAAGAGGGTGCCTGAGGGGCTGAGGAGGGAAACAGCAGCGCTGTCGAGGGAGCTGGAGAGGCGGGCACAGGGCCTTTCGGGCAAGAGGCGAAGGCTCCTGGAGGAGCTGTGGAGGACGCGGGAGTTCCAGGCCCTGGCGGAAAGGCTAGACGGGTACGTTGAGAGGCACGTGGGCAAAGGGAAGCTGGAGGAGGTCCTGGACCTGGTGTCCACGAGGCCTCGAGGGTAAAACATAATTCTCTTTCCAGCCATAGTAGGGTGATGCCGCATGTGGCCCTATGCGCCCAAATTTGCTGCAGCCCTCCTCCTCATCGCGGCAATCCTTGCGCCAACGCTTAACCCGCTCCTCCCCCTCTTCCTCGACCCCTTCCACGGCCTTGCAGGCTCTGGCAGGATAGACCTGCCCTCAGGAGCGTTGAGGACGCCGGCAGGGGAGAGCAGGATAGAGTGGGACAGCGCTAACGTCCCCACGATCAGGGGTGAATCTGAGGAGGCAGTCGCATATGCTCTAGGCTACCTCTCTGCCTCCCTTAGGCTTTTCCAGGCAGACCTCCAGCGCCGCCTCCCCCAAGGCAGGCTGGCGGAGCTCGTCGGCGACATTGCGCTGGAGAGCGACAGGCTCATGAGGACCCTGGGGATGCACCTCTCTATCCAGAGGTCCTGGGAGAGGCTCAAGGCCTCCCAGGAGGGGCAGAGGGCGGCAAGGCTCATAGAGCTGTACGTGCAGGGCTTTAACGACTACCTCTCGCGCCTCTCCCCCCGCGACCTCCCTCCTGAGTACAGGCTCCTGGGCCTGAGGCCTGAGCCGTGGAGGCCAGAGGACGTGATGGCCACGCAGAAGCTCTTCACGATCATGCTAGCTCTGGACAACGACGATCTCATCCTAAACGAGCTGGTCAGGAGGTGGGGGGTAAGAGTGATAGTGGACCTGGACATGATAGAGAGGAAGAGGGCCACTCCCCAGGCCTCCTGCGCCTTTGCCACCCCCTGGTCCTCTGCAGCGAGAACCGTGGAGGGGAGTTATGGAAACGTGAGCTCAGCGGATGTCCTAAGATACTTCAGAGAATCGATGATCCTCTGGAGGGAGCTCTACCCCTACCTGGGCTCAAACAGCTGGGCGGTGAGGGGAGAGCACACCAAGAGCGGCGTCCCCATCGTCGCTAACGATCCGCACCTTGCGCTCACAGCTCCGAGCCTGTGGTTCGTTGTAAGGCTCCAGGCACCGGGCCTTTCAGTAGCAGGCGTCACCGTCCCCGGCGCCCCATCCATCGTCATAGGCATGAACAGGGACATCGCCTGGTCCTTCACCAGCCTCGTGGGGGACTTCGTGGACTTCTACTACTATGTTTGGAGGGGAGATGAGTACTTCTACCTGGACGACTGGCGGAGGGCAGAGAGGAGGGAGGAGGTCATCAGGGTCTGGGACCCGAGGGGGAGGAGCTATAGAGAGGTCAGGCTGACGGTGCTCGAGACTATCCACGGGCCAGTTCTCGAGAGGGGGGCTGAGAGGTTTGCCGTAGCCTTTACCGGTAGGGAGCCGAGCCTCGAGGTCCTGTTCCTTTGGGAGCTCTCGAGGGCAAAGAACGTAACAGAAGCCCTGAGGGCCCAGAGGCACTTCGTGGCGCCCGTTCAGAACTTCCTTGTCGCGGACAGGTACGGCAACATAGCTTACTCCCCCACCGGAGCCTACCCGCTGAGGAGGAACGTGCCCGTAATCAGGGAAGGGGAGCTTTTCGTTGTTAACAACGGCCTCCTCCCCTTCAACGGGAGCAGGGCAGAGGGGGAGTGGGTGGGCTACATCGATTACTCCCAACTCCCCGTCCTCCTGAACCCGCCGCTCCCCTTCGTGGTGACTGCTAACACCAAGCCCTGGGACGGCAAGTGCGGTGCCCATACGGGCTGGCACTGGGCTGACAGGTTCAGGCAGGACAGGATAACGGAGCTGCTGAGGGGAGCTGTTGAGAGGGGGAAGGTGGGCGTGGAGGAGGTCATGAGGATCCAGGTGGACGTGAGCAAGGACCTAAGCCTCTCCCGCTACGTTTCCATCCTGCTCAGGCTGAGGCCCGACGCAGAGCTCCTCTCCTGGCTAGAGGCAGGGGCAAGGACGGAGCCGGAGCTCTACGAGCCCGCCATAGCCCTTTCCTGGATGGCCCTCTTCCACCAGGCCCTCTGGGACAGGCTCGGCAGCCCCGGCCCCGTCTCTTTCCTGCGAATGGAGTACGCTGAGGAGCTGCTAGAGCTATATCTGGCTGGAGATGAGAGGGCCTACCGCTACCTGCCAAGAGGGGAGGCGGAGAGGATGGCAGAGGAGACCTTAGTAAGGGCTCGCGAGATAGTGAGCAAGCACTTCCAGGGGAGAGCTGGGAAGTACGGGGAGTTCCTCTACTTCGACCCCAGGCACCCCGTTCTCAGGGCCTTCGATTTGCCTAGAGCTCAGGCCGGAGGAGGGTTCTACAGTGTGAGCCCTGCCTTCCCGTCAGAGGTCAGCGAGAGAGGAGCACCGGTGAGGGGCGGGGCTAGTGTAAGGCTCATAGCAGATCTCGCCGAGGGCAAGCTCTACGTGGCGCTCCCTGGCGGCTCTCACGGTAACCCCCACAGCCCTCTCTACTCAGATCACTATAAGAGGTTCTGGAGCAGGGGACTATATCACGTGCTCTCGATTAGCTAGCTGACCGCCCCTGCTAATACAGTTTTATTTTCACCTTCTGAGCCTTACTTACGGAACCCCCCTCGGAGATGGGCTATGAGCCGCAGTATTGCCACCGTGCTAATGATCGGGGTGGCAATAATCGTAGGCGGAGCCTTGGGGGGTTGGGTCCTAGGCCTCTGGGGGAGGGGGGCAGAGGCGGAGCTCCTCAAGATTCTTGATGCGGAGCTCCTGGTAGAGGAGCGGGGGGCTAGGCTTTTCCTTACGATCAAGAACGAGGGCAACAAGGACGCCCTAGTAATGAAGATCGTGGTGGAAAAGGTAGGGGAGGCAAAGCTAGAGGGCGTTGTCTTTGTTCCGGCAGGCAGGCTCTGGAGGACGCCGCCGGAGGGGCTAGTAATAGTTCCATACAACGGAGTCCCTATCATGTCGGGAGAGCCGTACATGGTGAGGGTCATAACGGACACTGGAAACGTGTATCAGATTATAGTTCGCGCTCAATCTCCCTGATTCTGCTAAGAACACTTGATCCGCGAGCCAGCCTTTTTCCCTCTCATCCCTTGGCAGAGGGTCAAGCGACGACGGTAGTCCCAGGGAGGCTGGGCTATGGCATGTGAGCTCGACGCGGCCTCTCGTGAGATACGTTCCCTTTACCAGAAAGAGTATAGAGAAAAAGGGGGAGTCCTCAGGTCTAGCTCCTTGCAGTGACAGTTATCTGATAGACGCCGCCGCTCTCCGTCATCACCTTCACTACGTAGGAGCCGCCAGCAGTCACTTTGCTACCATCCATAGTACACCTAATGCTTTTAGTTTGCCCCGCTTCTAGGGAGAAGGGTATAGAAAAGGGTGTAGAAGTTGGCGTTGGTGTTGGAGGAAGGAGAGTGATGTTACCGGCAAGACATTCGCCCACGCCCTCAACAGTGATCTTCCTTATTATAGCATCTCTCGTCCCCTCGTTCTTGAGGGTCAAGGTGAGGTTGGCGCGAGTCTTATTATTCTGCTGAAACATTTGTAGCTTTGCATCCGGGTATATCCTGATTGCCTCCACGTCCCCAAAGCCTCCCCAAAGGCCTAACAACCAGCCTCCAACGGCAGCTCCTATCACTATGGTTATTGCTATGAGGATTACGGTAGCGATTACGGGGCTTATGGCCCTTCTCATAGACATCACGATGAGGTAGAACCTGAAGTAGCTTTATGGGCGAATTAATCAAGCTAGCATCATAAATAATACTTGATTATCGACAGAGCCCTCGACAGTGCCGATGCGGTTCCTCCACGATCTTTTTGTCCCACGACCCCGCTAAGGATATTTAACTACCTATCCCTCCATAGCAGAGGTGAAACGGTTGTGGGAGTTCCTGGCTGAGAGGCTCAGGGTGCTCCTCTCTGCCCTTACGATAGCTGCAGCCCTCTACCTCCTCCCGCCCCCCTGGGGGCCTCCTGCGGCTGTGCTCCTCTCAGGAGGCTTGCTGGGGGTCAGCCGCGCTCCTCCGCGCAGCTCCTTCCTCCTCGGCCTCGAAGCGGGGCTGGCAGGCTACCTCATAGCTTACCTGCTCTCTGGCGGGGGGGAGCTCGGGATCAGGGTTCACCTCGAGCTCCTCGGGGCTGCAGGGGTGGCGCTGCCGCTCCTGTACTACTCTCTCGGCACCGGCGCTGCTGCCTATTTGCTCTCCTCGCTCAGGAGGGGGAGCTCGTGAGGGTGCTAGCCGTAGACGTGGGCGGCACAAAGGTAAGGGCAGCCCTCTTCGAGGGCACAGAGATGCTCTACAGGAAGGAGGTCCCCACGCCTAGGGCCGGCGGGCCGTATGCTGTTGCAGAGGCGATAGAGAGGCTTGCAGATGGGAGCTTTGAGGTAATCAGCGTGGCCTCCATGGGCCCCCTTGACATGGAGTCGGGCTGGGTCATAGCTGCCCCAAACAGCCCCATAGGCAAGTTCGCCATAAGGGAGCCGTTGGAGAGGGCCTTCGGGGTGCCAGTGCTACTGTACAACGATTGCGTGGCAGCAGCCTGGGGGGAGCACGTGCTGGGGAGGGGAAAGGGCATGAGGGACCTCGTTTACGTTACCATAAGCACTGGCATAGGGGTGGGGGCTGTGGTGGATGGGGAGCTCGCGGTGGGGAGGAGGGGCAACGCGCACGAGGGAGGTCACATAGTAGTAGACCTCCATTCCGACCTTCAGTGCGGCTGCGGCGGATATGGCCACTGGGAGGCCCTCGGAGGGGGCGCGAACCTCTGGAGGGTTGCCCAGAGGAAGGCAAGGGAGTGGGGGGAGAGCTCGGAGGGAGCAGGGCTGGCCCTTGCCGGAGAGATGAGCCCGGAGCTCCTCTACTCGCTGGCGAGGAGGGGCGATCCCTTCGCCCTGCGGCTGGTGGACTACTTGAACTCCGTCCACGCTGCAGGGATCGCCAGCCTCATAGCCGTTTACGATCCAGAGGCGATATTCGTTGGGGGGAGCATATTCCTGAACAACGAGGACCTCATGAAGGAGAAAATAGAGGAGTATGCAAGAAAGTACAGTATCCTAGGCGTGCCGCCAATATATCGCGCGACTTTTGGGCAAGACGCCGTCCTCTATGGCGCTCTGGCTATAGCCCTCCGGCCGCCTCAGAGGGCGTAGACCTTCATCTCCTTGCTCTGGACGTTGCCGGAGAGCTCCACTATAACCTTGACCTCCTGTGCCCCCTCCACGGGCTCCAGGTAGACCCTCTTGTAGCCGGCTTTCTTCAGCTCCTCTGCCACCTTTCTGATCAACGTAGTAGCTGTGGGCATCTTCCTCCTGATCTTGACCTTGACCTCTGAGGGCTTCATGCGCAGCACCAGGTGTGAAGGTCCGAGAGGGATATTAAAGTTTTACATTGAGGCTCCCGGGAGGGAGCAGAGTTGAGGGAGCCCCGCCTTCACGTAGTGAGCGAGGAGGAGATAATGAGGGGTGAAGCTACGGACATCTACTTCTTCCGCACCAAGCTCCTCGTTGAGAAGTACGGCCTTGCCGATGTAGAGGTGAGGATGCAAGTACACAGCTACTCCCTGCCGAAGGGCTACGACTGGGCCGTGTTTGCTGGACTCGAGGAGGCCCTCGCAGTCCTCAAGGGGAAGCCTCTGAACGTTTACGCAATGCCCGAGGGGACGCTCTTCAGGAGGAAGTACCCCCTCATGCTCATAGAGGGCAAGTTCTCTGAAATGGCCCTCTTTGAAACAGCTTACGTGGGGCTCCTCAGGTTCGCCTCGAGCTTGGCCACGAAGGCGGCCCGGATAAAGATGAAAGCGGGGGAGAAGCCTGTGCTGTTCTTCGGCCTCAGGGCGCTCCACCCTGCAGTATACGTGTCGGCCGACAGGGCTGCCTACCTGGGCGGTGTAGATGCAGTGAGCGGGATGCTCTCGGAGAAGTACCTGGGCCTGAAGCCCCGGGGCACCATGCCCCATGCCCTCATTGTCGTTTTCGGGGACCAGAGGAGGGCCTGGAGGGCCTTTGCTGAGACCTTCTCGCACGAGACTCCCGTTATAGCCCTAGCAGACACCTTCCTGGACGAGAGGGTGGAGTCCCTCATGGCTGCAGAGCTGCTGGGGAAGGAGCTCTACGGCGTGAGGCTCGACACGCCGGGGAGTCGGAGGGGGAAGATGAGAGACATAGTCGAGGAGGTGAGGTGGGCGCTGAGGAGGAGGGGCTACGATCACGTGAAAATCGTCGTGAGCGGCGGGCTGGACGAGCAGGAGGTAGAGGAGCTGAGGGACGTTGCAGATGTCTTCGGAGTGGGCACGGCAATAGCCAGCGCCCCTAGCGTTGACATAAGCGCAGACATCGTAGAGGTTCGAGGAGCTAACGGGTGGGAGCCGAGGGCCAAGAGAGGAAAAATACCGCTCGCCCTCCAGGTCTACAGGTGCAGCCTGGAGGAGGAGTACCTCGCGCCCTTTGACAGCAACGAAAGGCCCCTCTGCAGGGACGGCCGCGAGGCGGAGCCCCTCCTAGTGAAGTTCCTCGAGAAGGGGGAGCTCGTGAGGCCCCTCCCCTCGCTAGAGGAGATCAGGAGCTACGTGCTAAGGCAGCTCTCTGAGCTCAGTCGAAGTCAACGACCTTGAGGAGCTCGCTGGCCTCCAGCTTCCTTGCTGTCATATATCTGACAGATACCTGACGCAGGTAGTTGTTCTGCCCCTGGATCATTATAGTGTGGAGCCTTGCATTAGCCTTCTTCAGCGCTTTGCTGAGCAGGTCGGGCATCACCCTGTCCTCCCCGTCTGAGATCAGGATTATGTCGCTCACCTTCCCCCTCTCTTTCACTATGTCGTCACAGGCTGCTACTATCGCTTTAGCTATGTCAGTGCCCCCTCCTGCCTTTACCCTTGCGAGGTAGGAGAGTACCTTCACGAACTCTGAGGGCTTAGAGTTAGGCGCAAGGCTCACCGGCGGGTATGCCACGGAGTCGAAGAACCTCGCGTAAAACCCCCTCCCCTCCGCGCTGGTCCTCTTCAGGAGGGCCAGCGCCACTGCCCTAGCCCAGTCTATCTTGTTCCCCACCATGCTCCCGCTCTTGTCCATGAGAACATAGATGGGACCCTTGCTGTGGGAGGTGACCTTCCTGTAGAGCACGAGCTGGGAGTCGGCAAAGAGGCTGAGGAAGTAATAGCTCGGGAGTGCTAACTGGGAGGGATAGACCCTCTCTAGGTCAGAGCCCAGCTCTATTCCCTCTATCCATCCCATGTTAGACCTCTCGTACTTCCCCTTGGGGGAGGGGAGCTTGATGCCCTCCAGTTTCTCCAGCACCTTCGAGATGTCGGTGTCCCTCGCAAGCTTCACCATCTCCTCTAGCGTGTCCTCAAAGGAGAGGGAGGAGCCCACCCCAGCTCCTAAGCCTGTGAGGAGCCTCTTCATGTCCTTTGCGGCCTTTACCTCCGTTGCCACCTGTTCCAGGGCACTAGCTATCTGCTCCTCGCTCACGTTTTCCCTCCCCCTCTCCTGCCTCCCACTGCTACGGGAACTCTGCGGAGTCTGGACGCTCATCAGCCTGGCCAGCTTCTCGAGGAGGGAGGCTGCTGCAACCACGCTGGTCACGCTGTCTGCTACGGTGTAGGGCTTCACCTTCCATATGTTCTGGCTAGCCAGCAGCTTTATCAGGAGCGTGCGCCTGAAGTTGTCCCCCCTGTCCTTGACGAAGGGGAGGGGGAACTTGAAGGCATAGAATATGTCCACAGCCAGCTCTGGCGTGAAGCTCTCCGGCAATGGCTGATCAGAGAGCCGCCTGGCGAGCTCTAGTATCTTCTTCCCCCTGTACTCCTTCACCTCATCTATGTGACCTACGCCCTCTATTATGCTCTCCTTCTCTCCCATCCCGTGCACCTACACGTTAAGGCGAGCAGTGATCACATGTATTAGATCTTCGATGTCGCTCATGAGGTCATCTGCTAGCCTCCTTATCTCCTCGTCGTTATCGAAGTCCTTCACCAGGTTCGATATCTTGTTCTTCGCAGCGTTCAAGCTCCTGTAATATTCTGTGAGGCGAGGATCGTAGGGAGCAGTGTTCTGGATCTTCGTGGCCGCCAGCTTCACTGATGCCTTGAGCTCGTTCAGCTCCCTGATCACCCTCTCCCTCGTCTTGAGCTCCTCCATGAGGATGACGTTGATCTTCTCGAAGTCCTCCAAGGCCTTTGGCACCGTGTACTTGAGAACTATGAGGTCGTCCTCGGTAGCTACCTTCCTGCCGTTGAGGAGGGCGTGAGCTGCTATAACCTTCAGGATCTTCCCCTTCCTCCTGTCGCTTACGTGAAGGCCCTTGCCCTCAAGGGTGAGGAGGAGCTTTATGAGCTGCGACTTCACTGCATTAACGTTAACCCTCAGCACCTCCTTGTGGAGCTCCTCGAGCTCTTTCATGGTGAGCACAGGCGTTGCCTCCCCCACCTCCCCCACCTCGAGCTTCCATGCAGCCGTGAGGAGGCTGTCCCAGTAGTCCTGGTCCAGAGGCTTCACGTAGGCTCTCAGCAAGAACCTATCGTAAAGGGCCTCGAGCTCCGGCTCATCTGGCACTCTGTTAGAGGAGCCGAAGAGGCTCCAGAGGGGCGCTCTGATCTCGGTGTACCCGTCGTAAACTACTCTCTCCATCAGTATGCTGAGGAGGGAGTTGAGGACTGCGCTGCTGGCGTTGAATATCTCGTCCAGGAACGCGATTTCAGCCTCTGAGAGCTTCCCCTTCGTCACCCTCGCGTAGGTGCCTGCCTTCAGCGCCCTGATGTCTAGAGGGCCGAACAGCTCGCTCGGCTCAGTGTAACGCGTGAGGAGGTACTTGAAGAACCTAGCCTTGAGGAGGGCGGCAGCCCTCCTGACGAGGGCACTCTTAGCGGTGCCGGGCTCCCCCACCAGAACGGCATGCTCGCCGGAGAGGAGCGCCAGGACGATGACGAGGGCCTCCTCGTGCCTACCTACGAAAGGCGTCTCCAGCTCCTGCAAGAAGTGCTTTGCCTTCTTAACGGACTCGTTGAAGTCCATGAAGCTTCACCTATCTCCCGAGCACACCCTTAGGCGACTTCCTAAACTAATAAAACTTAGATTGAATCTCCTATAAAAGCTGTATAGAGGGGCTTATTTATTACTTCGGGAATACGCGAAGGGGGAGAGATGCTTTACGAGTTACCTGAGCTGTACAAGGCCCTCGCCCTTGTGCACGAGAGGGCAAAGGGGGACGAGAGCTGGAAGGTCATCTTCGAGAGAATTAGCTACCTCGTCTCATATTTCGAGTGGCTGAACAGCATGGGGAAGACAGTCGACATAAACCTCGCTGTTCAGATGAAAGGCGTGGGCGTGAAGGTGCTCCAGCTCGCAGAGGGCGGGAATGCGGCAGGAATGCTAGAGACCTTCGAGAAAGTCATGGAGGCGTCAAGGGAAATAGAGGGACCACTGAGGGCGTCGCACAATTACGTGACCGTCCTCAGGATTGCCACCTCCCTCCTAGTCCTCACCTCCTCAGCCCTCCTCCTCCTCTGGGCCCTCAGCGAGGGCCTTGTGGTGACAGCCACGCTGTTCTCCCTCGCAGCCGGAACTGCCCTCGGCTCCCTTCTGGCGTTCTCCTTCAGCTACTCCCAGTGGGCACTGGGCCTCTCTGTCCTCCTGCAGGCGCTCTCTTCCCTGACAGCTCTCCAGCGCCTCTCGTGGGCTGAAGCCTCCCTCATAGTTCTCTCAGCCCTCATCACCGTAGGCCTCATCTGGATCAGCTCCCTGGTCAGGAAGAGGCTGAACGAGTTTGTGAAGCGCTTGGACGCGGAGGTTATGAGGAGGATCGGCAGCGTTGGGGAGGGGAGAAGTTTTTAGGCTTCCCGTTCCTACTGTCAAAATGAGCCGGGGTAGCTCAGTTAGGTAGAGCGCCGGGCTGTTAACCCGGTGGTCGGGGGTTCAAGTCCCTCCCCCGGCGCCACTAACTCTCCGCGAAATAGCTTGTGACGTATTGTCTAGGCTCCTCCCCCCAAGCCGCTACGCTCACATACCTATAGCTGCCTCCCCTATCGACCAGCTTGATTAGGTATGCGGGGGCGTATACGGGAAAAATTGTCATGATCTTTGCACTGAAGAGCCTCTCGAGGAGGAGACTCACGCTGCCAGGCGAGTGGAGGTGCTCTATCGTCCTCCCCTCCGCGTCCCCTTCCCATATGTCCTCTGCCGCTTCCTCGATCTCTTGCAACCGCGGGAGGACGTCCTTTACTTCTATTGCAGCAGGCCTCTCAGATATCTTCTTCGCCAGGCTTGACTGCATAAGGTAGCGCACCATCTTGTTCCATGCGCTCTCCCCGTGCTCCTTTACGAAGTCTGCGCGGCTCACTGTTCCTCCTGCATATTTCTTGTAGAGCTCCAGGACGTCCTCTGGGAGCGCCGCCAACTCTTCCCCCACTTCCACGAGGGCAGAGCCCCTCCTCGCTATCGGCAGGCCCGTGAGGCCTGAGGCTAGCAGCCTTACGTCCCGCCTCCTCCCCTTCCCTGCTGGTATCCCGCTCCGCACCAAATAGAGGGGGAGGAGCACCTCCTCCACATCCCCCACTGCCTCCCTCTTTATGAAGAAGAGGAACCTCTCTGCTAGCCTCTCCTCTGCCCACCTCACCGCCTCCTCCTTCCCCACCTTTCTCCTCAGCCTCATGAACTCAGCCCCCCTCGTCCTCATCTCCTTCACCACCTCCTCTACCGTGAGCAGCTGTACGTTCTCCAGAGTCCTAGCGATCTTGAGGGCCGAGTCCGTGAAGCCCGAGGAGGAGACCACTATGACACGATAGGCTCCTACAGCTCGAGCAGTGTTCCAGGCTTTCAGTACTATGTCCCTGTCCACCGGCTTGCTCAGGTTCTTCGCCTCCACCACCACCCTTCCTTTCTCATCTGTCACAAGGAAGTCTATCTCCACGAGACCTATCGCTGTGTGCACCCGCTTCCTCCTCTCGTACCTCAGCCCTCTATACCTCAGCCAGAGCTCGACGGTGTCCTCGAAGGTCAAGCCCTTGTCGAAGCTCTCCATGCCCACCTATCTGCCCCCAACATTATAGTGAAAAATTAAAAGTGTTGAAAAAGGGTGCTGGACACGGTGTCCAGGTCTGGCCCAGAGGGCAGCATACATAGCTCTGGTCGGCGTGGTGCTCATAGTGCTCATAGCTTTTGGCGCCCTGTATCAATCCCTCCGTCAGCTGAGCGGCGAGGTAGAGAGCCTAAGGGAGGAGCTCCAGCGCGAGGCAGCAAAGGACGTAGAGAGGTCAAGGGAGCTGAACGCCATCGCGAGCAGCCTAGAGCAGCTCTCCAAGAGGATAGAGGGGGTAGAGGAGAGCCTCAAGAGGGCAGCCTCTGCAGCGGAGCTCAGGGCTCTGGCAGAGGAGGTAGGGAGGGCGAGGGCAGAGCTAAGCATCATGAGGGCGAGCATAGCCGCTGTGAACAGGAGCCTCCTCGAGCAGACAGACAAAGCTGTCAAGAGGCTGGACGAGCTCAAGAAGGAGATAGACTCGCTCGCCGAGAGGCTCCTCTTCCCAGCTAAGGTAGTGGACGGGGCTGGGGACACGATAACCATAATGAAGAGGCCCGCGAGGATAGTGACGCTAGCCCCCAGCGCCACCGAGACCGTCTTCTTCGTGGGAGCTTTCGACAGAGTAGTGGGCACGGATCAGTTCTCCAACTTCCCCTCCATCATCAGGCAGAAGGTGGAGAGGAAGGAGATCATAATCGTTGGGGGCTTCGTCAACCCCAGCGTGGAGAAGATACTTGAGGCTAAGCCCGACGTGGTGATAGGGGTAACAAACAGGGCCCACATAGCCCTCAAAGACATACTTGCCCAGTACAGGATACCCGTCGTGGTCCTGCCCCAGAGCAACCTCAGCGACGTGCTGCGCGGCACTATAATAGTGGGAGAGGTTACGGGGAACCTCGTGGAGGCCTACGAGATGGCAACCAAGATGAAAGTGGCAGCAAGCTTTGCCCTAGCGCTCTCTAACCAGGTGAAGGAGAGGCCCAAGATAGCCTCGGTGGTCTGGACTCAGCCCATATATGCCGTGGGCGGCGGGAGCTGGCAGCACGACGTGCTGAGCATAGTGGGGACTAACGTATATGCAGATCTCAGAGGCTGGCCCGTCGTCTCGCCCGAGAGCTTCCTTGCGAGGAAGCCCGACGTGATCGTGGCCACCGGCAGCCACGGCGCTGGGAGGGAGGCGGTCATCAACGTCCTCCGCTCTGCCCTGGGAGACAGCGTCGGGGAGATCCCGGCAATAGCGAGGGACAGGGTGTTCGAGACGCAGGGCAGTTACAACGATGCCTACGTGAGGCCCTCTCCCAGGACCTTCATGTCCCTCTACGTCCTCATGGTAGCTGTGCACCCCTACCTCTTCAACGTCACCGCCGTTTCCCTCGTCCTCTCCCCTGAGAACCTAGACGTGCAGAGGGCCGTGGAGAAGAAGGTGCCCGAGGAAGCCATGGTGCTCATAAGGATGAGCCTGGAGAGGTAAGATGTACCTAGCTGCCCTCCTCCTCTCAGTCCTCCTCTTATTTCTTTTCTCCTATGCTTCCATCGCCTTGGGGCCTTTCGGCTCCTTCTCGCCCGCGGAGCTCCTCAAGGCCCTGCAGGAGGGAGATAGCCTAGAGGGGGCAGTTCTCCACTACAGGCTCTGGAGGACTGCTGCTGCAATAGCAGTGGGCGCAGGCCTTGCAATGGCGGGCCTGGCGCTCCAGCGCCTCCTCAACAACCCCCTCGTGGACCCCTACATCCTGGGCATCTCATCTGGCTCGGCTTTGGCTTATGTGATAACGCTAGCGCTAGGGATCAATATCCCAGTGCTCTGGTACCTCTCCACCTTCCTGGGCGGCATATCCACGCTGGCCCTGGTCCTCCTCCTTGCTGCAGCGCTGGGGCTCTCCAACCTCTCGCTCCTGGTCGCCGGCGTCTCCCTCTCCTACATGTTTTCGGGGGTAACCATAGTCCTCATCCAGCTGTTGGGCGACAAGATACCCATGGCCGTGGCCTGGCTCTTCGGCACGGTAGCATATGCAAGGCCTGACGTGACCGCTTCTGTGGCCTTCCTGTCTCTCCTCGGCATCCTCATCATTCTAGCCCTCTCCCCCCAGCTCGAGTCGCTGCTGCTGGGAGAGGAGGTGAGCGCGGCCCACGGCGTGAAAGTGGAGGCCGTCAGGGTTATGGTGGCTGTGGCTACCTCCCTCATCGTGTCCTCTCTCGTTGCCCTCGCAGGCCCCGTGGGCTTCATAGGCCTGGTCGCCCCGTGGCTTGCCCGCTTCGTGGGCGGCGCGGGCTTCTACAGGCTCCTCCTGCTAGCGCCAATAATGGGAGCCGTAACGGCGCTAGGGGCTGACGTGACGATAAGGCTCCTGGGCGGGCAGAGCGGAGCGGAGCTCCCCTTGACGGCCATAACCTCCCTCATGGGCGCCCCTCTGCTCTTCTACCTAACAACAAAGGCCAGGGAGGTGGGGGGCCTTTGAGCTGCAAGGTGGTCCTCTCAGAGCTGTGGGTGGAGAGGGAGGGGAAGGAGATCCTCAGGGGAGTTAGCGCAGAGATGGAGGGGGGGCTAACCATGATCATGGGCCCTAACGGGGCAGGCAAGACCAGCCTGCTGAAGGTGATAGGAGGGATATGGAGCCCCACCAGAGGGGAGGTGGAGGTCTGCGGCAGAAGGAGGGCAAGCGACCTGATCAGCTTCGTGCCAGCCTACCTCAAGGTGGACCCATATGCTACGGCAGTGGACGTAGTAGAGGCCTTCCTCTTCAACAGGAGGAGCCTTGTGGAGAGCGTGAGGGGCAAGAGGGGGAAAGAGGTCCTGGACAGCATGGGCCTCTCCTCCCTTGCCCACAGGCGGTTCAACACGCTCAGCGGCGGGGAGCACAAGCTCGTCATGATAGCGGGAGCCCTTGCGAGGGAGCCCCGCGTGCTCCTACTGGACGAGCCCTTCTCCCACCTAGACCTAGCTAACCAGCAGAGGATGGCAAAGATCATAACCCAGCTGAGGGAGAGGATGACTGTCATCGTGACCATTCACGAGCCCCTGTATGCTAACCTGGCAGACAAGCTCCTAGTGATGGCCAGCGGGAGGGTCGTTGCAGCAGGGAGGCCGAGGGAGGTGCTGCGGAAGGAGCTCCTAGAAAAAGTGTACGGGGTTAAAATGACAGAGTTGGAACATAACGGAGCGAGGGTGATCTTCCCCGACCTAGCTGATCTTGAGGGCCACCCTGTCTAGGAACCTGAGCCTCTTGGGTATAGGCGGGTGGGAGGCGAAGAGCTCCTCTATAGGGCTGGTCTTCTCCTTCTTCAACCTCTCCACGTGGTAGTCTATGTTGTAGAAGAAGCCGCCGTGGATCTCTATCAGCGGCGCAACTATGAAGAGCATGGAGGCCGTGCTGTTCTCTCTAGCCATTTCGCTCACCTCCTCGTTGTTAGAGTAGATGAGGTGGAGCCTCGCTAACGCCCTCTGGAGGGCCCTGGGGTTGCCCGTGACGAGCGCAGAGTGGGCATCTGCATAGTACTCCCTCAGCCTGTTGAAGTGGGCAATGAGGAACTGGAAGAGCACTCCCGCAGCAATGAAAACTGCCCCTATGGCCAACAGATAGATGGGGCTACTCCTCCTCTCCTCGCTCCCTCCGCCGAGCACTCCCGCATATATGAGAGCCCTCCCTAGGAAGAATATCGCTAGGGGAATGATGCTCAGAGCTAGGATCCAGGTCACGTCCCTGTGCTTCAGGTGACCGACCTCGTGGCCTATGACAGCTATGATCTCTTCCCTCGTCATGCTCCTGAGGAGGCCCCTGGTAACGGCAACGTAGTTGCCAGAAATTGGGCTACCATAGGCAAAGGCGTTCGGGAAGTCAACCTCCGCTATCACGAACTTGGGCGGGGAGATCCCGCTCAGCTTGGCGAGCCTTGCAGCTTCTGAGGCGTAGAACTGCTCCTCCGCGTTCTCAGGGGGCCTCGTTCTATATGCTAAGTTTATCATGAACGGGCTCAGAAGCCACTGCACAGCTACGAGGAGGAAGGCTAGCACCGTGGCCGTGATCACAAGGCCCTCGCCGCCAAGTCCTAGGAGCCTGCCAGCAAGTATCATGAGGCCAACGTAGGCAGAGATCATGAACACGAGGGTGAGGCCCATGCTGAACCTGAGGGAGAGGAGGCTGCGCGGCGCGTCTCCCACGATCCTGTCGGCGTTGAGGGCCAGCAGCGCTACTACTCCTGCCAGAACCAGGGCCTCTACTATCAGTATCCACCATTGGGCAAAGAGCAGCTCTAGTATCATGGCCCTTCATTAGTATCCTGAGTGCTCTCCGTAACCTAAAAGTTTAGCCCTATTCTCCTCCCCCTCCACCTCGCCTCTAGCCTGCAGAGCTCCTCCCCCAACTCCCCCCTGAGGGAGAGCAGCATGTCCTCTATCATAGCCCCCTCTCTGCCCAGCACCTCCCAGAGGGGCCTGTGGTCATACTCTGCAAGGGCGGCCTTGAGCCTCTTGTAGAGATCCTCTATGTCCACCCTTCTCGACGGCTCTAGGCACCAGCAGGCCTCCACCTCCACGTCGTGGCCGTGAAGCTCATAGGAGAAGGGCTTGAGAGCTATGCTAACGTGCTCTGAGGCGCAGAGGGAGAGCTTCACCCTGCAACCCTCGCTAGGGCTGACATCCTCTGAGCAATGGTGACGAGGCTAAGGGCTATCATTAAGATAACTCCTGCGGTAGCCCACATTACCTCCCAAAGCGCGAGCGCAGCAACCGCTACGAGGGCAGGCACCCTGTGTTTCCTCTCCAGTATCCCTATGCCCTTCATCCTGAGCCCCATCCCCTCTGCGAGGGCAGCCTGGTAGGAGATCACGAAGGAGAGGGCGAGGAGGACGTAGCACAGCAAGATGTCCACGCCCAGCAACGCTACGGTCAAAACGTAGGAAGCATCTGAGATCCTATCGCTCACCGAGTCGAGAACGGCCCCGAACTTGCTCTCCTTCCCGCTAGCCCTCGCCACCAGCCCGTCTAACGCGTCGAAGAGAGCAGAGAGGACCATAAGCAGAACTGCAGCTATTCCATATCCAAAGTACGCGAGGAGTGGGACGAGCAAAGATAGGCCCAGGCCGAGGAGGGTCAGCTGGTTTGGATGAACGCCGAGCTCCCCGATCCTCTTGCCCAAGCTCGTCCACATCGCTAGTCCCGTAGACTATATGCTCACAAATAAATATTGCCCCTCCCTCTCTCCCGCGGCGATAAAGATGATCAAGAAGGGAGATGTAGCTCCGGACTTCGAGGTCCTCGATCACCTGGGCAACAAGTTCAGGCTCAGCTCGGAGAGGGGTAAGATCGTGGTGCTCTACTTCTACCCGAAGGCCATGACCAGCGGGTGCACCCAGGAGGGCCTCCGGTTCAACGCCCTGCTCCCCGAGTTCGAGAAGCTCGGGGCCGTTGTTTACGGGATCTCGACAGACAGCGTAGAGGACAACAGGAAGTTCGCTGAGATCCAGGGCTTCAAGTTCAGGCTCCTATGCGACATAGGCGGAAATGCGGCAAGGGCTTACGGCGTCCTCAAGGAGTCCATGGGAACAGCCATGGCAGAGAGGGTGACCTTCGTTATCGATGAGAGCGGTAAGATAGTGGAGGTGTTGCGCAACATCAGGCCAGCAGAGAAGCACGCAGATGAGGCTCTGAGAGTGGTAAGGGAGCTCAGGGGGATGAAGTGAGGTTAGCCCTTCTTCAGTACGAGGCCGGGAGGAGCAAGGAGGAGAGCAGGAGAGCGATAGAGAGGCTCCTCGAGAGGTACGAGGGCAAGCCCGACCTCATCGCCCTTCCCGAGTACTCTCCCCTCGACCCCACCGGCATGAAGGCCCCAGAGCTCTGGGAGCAGGCAGAGGAGCTGAGGGGCGAGTGGGTCAAGTTCTTGGGCAGCATAGCGCAGAGGATGAGCTCCTGCCTCGTCGGCAGCCTAGTGGAAAAATCTCCCTACCCGCCGAAGGTGTACAACACTGCAGTCCTCCTCGACAGGCAGGGGGAGGTGATCGGGGTTTATCGTAAGACCCACCTCTTCGATGCCCTGGGCTATAGGGAGAGCTCTATAATGGTGCCTGGGGAGGAGCTGTTCCAGCCCCAAGAGGCCTGTGGAGCACGCATAGGCCTGGCGATCTGCTTCGAGATAAGGTATCCGGAGATCTTCAGGAGCCAGGCCCTGAGGGGGGCTCAGCTGGCGGTCGTGCCCACGGCCTGGTACAGGGGGCCTCTGAAGGAGGAGACCCTCACAGTGCTCGCGAGAGCAAGAGCTATAGAGAACGGCATCTTCCTAGCGCTCCCCGTCCAGTACGGCCATAACTTCACGGGGAGGAGCATGGTAGTGGACCCTAACGGAGTTGTTGTTGCAGAGGGAGGGGTTGGAGAGAAGGTAGTGGAAACTACCATAGACCTCGGGGAGGTAGAAAGGGTGAGGGAGAGAGCCCCCCTGCTGAAGCTGGGCCGGTGGGAGCTCCTGCTCTCGGGCTACTCTGGCTCCAGCTCGTACGTGAGGTAGCCCTCTGGCTCCCTCCTCACCACCTTTAGCCTGACCTTCATGCCAGGCCTGAGGCTTGCAGCCTCCCTGCTCCTGATCCAGGCCAGCACGTTCACGCCGTTGGCCATCCTGGCCACTCCCACAACATAATCGTCATAGTGGCTGAAGGTGTAGGGCTTGACGTTGATGACGGTCCAAGTGATCAGCTCGCCCTCTGGGGGCATCTCCACCCACTCTGCCTCTCCCCCGCCTGGGCAATCTGCTTGCGGTGGGAACATTATCGTCTCCCCGCACCTCGTGGCCAGGACCTTTCCCTCCCCAAGCGCCTCGAAGAACCTCTTCACCCTCTCGATGCTTAGGGTGTAGCGGAGCTTGAGCTCCCTCTGGTCGTACCACATGGTCGCGCCCGTCCTGGGATCTATTATGGCAGGAATGCCCACGCTCCTCTTCATCTCCTCAGCGAACTCCTCCATCTTCCTGTACCAGGCCTCTATCTCCGCCCTCTGGCTCACGGAGCTCACCTCGGCCTGCTCAGGCTATAGATGGTAACGTAAGCATAGTGGCCCGTGCCCCCCACGTTGTGGGCCAAGCCTCTGCCGTGCCTGACGGTTGCCCTCCTCCCCTCCTCCACCTTGCCGAGGAGCTGCCTCACGATCTCGACAGCCATGGAGACCCCCGTTGCCCCTATGGGGTGACCCTTTGCCTTAAGGCCGCCGCTCAGGTTCACAGGTATCAGGCCTCCTGCATAGGTTTGCCCCTCTTTCACCAGCTTGTATCCCTCGCCCCTCCTTGCAAAGCCCAGATCTTCATAAGCTAACACCTCCGCTATGGTGAAGCAGTCGTGCACCTCTGCAAGGTCCAGAGCCTTGGCGGGGGCTGAGGGATCAATGTTAGCCTTCCTGTAAGCCCGCGCCGAGGCCTCCCGCGCTGCAGGGAGCGAGAGGTAGGTGCTCCTCCTCGAAATGTTGCTCGTGTCGCTTGCTGCCCCGATAGCCTCTATCCAGACGGGCGAGTCGGTGAGCTTCCTCGCCACCTCCTCGCTGGCCAGCACGACAGCAGCAGCTCCATCGGTTATGGGGCTGGAGTCCAGCAGCTTTATGGGCCAGGCAACGTACCTGCTCCTCATGCAGTCCTCCACGCTGATCTTACGCGGGAAGTGGGCCTTGGGGTTCATGCTCGCGTAGTAATGGTTCTTAACGGCTACCTCGCACAGGTCCTCCTCTTTCGCGTTGTAGGTGAACATGTAGGAGGTGGCGTAGAGGGCGTAGTAGCCTGGGAAGGTGAGGCCGAAGTTCTCGAACTCCCAGAAGTAGTTCCCTGCCCTCCCGATGAACTCCACCACCGTGGGCGTGGGGCTCTCGTTCATCTTCTCCACACCCACCACGAGGGCCACATCAGCCTCCCCCGCAGCTATCGCGTCGTGGGCTGCCTTGATGGCAGCGCTCCCAGTGGCGCAGGCAGCCTCCACCCTGTAGGTGGCCTTCCCGGAGAGGCCTGAGTACTCGTTGACGACCACCGCGGGCAAGGGCTCGCTGCTCCACCCTCCCGCGTTCCCTACCACGCTCAACTCTATCTCCTTCGCCTCTACCCCAGCCTCTCTTATGGCTTCCCTCACAGCCTCATGAGCTAGCTCTGCAAGGCTCACCTCATATCTCACGCCAAACCGGGAGTGGCCTGTGCCCACTATCGCGACCTTTCTCAACTGGAGCACCAGGTAGAGGAGCAGGAAGATTAATAAAAACTCCAGCAATACTTTCCTCGGTGCAAAGGGTGGAGGAGTTCGAGAGAGCCTTCATAGACCTCTTCCAGAGGGCCGTCCAGAAGGTGCCAGAGGCGAGGACCTGGAACAAGGTGTACCAGTTCAACGTGGAGGGCCAAATGTTTTACATAGAGATCAAAGGGGGGGCAGCGAGCGTTAAGCAGGGCTCTCACCCGAGCCCCATAGCTACTCTCTCCATGTCTAGGGAGACGCTGAGCAAGATATTGAGGGGAGAGCTCGACGCTATGAAGGCTTTTATGAGCGGCCAGCTGAAGATAACGGGCAACGTGTTCGACACGGTTAACCTCAAGAAGATAATAGACGCAGGCCTAGGCAAGTGACGTTATTTCCCAATTTAAGCTCTATACCATCCCTTTTTCCTTGGGTGGAGCAGGTGGCACAATACCTCGAGAACCCCTGGCAAAGGCTCATCCAGAGCCAGATCTTCGTGATCATTTACGCCGCAATTGCAGCTGTCCTCGGCATAACTTTGCAGACGTTCCTCCTAGCCCTGGTCCTCATACTCATTGCAACTTATGTCCAGAACAGGCTCTTCAACAAGAGCCCCTTCGGCAACGCCCGCCCAGAGCAGGTGCTGAGCGCTAAGAAGCTCTACGAGGAGAAGAACACGAGGGAGATCCAAGCCCAGGACGAGGGCTTCTACATGGACATGCAGCCCCAGCTCCGCTACATGATGTGGCTCAACCTCTCCATCCTGCCCGGACTTGCCTACTTCTTCCTCGCATGGGGGAGGCTGGGGGAGCTCCAGGCCTTCCTCAGGACATACTTTGAGAGCGAGCTCATAGTTAACTTCCTGGCCTTCCTCATATACATGGAGGGGTTCTTCGTCATCAACCAGATAGCGCTCCTCTTGGCAGCCAACAGGGCTGGAAAGGTCTCCTTCATAAACTACCCCTCCGAGTACACGGTTACCTCGAGCGGCATTGTCTTCAAGTCCCTGATCAGCAGCACAGCCATCCCCTTCCCCCTCCCCTCTATGATCGACGTGAGGGTGGATGAGAGGAGGAGCTTTGTAGATTTGGTCACAGAGGGTAAGAGGAGCTCAACGATCATAAGGCTCTACGCAAAGAACCCGAAGAGGCTGTACGAGCTCATAAAGAGGCACGGCTTTACTGGGGGAGCTTAGCCACAGAGAGTATGTGCTTCGGGCTCCCCACGTATATGGCTGCAACCCATCTCCCCCTGAACCTCACTACCTTCACATATACGATCACGTCCGGGTTCTCGAGGTCCACTTTCCTCTCTATGCCCTCTGCCAGCATCACTATGGAGTCCCTCCTGCTCATGAGCCTCCCCTCCTCGTCCTCCAGGTGACCGTCCAGCCTGATGGCAAAGCTCCCCTCCCCCTGCTTGCTCAGCAACTCCTCTACCGCCTGCTTCACCTCCCTCAGCCTTGGGCTCCTGACCTCGAGCACCGGGATGAAGCGGAGGAAGGGGGAGGAGGGAGTGAGGTTAGAGGCAAGGGCTTCTGCAGCGGCGATGGGATCTTTGACCTTGCCGAGCACGACGTTGGAGGAGTACTCAGTTATGTAGAAATAGCCCGCCGTCTTCCTCATGAAGCTTGCTATCTTCCACCTTGCATGAGGGCTCGGCAGGTGAGTTATTATGACGTTGAAGGGCTTGTACGTCACCTCTACCCCTGCACTGAGCACGGTCGGGGATATTAAAGGGCTCTCTCGAGGGAGCTAATCGGTGCATCGGTTGAGGAGGGTGGGAGTTATAGGCGGGGGCTTCGTAGGGCTAAACGTTGCCGTCCTGGCAGCCCTCAGGGGCTTCGACGTGGTCGTGGTGGATGTGAAGAGGGAGGTGGTGGAGGCCATCAACAACAACAGGCCCCTCGTGAAAGACAAGTTCGTGGAGGAGAACTGGCCCCACGTCAAAGGGAGGCTGAGGGCGACCACGGACTACGCGGAGCTCACCGGCATCTCACGCGTCGTGGTAGCAGTTAACACCCCGGTTAAAGTGCAGGGAAGGGAGCTGGTGAAGATGCTGGAGAGCGACGAGGGGAGCATGGATGACTACATAAACTTCAAGCCCCTGGAGGAGGCTGGAAAGAGGCTGGGCGAGGTAGTGAGGTCTGGCCTCATATCCTCAGAGGTCACAATATACCCCCTCGGCACCGTGCAGAGGCTCGCAGCCCCTTTCGTGAGCGTGGCAGGCAGCGCCGCTGAGAAGGTGTCCTTCGTCCACTCGCCCGAGCGGATAAACCCCGAGGACCCCGTCTGGACGGTGGCGACCATAAACAGGGTAGTGGGGGCCATGGACGAGGAGAGCCTGAGGGAGGGGGTGAGGTTCTACAAGGAGGAGCTGGGAGTACCTGTGGCAAAAGCAACGGGCATGAGGGAGGCAGAGCTCTCAAAGATTATGGAGAACGCCCAGCGGTTCCTGAACATAACGTTCATTTCATCAGTGCGGGCAGCCGCAGGGCTGACGGACATAGACTTCTACGAGGCCCTCGAGGCCTCCGCCACCAAGCCCTTCGGCTTCTCCCCCTTCCGGCCAGGCTACGTCGGGGGGCCCTGCCTAGGGAAGGACACGCTGATGCTCTACCTCTGGATGAGGGAGAGCAACGTGAGCAACAGCGTCTCGAGGCTGCTGAGGCAAGCGCTGATAGCTAACGAGTACTACCTCATTTTCCTCTCCCTAAGGGTCGCGGAGCAGGCCCGGAGGAGGGGCGCGAGGAAGGTTCTCATCAACGGCCTCGGCTACAAGCCTGGCTCCAGGAACTTCGTGGCAGAGGACGTCAACCCTCCCTGGAGGCTAAGGAGGGAGCTGGAGAGCCTTGGGCTGGAGGTGAAGGTCTTCGACCCCAACATGCCAGAGAGGAGCGACTTCGGGAGCGAGGAGGAAGCGAGAGCTTGGGCAGAGCTCGTAGTGGGCTGGGGGAGGGAGGGAGACATAAGGCTAGAAAGGGTCTAAAGATCGGGGGTCAGCCTTGAAGGACCTCTACCAGGAGCTGGCAAGGAAGCTCCACGGGAAGCACGATGCCATAAGGCGGCTCGCGGGCTACAGGCTGGAGGATGTGCCGAGAGATCTGGAGAAAGCGCTAGAGGGGAGGCTTGTGGTGCTCTACTTCACTGCTAGCTGGTGCGCTCCTTGCGTGAGCTTCATGGAGACCGTCAGGGAGGTGGCAGCCAAGCTAAGGGAGAGGGTTGCCTTCTACAAGGTAGATGTGGACAAGAACATGAGCATAGCCAACCGCTACAACGTGGAGTACCTCCCTGCCACGCTCCTCTTGAAAGGGGGAGAGCCAGTAGATAGAATATACGGCATCATCACAGCGCGAAGCCTAGAGAGCAGGATAAACCGCCTCCTAGAGTAGCTATATAGGGAAGAGCCAGGTCTAAACGGGGAGCAAAGTTGAGGAGAAACCTTGCGAAGATCATCGCAACCATAGGTCCTGCCTCGCTTGACAGCGAAGTCGTGGCAAACATGATCCGAGCTGGGGCCGAGGCTTTCAGGATCAACATGAGTTACGGAGACTTAGCAATATGGGACAAAATGGTCGAGGTGGTCATGGAGGCAGAGAGGAAGCTAGGTCAACAGGTAGCTCTCATAGCAGACCTAGAGGGGCCGAGGATCAGGCTCGGGGACTTTCAGCCCGTTCAGCTCAAGGCGGGCGAAAGCGTCGTGTTCTCCTTCGACCCCTCCGAGGGCATTCCTCTCCCCCACAGGGAGTTCTTCGAGACCATCAGCGAAGGGGACCAGGTGCTGATAGGAGACGGCAAGATTTCTCTCGTCGTGGAGGAGGCGGCAGGGCTAAGGGCAAAGCTGAAGGTGATCAGGGACGGCGTGCTCGAGGCTAGGAAAGGAGTCGTCATAAGCGGCAAGGAGATAGATGTCCATGCAGTCACGGCAAAGGACAGGGCAGCCCTCGAGTACGTTGTGACGAGGCCCTTCAGCCACGTCATGGTCAGCTACACGAGGAGCCCAGAGCAGATAGAGCTGGTGCGCTCCATCCTAGCCGATCACGACAGGAGGGACATAAGGGTCTTTGCAAAGATAGAGACGCCCACGGGCGTGAGGAGGGCAAAGGAGATAGCGCAGGCAGCTGACGGGCTGGTGGTGGCGAGGGGCGACCTAGGGATGCACTTCAGCCTCGAGGAGATACCCCTCATCCAGAAGGACCTCGTGTACACCGCAAGGCTCCAGTACAAGCCTGCCGTCCTTGCCACAGAGTTCCTAGCAAGCATGGTGGAGAAGCACTCTCCTACGAGGAGCGAGATAGTAGATATATTTGAGGCAGTTAGGCTAGCCGTTGACTCCCTCATGCTGACGGGCGAAACGGCCGTGGGCAAGAACCCCGTAAAGGTGGTCCAGTGGATGTACAGAGTCATAGTCAAGGCGCAGCAGGACATCAACCCTGAGAGGCCTCCAGCTACCACCCAGATCTACAGGCTGGCGAGAGGGCTGGTGGAGCTGGTGGAGAACCTCAACACCACTCTGGTGGTGTACTCGAAGAGCGGGAGATTTGCAGAGAGGGCCTCCTCTTTCAGGCCTCTGAAGAGGTACTACGTGGGAGTGCCCGACGAGAGGGTGGCGAGGGCAGTGAGGCTCCTCTGGGCCTCGGAACCGGTAGTGGTAGGAGATCACGAATACGAGGAAGGTTTGAGGAGGACCAGCAACCTGATTGAGGAGGAAGGCCTTGTGACTGCAGGGGAGACGCTGGTGGAGGCGGCCTGGTCGAGCAAGAGGGGCATATACACCATTAGGGTGAAAAACGTCCTAGGCCCCTCATAGGATGGTAGCCTCCCTAAGCCTTCGCAGGAGCACATCGCCTTCCTCGAAGCTCTGCGCCCCCTCCTCTATTTTCCTCGCATCCACCGCGAGCTTGCCCCTCCTCACCAGCTTTGCTATCTCTGCCAGCCTATCCATGTCTACCCCCCTTCCAGAGTTAGCCTTGAGGAGGAGGTAGTGCTCCAGCCTTACCATCTTCACCTTGACCTCGCCTATCTCTACCCTCACGCTGTCCTCCAGCAGCCTCTCTGGCACATAGAAGTCGTAGAGGTTTTCGTAGAACTCTATGGGCACCTCCTCCCCCACCGCTGCGATCATGCGCGGCGTTCCCAGCCAGGTCTGGCCGTAGGACCACCTGAGCTCCTCAGCAAACCGCCTGTACTCCCCCTCCTCGAACAGGGGGCTCGGGTGCTCTGCAAAGAGGTCCACGTCATCTCCGAGGTCCTCCTTTCCGAGCATGTACTCAACTACGGTACCGCCTATTATGGTGAAGCGGAAGCCCCCCTCGAGGAGAGCCTTGAGGGCCCTCCCCACAGAGCTCCTCAGCACCATTACTCCTCACACTCCTCTATGCTCCGATCCCAAAGGGGCCTCCCCCTCGAGGTGGGGGGAGCGAGGCAATCTATGACAGCCTGCGGCTTGCTGGACTCTATGGTCAACTTTATGGCGCCGAGGGGGGACTCGTGGTCGCCCGAAACGAAGCTGACCTTCCCCACAAAAGATGCCTGCTTGTGCAGGTAAACCGTTATGGCCCCCTCGGAGAGCCCTCTCTTCATAGCGCTTCTCGCAGCATCGAGTATCCTCTCTGCCCTCAGCAGGTAGTGGAGCCTTGCGAGTCCCCTGAGGTCAGACCTAGCTACCAGGAAGGTCCTCCCTCCCCTCTCCTCCCTCTCCACAGCGATGGGGCTCATGAAGGTCTCTATTGCCCTCCTCACCTTCTCCTCCTCCTCTGTAGGCCTCACCTCGACCTCAACGGTGACATGAGCCACGGAGTATCTCCTCCGCCACCCGCCTCGCCTGAGCCTCGAGCTCCTGGGGGCCTGCAACGTTAATAATAACGTGATCTGCCAGTGCTATGACGCTCCCTATGCCGAGCTGGAGGTTTGAGAGATCTCTAGCCCTGAACTGCTCCTCCGTAAGCGTCTCGCCCGCCCTCCTCCTCTCCAGCACCCTCTTGAAGCGGAGGCGGGGAGGGGAGTGGACGGCGACTACGCAAACTGGGGCGAAGCGGGAGAAGTATTCGACCTCCTCTAGGCTCCTCAGCCCGTCCACCACGAGGGGGGGCTTAGATCTCTCCATGATCATCTGAGCCACCGCCGCGCCGCCCCTCTCCCTCCTCAGCTCCCTCGCCAACATCTCAACGTTCTCGCTAGTGATCTCCAGCCCCCTCCTCCTCGCCTCCTCCCTCACGACGTCTCCCATTGAAACCATGGGGAAGCCAGTCGCCTCTGATATGATACGGGAAACGATGCTCTTGCCGCTCCCCGGCATGCCCGTAACTGCAATTATCACGCCGCGATCCTGTGCTCACCTAGCAGGAGAGGGGATAAGCTCTTATCCTCCCGAGGGAGCTCAGGGGCAGGAGAGCAGGTTGGTGAAGGTCAAGGTCAAGCTCGTCTCGTGGGAGGAGATAGTTGACTGGAGCATGAGGCTCGCAGAGAACATCCGTGCCTCTGGCTGGAGGCCTGACGTGGTGGTTGCCGTAGCAAGAGGCGGGTATGTGCCAGCAAGGCTGCTCTGCGACTTCCTAGAGGTCACGGACCTGCTCAGCGTGCAGAGCCAGCACTGGGTGGAGGCGGCGAAGATGGCAGACAAGGCCATCTTGAGGTATCCCTACAAGCTGGACATGAGCGGTCACAAGGTGCTCCTCGTAGACGACATTGTAGACACGGGGGAGAGCCTGATGTTGGCAAGGGAGTACATAATGAGAGAGTGGAGGCCTCAGGAGCTCAGGATAGCCACCTTGCAGTGGATAAGCCCTGTGGCCAAGATCAAGCCGGACTACTTCCTCATAGAGGTGAAGGATTGGGTATGGTTCCAGTACCCGTGGACCAGGCTGGAGGACGTGACGCAGTTCCTGTCCAGGATCTTCAAGGAGGTGCGTGAAGTAACAGAGGAGGACCTCAAGAGGCTCTTCGAGGAGTGGTACGGCATCCACCCCCACGAGCTGGGGGCATACTGGGAGATGGCTTTGAGAAGGCTGGAGAGCAAGGGGCTGCTGAGAAAGGCTGATGGAAAGTACGTGAGGATAAAAGAGCAGTGACGCTTATGTGTGAGGGGCGCCGGGGTGGCCGAGCGGTCCAAGGCGGCGGGCTCGAGACCCGTTGCCCCTCGCGGGCGCGTGGGTTCGAATCCCACCCCCGGCGCTGGAGGGTGATGTAGGGTGAGGAAGGAGATCGAGTTCTGTAGGGATGAGATGCTCGATCAAGCCATATACAGCGAGCTGGCGAGGAGGGAGAGGAACGCTGAGGTAAGGGAGCTCCTCAAGCAGTTTGCTGAGCAAGAGCTGAGGCATTACGAGTTCTGGAAGGAGGTGGCGGGAGACTGCGGTGCCCTTGACAGGGCGAAGCTCTCCTACTACCTCTGGCTCAGACGCTTCCTGGGCCTCACCTTCACGCTGAAGTTGCTGGAGAGGCATGAGAAGGAGACCATTGAGGAGTACAAGAACTACCTGCCGCATCTCCCTGAGGAGAAGAGGGCGCAGCTCCTCAAGATGATAGAGGAGGAGGAGTCGCACGAGAGGTCCCTGATACAGAGCCTCGCGGAGAGGGAGAACGCTGTGAAGTACCTCGGCTTCGTAGCGCTAGGGCTAGCTGACGCGATAGTAGAGATCACAGGCGTCCACGCCGGCTTCCTCGGGGCAACCGCTACCACTGTTGTGGCCGGCGTAGCGGGGCTAATAGTCGGGGTTTCAGCTGCCATAGCGATGTCTGGGGCAGCCTACCTCCAGGCAAAGCACGGCGGGATGGAGGAGAGGCTGAACCCCCTTGTTTCCGCGGGCGTGACGGGCTTTGCATACATATTTGCAGTGCTGCTCTTGGCGCTGCCCTACTTCTTGACACACTCCATGGCTGCTGCCTTCCTCGCCTCCCTTGCTGCAGCCCTCCTCCTCATCGTCTCCTTCACTTACTACGGCAGCGTGGTGGGGGAGAGAGAGTTCACGCGTGAGCTGCTCGAGAACGTGGCCATTCTCCTGGTTACGGCAATAATAACGTATATCTTCGGAGTCTTCGTGGGGGAGGTCACGGGGATCAGGGCTGGGGGCCTCCATACTTAAACCTTGCTGACGGTCGCTTTAGCCTCCGAAGCGGTTCTCTGCAAAAGCGAATTGAGCCTCAGTTTCTCCGGTGTTTTCACCTTGAAGTACCTTAAACAATATTAACTTGCCTATATATCAAAGATGTATTAACTCTGTTAAAAGAATTCCTCACGGTGCTCCCTTATGGCCTCGAGCCTAGACAAGAAGACCCTACTGCTCGGTGCAGCCCTCCTGATATCGATAGTAGCCCTTAGCATCAGCCTGCTGGCAGTGGCTCAGGTATCCGGCTTCCGGGTAGTCCAGAACGTTCCGCTCGCCGGCTTCTTCGCTGGCTTTGTAACGGAGAACCCACAGGTGCAGATAGTCAACTTCAGAGTCTGCCGCCACAACGTCACAGTGGACCAGAACGGTAACATCCAAGCCAGGGGCTTCGCCTTCGACATCAAGAACGTAGGAAACGCAAATAGGACAGTGGCGGCTATGGTGAACGTCTACGACGCCCAGGGCAGACTACTTGCTACCGGCGCCAGGCCCGGTATTGTGGTGCCTGCAAACCAGCAGGTTACGGTCATCGTCAGTCTGAACCAAAATGTAAGCCTCAACCAGATAGCCCGCGTAGTTGGCATGGTTCAGGTGCCCGCAAGCGCAGGGCCGTAAGGCTCCTGCAAAAGCTGAGGCCCCCAAACCCCCTTTTTCCTCGGGCTCCCCCCATTCCTGAGGCTAGAGAACGTTAGAGCAAGAGTTGAGGGGAAGGAAGTCCTGAAGGGCATAAGCCTCTCCCTCAGGGAGGGGGAGGTCCTCTACGTCCTCGGCCCCAACGGCTGCGACAAGACCTCGCTGCTCAGAGCCATAGCAGGTCCAAATAAAAGAGAAGAGAGGGGAAAAAGTGGGGTTAGGCGGGCAGAAGGCCCTCTGCCTCCAGCCTGTCAGCAAGCCACTTGAGGCCCAGCCTCTCCAGCGTTGCCCTCGTCGGCCTCCCCTTCACCCATCCCCTGAGCTTGTAGTACTCGTTCCTCATCGGCGCTAGCTCCACCACGTGTCCCTTCGAGGGACCCTCCGGCATGGGCTCCTCCAGCAGCCTCTTGGGCAGAGTGTCGTACTCCTCCCCATCGCCAAAGGCGAGGACGTTGAAGGCCCTCTCTGCGTTCCATATCCTCTCCCCAATCGTGTTGAACTCCTCCACCCCTATGTCCCATCCTGTTACGGCAGAGAGCTGCTCTGCCAGCACGTCGTTCCAGTAGGAGAAGGTCACGAACTTGCAGACCACGAGGCTGTCGAGGGTGGCGAAGACCTCCTCTATGTGCTTGTTCATCTCTGCCTTCCCCTCTATCGAGAGCCTGTCCATGAGCTTGGGCAACCCGATTATCTCGGGCGCTATCATGTATGACCTGAGGTGACATCCGCCCCTGTTGCTCACCGCGTAAGCAAGGCCCTGCCCTTTCGCTCCCCTAGGATCGTATGCTGGGAGCTCCTGGTGCCTGACCACCATGGCTACTTCGGGCGCTCCGTACTTTGCCGCGAGCCTGGATGCGCCCTCTGCCAGCTCGTCTCCAATGCCAGACCTGTAGGCTGTCCTCCAGACTAGCTCCACCAGCGCCTCCGAGCTCCCCCACTTCACGTTAAGTCCCCTCAGCTTCTCAGCCGGCACCTTGCCCTTCTCCACCAGCTCAAAGAGGGTGGCTATGGTTGCGCCCATAGAGATGGTGTCCAGGCCGAGCTCGTTGCAGAGGTAGTTTGCCTTGGTGACTGCCTCCAGATCTCCTACGCCGGTGGAGGCGCCGAGGGCCCACACTGTCTCGTACTCAGGCCCTCCTCCGTAACCGCTCCACCTGCCGCTGATCTTAGTTCCCCTTGAACAGCCTATGAGGCATCCCCAACATATCTCCTCCTTCTGTATCTCAGGGTCTAGGATGGTCTCAGCTATCCTCTCCCCGCTGATCTTCTCTGCCTCCGCAAAGACGCCGGTCTGGAAGTTCCTCGTTGGGAGCATGCCGTGGGAGTTGATGATGTTGACCAGCACCGGCGTGCCGTACTTGGGGAGGCCGTGGGCTGTAACGGGCGCCTCTCTCGCTAGCCTTATGGATTTCTGGGACACCTTCCTGTAGTCCTCCTCCCTAGCCACCTTGGGCCTCATGTGGCCTCTGACGGCTATGGCCTTCAGCTTCTTGGAGCCCCACACAGCTCCATGCCCTCCCCTCCCCGCTGCCCTGTTCTTGTCGTTCATTATGTTGGCTATCCTGACCAACCTCTCCCCTGCAGGGCCTATGGCAGCCACTTTGATCCTGTGGGCCTCGTCCTTCCCCACTACAGGGCTCTCCTCCTCTATTATGGCGTCAGTCGTGGCGTGGACGTCCTTGCCCCAGAGGTGGGCAGCATCCCTCAGCTCTGCCTTCCCGTCGTGTATCCAGAGGTAGACGGGCTTCTCGGAAGCGCCCTCGATAATGATCGCGTCAAACCCTGCAAACTTGAGCTCAGGCCCGAACTTGCCACCGCTATGTGCATCGTGTATGGTGCCGGTGAGGGGAGACTTGGTGATGGAGGCCCACCTGCCGGGAGAGACAAGGCCTGGGATGCCAGTGAGAGGTCCTGTGGCCACGATGGCCTTGTTCTCTGGGCTCAGCGGGTTAACCTTTGGATCAACTTCCTTCAGCATGATGTAAACTCCTAGCCCCCTACCCCCTATCCACGTCCTGAGGACCTCCTCGGGGAGCTCCTCATGATAGAGCTTGCCGCTTGTCAGGTCGACCCTGAGAACTCTTCCTGCGTATCCGCCTGGCATGATACAATCACCGCGATATGAGTATTTGAGAAAATATATAATTTAGTGCTAAAGTTAGAGTGAACTTTTACATAGGATATAGAAAACCAATATAAGAGAAGGAGAGATTTAAACTATATTTATTACCAGTAAAATTTCCTCTGAACAGTTGAGCTCTTAGTTTAATGAATACGTAACAAAATATATTAGTTCCCACTATAATCTTAGCACCGACAGGTGAAAGGTATGAATCAGAGAGAGTTGGTGGGAGCCGCGCTCACCCTTTTGGCCCTGCTCCTAATCGGCTACGAGCTCTTTGTCGTCGGCCTTCTCAACGGCAGCGTGGGGACAAAGGGTCAGGTAACGCTGGATGCTGTGCTCATATCGGCAGGCTTCCTCCTGATCCTCCTAGGCCCTTGGCTCTGGCTCGGCGAGGTGCCAGTAGCAGTGAAGAGGTTCGTGGAGGCCAAGACGGGGAGGAGGACGTGAGATGCAGGCAATACTGTTCCTCCTAATGGTCCTTGCCATATATGCTATAGCGTACATTTTCTACGGCAGGGAGCTGCTCCAGAACAGGGTGGTGAAAGCCGATCCTAACAGGCCTACTCCTGCAGTGGAGAACTTCGACGGCATAGACTACGTCCCCGCCAATAAGTACGTGCTCTTCGGCCATCACTTTGCCTCCATAGCAGGGGCAGGACCCATAGTTGGGCCCGCCCTCGCCTTGGCCTGGGGCTGGTTCCTGCCGCTCCTCTGGGTTCTCTTCGGTAACATATTCATTGGCGCTGTTCACGACTACACGTCCATGATGGCCAGCGTGAGGCAGGGCGGCCTCTCCATCATGTCCATCTCGGAGAACCTCATGGGCAGGAGGGCTAGGTACATATTCCTCCTCTACGTTTGGGCAGCCCTGATACTCGTGCTTGCTGCTTTCCTAAGCGTTGCCTCTGCCACCTTCGCTGCAGAGCCCACTGCTGCAACGCTCGCCATACTCTTCATGCCCCTCTCCCTTCTCTTCGGTATAATGGTCTACAAGTTCGGCGTGGACATCAGGCTTGCCACCGTCATAGCTCTGGTGCTCCTCCTCATAGGCCTCGTCTACTCTTTCAGCGTGCCGGTGCACTTGACTTATGAGGGATGGGTGGTTGTGCTCACCCTCTACTCCCTCATCGCGGCAGCGCTGCCCGTTTGGTACCTGCTCCAGCCAAGGGACTACCTTAACGCGTACGTGCTCTGGATCTTCGTAGGCCTAGCGCTCCTGGCACCGCTCTTCCTGCCCTTCATGGAGATCACAGGCCCTGCCATAACCTCCTTCGTGGCGAAGGGCGCCGTGGTGGGAGCGCCGAGAGGCACCCCTGCAGCAGGGCTTGACATTGCTTACTTCTGGCCCATGGTGCCCCTCACCATAGCCTGCGGAGCGCTGTCTGGCTTCCACTCCGTCGTAGCATCTGGCACGAGCTCAAAGCAGCTTGCCAACGAGCTCGATGCCCTCTTCGTGGGCTACGGCAGCATGCTTGCAGAGGGGGCCGTCGCTTCCCTCGCCGTGATACTGCCCGCAGCCCTCTTCTGGGACTTCTCTGCTGCAGCCCAGAAGGCCGGCATATCCCTCGAGACCCTCAAGGCAGCCGGGATAGACGTGGAGAAGACCAAGAACATCCTTGCCTTTGGCGCTGTGGACAGGTTCTACAACGCCTACGCCCTCGCCCAAGCCACGGCCTGGTCCAAGCTCTTTGGGCTGGACTTCGTGCCCCTCTTCAAGGGCTTCAAGACCTTTGCCGCCTGGGCCTTAACGGCCTTCGTGCTGACTACCCTCGACACGGCGAACAGGTTAGCGCGCTTTGCCTGGGTAGAGATGATGGACTGGGTAAGGCCCATGAACAGGGACGCGTACAGAATCATAACGAACAGGTTCCTTGCCTCTCTCATCCCCATACTCATAGCGGCTGTCATGGCTTACCCGACCATAGAGGGCATTGGGAGGGCCTACCTGGTCATCTGGCCTGCCTTCGCCGGCACAAACCAGCTGCTCGCCGCGCTAGCTCTCCTGACGGCAACCCTCTGGGTCTACGCCGTGCTCAAGGTGAGGGGACCAGTGAGCCTCCTCATGCTCATCCCCGCCGCTTTCCTCTGGCTGACCGTGACCCTCGCGCTAGGTCTCTGGGTGCTCTTCATCCTGCCCAACGTCCCGCTGCTGTACCAGATAGGCGCTGGATCTCTCGTGGTGCTCTCCCTAGGCCTAGACATCCTGCTCATCTACCTCTTCGTGAGGGGACTGCTGAGGGCAAGAGCTATTTGAGCTCCCCCACTCTCCTCCTTTTTTGGTGACTCCTTTGCGCATAGTTTCCTCCATAGCGAGAAAGATCGTTGCCTTTCTGAGAAGCGTCGAGAGGGCCATGAGGGAGGAGAGCGTTCACGCCATAGAGCAGGAGCTGAAGGAGCTGGAGAGCGCCTTCCTCCTCATGATCCTCGGCAGCTTCGTGGGGGTTAGGACCATGACGCCTCTCCTCAGCCTGGAGCTCCTGGAGGGCCTGCAGGAGGAAGTTGAGCTACTCAGGGAGAGGGCGTTCAAGGGCGAGGACGTGATAGGGGAAGTAGCGTCAGCGCTGGGTGGAGGGACTTGATAGAGGCTCTAAAGCCAGTGGGCTGCTGCCCTCACGTCCTCCTAGTTATAGGTAAGGGGGGAGTCGGCAAAACTACCATCTCCCTCTACCTGGCAAGGCAGCTGAGCAAGAGGGGGAAGACCCTCCTCCTCAGCCTCGACCCCGCGAGACACCTCCGAAAGTATCTCGCCGATGGAGCGCCAGGAATGGAGGTCTCCCTGATATCCCTGGAGAAGGAGATAGAGGAGATAGTGAGCAGGCACGCAGATCTCCTGCGCTCCCTCATGCCCTCGCTCTCCGCGTTCAACCTGGACGAAGTTATGGACATAGTTCGCTACTCGCCCGGAGCGGAGGAGGAGGTGTTCCTGAGGAAGCTGCTCAGCGCTTACAGGAGCAAGAACGAGTACGTCGTGATAGACACGCCTCCCACGGGAGTCACCCTGAGGACCCTGGCTCTTAGCAAGCTCTACGTGGCCTGGCTCGACAGGTTGATACAGGTAAGGGAGAGAATAGTTGCTCTGAGATACACCATTGCGAGGACCACGAGGGGAGAAGCAACCATCAGGGACAAGGCGCTGGAGAGGCTGTACCAGATGAGGGAGGAGTACTCCTGGCTGGAGAGGAACCTGACCTCTGCTGAGAGCACCTCCTACGTGCTAGTCACCATACCTGAGCCCCTGCCCATGTACGAGATGGAGGAGAGCCTGAGGTTCCTGCGCGAGAGGATGAAGTTGAAGCCGAAGCTGGTCGTCCTCAACAGGGTGCTGCCAGAGGACGTGGCCATGAGGCTCGGCTTGCTTGAGGCTCAGAGGCGTTACCTGAAGCACATAGAGGCGCTGGAGATTAACCACGCGGTGGTGGAGCACCTGGAGAGGCCTTTGGAGGCGCTGGAGGACGTGGACGAGCTAGAGAGGAAGATTAAGGTGGTAGTGAAATGACCCTCTTCGAGTACGCCATACTTGCCCTCATATCACTGCTGGCAGTAGCTATGGTGATTTGGTACTTCAGGGTAAGGAAGGAGATGCTCCTCCTAACGAGGACTGTGGTCGTGGAGCTAGAGAAGCACTTCAAGCCTCGGGAGAAGAGCTATGTGCTCCTGGGCTACCTAGTTGGCTTCAAGGGCAAGTACGAGCTGAACAACGGCGACCAGGTTTTCATCCTCTTCACCACCATGCCCAGGATGTCCCTCCTCTACTACCCCATTGCCAAAATGCTCGGGAGGAAGGACAGGCTGGAGGTGGCCTTGAAGTACTCCAACAGATACGTGCTCCGCGACTTCCACCTCGTTAACGTTAGCGACAGCTGGGCCACGAGCACCTTCCTGAGGGACGTGGGGGAGAGGAGGGAGAAGATGCAGAGGAGGGAGCTGAGGGCGAACTATGTGGCCTTCCTCGAGGACCTGGAGGACGAAGGGTTAGCAAAGAAGCTTCTCGACATGAGCAAAGCGGAAATTCACAGGGTCTCAGCCTTCAGGGAGCACAACTTGGTGGAGGTAGCGGTCGAGGCTAGGCTGGGGGCTGTTGGGGAGATCCTGAAGATACTTGAGGAGATGAGGAAGAGGGTAACGAGGTCTCGGCACTCTGAGGAGGCCTGAGCCTGGAGAAGGCAACTGTCAAGACTATGAGAGAGGAGATGGTGAAAACCACGAACAGAGGGGCTGTGACTACGAGCGCAAGCGATAGGAAGGCCAGGAGGGAGAATATCGCAGCTGCTCTGAAGAGGGACTCGCCGGTTGTCTCCCTCACCGAGCCAAAGGTTCTGAACAGGAGGAACGCAGGGAGAATTCCCAAGAGGAAGGGAAGTGCTATGAGGAGCGTGCCAAGGAGCGCCAGGGAGAGGAGAGGGGAGAGGAAGAAGGATACCATAGCATATATGGCGAGAGAGGGAGCGATCAGCAGGCCAAGGAGGGGAGACGTTAAGGCTACCGCAAAGTCCCTCACAAAGCCCCCTCTGCCGTAACTTGTCGATATCAAGTAGAGGGAGACGAGGAGACCGCCTACCCCCAGTAACAGGAAGAGGAGGGAGGGGAGAAGGAGGGAGGGGAGGGCGAGGGAAAAGAGAACCCCTGTCATCCCCAAGAGGGCTAGGAACGCGCCTCCTGCCCCGAAAATCCTGATCTCGGTATGCTCCGACATCGCTCTTCCCTCAGGGAGTTACAGCCCTGTAGAAAGCCATAGTTCTAGACCTATAATAGCAATCGAGCATCATTCCGTAGACAGCCTCCTCGCTGAAGGCCTTAGCTCTCTCCCTGCTTCTCCTCCTGAGCTCCTGCTCCCCGATCCCCCTCATCCTATGCAGGGGAGCCTCGTGCGACCTATTGCTCATCGCTGCCGCCATGGACTCCATGGCAAGGCCCAGCTCATATGGATCGTCTGGCCTCACCAGCAACCCTGGGCCGCCCGCGCCCACGTCGACCACTATCTCCTTCAGCCCCCCCACGGCAGAGGCTATGACGGGCGTGCCCACAGAAAGGGACTCCACAGCTACAATGCCGAAGGGCTCGAAGCGGGAGGGAACCACTGTGGCTGCGGAGAGGGCCATGAGGGACAGCTTTAGCCCTGGCTCGAGCCTCCCCACCAGCTTCACCCTCCCCCTCCTCTCCTCCACCAGCCTGCGCAGGTGTTCCTCATATGCCCCGTCCCCCACCGAGAGGCCGGAGACGAGGAGCCTCACGCTTGGGGCGTGATCGAGGGCGCGGATGGCAACGTCTAGGCCTTTCTGCCACACTGTCCTCCCTAACGTGAACATGGGGACGCCGTCCTCCCTCAGCTCCCCGAATCCCTCGAGCCCTCTCGCCAACTCCCACCACGTTCCCCTAGGCTGCACGCGGGGGGGCTCTACTATGTTATAAGACACGCAGGACTTCTCCTCCACTCCGTAGTACTTCCTCGCCAGCTCCTCCCTCAGGTAGGACCAGCTCACGGTGGCAACTAGGTCAGCCTCAGCGACGCCAAAGGCTTCCACGTTGCCGCCCACCCTGTCCCACACCTCCCTATACCTGGTCCACCTGTGGCCGCCGGGGTGCCACACCTTGTGGGGCAGGTCCTCGAGGCCGCTCCAGTCTGCAGAGGCATAGTGCCATGGGAAGCTCGGGGAGCCGGAGAGGTGAACAGTGTACTGCAAGGGGAGCGCATAATTGCTCTTCTCTGCCTCCTGCTTGATCGCCACGCCTGCCAGCACAGAATGCCAGTCGTGGGCCTCCACGAGCTCGGGCCAAGGGTTATGGCTAAAGTACGCTCTCATAGCTCGGGCAAAGAGGGATGCCTTCTCCTCCACCCACCCGTATATGGGCTCCTTTGAGAGAACCTCCCCGTCTCCCTCCCCCTTGAACATCACGATCCTCACTCCCTCCGCCAAAGCCTCGCAGGCTGAAACGCAGTACCACCTCTCCTCTCCCCACATGCCCTTCCGCATGCCGCAGGACCTGAAGGGCAGCTCCCTCTTCCCCCAGCACCTGCCGTGGGAGGGCATGAACACGGTAACCTCGTGACCCCTCTTTGCCAAAGCAACGGCCCTGCTCCTCACTGCCTCTCCCAGGCCCCCCAGGCTAGCTACCCCTGCAAACTCGAAGGAGAGCATCCACACCTTCAACTTTGCCCAAGAACCGAAAGAAGTGGGAATAAAAAAGCTCTAGCGAAAACTGTCTAGGCCACAAACTTCCTGATCAGGGCATAGTAGGCCGCAACGGTGAAGACTACTAGCGAAAGGACGAGGAAGAGCAATATGACGACCACTGCTGGGAACACATCGCCTATGTTTATGTAGTAGTTGAAGTACTCCTCGATCCTCTTGCCTCCAGAGTCAAGCACCACCATATATGGGTATCGGGAGCCAGAGTTTACGATCTCGCCCGCTACTGCCACGAAGATTGCCAGGAAACCGCCGTACTTTGCATATGGGTTAATGACGCCCTTCTTTGCGTCAGAATATATCTTCGTTCCGATCCAGAGGAGAGCAAGGGCAGAGATCACCTTGACGGCAAAGGCAGGCGTGAAGAGGCCGCCGCTCCCCTGCAGCAGCTGATCTACCCTCACTAGAGCGTTGAAGACGTAGGGGGCTTCGAAGTGGAGCTGGAGCAGATACAGAGGCCCTATGACGAACTGGAGCATTAGCGGAATGAAGGCATAGGGAGCAGCTATCTTCACTCCCTTTGCATCCCCATCTAACGCCATGATAGAGACCACCATGAAGCCGCCCACAGATATGACGGCAAGCACGGTGTGGAGGTAGAGGTTCCAGTATAGGCTGCTGAAGTATGCATCAAAGGCCCCGAAAGGCCTGTTGTCTAGGAAAGAGCCTATCGCCGTGGGGACAGTTATGTCGCTCATGAGGGCCCTGAAGCCCAGAGGTATCATGAAGCCAGAGAGGGCCATCACGAAGCCAAGGATGCTGTGGCGGAAAGGATCGATCCTACCCCAGGTGTACCAGAAGGCTGCGATTGCTGGGATCCTGATCATGATACCTATGAGGGCTATGACGATGGGGGTAAAGAGAACGTTAGCAAACATGGCGAACAGACCGGTGAAGAAGCCCGCCATCACCACTGTTATGACGGTTCCCCAAACTCCGGAGAAGAGCTCTGTAACGGCCAGCAGCCTGAAGGCCCTCCTCGCAAAGGTCTCCAGGTAGATGTCGTTGTTCTTGTAGGCAAGGTATCTGTATATGGCTGTTATGAGCCCAGTCCCCAGAGTTACTGAGACCAGGCCTACATGAACTATGAGGCTGATGCCCATGATAATGAAGGCGATGGTCTCATAGCTAGCTATTTTTCATCACCCTCTCTGCTATTCTGCCCCGCTCCTTATAGTCTCTATGATCTTCTTCACCGACTCTGATATCTCGTCAGCCCTGCTCGCCACGAAGACGAGCGCGGCAACTCCGCTGAGGTTGATGGCTAGGATCAGGAACGCTGCGAAGGCCACGAAGGCCGGGGAGGTGGCGTAATCGACAACGCTTACGACCTCCTCAGGGTAGACTAGCCCGTAGACTGTCCAGGGCTTCCTGCCTACTTCCCTCACGTACCAGCCCAGCACAGAGGTGGTTGCAAAGCCAAATGCTATCAGGGCTGCAAGGAGCAACACGAGGGACCTCCTGTTCACGAAACTGAACAGCCTGTAGATTATGGACTCGGCAAAGGAGACTATGGGCGAGAGCACTGGGATCCTCACAAGCATTGCAGCAAGTGCCACCGTGGCGATTACTCCGGTCACAGCGCTCCCTATCTTGAGGTAGTAGGCGTAGTGGACCTTGTCCATCCTCTCCCTAGCCTTCTCCAGATCCGCTAGGCAGAGGTCCCTCACTTGCGTGTTGAGCACAGCGTCCAGCCTGCCGTCGAGCTGGAGGCCAAGCTTGGAGCCCAGGTCTCTCAGCATCTTCTCGTCCACGCCCACGCTAAGCGCTACTTCCCTCACGGTCACTTTGTACTCCTCGCACTGCTTTGCATAGTGATCTAGGCCATAGATCGGGTGGTTCGGATCTCCATAGGCAAGGAGGGCCTTTATGGGGCTGTACTTCGTCTTCTCAGCCCCCTCTATGAGAGCCCACTTTGTGGGGTTATACTTTACCACCTGCACGGCCATCTCGTGCCCTACGATGGTAGGCTGGACGAGGGAGAGGGCTAGCAGCGGGACTATGATAGCAGCTAGTAGCTTGATGTAGTACGGGTTGCCCGTCGCGTAGTACCGATAGGCCCAGCCGAGGAGCGCTATGGAGGCACCAACTATGATGGCAGCCAACAGGTTGTGAGCTATGGAGACCCATGCGTAGGGGCTCTTCAGAATAATGAACGGATCGTTAAGAACAATGCCTATCGTTTCTGCCACTCCTGCACCTTGCAGGATGGCCTGGAGGCTCTCCCCGCTCGCGAGGGCTATGATCTTCAAGGCCACTAGCTTCTGGGCGTCCATCGCGAGTGGCCCGTACTCTGGCATGTATGGGTAGAGGGCCTTCGCTATGGGCCCCACGCCCCACGGGGCCTGCTGCCAAGAGTTAACGGCAGTGATCAGTATTCCGGAGAACAGCGCAAAGGCCCAGTAGGCAGCTAGGATGCCAATGCTCTTCCCGGCGCTGACCCTGCCGAGGGTGACTATGAAGAGGATGAGGAGTGCTACCTCCATGGTAAACGCGATCAGCTCCAGGGCTAGGGGGGCAAGGGCCGTCGAAGCAACCACCAGGAGGGTGCCAGGCCAAACTGTTAGGAGGCCGAACTCCACAAGGGTACCAGTTATGGCTCCGAGGGCAAAGTTTATGGAGAGAACGACGGTGGCTAGCTTGGTCGCCTTCATGTAAGTCTCGTCTCCTGTCTTCATGTAGAGGTATAGGAAGGAGATCATGGCAAGCGGGAGACCTAGTGTGATGGAGACGAAGACTCCGTGCATGTAGACGCCGAGGGCTGACAGGTTCAAGATGGCTTGCATGGCATCTGCCACCTACACCACCTCAATTCCGAAAGATATTAGGAAGCTAATAAAGTGTTATACTTGTACAAATATATATAAAAAAAAGAAACGAGTGGGACAAAAGTGGGAAACTAGTCCAACGGCTTCCTTATGTTGAGGAGCCTCCTTGCCTCCTCCAGGTCCTCAGGCTTCACGTTCTCATCTATGCACATCCACCAGTCATAGCACTTGAACTTGGCCATCCTCTCCTGCGCCTCAGTCACCGTGCTCGGCGGCGGCACTATGACGGCTCCTCCCATGATCTCGTTCTCAGGCCAGTCAGCTGGAATAGACCTCTTCATCTCATCGCTTACCTGGAAGGCCTTTATCACCCTCAAGATCTCGTTGATGTTCCTCCCGAGCTCCAACGGATAGTACAGGATGGCTCTAATGATCCCCCTCGGGTCCACGATGAAAACTGCCCTCACGGTCTTCACTCCGCCCTGCATGTGCATCAAGCCGAGGGCCTGGGAAACTTTCCCGGCAGGGTCGGCAATGATGGGGAAAGGTATCTTTATCTTGAAGGTGCTCTCTATCCACTCCACCCACTTTATGTGGGAATAGCTCTGATCTACGCTCAGCCCTATCAGCTCCGTGTTGAGCTTCTTGAACTCCTCATAGCGCAGGGCAAAGGAGACGAACTCTGTGGTGCACACTGGCGTGAAGTCGGCAGGGTGGGAGAACAGGACCAACCACCTGCCCTGGTAGTCCTGCGGGAGCCTCTTGACTCCATGTGTAGTCTCCACGAGTAGATCGGGGAACTCCTCGCCAATGCTCGGGATAGTTATGGGCACGGCGAGACACCGCTCTCAGAGTTCGGAGAAGGCTAAAACCTTGAGCTATTATGGACCTCTATATTTCGTATATAGTTTGCGAATTTCTAGTTCTTGCCCCGTACCTTCTCGGATGCCGAATGTCGCTGCTGGAGCTGAGGAGGGTGACCAAGCGTTTCGGAAAGGTTGTGGCCGTAAGCGAGGTGAGCCTCGCCGTAGGGAAGGGGGAGATACTCTCCCTCCTCGGTCCCAGCGGTTGCGGTAAGTCGACCACCTTGAGGATCATAGCAGGCCTAACGAAGCCCGACTCGGGCTCGGTGATACACGAGGGGAGGGACATCACCGAGCTCCCGCCGGAGAAGAGGAACTTCGGTATGGTCTTCCAGAACTATGCCCTTTGGCCCCACATGACCGTCTTCGACAACGTTGCTTTCGGTCTCAGGATGAGGGGATGGGCAAGGCAGGACATAGCCAGGAGGGTGAAGGAAGTTCTTGAGCTGGTGAAGCTCTCAGGGATGGAGAGCAGGTATCCTACCCAGCTCTCTGGGGGTCAGCAGCAGAGGGTAGCCCTCGCCAGGGCTCTAGCCCCCAGCCCAAGCGTGCTCCTCATGGACGAGCCCTTGAGCAACCTCGACGCAAAGCTGAGGGAGGAGCTGAGGCACGAGCTGAGGTCCATTCTCAGGTCCCTCAGGATTACAACGATATACGTTACCCACGACCAGGCGGAGGCCATGGCGCTGTCTGATAAGATAGCAGTCATGAACGCCGGCAGGATCGTTCAGACTGGGACGCCAGCAGAGATCTACAGGGAACCTGCCGATCCCTTCGTGGCCACCTTCATAGGGGAGAGCATAGCCGTTCCAGGCTCCCTCCTCAGCGTGAACGGCTCCCTTGGGCTGATTAGGCTCCCCAACGGCGTCCAGCTAAAGGCAAGGATCTCCAAGGCCTCCCCGCCGTCAAAGGAGGCCCTCCTAGTGCTGAGGCCCGAGGCGGTGAGCCTTGGAGAGGGAGAGAACTCGCTGAAGTGCAGGGTGAGCAGGGAGACCTACATGGGGGAGAGGGTAGAGTATAGGTTGGAATGTGAGGGAGTGGAGCTGAAGCTGAGGAGCCTGGACCCAGTGCTCAGCGTAGGAGAGGAGGCTAGGGTAGTCATAGATCCCTCGAGGGCTATCATAGTGGGCAGGTGAGGGGCTTGCTGGGCTCCCTGCTAGTGCTCCCAGCCCTGCTGGTCATAGTGCTCCTCTACCTCTACCCCTTCGGGCTAGCTGTGTGGATCAGCTTCAGCGGCGAGGACGGGTTCACGTTAGAGCACTACCAGAGGGTTTACGAGGTGTATTGGGAGGACGTCATCTTTACTTTCTGGACCTCCTTCCTGAGCGCCGTGATCGCAGCGGTCCTGGGCATTCTCATTGCAGCCTACCTCAGGCTAGGCGCTGACGATCCGATAAAGTCCTTCATAAACCAGCTGTACAGGATCCCCATATTCCTCCCCATGGTAGTCGTAGCCCAGATGATGAGGGGCTTCCTTGCCCCCCACGGCACCCTCAACATGGCCCTCTTCAACCTGGGGCTCTCCCAGCCCATAGAGTTCTTCGACTGGAAGGGGCTGGTGATAGGCTTCGTGTGGAAGCAAGCTCCCTTCATGGCTCTCATCATCTTAAGCGGCTTTCTGATGGTCAAAGACGAGCACATAGAGGCCGCGAGGGTGGCTGGCGCGAGCGATCTCAGGGTGCTAACCGAGATACTGCTCCCCATGACTAGGAACACTGTGGCAATAGCGTTCGCCCTAGCCTATGCATCAAACGTCGCTACCTTCACCCTGCCCTACATGCTGATAGGGGGAGCGAAGCCCACAGCCATCACAGTTGACATAGCCCACAGGGTCACCTTCTTCGGCGACTGGGCTACAGCTAACGCGCTGGGCGTCGTCTCCTTCCTCCTGGTGAGCGTCTTCGCCGTGTTCTACTTGAGGGAGATGGTGAGGAGGGGTGTATACGAGCGTTAGGCTTGCTCTGAAGCTGGTCGTAGCAGTCGTGCTCTTCCTCTCGATAGTCATGCCGCTGACCACCCTCTTCCTCTGGTCCTTTGCCATAAAGTGGTACTGGCCCAGCCCCATACCGCAGGAGTTGGGGACGGATTACTGGCTGGAGGCTCTCGGGCTCAGGAGGGGCCTTGCAATAGGCGCTGTTAGCGTGACGACTGCCCTCCGCTATAGCATAATTATTGCCCTCATAACCGTCATCGTAACCCAGCTCATATCCATCCCGGCCAGCTATGCGCTGGCCAGATACAGCGTGCCCTACAAGCCCCTCCTCCTGTTCCTGTTCTTCATGCCGCAGGTGTTCCCCCTACAGCCTGTGTACGTTAACCTCATGAGGCTCTTCTACACCTACGATCTAGTCGGCACCATCCCCGGCGTAGTTCTCGCGCACATGATGCCAGCCATGGTGTTCGCGATCTGGATAAACACTGCGACCTTCAAGGCTATCCCCCCCGAGCTCGAGGAGGCCGCGAGGGCGAGCGGAGCTGGAGCTCTCACCACCCTCCTGAGGATAACCCTCCCGCTAGCAGTGCCTGGCCTTCTGGCAAGCACAGTCTTCGTGTTCCTCTACTCCTTCGACGAGTTCACTGGCACCTTCTTCATAGGGCTCCCCTATATCCAGACCCTCCCCATGCTGCTCTACAGCGCAAGCGGTTACAACATGCAGTTCGCCTCTGCCTCAGCCATAGTGCTCCTCATAATAAGCGCTGCCTTCATGCTCCTCCTCGAGCGCTTCCTCAAGGCTGAGTACCTGGGGAGGATAGGATAATAACGGCGCGTTGCTCCTCTTTCGAGGGCCCGTAGCTCAGCTAGGACTAGAGCGCCGGCCTTCGGAGCCGGAGGTCCCGGGTTCAAATCCCGGCGGGCCCGTCAGCCCTTTCTTGGGCCTCAGCACATGGTAAACGAGGTGAACCCAACCTGGACATATCTCGCGGAAGCCCTTCAGGGCCAGGCTAACCCTCAGCTCCTCCTCCTCGCAATGCGCAAAAGAGACGCCAGAGCCGAAGACGAGGGGGGCAATGGTGACCCTTACCTCGTCGACGAGCCCCTCTGCTAGGAGGGAACAGTTAAGCCTCCCCCCTCCCTCCACCAACAGCCTCCTCACCCCCATCTCGTACAGGGTCTCCAGGGCCTTCCCCAGATCCAGCCTCTCCTTTCCCCCTTTTATGATCAAGATGCCTGCCTTCCTGTGCTCCGCAAGCCTCTCCTCCTCCCACTCCAGCGTTACGACGGCACTCTTCCCCGGCACGCTGAAGGCCCTGTGGCTAAGGGGGACCCTTAGCTTCGGGTCCACGATCACGCGGAGGGGAGAGCTGCCTCGAGCCTTCCTAACGGTGAGGAGGGGGTTGTCTAGCAGGGCTGTGTTCGCCCCCACCATAACCGCGTCGCTGATGCTCCTCATCCTGTGGAGCTCCCTCATTTCCCCCTCGCAGCCCACCTTGCTGTACCCAGACTTGCTTGCCAGCCTCCCGTCCAGAGTTGCAGCAGAAAATATGGTGACGTAAGGCCTCATGTTTCCTCAACTTCTCTAGAGCTCCCTCTCCTCTACTCTGATCTCTCCTCCTAACGTGATTAGCATGTAGTAGCCTTCCTCAAGCGGCCCTGCATTCACATAGGTAGTTTTGCCGATGACAAGATGGCCCCTCCTTTCGTGGGCGTGGCCGAAAAGGTGGAGTCGGGGAGAGGCCAACCCCACTAGCCTTTTCACCTCCTCAAGTCCTATGTGCTTCCCCCTGTATATCTCGTCGAGAACTCCCTTCGGGGGGTGGTGAGAGACGAGCACATCTATGTTGCCATGCTCCTTTATCTCCCTCTCAAGCCTTGCCGTAGCGGTGGGGATGTCCACTCCGCCTAGTCCTCCCACCAGCAGTCCCTCAAAGTTCGCGACTCGGCCGTCGAGCAGGAAGCCCAAGGCCTTCAGTTTCCTGTAAACGGCAGGCCCGTCCATGTTGCCCGTCACCGCAAGGACGGGGGCTCTCGCGCGCGTGAGGGCCTCTGCCGTGTCTACGCACTCAAAGTCCCCGCTGGCCACCACTATTTCATAGCTCTCCTTTTCTAAGACCTCTATCAGGTTGTCCGTCATGCAGTGAACGTCAGACACGTGGAGTATCCTCAGGGACCCCCTCTTCGGCGGAGAGAGCTCCGCGGTGAGGCTCATGAAGAACCCCAAAGAAGAGGTGATGCTGAGTTAAAATAGTTACTTAACGATGAACCTGGAGAGCAGGGAGAGCGCTGCAGCTGCTCCGAGGGCCAGCGGAAGGCCTAGGAGCGTGAGGAACGCTTCCCTTATCAGCGACAGGAAGTAGAGGAAGGCATAGTTCCAGTTGGGGAACGGCATAGTTATTGTAGGGCCATAGGTGGCGTTGAAGAAGGCAGGCTGAACTAGGGAGAGGAGGGTCACGAAGGCCAGGGCGGTCAGCACCAGAGAGGCTGTGGCAACCACGCCCCTCCTGTAAGGAGTTAGCTCCCTCACGCCTGCTGCCAAGCCCATAGCCAGTGCTCCAAACAGAACGCTTGCTCTGACCTGCCCAAGGAAACCGCTGAAGGAGTAAACGTCTGATAGGCTAAAGGGACGACCCAGGAAGGAGTAGAAGCTCCAGAAGGAGACCTCGTAGATCAGCGCTAGGCCGAGGCTCAACAGCAGGGCTCTGCCCAGGTTACCTTCCAGCTGGGCAGAGAGGTAGAGGGAGAAGAGGGCAATGGCAGCCACAACTGCCAAGATGGCTAGGGAGAGGAACGTCCTCCAGGCGATCTCCCTACTGGGCAGGTTGCCGACTATCTCCTCGTAGCTCCTTGCACCGTTTACTACTGCTAGGTCGAGGCCCGCCCCGTCAGCCAGCGCCCTGAGGGTTCTGGCTGCCTGCTCTGAGGCCATGAGAGCGTACTTGCTCCCCCTCTCCGCAGGGAGCGAGAGCCCCTCCGTTATCGGCTTGCCCAACGAGTTAGCCGGCAAGGGCCAGCCCATGATCATGGAGATGGTGGGCGCCACGTCCTTCTGGTCAAAGGAGGGCCTGTAGGTGCCAGGCTTTGCGAGGGGAGATATGATCATCATGTAAAAGGCGGTGACCTCCTCCTCAGGGCCTCCGTGGTGAGCCCCCTTCTTGAAGCCATGATCGTTTAGAACTACGAGCAACGTGTCCTTCAGGACTCCCCTCTCCTGGAGGGCCTCGACGAAAGTGGAGAGGAGGGCTATGACGTTGACGAGAGTAGCGTTGTACTCCTCAGTGAAAGGCCCTGCCTTGTGACCCATGGTGTCCACGTCGGTCAGCCCTATCCAGAGGAAGAGCCTCTCTCCCCTAGCAGTCCTCCTCTCCACGAGCTCCAGCGCCTCCTGAAGGGCCACGGCTGCCTGGCTCCCGCCCCTGTCCATGGGGTAGGACTCGTCGAGGAGGTGGCCGAAAACCTTGTGGATCCCGCTGTCGCCCACGCTTGCAGTCACGTAGCCCCTCTCCTTTGCTATCTTGAACAGGTTGTCCACCTCGATCTTCCTAGAGAAGAAGTTTGACGATACCTCGTGAACCTCCGGCGGCGCGCCGCTGAGAATGGTGCCCCTCGTGGGGTAGGAGAAGGAAGGCAGCACTGTCTTTCCGTCCAAGTAGAGGGCTGTCTTAGACACGAAGGACCTCACAGTCTCGTTGTTCTGCATGTGGTAGAGGAGGGCAGACTGGCTCAGGCCGTCGAGGAGGACGATGATGACGTGCTTTGCTAGCGGCTCCCCGCCGCCGCTCGTCCTCTCTACCTTCACGACAGAGCTCAGGAAGGGGTTCCTGTAATTAGTCCAACTACTGACCGCTCCCATGGCAAAGTTCTGGGAAAGGTAGCCTACGATCAGGAGGAAAGCAACGACCATAGCCAGAGCCGCCAGGGTCCTCATGCCCATCGCCAGGAGGCTCAGGAGCTGCCATACCTAAAGGCCGGAAATTGGGAGAGGAATATATCTATAGATCACTCCGTTGCCAGAGGCGGCGGCTTGTAGTCTGCTGGGGCCCGGGGCTCTATCACGAGGTTTAGCCACAGCAAGGAGATCAGGACTTGCAGAGTAGCTATGGGTATGGCATACTTGATCCAGTAGCCGAAAGATATCTTCTTCCCCTTCTTCTCCATGAGGCCGAGGGCTATGATGTTGGCAGTAGAGCCAATGGGCGTGTAGTTGCCAGCCATGGTGCCGGAGAACAGTAGAGCCCAGAACATGGCGAAGACGTTCCACCCCTTGCTCTCGTAAAGGGAAAAAACGACGGGTATTAGTACTGCGATTGCAAGCACGTTGTCTAGGAATGCTGTGAGCACTCCCTGCGCCGCGAAGACCGTCAGGAGGGTCCCTGTCTCCACCGAGCCCACCGCGTTACCCACGAGGCTCCCTAGGCTCACAATGTACTCCCCCATCTTCACGCTAGCTCCAGTGTACTTCAGGGTGCCCACGGTGGAGAAGAGGAGGAGGAAGAACAGCAGCGTCCACCAGTCGACCCTTTGCGTCACTATCTCCCTTGCCCTGTGCCTCTCCAGCAAGAGGCCTATGCCCGACCACAGCATCGGCGTCGCCACTAGGAGCACGTTCTTCATGGAGCCCTTCTCCTTCCCCAGCAAGACCTCCAGCTGCTCCTCCAGGGGGTGGTGGAGGATCAGCATGCCTATAGTGCCTAAGAAGAGCAACCAGTTAACGAGCTGGAGCTTCCTGATCTCATCGCTGATCTCCAGCCTAATGCCAGCCTTGCCCACCTTTGCGTTCATCTCTGCCACGTAGTCCCTCCAGAGCACTAGGGAGGCCACTATCGATGCCAAGAGCACCAGGAGGGCGTTAGGAGCAGCCCACGTCAGGAAGTCGGTAAAGGTGAAGCCTCCCCTTAGCGCAACTATCACGCCTATCGGGTTGCCGACAACGGTAGCGCTGCTGCCTACGTTAGTGGTGAACACTGCGGCGAGGACTAGGGGGACGGGGTCCATCTTCAGCCTGTCTGCTATCTTGACTATGAAGAGGGTTATGAATATGATCGACGTTACTTCGTCCACCAGCGCAGCCATGAAGGCAGCCATGAAGAGGACCATAGCGTAGAGGACAGCCCCCGATCTGATCCTAGAGCCTATGGTGTCGAGGAGGTAGTCGAAGAAGTGCCTCTCCTCCAGGATGCCTATGACCGTCATCATGCCCACGAGGAACACTATCACGTCTAGCTGGGCGAAGAAGATGAAGTTCCTCAGATCGATAAGGCCTAGGAAGAACAGGGCAGCAACGCCGAGGAGGGCAAAGGCCACCCTGAACTGCCAATAGAGGAGGGTGGCGCTAATGAACAGCACGAGGATGCTCATAGCTACCGTTTGCCTGAAGTCAAAGCCGCCGATGCTAGCAAGGAAGAACATAGCGGTTGGGTTGAAGACTATCAGGAACTCCTTAATTCCTACCATCAGGAGCACCGTCCTCATGTCCCTCCTAACTCTTAAGAGTTTTTAGAGCAAGCTATTGGCGAGGTGCTGGTGACAAGTTGGTAGAGGGTGCCCTCGTCAAAATCAGAGAGGAGGTGGGGGAGGGGATCGTGAACTTCTTCACTTCCTCCCCCGAGCTAGTCCTAGGAGAGGGAGCCACTGCTGTGAAGAGGGCAACTATCAAGTTACCGCCAATGGGGCCGCGGGGCTCACAGGTAAAGTTCAGCTACCTGACAGTAGGGGTGCTAGTTCCCCCTCATCTGAAGGCCCCGCTGAGGTGGAGGATGGAACTAGAGGGGGTTACGGTATCGAGGGAGATGAAGCCCCAGATGGCAATAGAGCTGGACGACGGCTACCTCTACGGGGCTATGTACGATACCTCCCCCATCCTCTCTGCGAAGAAGAACTCTGCTTACGGCTGCCTGCTGAGGTTCTCCTACGACTCTGCCCATCCCATAACGGTCGTGGAGGCTAGCATGGTTAACGGCTTCCAGACGCAGAAGGCCTCTTACTCCATGGCCTACCTCTCCGGCTACCTCGCTCTAGAGCCGGGCGAGAGCGTCACGATACCCGTGAGCCTCCCTAAGATGGTCGGGAACGACACGAGGATCACGGTAACAGCACTGGTAAGATCGCCTAGAGCTGGACTAAGGGTTGTGGCAGGAGAGAGGGCCGAGATCTCGGGGCCCGGGCTAAAGGCCGTAGAGCTGTCGGTGAAGGAGGTCTCAGAGGTGAGGATCGAATACCCTCCCCAAGAGGTGAAGATATACCCAAAGAGGGCCGTGGTGACGGGAATGATAGTGCTGAACAGATCTCTCCCCACCCCCTTGGACGTTGAGGTTGTAGATGTGAGGAGGGAGGGGAGCGAGAGAACTGTAAGCCTCCTCCTTCACAACCCCGGCAGGGAGGTGGCAGAGGAGGTGGCAGTGGTGATCAAGCAATCAACGATTGTCATAAAAGAGATGAGGGTGGACTCCATTCGGCCCGGAGAGAGCACCACTCTGAGCGTCTCTCTAGACGTTGCTCGCCTCCCCTCCAGGATACCTCGCCTGATCGTGGAAGTAAGGTGGAACAAGGAGGGGATCCCCTCCTCAAAGACAGTAGATGTGGACATCTAGAAAATGGACCTGTCCCTGGTAACCCACTCTCCCATCTCGCCGGGCTCATCGCCTAGATCCAGGCACTCCTCCCTAAAGGGACACCTAGCGCATCTCCTTTCAGATCTATTGGCAAAGGGCACTATGCCCTCCTTCACCGCCAGCACCTCCTCCGCGGCGAACTTCACTAGCTGGAGGTGCTCCTCCCTCACCTGGACTCTTGCGCTCCTGTCGAGGTACCTCACCTCTACCCAGGCCTCTTTTGCTCCTGCTTTGTGCATCAGGATCATGGCATATGCTGCCCCCTGGAGGTAGTCGCCTAGCCAAGCCCCCTCCCTAGGCGCTCTCGTCGTCTTGATCTCTACTACCAGAACTTTCCCGTCCTCCACGAGGTATTCATCTGGCCTCCCCTTTAGCACATAGCTCCCCATGTCGAGCTCTATGGGCTCCTCCGTCCTGAACCCTCTAGCTCTCGCAAGGGCTTGAAGAACGAGGTGGTAAAGGCTCCTGAGGAAGAGGTTCAGCCTCTCCAGCAACCCCCTCCTCCTGCCAAAGTGGAGCTCGAAGAAGAGGAGGCGGGGGCAGTAGTGATAGGAGCGGAGCTCGCTAGGGTAAACGCGGGGCTTCATGCCCTCTTTATGCCTAGGAGGAACTTCTTGTCGTCCACTTCCCACTCCTCACTGAAGGCCCCCTCCTCCGGCGCGCTATAACGGATCTCTACGGCCCTCACCTCGTTCTTCACGAAGTCCTCTAGCCTCCTGACAGCGCTCACCATCTCCTCGTCCCCCTGGACCCAGAGGATCACCTTGTCCTCTATGTTAAGCCTTGCCTCCTTCCTCATGTGCTGAGCCCTCCTGATCACCTCCCTCGCATAGCCCTCTACCTCTTCCTCCTCCCGTATCCTCTTGTCGAGGGCCACTACTGCCAGCTCTGAGTCCTTCACTACTAGCCACTCTGGGTATTCAGCAAGGAGCTCTACATGTCTCCTCTCCAACCTCACCCTCTCCCCGTTGAGCTCCAGCTCGTAGTAGCCCACAGTTGCGAGAGCTCTAGCTATTTCTGCCCCTCTGGCCTCCAGAACCTTCACCACCTCTCGCGAGAGCTTCTTGAAGTCCTTCCCTATCTCCCCGAGCACAGGCTTCACCGAATAGGCTTTCAGGCTCTCTAGGAAAGCTTCGGACTCCAGCTCGACCCTCTTGGCGTTCACCAGCTCCCCGAAGAGCTCCGGCAGGGCTCGAAGGGCCGAGGCCACTTCTTCTCTCTTCGGCACCACTATAACCCTGCTCACGGGCCTCCTCAGCTTTATCCCTGCCGTTGCCCTGAGCGCCAGCACCTCCTCTGCGAGCTCCCTCAGGAGGGCCACGCTCCTCTCCAGCTCCTCGTCAGCCACGCCCTCTGGAGCAGGTAGGGGGAGCATGTGGACGCTGAGCGGAGCGTCCTTCTCTGCGATCTTCACAAAACGCTGGTAGATGTACTCGGTGAAGAAGGGAATAAAGGGGGCAGCAAGGAGGAGCCAGGCGCGCAAGGCGTAATAGAGCGTTGCATATGCAGCCCTCTTGCTCGGCGTGTCCCTCTCCTCCCAAACTCTCCTCCTGATCAGCCTCACGTAGAACCTGCTCACGTCTTCGAGAAGGAACGCCCTGAGCGCCCTAGCAGCGTCGTGTAGCCTAAGGGCATTCATGGCCTTGTGGTACTCCGCCACGAGCCTCCTCGTCCTCGATATGAGCCAGCGATCTAGGGGCTCGAGGTAGGCCTCAACGCTCTCCAGGCTGCTCTCCTCTGGATCGAAAGAGTCAAGGCTCATGTAGGTGGAGGCGAAGACGAAGGTGTTCCAGAACACCGTGAAGTCTTTCGCTGTATGCTCTAGCCCCTTCCAGGAGAACCTCAGGTCCTCCCACACCGTGGAGCTCATGAGCCACAGCCTCACCACGTCCCTCGGCACCTTGGAGATGAGCTCCTCGAAGTCCACGTAGTTCCCCAGGCTCTTGTGCATCTCCCTCCCCTGCTCGTCCAGCGCAAAGCCGTGAACCAGCACTCTCCTGTAGGGGGACTTGCCGAAGCCTATGATGCCGCTCCTGAGGAGGCTGAAGAACCACCCCCGCGTCTGGTCGTGGCCCTCCACAATGAAGTCCACTGGCTCCAGCCTCTCGTATAGCTCCCTGTTCCTGGGATAGCCGAGGCTGGCATAGAAGGCTACGCCGCTGTCGAACCAAACGTCTAGCACATCTGGAACCCTCTCAGCTTCGCCTTCGCAGTGCGGGCAGCGGATCTTCACCCTGTCGATCCAGGGCCTGTGGAGGTCCTGAGGTACCTCGCCGCCGAGCTCCTCCAGCTCCCTAACGCTCCCCACTACGTGATACTTCTTGCACCTCTTGCAGACCCAGATGGGGAGGGGGATGCCCCAGAACCTCTGCCTGCTTATCGCCCAGTCCCTCACCTCCTCTACCATGTTCATGAACCTGGTCCTCGCCCAATCCGGCACCCACTCTACTTTGCTCGCCTCCTCCACGAGCTCCTTCTTTAGCCGCGTCACCGCAATGAACCACTGCTCCGTTGCCCTAAGCGCGAGGGGCGTCTTACACCTCCAGCAGACGGGATACCTGTGGACTATGCGGGCTGCATGGAAAAGGGAGCCCCTCTGCCTGAGGTCATCGACAATTACCCTGTTGGCCTCATCCCTGAAGTGCATGCCCGAATACTTGCCGGCCTCCCGCGTCATTCTGCCCACTTCGTCTACCAAGGAGACTATGGGGATCCCCAACCTTGCTGCCACTTCCGAGTCCACGCTGCCATGGCCAGATGCGGCATGGACAAGCCCTGTTCCCTCATATGCAGTCACTCCCTCAGGAGCCATGACTACCTTGTGGTACTGCCTTAGCTCTCTCTGCGCCTCCACCAGGTCCTCGAGGGGGTGATCGTACTCTACTCCCTCCAGCGCCCTCCCTGGAAGTACCTCCAGCACCTCGTAGCTCTCTATGCCAGCCTCCTTCATCACCTCCTCTAGCCTGGCCTTTGCAATTATGAGGACCTCCTCTCCCACCTTCACCCTTGCGTACTCCAGCTCTGGGTGGGCCATGACGAACACGTTTGCAGGGATAGTCCAAGGCGTGGTGGTCCAAATGAGCAGGTGCTCTCCCCTCCTCCCCCTCAAGGGGAACTTCACGTATATGGAGGGATCTTCTAGGTCCCTGTACTCCGAGACCTCGTAGTCTGCTAGCACCGTTTCACAGCGGGGACACCAGTGGAGAACTCTATACCCCTTGTAGAGCAACCCCCTCTCGTGGGCCCTCTTTATGAGCCACCAGCCCGACTCTATGTAGGAGTTCTCGTAAGTCACATATGGCTCACTCCAGTCCAGGGAGGCCCCTATCTCGGAGAACTGCCTGCTCATCGCCTCCATGTTGTCCCTGACGAAGGCCTTGCATGCCTCCACAAACTTGTCTATGCCAACCTTTTCCTGTATCTCCTTCTTACTCTTAATTCCGAGAGACTGCTCTATCTTGACCTCTATGGGTAGGCCGTGCGTGTCAAACCCTGGCTTGTCCCAAACGCTGTGACCCGTCATCCGGTGATATCTGATCACCACGTCCTTGATGACCTTGTTCCAGGCCGTGCCTATGTGGATGGACTTGGCTGAAGCGTAAGGGGGACCGTCGAGGAAATAGAACTTCCTCCCCGACCTTTTCCGTAACTGCTCATAGACCTTCTCCCTCTCCCAAAACTCCTTTACCTCTTTTTCTACAGAGAACTGATCGTACTTCTCCTTAGAGAGGAGGTCCTTTAGCCTCACATGCCTCACCTGCTCGCATCTACCCAGTCTACTTTGACCCTCTCCCCCACTATGCTCGACACCAGGGCCTTTATCTCCTCTTCCTTGCCCGGCTCCGCCAGCCTGAGCTCTACGAACCTGAACTCTGGGACCACCTGGGACCTCACCTCGACTACCTCTGCATTGAATTTCCTAAGCTCCTGGAGGACCCTTGAGTGCTCCTCCTCTGAGTAGGTGGTGTAGTAGATTCTGTACAACCTTCGCACGCAGCCCACCAGGGGGAGTCAACGATATGAGCCTTATAGCTTATGCGTGCCCACTATATAAAATCTCTGGAAAAGGTTCGTTTTATTGGTGGCAACTTTGAGGATGTCAGAGATTATTAAAGTGGATTTGAAAGGTAGGATCACCATCCCTCAGACCATGAGAGAGGCGCTGGAGATCAGGCCGGGAATGCTCATGGTGTTGATAGCGGATGCTGAGAAACGAGAGATCATAATGAACCCTGTCATGACGAGCGGGGAGACCATGTACGAGTTCGACATCCTCCTCGCCGACAGGCCTGGATCTCTTGCCTCTGTCACCAACGTCTTTGCAGAACATAAAGCGGATATCGTTGCATCTAAGTGTGCCAGCATAACGAGAGGTGAGGAGGCGAACTGTATCATAGTTGCTGACATGAGCCTGTCCTCCTCCTCGCCCGAGAAGATCAGGGAGGACCTTGAGGCCCTGGAAACTGTGATCCAGGTCAAGATGAGAAGGTTCGAGAGCAGGCTCTAACGCTTGGCGAGCCTCATCAGGAAGAGCAGGACCGCGACGAGCAGAACCACGAGAGATATGATCCTTGAGGTGGTCAGCGAGAGGGCAAAGAGCGCCAACTCCCTCTCGTACTTTATCCCCCACACCGCCCAGGCTAGCACTGCGGGGAACGTGAAGTCTCTCTGCCGCAGGCCTGCTGTTGCAGAGATGGCCGTGACAACGAGGAGAACGAGCGCTGCCCACGCCTCTTCCGATATCCCAAAGCCGTCCCATCCGATAGACTTGAGGAACACGGCTACGTTTGCAACGACCGCCACCATCAGCCACGACAGGTAAAGGCTAAAGGGGAACACGTTCACGACCCACCCCTTTAGGTTGAGCGCAGGCAACCTCCTGTCCTGCTCCAGGTACACAAGCGTCACCGCTATCATAAGCGCAGCGTTTACGAGGGTAGAGAGGAGGAGCTGCTCGTAATGCCAGAGGAAGATCCAGGCAACGTTAAGCAAGTTGGAGAGGATGAAGAAGCGCAGGACGCGGGAGCTCACCTCTCCCCCTCTCAACACCGATATCACGAATAGGCCGAGGAAGAGGTAGATGAGGAGCCAGATAGAGAACACGTAGCCTCGAGGAGTGATCAGTGTGGGATACTTCTCTGATATCTCCTGGGTCAGAACGCCGCCTATCAGCTCTGTGCTTGCTGCCAGGAAATTAACGCTCACCACCAGCAGAAACGTGAGGGCTGCCGCTAGCCTTTCCATGAGCGTATCACATCACAGACAGCGGGAGGGCAGAGGTTATAGAGGCGCCGGGGGTGGGATTCGAACCCACGCGGGGTTTCCCCCATCGGCTTAGCAGGCCGACGCCTTGACCGCTCGGCCACCCCGGCTCCTCTGCTGGGAGGAAAGTCCTCCCTTTTATGCTTTAGGCTCGCGGTTATTATTTAGGAGCTCCCACCCTAAGCTCACTGAGGTGACCCCATGTCCAGCGCCTGGCAAATCTACTCTTCCAGGCCCTGGCTAAAGCACTACGATCCTGGCGTTCCTCACGACATAGAGGTTCCCGACGTTCCCCTGTACAAATTACTGGACGACTCAGCCGCTGCCTATCCCGACAACGTCGCTTTTCACTTCTTAGGGAGGGACGTGAAGTACAGGGAGTTCCATAGCTCAGCCCTGCGCTTCGCCTCCTACCTCAGGTCAAAGAACATAGGCAAGGGCGATCGCGTTGCCCTATTCCTCCCCAACTCCCCCCAGTTCGCCATAGCATACTATGGTAGCTTGTACGCAGGAGCTACCGTAACGCCCGTCAACCCTCTGTACACCGCCCGGGAGCTGAGGTTCCAGCTGGAGGACAGCGAGGCCAGGATCCTCGTAGCCCTGGATTTGTTCATGGACAAGGTCAAGGAGGGATTGCCCAAAGGCGTCGAAACGGTGGTGTGGACGGGCATTCAGGACTACCTGCCCTTCCTGAAGGCCATAGGTTATAGGCTAAAGTTCAAGCCTCCCAGCACCCCTCAGGATGCGAGGAACGTTAAGTTTACCAAGATCATTTCGGAGAGCAGGCCCCTAGAGGAGAAGGCTAAGGTCGCCCCAGCAGAGGACCTGGCAGCCCTCATGTATACGGGCGGCACCACGGGCTCGCCGAAGGGGGTCATGCTCACTCACCGGAACATAGTTGCCAACGTCCTCCAGATAGATGCCTGGTGGTTCAGGGGCAAGAAAGGGCTCACCTACATAGGCCTGCTCCCCTGGTTCCACATCTATGGCCAGACTGCCGTCCTCCACCACGCGATATACACAGCCTCTAGGATCATAACGTATCCAAGGCCTGACATAGAGGCCACTATGAAGGACATTGCAAAGTTCAAGGCTGACATATTCCACGGCGTGCCTACTGCTTACGTGGCAATAATCAATCACCCCAAGGTAAAGGAGTTCGACCTCAGGAGCCTCAAGGCCTGCATAAGCGGTGCTGCGCCGCTCCCTGTGGCAGTGCTAGAGGCCTTCGAGAAGCTCACTGGAGCTAAGCTGAGGGAGGGCTACGGTCTAACCGAGACGAGCCCTGTGACCCACATAAATCCCATAGAGGGCAAGTACCGTCCTGGGAGCATAGGTCTCCCCGTGCCCAGCACCTACGTGGCTGTCGCTGACATAACGAGCAACGAGTTCCTCCCGCCTGGGCAGACGGGGGAGATAGTGGTCAGCGGCCCCCAGGTCATGATGGGCTATTTCAAGAGGCCTGAGGAGAACTCCCTAGCCTTCTTCGAGGCCTACGGGCGGAGATGGTTCAGGACGGGTGACATGGGCTACATGGACGAGGACGGCTACTTCTACATAGTGGACAGGAAGAAAGACCTCATAAAGTACAAGGGCTACAGCGTCTTCCCGCGGGAGGTGGAGGAGGTCCTCTACAAGCACCCTTGCGTGAAGGAGGTAGCAGTAGTAGGGAAGCCTGACCCGGAGGCGGGAGAGATACCTAAGGCCTTCATAGCCCTGAAGCCCGAGTGCAAGGGCAAGACCACTGCGGAAGAGATCATAGAGTACTCCAAGAAGAACCTGGCCCCGTTCAAGGTGCCGAGAGAGGTAGAGTTTAGGGAGGAGCTGCCCAAGACAGCGGTAGGGAAGGTGCTAAGGAGAGTGCTGAGGGAGGAGATGAAGCGCTAGCTTATCTCCTCCAGGAGCACTGGCACGCAGTCCTCCATCTTTCTCTGTCCCCTCAGTATCTCTAGCTTCACGCACCCTTCCCCAGCGCTGTCCTCCACTGCCTCCCTCAGGTCCCTTACCCTCTTCACCTGCCTCCCTCTTGCCCTTACTATCACGTCCCCCTCTCTCAACCCTCTCCGATACGCGGGGGTTCCCGGCACCACCCTCGCTATCACGACCCCCTCTTTGACTGGAACGCCAAGGGATGAGGAGAGCTCGGGCGTTAGGGCGGCAACGTAAACCCCTATCCAGGCCCTCACCGGCCTCCCGAACCTCTGGAGCATAAGGATGAACCTCCTCACTGAGTTCACGGGGATGGCGAAGCCTATGTTTTGAGCCCTCGCTATTATTGCCGTCGTCACGCCCACCACCTCCCCTTTCATGTTCACTATGGGCCCGCCGCTGTTCCCCGGGTTTATGGCAGCGTCCGTTTGGATCAGGTCCTCCAGGAAAACGCCCGAGGGTTCGTCAATTATGCTGCGACCAACAGCGCTCACCACGCCGAGCGAGATGGAAGGCCCCACTAGCCCTAGCGGTGAGCCGATCGCCAGCACCAGCTCCCCGGGGCTGAGCTTGTCTGAATCGCCAAGCCTCAGGGGGCTCATGATCCTGCGGGAGGAGAGGAGGGCTATGTCCCTGCTCGGATCATATGCCAAGATCTCTGCGCTCTCCCTCACCCCATCGCTGTAGACCAGCTCCACCCTGCCAGCGTTCCTCACTACGTGATAGTTCGTTACCACGAGCCCCTCGCCGATGACGAACCCTGAGCCCGAGCCTGCGATAGCTCCGCCGCCGAAGAATATGTCGAGGGTCGGCGCCACAGTGTATATGGTTACCACGCCCTTTGCGACTTCCCTCACTATCCCTGCCAGAGAGCTACTGAGCTCTGCGAGGTCCAAGGCCTATCCTCCTCTGCTATCTCGCAAGGGAATATATGCGTCGGCTGTAATAACTGATGGGGAGAGCATGAGGTGTCCCCTCTGCGGAGGGGAGGCGAGCAGCTCCGTAGGCCTTTGTCGGGGCTGCCTCATAAGGGGGAACAGATATGAGGGGCAGAACGAGCGGTCCAAGTGGAGGCTTCGACTAGGCCTTCCTCCTACGCCGCCGAGAGGGGGGAAGAAGTGCTCTATTTGCGTTAACGAGTGCGAGATTGCTGAGGGAGGGATGGGCTATTGCGGGTTCTGGATCGGAGGGAGGACTCTGGAGCCAAGAGGGGGCATGGACACTCTAATATACAGCTCCTACCTTGACCCCCTCCCTACGAACTGCGTGGCCACGCCCGTCTGCCCCGCAACGGGGAGAGGAGGCCCTCGGTTTTCCGCAGGAGAGGAAGAAAGGAACTATTGCAACCTTGCCGTGTTCTTGGGGGGTTGTCCTCTTCACTGCCTCTTCTGCCAGAACTGGGAGCACAAGCTCCTCGTTGCAAGGGAGTGGAAGGCTAACGTTCGCAGGATCGAGGAGCTGGTAGAGGAGGCCCTGGATCCGAGGGTAGCCTGCATCTGTTACTTCGGCGGAGATCCCACGCCTCAGATGCCTATGCTCTTGCGTGCCTCGAAGGAGGTGCTGAGGAGGAGCAGGGAGAGGGGGCAGAGGTTCAAGCGCATATGCTGGGAAACGAGCGGCCTTGCCAACCCTGCTCTCATGACCGAAGCTGCTCGATTGAGCTTGGAGAGCGGCGGGATAGTGAAGATAGACTGGAAGGCCTGGTCCCCGCCTGTATATGAGGCTCTCACGGGCGTGGACGGGGAGAAAGCGCAGAGGAGGCTGAAGGAGAACGTAAAGAGGATAGCTGAAATGGGGAGGGGGAGAGAGCCCCCTCTGCTAGTGGTGAGCGTCCTCCTCGTGCCACATTACGTCACCCCTGAAGAGGTGCAGAGGATAGCCGAGTTCCTTGCAAGTCTGGATGCAAAGGTTCCCATGGTGCTCCTCGCCTTCCACCCAGATCACCTCATGGGCGATGTAGGCTTCACGAGCTACCGCCACGCCATAGAGGCGGTCAAGGCGGCAAGGACAGCTGGCGTGGAGGAAGTTTACCTGGGGAACGAATGGCTGTTAAGGTTATAAGCCTCTTAGGAGCGCTTCATGAAGGTGCCGCGGTAGCTCAGCCTGGTAGAGCGCTGCCCTGGTAAGGCAGAGGTCCCGGGTTCAAATCCCGGCCGCGGCTCTCTATATATAGCCTTGACCGATCCCGCTTGACGGTGAGCCTTGAGCAAGCTGAGCCGTAGACACCACTTGTCCAAGAGGGACGTTAGGGCCCTCAGGGAGGAACTGACGGCCTCCTTCCCTGCCCTCCAGCTCCAGCTGGAGGAGGCGGAGCAGGCCAAGCTGGGGGAGAGGGAAGTGTACATCATAAACGGCATCTTGGCGTTCTTCAGGGAGGGCAGCAGGCTGGTCCCTAGCCTCAGGCTCCTGTTAAAGCTGGGCTTCTCCTGGCTCCCGGCAGTGGGAGTGGACAGGGGTGCCACCAAGGCCGTCATTAGGGGGGCAGACCTCATGGCTCCTGGCATAAAGGCCGTGGAGGGGAGCTTTGAGAGGGGGAGCTTCGTCGTCATTTTCGACCTCGAGAGCAGAGCTCCCATAGCTGTAGGGGAAGCCCTGATCAGCGCTCCAGAGCTCGCCGGCATGCAGAAAGGGAAGGCCTTGAGAGTTGTTCACAGGGTAGGGGACGAGATCTGGGAGGCCTCACAGGTAGTCTAGCGCTACCTTCACTTTCTGGCTCCGCGGGAAGAGCCTTATGGACTCTGCGTTCTCTGGCATCATGATTTCCGGCGGGGCATCGAAGCCCATCTTCTGCCAGGACTCCTTTATGCTCTTGCCCAGGCTCAGCAGCGCAGAGGGCTCGCCGTGGTTCAGAATGATGGTCCTAGGCTTAGGCCTGAGGTGTCTCAGGAAGAGGAGGAGCTCGCTTCTCGTAGCATGGCCTGTAAAGCCCTCCACCGAGGTGACCTCCATGTTCACCTTCAGCGTCTTCAGCGTTCCATCCACGGGCACCTCCACCTCTTTCTCCCCCTCTGCCAGCCTTCTCGCAAGAGTGCCAGGCGCCTGGTAGCTCACGAAGGCGAGCACGTTGTTCTCGTTCTCAGCAAAGTTGGCGAAGTACTCGATAACGGGGCCTCCTGTCATCATGCCGCTCGTGGAGATGACTATGGCAGGCCCTTCCGAGTTTATGGCCTCCTGCCTCGTGTCCTCGTCGTTCACGAACACGAAGTTAGGCGCAACGAAGGGGTTCTCGCCCTGGTACATCATGAGGTCCCTCACAGGCTTGGCCAACAGTTCTGGGTACTCTGTGTAGAGGGCTGTGACCTCGTATATCATGCCATCAACGTAGACCGGTATCTCCGGGATCTTCTTTTCCTTCATGAGGTTGTAGAGCACATACATCATGTCCTGCCCCCTTCCTACGGCCATGACGGGCAGGAGGAGCTTGCCCTTGTTCGCTACTATCTTGTTGGCGAGGTTTACCAGGTCCTCCTCTGCCTTCTCCCTTGGCTGGGGCTCCTTAGCTCCGTAGGTGCCCTCCAGGATGAGCGCCTCCACCCTGTGGAACTCCTCCACTGCAGGCGGTAGGAGCCTCCTCGCCCTGTCAGCCTTGAGCCTGTAGTACTTGAAGTCAGCAGAATACAGTATGTTGTAGAGCCCTTGTCCTATGTGGAGGTGAACCATAGCAGAGCCCAGGATGTGGCCCGCGTTCACGAAGGTCAGCTTCACATCTGGCGCGACGTCCACCACTGTGTCATAGTTCACTGTGATCACTCTGGTCATCATCTGGGATATCTCCTTCATGGTGTAGAGGGGCTCTCCCCCCTCCCTCTTGGAGAGCTCCACGAAGTCGGCCAGCATGAGAAGCATTATGTCCCTCGTGGGGGGAGTGATGAAAACGGGGCCTCTGTAGCCGTACTTGTAGAGCAGGGGTAGAGATGCTATGTGGTCTATGTGGGCATGGCTAATTATCACGGCATCCAGCTCCTCCACCCTGAACTCGGGTATCCAGAAGTGGGGCATCGCATCGAGCCCCGTGCCGGAGGGCGACATGCCGGAATCGAGGAGGACTTTGCTCTCCCCCGTGTCGACTAGTATTGCAGACCTGCCGACCTCTGAGAAGCTGCCTAGGCCTATGATCCTCACATGCCTTGTGCCTACCACGACGTCTCTGTAAATCCTATCTCCTATCTCCATGAGAGCCCTCCTACGCCTCTCTGAAGTGACCGTCATGTGCCTCAGTATCGAGTCGAGCACCTTGCTAGCCATGGGAGGCTTCCTGTAGACTTCCAGCCTCCAGCCCGTCTCTGCCAGCACCTGCGACCTCAGAGCAGCACCTCTTCCTAGGAGCTTGCCTGGCTTGTCTGCCAGAACTCTGACCTCTCCGAGCACCTCGTCAAACTGTATGTCCCTCGGGTCTACGTTCACGTCCTCTGGAATGAGGCTGAGGAGGAACTGTAGAGTTGCCTCTTTTGCCTTCCTCACCCTCGGATCAGTTCTCACCACTACCCTCTTTTTAAGTATCTTTGCGAGCTCCCTGACTTTCTCCTCTCCCTCAAGGATGAACTTGGGGTTTTTCACGTATATGGCTATTTCCGGTCCTTCGAACTCGATGCTCGAGACCTCGGCTCCTTCCATCTGCCTCAGTATCTCCCTTATAGCACGGTTGCGCAACTCTCTACCTGTCTCGAGCGGCTCTCCCACCCATACCACCTAGGAACAGCCGGAGGCTGCATTTAGCTATAGGAGGGAACTAAAGGGTATAAATCTTTCCTCATATGAGCCTTTCTTTATGATCACCACGTCCACTCCGTCGCCCGAAGCCACGTCTCTCATCATGGCCGATCTCACCGCTGAAACTACAACCTTGACGGCCTCGTCCAAAGTGAGGTCCTCCCGATAGTTCTCCTCGAGGACGCCGTAGGCAACGGGGGATCCAGAGCCCGTAGACGCAAACCTCTCCTCCGTCAGCCCCCCGTAAGGATCTAGCGCGTAGAGCCTGGGCCTGTCGTCATATCCCCCCACCAGGACCTGCACCAAGAAGGGGAAGAACTTGTACGAGAAGAGAATGTTTGAGAGGAGAGTGGCTATGCTCTTCACGCTCATCTTGCTCCCCGTCTCAAGCTCATACAGCCTCGCTTCCTCCCTCAAGAAGTCAACCAACGCCTGCGCATCTGCCACCAGCCCTGCCATGGTCATTGCAGAGTAGTCGGTGATCTTCGCTATCTTCCTAACCCTCTTGCTTGCTATTAGGTATCCAGCAGTAGCCCTCTTGTCTGCGCCGAGTATTACAGCATCCCCCACTATTAGCCCCACGGTGGTGGTGCCTGTAGCCACAGGCCTTGGATGCAACCTTCCTCCCTTTACCAGCGCATCACTAGAGCTTTAATACTATCCTCGGAGTAGGCTCAAAGGAGAGAGGCTTGGGCATCCACATCATCGACCTGCCGAGGAAGATAGTGGTAGGGAGCGGCGTGATTGCTCGAGTAGGGGAGCACCTGAGGGAGCTCTACCCAAAGGGCGGGGGAGTTCTAGTAGTCACTGGCCCTAACGTGAGGAAAGTTGCATATGAGGAGCTGTCACAGAGCCTCGAGGGCAACGGTTTCTCCCCCTGGAGCAAGGTAGTAGAGGAGGCCTCCCTCGAGGTCGCCAACGCCATCGCAGAGGAGGCCCTCCAGGACAAGGTGGAGGTAATTGTGGGGCTCGGCGGCGGGAAGTCTATAGATGTGGCCAAGTTCGCGGCAAAGGTCGCGGGAAAAGCGTTCGTGAGCGTCCCCACTGCTGCGAGCCACGACGGGATCTCCTCCCCATATGCCAGCCTCAAGGGCTTCGAGAGGCCCATATCTAAGCTGGCAAAGCCTCCGGACGCGATAATAGTTGACATAGCCATAGTCTCCTCGGCTCCCCGCAGGTACAACGCAGCGGGCTTCGGCGACCTCTTGGGCAAGTTCACAGCGGTGAGGGACTGGAAACTTGCGCACTTGCTGAAGGGGGAGTACTTCGGAGACTACGCGGCCAGCCTGGCACTGATGAGCGCTGAGCACGTGAGCTCCTACCATGAGGAGATCGCAGCCGGCACTCCCAATGGCTACCGGGTCTTGCTGGAGGCCCTGGTCAGCAGCGGCGTTGCCATGTGCATAGCAGGGAGCACCAGGCCCGCCAGCGGTTCAGAGCACCTCTTCGCCCACGCCCTCAGCATGATAGCCAAGAACCCCCCGCTCCACGGCGAGGCAGTGGGGGTAGGCACGATCATCATGGCAGAGCTCCACAGGCTTAACTGGAGAAGGATCAGGGCCCTCCTGAAGGCCGTGGGAGCTCCCACAAACGCTAAGGAGCTGGGAGTGAAGGAGGAGGAGGTGGTAGAGGCCCTCATGATGGCTCCCACCATTAGGCCAGAGAGGTATACCATACTGGGCGACAAGATGCTGGAAGAAAGGGTGGCTAGGAGGCTGGCAGAGAGGGTCGAGGTGATCTAGCTGAGGAACTTAGGGGCCCTGGGGTGCTTCTCCCACAAGTGAGGGTCGTGGCCGAGGATTGCCTGAGTCCGAGGCCTCCTCAGCATCAGCTTTAGCATTTTCATGCCCGACAGGAACTCCTCAAAGTCTCCCAGGAGCCAGCCCTTGCTCTCTAGCTCTATCTCCTGGGGTATGTGCGTGAAGTCGCCGGTGAAAACGTAGGTGTTACCCTCGTCAGTGGTCACCTTCATCATCATGCTCCCAGGCGTGTGCGCCCCGACCCATATGAGCTCCACGCCGGGCAGGAGCTCAAAGCGCGGGAGGTCCAGGGGGAACCAGTTTGCGCCCTTGAGGGCTTCTAGGTCCACTGGCTGGTAGCCGCCCACTTTGCCCATCCAGTAGAGGTATAGGGCGTGCTGCAGCTCTTTCTTGTGAACCACGAGCGGCACCCCTGCCTCCTTGAAGAGGTATGCTTGACCTATGTGGTCTAGGTGCATGTGGGAGAAGACCACGTACGTTATGTCCTCCGGCCTTAGCCCCACGAGCTTGAGCTGGTTCTCTAGCCTGTTGTTCTCCGTGAACTTGACGACCGGGAAGGCGTTGAAAGTGGCCTGTGTCCACACTTTAGAGGCCTCTGGGTGACCTCCCGTGTCGTAAAGCACGTAGCCGTCCTTATGCTCTACTAGCGCTCCAGAGACCGGTATCTCTATCCACTTATGCTTCCTCTCAAGCTCCTGTACGTTGCCCATCTCAACGTATAGCATAGGGTTTGGAACAAACCAACCGGGCTCCCCAGCTAATATGCCGAAGTCTAGGAGGTATATGCGCCTCACGCCGGTCTCCAAAGAACTCACCTCTCGCTTCCTCTGTGCTACGAGAGAAGTTTATATAGTGCTTTGCCAAGGGAAAGCAGCGATGGCAGTTCGCGGGAGGCCTCGGCAGGCGACGCCAGGGCCCAGAACTACCTCCTCATGAGCTCTTAAGCTGTAAGAATACTAAGCTGCGCAGAGAAGGGGGGAGCAGGTGATAGCGCTCATAACGGACTACGGGAACACCCACTACGCAGGTGTCCTAAAGGCCGTCATAAAGAGCATAGCGCCCAGCGCAGAGGTGATCGATATTGAGCACGGCAGTTGGAGCTTCAGCGCAGAGGCAGGGGCATATGTGCTCCTCTCCTCCTACGGCTGGTTCCCGCGGGGCACAGTGTTCGTAGTGGTGGTAGATCCTGGAGTAGGATCTCGCAGAAGAGCTCTAGCGGTCGAGGCGGGGGATTACTTCTTCGTAGGCCCCGACAACGGCGTCCTCTACCCTGCTGTCAAGGAGGAGGGGCTGAAGAGAGCTGTGGAGCTCTCCTTCGAGAAAGTCTCTGCCCTAGCCAAGCCTCTGATGAAGAGCAAGAGGGAGCTCTTCCTGAGCCACACCTTCCACGGCAGAGATCTCTTCGCGCCCGCGGCAGCCCTCATCCACGAGGGCACATCTCTAGAGATGTTGGGCGACCCTGTGCAGGAGATAACGACGCTCTCGCTAGAGGAGGGGAGCAAGGTGATCTACGTCGACAAGTTCGGCAACGTAGCGCTGAGCCTTAGGACGCTCCCGCATGCTGATGAGTGGAGAGTGATCACTGAGGAGGGCATATTTCGGGTCAAGAGAGGTAGGACGTTCTCAGACGTCCCTCCGGGCAAGCTCGTGATCTACGTGAACAGCGCAGGTTTTGTTGAGATTGCAGTTAACCAGGGGAGCGCTGCGAGAACGCTTGGGGTAAAGATAGGGGATCACGTAGCACTGGAGCCTATGCAGCCCTAACCTCGAGCCCTACGAAGAACTGCCTAAACTTGTCGTATAGCTCGCACCTTATTATGAGGTCGTCCTCCTCTCTTATCACCGAGAGCCCTGCAAGGGGGTTCTTCGGCGGATCAGGCAGCCCTCGCGGCGTCTCAGTGCCCACATACCTGAAGCGCCTCCCCTCCACCCTGTACCAATACCTCCCGTAATATTCGTAAGTCCTCCTAGTCCCGCCTACGTGTTTGTACACCTTGTGCACCGGCTTGAGGTAGTACCTCGTGCCCCTCACAGCCCTGTTGTACTCGTAGAACCTCACCTTCACTTCAGCCAGCACCTCGTCCAGGGCTCTTCCTCCCTTCAGCACCCTAACCCAGCAAGGGGGCTCGATCGGCTCTTCCATCTCACCGCTCGACTCGTCGCAGTTCTCTCATAGCCCTAAAATAATGCGAAAGCAGTCCAAGCTATAAGCTCAGGAGGGCTCTAGGTAGGGGATCATGGTGCTCGCAGATCTATTCGACAGCCTAGAGCCGAGGACGGCAGGCCAGAGGGAGCTGAAGAAGGCCCTCCTCTCCCAGAAGGACCTAGTAGGCGCTTTCGGGCCCACTGGGACGGGGAAGAGCCTTTTCGCCCTGAGCTACGGCCTCGCCGCAGTGGAGAGGGGGAAGTTCAGGAGGCTCGTCATCTCGCGGCCCATAGTAGATGTGGTTACGGGCAAGGAGATAACCCTCTTCAGCGAGCCAAAGAGCTATGTGGAGCACTCCTCCCAATATCTAGCAGATATAATATCCGGCCTCGCCGAACCCTCCTCCCTCCACCAGCTCCTCTCCTCTGGGAAACTGCTGCTAGCGGATCCTCACTTCCTGAGGGGGAGGACATTTGATGAAGCGATCATAGTGCTCGACGATGCCCAGAGCGTGCCCGCGGAGACCATCGTAGAGATCATAACTAGGATGGGGAGGAACAGTAGGCTGATCGTAGCAGGAGATCCAGTGTTTCAGAGGCCTGCAGAGGGGAGAGATGGCGCTACGCTTGCAAGAGAGATCTTGCTGGGGGAGGAGACGGCTGTAGTGGTGGACCTGGGGCTGAAGGACATGGTGAGGCCTGGAGCCCAGCGGGGGGCGAAGCTGCTGCTGGAGCTGATCATGAGGAAGAGGGCACTTAATGAGGAGGAGAGGAGGGTAAAGGAGATCGTGCAGGTCCACGCTCCCGACGCGGACGTGATAACCGTCTTGAGCCTGAAAGAGGCAAAGCGCAAGTGGGAGGTAGAGGGAGCGCCAGATGTCCTCATAGTCGCAAAGGAGGGCTACTTGGGGAGGCTGATAGGCTCAGGAGGGGAGAGGATACAAGCCATAGAGAGGGAAGCAGGTGCGAGGGTGAGAGCAGTCCAGCTCACCCTCGACTTCAAGGAGTTCATTAGAGCCCTTCATCCCGTGAGCTGGATACACAAGCACATAGTTGACGCTGACATAGCCGGCAACTCCCTGGTCGTCACGGTAAGCAAGGGCAACGTGGGGCCCATGGTGGGTCAGAGGGGAAACTACGCCAGGTTCCTCTCGGATGCCTTCTCCAAGCTCATGGGGCTTGAGGTGAAGGTCGAGGAGAGGGGCCGCTAGTCCTCTTCGTAGAGCTCTACGACTATCCTTGCTTTTATCTTCTCCGCAGAGAAGGGAGGCACGCTCGGGCCGAGATCTACTGCAAAGACGATAGTGTTCCCCATGTCGTCGTTGAACCTCACCTCTGCCATGTAGGTGTGCTGAGGGCCGCCGGACTCCATCATCCTCATCATGGACTCGTATATTCTAGATATGGCCATCTGGAAGGACACAGGGCTGGAGAAGTCCTCTGGCTTGAGGGTTACGGCAGCAAAGCTCTTCATTACTCTACCCACCCGCGCGCTCCCCTCGTAACTCCTCGTCACTTCCTCGCCCATCTCGATCCTCGCTGTAACTAGTTCTCCACGCCTTATTTCAATATAAGCTTTTTAGATGAGCCTTGAGCGGAGAGGAAGGTGGAGCGAGTTGGAATTGACAGAACAGTTTATGGCCCCAAGGTCGATCCTTCCCTCGTCGAGAGGCTGAAGAGAGTAGAGGCTAAGTGGCGCGAGAGGTGGAGCTCTGCAAAGCTCTTCCAGGCCGATCCTGATGACAGGCCCAAGTTCTTCGTCACCTTCCCCTACCCCTACGTTAACGCATACCCTCACCTGGGGAGCGCCTTCACCATCCTGAGGGTGGACGTAACTGCTAGGTACAAGAGGATGAGGGGCTATAACGTGCTCTTCGCTCAGGGCTGGCACGCCACGGGAGGCCCCATAGTCTCCGCAGCCCTGAGGGTGAAGGAGAGAGATCCAAAGGTGCTGAGGGATCTGAAGCTAATGGGGGTAGAGGACATAGAGAAGTTCGAGAACCCTGAGCACTGGGTTAGGTACTTCAAGGAGGGGTGGAAGAGGGATCTCCAGCTCTTCGGCATGAGCATAGACTGGAGGAGGGAGTTCTTCACCACCTACCTCAACCCCTACTACAGCAAGTTCATAGAGTGGCAGTACTTCAAGCTCAGGGAGAAGGGCCTTGTGGCCATCGGAGAGCACCCCGTCGTTTGGTGTCCCAGGGAGCAGAAGGTAGTCGGAGATCACGACAGGCCTGACGAGTATGCAGGCATAAGCCCCACGGAGGCTACCATAATAAAGTTCTACTCTGAAGAGGGGCTCGTGATCCCTGCCCTCACCTACCGGCCTGAGACCGTCCTGGGCGCTACCAACGTTTGGGTTCACCCTCAGGCGACCTACCTGATCGCGAGGGTGGGAGGGGAGAGGTGGGTGGTGGGAGAGCATGGCGCAAAGGAGCTGGCGGACCAGGGGATGGAAGTAGTAATAGAAGGGAAGATCTCTGGCAGAGAGCTCCTCTGGAAGAGGGTGAAGAGCCCCGCAGATGGGAGGCTGCTCCCCATCCTGCCGGCCACTTTCGTGGAACCCGACATGGGCACTGGCATAGTCATGAGCGTGCCAGCCCACGCTCCCTATGACTACGTTGCCCTGAGGGACCTGCAGGAGAGCTGCGAGCAGAGGTGCGAGGAGATCAGAGCTATAGAGCCCATAGTGATCATAACCTCTCCCTCGTTCAAGGGGGTGCCGGCCAAGGAGGCAGTCGAGGCAAAGGGGGCGAAGAACCAGCAGGACAGAGAGGCGCTTGAGGAGGCCACAAAGCTAGTTTACGGCGAGGAGTTCTACAAAGGAGTCATGAGCGTTCCTCCCTGGACGGGCAGGCCAGTTAGGGAGGCAAAAGAAGAAATAGCAAGCTGGCTGGCAGCGAAGGGGGCAGCGCTCCAAGTCCATACGCTCCCCCAGCGCGTCTACTGCAGGTGCGGAGCTAGGACTCATGTAAAGAAGGTAAGGGACCAGTGGTTCCTCCTGTACAGCTCCCCCAACTGGAAGGAGATGGCTCTCGAGGCCTTCAAGAACATGAACATCTGGCCAGAGGAGGCCAGGAGGGAGATGGTAAGGATAGTCGAGTGGTTCAGGGACTGGGCCTTCACTCACAAGGGGGAGCTGGGGACGAGGCTACCCTGGAGCCCAGAGTGGGTCATAGAGAGCCTAAGTGACTCCACCATTTACATGGCCTACTACACCATCGCCAAATACCTAGAACACCCTCAGGACTATGGCATCACTCCTGAGAGCCTGAGGCCAGAGCTGTTCGACTACGTCTTCCTGGGCAAGGGGAGCGCTGAGGAGGTCTCCAGGCTGACAGGGCTGAGGAGGGAGCTCATAGAGGAGATGAGGAGGGAGTTCCTGTACTGGTACCCTGTTGACCTGAGGGTAAGCGGGAAGGACCTCATGTACAACCACCTCGTGTTCTTCGTCTTCCACCACGTTGCCATTTTCCCGAAGGAGCTCTGGCCGCGGGGGATTAGCGTTAACGGCTGGATAAACGTGGGAGGGGAGAAGATGAGCAAGAGCAAGGGCAACTTCATCCTGCTGAGGGAGGCAATAGACTGGTGGGGCACAGATGCCACGAGGTGGGCAGAGATCATGGCTGGGGCTGACTCGACCCTCGATGACCCCAACTTTGATCCCGTTGCCGCCGACGCTGCCGTGAAGGAGCTGAACGCCTGGCTGGACTTTGTGGCTGAGAACTACGGCAAGGGGAGGGAGGAGAGGAAGAGGATAGACGACTGGTTCGAGAGCGTCCTGAACGAGAAGGTGGAGAGGGCTACTAGGCTCATGGAGGAGACCATGTACAAGAGCGCCCTCCTGGAGGGCTATTACGACCTCCAGGCAAGGTTCAAGTGGTATCTGAGGAGGGCAGGGAGCCCCCATAAGGAGGTGCTTAAGAAATACATAGAGGTCCAGACGCTGCTCATTGCTCCCTTTGCCCCCCACGTTGCAGATGAGGCTTGGGAGATCATGGGCAAGGAGGGCTTTGCATCCGTTGCCCCCTGGCCCCAGGCAGAGAGGGCCAAGATCAGGGAGGAGCTCCACAGGGCGGAGGAGATAGTGAGGAGAGTCCTCGAGGACGCGAGGGAGGTGCTGAGGCTGGTCAGGAAGGCAGAGAGGCTAAGGGTAACGGTGGCAGCAGCGTGGAAGTACGAGCTCTGCTCTGCCATAGCCCAGGAGCTCCCTGCGGGCCAGTCGGAGGCTATCAGGAGGGCCATAAAGAAGGTCCCTGGCGTAGAGCCTAGGCAGCTAGCCCAGGCAGCGCAGAGGATAGCGGCGAACGCAGAGCTCCTCCAGCTGCTCGTCCCCAGGCCTCTGGAGTTCGAGACGCTGAGGGAGGCAGAGGAGTTCCTCTCGAGGGAGCTTGGCGTACAGGTGATGGTAGAGCTGGAGGAGGAGAGCAGCTCGCCCAAGCGCGGCCAGGCCCTCCCTGCAAAGCCAGCCCTTTACGCAGAATAGCCTTCTCCCCCTATTTCTTGTGGGGAGAGCATGGGCCTAGACCTAGGGGACATTGTGCCCGAGGCCGCGAGGAGGGAGGTAGAGATCTCGGCCCTCAAGGGCGAGGTAATAGCGCTCGATGCCTACAACGCCCTCTACCAGTTCCTGGCAGCCATCAGGCAGCCCGACGGTACCCCCCTCGTGGACAGGCAGGGGAGGATCACGAGCCACCTCAGCGGCCTCTTCTACAGGACCATAAGTCTGTTGGAGGAGGGAGTCAAGCCTGTGTACGTTTTCGACGGGAGGCCCCCGGAGATGAAGAGGAGGGAGCTAGAGGAGAGGCAGAGGAGGAAGGCTGAGGCAGAGAAGAGGTTGAAAGAGGCAAGGGAGGCTGGGCTAGTGGAGGAGGCAAGGAGGTCAGCTCAAGCTGCTGCCAGGCTCACCCAGAGCATGGCGACGGAGGCAAAGGAGCTGCTCAGCGCCATGGGTCTCCCGTGGGTGCAAGCTCCCGAGGAGGGGGAAGCTCAGGCCGCCTTCATGACTAGGAGAGACGCGTTCGCCGCGGGGAGCCAGGACTACGACAGCCTGCTCTTCGGAGCAAGGAGGCTCGTGAGGAACCTCACTTTCAGCGGGAAGAGGAAGCTGCCAGGGAGGGAGGAATACGTAGAGGTGAAACCTGAGGTGATAGACGCTGAGGCCTTGCTCAGATCCCTAGGCGTGTCGAGGGAACAGCTGATAGCCGTAGGGGTCATTATGGGCACAGATTACAACGAGGGCATCAGGGGCTATGGGGCTCTCCGGGCGCTGAAGCACGTGAGGGCTGTGGGAGATCCTCTGAAGGCCCTCCAGCTCCTGGAGGGGTGGGAAGAGGATCCCCTTAAGGTCTACGAGTACTTCCTTAACCCCCCAGTTAACGAGGCCTACACCATAGCCTTCGGCGCTCCTGATGAGAGGAAGATAAAGGAGATCTTGATATACCAGCACGACTTCAGCCCAGACAGGGTGGAGAAGGGGCTGGAGAGGCTGAGGAAGGCGATGAAGGAGCTGAAGGGAAAGCAGAGGAGGCTCGACAGCTGGTTCCAAGGCTAACGAGCTGCGAGAACTCCCCAGCCCTGCCGGCCTCTCTGCACAAATATAAGTATTGCTCCCCCCTCTCGCCGCGGGGCCGTCGTCTAGCCTGGCTAGGATGCCAGCCTGGGGCGCTGGTGGTCCCGGGTTCAAATCCCGGCGGCCCCACCAGCCCTCTCAGCCAGCTCCTTCGGTATCTCCTCCAGATCTTTCGGCGAGTCCACGCTCCTCCAGTAGTAAGGCGGTGTGTCGAACTTGATGGCCCCCAACGCCCCCCTTGCTGCGAGGAGGGGGAACGTCGTTTTCTCTATATCACCTTTCGCAGGCAGGTGCTCCAGCACCTCCCTCCTCATCGCGTAAACCCCAGCGTTTATCCAGTAGTCCCTCAGCACCGGCTTCTCCCTAAAGCTCCTAGCTAGGTTACCCTCCACCTCCACCACCCCGTAGGGGCTCTTGAGGGGGACGAGCGCTATGCTGGCAACGATGTTCCCCTCTAGAGATCGGAGGAGGGGCCTCGGGTCTATGTCTGTCACAATGTCCCCGTTCACCACTATGACGGGCTCCATCTTGCTGATTATGTGGGCAGCGTTCCTCAAGGCCCCTCCTGTGCCGAGGGGTTCGTCCTCAACTACGTAGGAGATGAAAACGCCGTGCTTTGCCCCGCTGCCCAGAGCTTCTATTATCTTCTCCTTTAGGTAGCCCACGAGCATGAAGATCTCAGAGATGCCATAGCTCCTGAGCCACTCTATCTGGTGCTCTATTATGGTCTTAGATCCTATGGGAAGGAGCACTTTTGGCGTCTCGAGGGTCAGGGGCCTCAGCCTCTTGCCGAAGCCCCCGGCTAACACGAGCGCCACTCCCACCCCTTTCACCAGGAGGGGGAGGACTTCGAAGATAATTAAGCATGAAAAGAGGAGGTTGGGGGGCTACCTCCTCCTCCTTAGCACCAGGGCCGCCCCCACGAGGGCTGCGAGGAGCGCTGCGAGGAGGAGCGGGAGGAGGGGCACTCCCCCGACAGAGGGCAGGCTTGCCAGAGGGTCTGCGCCGCTGGCCGCTATGGCGAATATGGGGTCTCCTGGCGTGAGCGTGAGGATCACCTTGCCCTCCATAGCGGTGAAGGGCACCTCCTTGTACTTGCGCTCATTAGCGTCGTACTTGTAGACCTTGAGCTCCCGGTAGCCCCCTATGCCCAGCTTGGAGAGCTCCACCTCCACGTTCACGCTCCCAGCACCAGCCCACAGGACGTCTATGGCAAGGAACTTGACCCTCTCTCCCTCCACGGGGGTGCTCACGGGGTTCTGGTCCATGAGGCTAACCCGCAAGCGGTAGTCTCCATCTGAGCTTGCCGTCACGCCCTGGGCTACCTCGGTCCTCCCGCTCCCCTCAACGTACTTCACCTCCTGCTTCACGCTCCTCAAGGCAACGGTGCCCTGGAACTCCTTGGGCAGCAGCACGCCCACCACGACCATCTCTCCTGACCTCAGCTCGCCGCTCCTCAGCAAGTAGCCCTGCGAGGTTGCCACGTACCTCTGGGGCTCTGCCTTGTCTATGATGACCTGGAGCAGGGAGGCTCCGCTCACCCTTATGCCCTGCTCACCTATCTCCACAGGCGCGTCGCTGATCACGAGCATGTTGCCGGCCCTTGCCTCGTAGAGCCTGGGCGGGCGATCCAGCAGGACCCTTTCAGCTGTCATGCCTCCTCTCCAGCTGGCAACGACGTCCACAATGGCTCCCTTCGCTGCTGGACCAGATCTGAGCTCCACTGTAGCGCTGCCCCTTGCAGGCACCCTCACCTCCTTGGGGGAGAACTGGAGGCCTGGGGCAACTGCAGAGACGGTGACCTGCGCATCCTCATCGCCTATGTTGTGTAGGGTTACCGCGATCCTAGCCCCAGCCTCGCTGCTCTCAGCATAGAGGTCCGTGTTCCTCATGACGATTAGAGCTGGCAGCCTGCTGGCTAGCTCCCCCCTGCTCAGCTGCTCTGCAGCCCTCAGCCTGGCGGAGGAGCGGGAGATCAGTCCCTTGAAGCTCTCCATGACGACAGGGCTTGGCTCCCACTCGGGATGAGCGACCAGGAAGCTCACCAACTCTGCCATCTGCAGGTAATCGTGGTAGTGCTCGCTCTGGATTATCGAGAGGTTGGCTGAGGCAGCTCCCCTGCTGCGGGCAACGAGCCTCCTGAGCTGCAGATCTGTGGAGTCCATGAGCGTCAGCAGCTCCTCGATCTCCTCTGCCCTGAAGGAGTTGCTCTTCATGCTCCCCAGCAAAGATGAGCCCAACCTCTCCATCCTGTTGGCAGCAGTGCTCAACTCCCCTCCAGCGGAGAGGCCGAGGCCTTCGAGGCCCTCGGCCCAGGCAGCGCTGGGCCTTATGGGCACGCTGGCAGTAACGAAGAAGGTGATCGCGGGCAGGAAGAGCTGGAGGGTGAGGGCAGAGGAGGTCAAGAGATCTGGCTGGGATCTCACCATCATGTTCTTGAAGCCTGGGAGCCAGAGGAACTTAACGGCAAAGTTGGCAGTCATCATGGCAACCAGGGCAATGTAGAGCTTGGGTACCACGTCCGAGAGCCCTACCGTCACGAGCCTGTCTTTCACCATAACCTTGACGGGCATGTTCAGGAACTCAAGCAGCTTGGTGTACAAGACGTGATCAAAGGCCATGGAGGTCTTCATCAACTTGCCAATGATTCCATCTAGCCCGCGAATTATGGAGAGGGCCAACGATGTAATGGTCTCTGCTAGCATGTAACTGTCAGCGGTCTTGAAGAAGGTCTCCTCTATGGGCTCTGCGGCTGAGGCAGAGACAAGGACACCGTGCCTCTCTTGCCTTGTGAGCCAGAACTCCTCAGGGCTCTTGTCCCTCAGGACTCCGAAGAGCTCTCCCATAGCTTGCTCGAAGGAAGGCATCCGCCAGGAGAACTCGAGGTACTTCCTAAACATCATTACGAACGTAGCAGGGCTTGCGGCAGCGGCTATCTGCTTCCAGGGGACCTCGGGGACCTTCAACATGATCTCTCCCAGCAGGACTGCGCTCATCAGGAGGTTGAACAGGAAGTTCAACAAGTGGGCTACGAAGTAGGAGATTAGCAGGAAAAGCACCTCGAAGATGGCCTCTGAAACTCTGTCTGCAGTGAAGATCGCTACTGCAAACCTTGTCACCTTGAAGATCAAGGCGACCAAGGCCTGGGCTGTGACCTCATCTATGCCCGGTATAGCCTCCTTGATCGTGTTCAGCACCAAGTTGTTCCCAAAGAGGCCGAGGATGGTAATGGCGCTCCCCTCTGTCACCAGCGCGCCTATCTTAATGGCTGAGAGTATCTGGGTGGTGCGCTCGGAGAAGGTGTTTTTGGTGGAGTACTTGACGAAGAGGTTCTGCTTGTTCCAGAACTTCTTGAAGCTGAAGAGGCCCTTGAAGGTCTCCAGCACTGCCAGCAAGGACACCAGCCTCGAGACAGCCAGCGCCGAGCCGCTGGTGTACTTGAAAGTCCTGATTGCCTCTGCCTGGAGGATCACGAACTTGGTCAGCTTGCTCCAATAGTTGTTGGGGTTGTCTAGCGCAGAGAGGCTGAAGTTAAACCTGGGATCGTTGAAGTTCATGATCCTCTTCAAGGTCTCGAGCTCCGACCCCTCTTGCCCCAAGCTCGGGAGGAAGACTTGAGGCCTGAGAGTTACAACGCCCCTCTCCATTGCCCTCAAGACGTCGCTCAAGCCCGTGTCGCCCATCACCTGGCCGGCGAACAGCGATGCGACCGACCTAGCTAAGCTCGTGAGGAGGGCCTGATCTGCCAGCACCCTAGCGTACTTGATGTCCTCCCCTCTGAGTATCTGGGCATAGCTCTCGTACTTCCTGAGGAGGTCTGCTGGCACGTAGAACTTAGCGCTGATTACCTTGAGCCCCTCCCCCCTGACCTCGGGCACCTCTATGGTGATCCCTGCATCCCTCACCCTCAACTCGAAGTAATTACCGGAGGGGAGCCTGAGGGTGACGTTGTAGGCCAGCCTGTACCTGCCTGGCTCGATGTCCTCCAAGGGTTTCAAAATCGGGTCAAGCTCGTCTCCCCCAAAGTAGCCCAACCTCTTCACTCTCTTCCCTTTTTCGTCCAGCAGGTCCACATACATGCTGAGCACGCTAGAGGAGGTCAGGGGTTGTTCCAGGCTAGCCCTGGCGAGCTCTCGCGTCGTCATCCTCTTCAGCACGTTCTCCTGCCAAGGATCGTCTGGCAGGGGTATCTTCAGGTCCCTCGGATAGAGGGCGAGGTAATGACCGCTCACATAGACCGGCAGCCCGACAGTGGCCTTCTCCCCCCTGCTGTCCGTAGCGTTAACGAGGAGCAACACTTGCTTGACGTGCCTTCCGAAGACGTTGGCTATCTGTGAGAAGGAGGGCAAAACTACCTTCGCAAAGCCGTTGCCCGCCTCGTCCAGCTTCACCTCCGCTGGGATCACCTTCACTGCAATCCTGTTCCGAGACAGGAGCTCTGCGCTGAGCTTCACGCTAGCCCCGCCAGCCCTGGGGCCGTAAGCAGAGATCGTGAGAGTTATGTTCTCGCCGGCAAAGGCGAGTCCCTGGGAGGGCATCAAGAAGAGCGAGGGCCTCTCCTCTAGCTGCCCCGCCTCTCTGCCTTCTCCTCTCTCATATATGCGATGGTATAGTTCTCGGAGGAATTCTCTCCGCCATACTCCTACGTCAGACCAGCTATAGGATTCTGTTCTAAAACGCGTGTAACTGCCATCAGTGTATACTATGACTTCAGCGATCACCGTGGTATTCGTGACAATATCACGGACGGGGACACGCGCCGAATAGATCCTACCGCCTATAAACTGTATTTCTTCCACATCTACACTGTATCTCCAACCGTGTCTCTCAGTTCTACTCTCTCCCAGCAACGGGTAGAATTCGACGGCCTTTGAGAGGCTTAGCAGGCTAAGCTCGATGGTATTGGTACTTCTCTGGTTCTCACGCCTATCTCGCGGTAAAATAAATTCCGCCTCATTGTAATGACTGATACTACCACATATCGACTTAATATTCTCACGGTCGTCAGCGTATTCTTCACCGTTTAGCAAATGAAGATTGTAATAGCGGCAATCCATACTTGATAATACTACTCTCACTTTCCGTCTGTCTATCTCAGATTCTTCTTCCCTTTCCGTCATTCTGTAATCATTCATTATGATCAGACCGTTAGGGGGTAGGGGATTCAGGAGGAGCCCGCCAATGCTTACCTCGCCCTCTCCCCGGGCGTGACTGCTATATCGGTTCTCTTGGAAACCTAGGTCCTCTCTGATAACAAAATGTACCGCTTTACTATAATATAAGTAATCGTCAGTGGTGCTGACCTTGAGCCTGTAAGAGCCGTAGTCTCCCTCACCGCTCTCCTTGACCCTTATGCTCATTGTCCTTTCACTCTCGAACTCGATTATGCGAGGGTTGAGGGGACGTTGGTCCTCCCTATAACCGTGTGCTACAACGTTCAGCCCCCCGTACCTATCTTGACCTACCGTTACCGTCAGCTGAAGCGTGAGAAGAGTTCCCCCCCTAGCGTCGCTCACCTTCACCTTGACCTTTACCTGTCCCGTTGCCTTGGGCTCTAAGTACAACCCTACGAGAGAACTAGCGAGGAGAGCTCTGGGACTCCCGGGATAGACGTCCACCTCCTTCAAGAGCTTCTTGCTCCCCTCCCCCTCGGGGGCTAAGATCCTAGTAGTGAAGTTCGTGCAGAATTTGAAAAGTCCCCTAGACAGTTTCCCTTCGGCCTCCTCCTTGACCCTGCCTACGTCCTCCAGTGTCCGCACGCCGGGGCTATATCTGAGGAGGTAGTAGCCACATGGAGCAGGGAGTCTCTGGGACCTTATCACCGCATCAGTCAGATAGGCTGGGCCCTCCACCTCCCACTCCAGGCGTAAGGAAGAGGCCAGCGGGTCTTCCCTCAGAGCCCTCTCGAAGATCCCCTTTAGCTCAGGGTTGACCGCAACCCTGCTGTCCTTCAGGAGAACGCGAAGGACGTCGAGGGGACTGATCTCCCTTAGACCCAACACAAAGTACACGCCCTCTCCCCGGGGCAAGGTGAAGGAGGAGAGGTTCGTGAGCTGGAGGTAGGAGTAGAGGTACTCCGGGTTGTCGTAGAAGAAAGGCCTCGTCAGCTCGAAGTTATAGTCGTATGTATCCGCCACAGAGTCTGAGCGCCGGATGGGTTCTATGCTTGAGTATGAGATGTAGGTCCCTACACCGAATATGCCTGGGGAGATGTAGGTCCCTCCAGTGAAAAGGAGTTGAGTCCAGGAGAAGGTCGCGCTTACAGAAAGCGACCTGACCTCGCGCGTGGTCCCTCTAGGCCCTTGCACTTCCACATAAAAAGAGAAGTCCAGAGGTCCCAGTTTAAGCTCTCCGCTCTGGACCTTCTTCAGGTACTCTCCGAACTTCATGCTTCGCACTATGCGTGTCCTGCTCTCTGGGTCAAACTGCTCTACCCGGATCTCCGGCTCCTCGTATTTGCCGATCACAGGATAGTCCACTCCTCGGTAAGGGAAGAAGGCGTTGATGACCAAGTTGGAGATTAGCCATTTCCTCAACTGCTCCTGCGGAGAGGGCATGGCCTCTGCAACGTATGGCAAGGCAGTGGGGAGGAGGATGAGGAGTACTAGGAGTGAAGATATGAAGAGCCTTAGTAAGGCCAATATCAACACCGTCATACAGCGTATTAGGTTATTATACCTTACGGTCGATTAGCTAGAGCTCCGAAGAATTTCTTAGGGTTTCGACAGCAGCAACCTCTGGAGCTAGAGTGAGGAGGAACGTAGCTAGTCTCATGGTATACAACCTGTTCAGGGGGTTCTCCACGGGAGGATACATGGCCCTCTTCTCAGCCTACATGGCAAGGCAGGGCTTCAGCGTGAGCGAGATAGGGCTAGCTGTGTCCCTCTCCGGCATAGCCAGCGCCATAGCTTCTCCCCTCGTGGGCTACCTGCTCGAGGTGAGGAGCAGCAAGTCCATATCGGTGCTCACGGGCCTTATGCTCTTCGCCTCCCTCCTCCTCATGCTCCCCCGGCCCTCCCTCCCTCTCATGACCCTCAGCTACTCCCTCTTCCTCATCTCCTTCTTCTTCAGCCAGCCCGCCAGGATGACCTACATAGCTAGGAACGTGGAGAGGGAAAAGCTGGGGAGCGCCGTAGGCCTAACCGCTTCTGCCTTCACAGCTGCCAGAACGGCAGGGCCTCCGGTTGCGGGTTACATAGCTGTTAGCTACGGCTACGGGAGCTCCTTCTCCCTCCTTGCCCTCTCTGCCCTGCTGGGCGCCCTCCTGTTCCAGCTCACCTCCACAGAGGACAAGGTGGAGCGGAGGGGCTCCTACGGCATCCTGGACTCTTACAAGAACACCGTCAAGCCCCCGAGGGAGGTCCTCCCGTTCTACCTCTTCGTGGTGCTCGATCGGGCGGGGTGGATGCTCTGGTTCCCTATGTTGAGCGCCTACCTGGTCCTGGCAGGCCTGGACGAGGCCGTCATTGGGGCCCTCTATGCTGGGGCTAACCTGGTGGAGGCAGTGGCTATGCCCCTCACGGGAAAGGTAGTGGACAGACTCGGGGCTGCCTTCGCGCTGGCGGCCTCTGAGCTCCTCGCCGCTTCAGCAGCCATCTCCCTTGCCCTGGGAGTGCTCGGGGCCCCCCTGTCCTTCCTCCTCATGGGCTTAAGCCTCTCCTTCTGGATACCCGGCTACAACGTTTACGTTGCCAGGAGATATGCAAGGATGGGAGAGGTCTTTGCCTCTACCAACGCAATGCGGAGCCTGGCAGGGGCGCCCTCCTCGTATGTGGGCGGAGTGCTCTATAATGCCGTTGCCCCCGCGGCCCCGCTCCTCCTCTCCTCCCTCATGCTGGTGGCTGCCGCGGCGCTGATGCTGAACATGAGGGAGAACAACTCTTAAGGCTCAGATGAGCAATAAGAGCAGGATGGGGAGTCCACGGGCCTGAGGCAACTATGAGGACACCTGTCTCACCCGACATGGTGGCGATGAAGTGACCCATCGGTCGAGCGGTGAGACTGAACCCACGCCTCGAGCCGCCTGCTTGGAGGAGCTCGGGCTTCTGCCTGAAGAGGAAGTGAGGGAGCTGGAGGCAAGAGCATACCTCTCCCCTGCAACCCACATAGACGTCCTGATACGTTCAGAGGAGCGCCTGGAGGCCTTCCTGAGGCTCCTCTCCAGTCCAGAGTGCTTAGAAGCGCGAGAGCTCGTGATCAGCGCATGTGAGGAGAGGGGCGCGGAGTTCCTAAAGTACGCTGAGCTCCCCGAGGTGGCGAGGATAGCGCTAGAGGGGGAGTGCGTTGAGCTGCACGTCCCAGCCGATCCCCCTCAGAGGATAAAGGAAGCGCTGAGGAAGATGGGGTTGGGGGAGGCGAAGGCCATAGCATATCGAGAGGTTTACCTAGGGGAGGGAGCATGAAGCTGAGGTTTAGGGTGAAGGGATGGATGAGCAGGGAGACTTACGAGGAGCTCACAGAGTTCTCCCGCTACCTGGGGAGGGAGGGAGACAGGGCGCTCTTCGAGCTAGATGCGGAGAAGATGAAGGCCTCGGGCTACACTTTGAGGGACGTGTACCTCAAGCTCTCCTCCCTGGAGGTGGAGGAGGACGACCTGAAGCAGATCTGGGAGACCTACAGAAGGGAGCATAGCGTAGAGCTCTCCCTCGAGGAGGGCACCATAAAGGTCAGGAGTAGGGTATATCTGAAGGACTTCCTCTCCTCCCTCAAGGGCCTCTCCTATGACTCGCCAGAGAGAGCATACTTAGCCCCCCCTCACATGTACAGCGATCTGGTGAGGCTCCTCTCCTCTGCAGGCCTCTTCGTGGAGGACAGGGTGGGACTGCTCGGGGCAAGGCTCCCCAGAGAGATCCAGTTCAAGGGGGAGCTAAGGCCCTATCAGCTCGAGGCCTTGAGGGCATGGGAAAAGAACTACTACCGCGGCGTTATAGCCCTCCCTACCGGCGCGGGCAAGACGGTAGTAGCAATCAAGGCCACGGCTCTGCTGAGCGTCCCCACGCTGGTCATAGTGTACACCAGAGACCACGTGAGGCAGTGGGCTGAGGCATATGCGAAGTTCACAGACGCTGCAGGCCTTGTGGGCAAGTATTACGGAGATGAGAAGACCCTAGGGCCCATAACCATCTCCACCTACCAGAGCGCCCGCATGATGCTGAACAAGTTCTCCTCCCGCTACTCCTTCGTGATCTTCGACGAGGCCCACCACCTCCCTGCAGAGAAGTTCAAGACACTTGCCTACTACCTCGCCGCTCCCTACAGGATGGCCCTCTCTGCCACGCCGGAGAGGGAGGATGGGAAGCATGCAGAAATCTTCCCGCTCGTGGGGGGAGTGGTGTACCACAAGAGCCCGCAGGAGCTCTCTGAACAGGGCTATCTAGCTCCCTTCGTGCTGAAGAGGGTCAGGGTGGAGCTCTCGAGGGCTGAGATGGAGAGGTACGAGAAGCTAAGGGAGAGGTTCCACGAGTTGATAGGGGAGCAGAGCTTCCAGCAGCTAGTGGAGGCAGCGAAGAGGGGAGACAGGAGGGCCATAGAGGCCCTGAGGATCCACGCAGAGATGAGGGCTATAGTGCAGTACAGCGAGTCTAAGCTGAAGGCTGCAGAGGAGATAGCGAGGAGGGAGCTGGAGAAGGGTAACAAGATCATAATTTTCACCCAGCTGAAGGAGCAGGCAGAGGAGATGGCAAGGCGCCTGAACGCCCTCCTCCTCCACGGGGACTTAGGTGCAAGGGAGAGGGAGGAAGCCCTCAGGCTCTTCAAGTCCCAGAGCTCAGGGGTGCTCGTGGTCACGACAGTAGGGGACGAGGGGCTCGACATACCGGATGCCAGAGTAGGTATATTGCTCTCTGGCACAGGGTCGAGGAGGCAGTTCGTTCAGAGGCTCGGGAGGCTGCTCAGGCCCCAGCAGGGGAAGAGCGCCATACTTTACGAGATCATAGCTAGGGGAACCAGCGAGGAGTTCCAGTCGAGGAGGAGGAGGGAGTCCCTCTAGCCTCTTACCCCCACGCTCTTGAGGAACTTGTAAACGGCAGTGTAGTCCCTCTCAGCTAGACCTGCCTTGCTGGCCAGCTTGAGGATTTGAGCAACGCTAGCTGCTACTGGAGACGCTACTCCTTTCTCAGAGGAGGCGTGGCAGAAGTACTCCATGTCCTTAGCTGCGAGCGCCAGCCTGAAGCCCGTAGGCGCGTCCTCCGTCATCCTGTCATAGTATCTCTCAGCGAGCTCGCGAAAGGCCGTCCTGAGCAGGAGCTCCTTGAGGAGCTTCTGATCAACGCCGTAAGACTCGGAAAGAGTCATGGACTCTGCCAGGGCTGCAACAAAAGATATGAGTAGGTTGTTGTATGCTAACTTGAGGGCCGCGGCCTTGCCTATCTCTTCTGACACATAGATCACCTCACTGGAGAGGACATCCACCGCAGCCCTAGCTAACCTGAGACACCTCTGGGGGCCTGAAACGATGGTTATTGCTTTCCCCTCCCTGAGGACCCTGGGACCGCCTAGCACAGGGGTCTCGAGGTAACAGATGCCCTTCCCCTCGAGCACCTTCGCGGCTGCAGCGCTGCTCCTGGGGGTTACCGTAGAATAGTTTGCTAGCACCAGCCCATCAGCCCTGGGGAGAGCTGAGACCACCTGGAGAAGGGCCTCGTCGTCGGCAAGGAAGGCGAGCGCTACCTCCGCCCTCCCCACGGCCTCTGCGAGGTTTGCGTAGAAGTTCAGCCCCAGCTCTTTTGCCACCCTCTCTCCCCTCTCCACGCTCCTGTTCCACAAGGAGACGTCGAAGCCCACCGCCTTCAGCCGAAAGGCTGCAGCGCTCCCCATGAGCCCTGAGCCAAGTACTGCTACCCTCATCCCCTGCACCTCTAGAAAGGGGCTTCGAAAACCTTTAACCTAGAAATATAATGTAAAAACGCTCAGAAGGGGTGGGGAAATGGGCAGGATCTGCCCGAGGTGTGGGAGCGAGAGGGGACCCTTCATCGGCCCCCTCTGCTCACGCTGTTTCAGCGAAGTGTACAGAGTTGCGGAGCTGCCAGAGGAGCTAGAGCTGAGATATTGTCGTTCCTGCGGCGCCTACAAGCTCCTCGGCGAGTGGGTCTCTGGGCCCGGCGAGGAGGGGGAAGCGGTGAGAGAGTACGCGATACTGGTCCTCGGGCAGAAGGCAAAGCCTTCTGTGCACCTCGACGAGGTCTCTGTGAGGGACGCTGTAACTAGGTACGAGGGCCATGGCGCGTACACGGTCCTAGTAAAGGTGAGGGGGAGGAGGGGGGACGCGGAGGTAGAGGAGGAGAGGAAAGTGCGGGTGAAGGTGCTGGCACAGCTCTGTCCCTCCTGCCTAAAGCGCAAGTCCGGCACAGGCCACCAAGCAGTCATTCAGATCAGGCCTCTCATAGGGAGGCTCAGCGAGGAGTACAGGAGAGAGATAGAGGCCCTGCTGGGGACCTCGGAGGAGAGGCTGAGGAGCGCCGTGATCTCGTTGGAGACCCTCAAGGAGGGGATAGACGTGACGGTGGAGGACCAGAGCGCTGCGAGGATATTAGCAAACAAGATCAAGGGGAGGTTTGGGGGCTTTGTGAGCGAGTCCTTCAAGCTAAAGAGCATAAGAGGGGGGGAGAGGAGGGGCGTGCTGAGTATATCCACCAGGATCGTGAACGCAGAGCCCGGGAGCCTCCTTGCATATGGAAGTCAGAGGGTCTTGTTTGCCGGCATAGGCAGGGGGAGAGTCATCTTGCTCGACGCGTACAGCGGGGAGGTCATGGAGAGAGATTTGGAGGAAGTGAGCAAGTACAAGTTCGCAGAGGAGAGCCCTCCTGGGGAGCTCATGAGGCTAAGGTACTTGGGGGAGGGAGAGGGCGAGCTCCTCTTCCAGGACGAGGAGGGGAGGGTTCTGGAGTTCTCGAGAGAGGCAGTGAGGATGATCTCCGGAAGGTTGAGACAGGGGCAGAACTATATGGCTTATTTACTTGAGAACGCCCTCTATCTTATGGGCGAGGGCTTTGAAGGATAAGGAGGGAGGGGAGAGCAGAAGGCACGACATGCCCCTACCTAGCGCGGAGGAGGGCACCATAATCTGCGTAGTCCAGAGGCTGGTGGGAGCTGGTTTCGTGGAGGCCCTTTGCACAGATGGAGACTTGTACATGGCTAGGATCCCGGGGAAAATGAGGAGAAAGGTGTGGATCAAGGAGGGGGACGTGATACTCCTCCTCCCCTGGGGCACGAAGGACAAGAAGGGAGACATAGAGTACAAGTACGAGAAGGACGAGGTAAGAAGGTTACTTGAAGCAGGACTCATCACAGAGGAGCTCCTCGAGAGCGCAGGTGCGTGAAGCTGAGAAGGAAGGTAAGACACATAAGCAGGGAAAAGGAGAGGAGGCTGAAGGACGAGGACCTTTTCGAGGTAGTAGAGGAGGTCTTCGACTCCCTTACAATGGGAATAATCTATAGGTTGTACAACAAGGGGATCATAAAGGACCTGAAGGGAGTGGTGAGCTCTGGCAAGGAGGCGAGGGTGTACTGGGCAAAGGGGGAGGGCGGCAAGGACATTGCAGTAAAGATCTACCTGGTGAGCACCTCTGACTTCAGGAGGAGCATAAAGAAGTACATAGAGGGCGACCCGCGCTTCGAGTCCATACCCGAGAACAACTTCCGCTTCCTCATATATGAGTGGGCAAAGAAGGAGTTCAGGAACCTTAAGAGGATGAAGGAGGCAGGGGTGAGGGTGCCGAGCCCCATAGCCGTTATGGGGAACGTGCTCGTGATGGAGTTCTTGGGGGAGGAGGGATACAGGGCCCCGCTCCTCTACGAGGCCGAGGAGAACCTGGAGCACATCTACGAGGACTTGATGAACCAGCTGAGGCTTATGGTGTGTAGAGCAGAGCTCGTGCATGCAGATCTCAGCGAGTACAACGTAATGGTCTGGAGAGGAGAGCCTTGGATAATAGATGTGTCGCAAGCCGTGGAGCTGAGCCACCCTCGTGCGCTAGAGTTCCTCAGGAGGGATATAGAGAACTTATCCCTCTTCTTCTCCAAGAAGTTGGGGAGGGAGTTCCCGCAGGAGTTCAGAGGTGAGGTAGAGGAGTGCGTGATGAAGGCATAAGGCAGAGGCTCTATGTGAAGATACCTCCGGAGAGGCTGGGGGCAGTCATAGGAGAGGAGGGGAGGGTGAAGAGGGAGATCGAGGAGAGGCTGGACGTGAGCATAAAGGTGGACAGCGAGAACTCGATGGCCATAATCGAGGGGAGGGAGGGCTCGCAGCCCATAAACGTGATGAAGGCTGGAGAGATCATCAAGGCCATATCCTATGGCTTTCCTCCCGAGAAGGCCATGGCTCTCCTGATGGACGACCAGGTGCTAATCTATGTGGACCTGAGGGAGAAGTTGGGAGACAAGCCGAACCACATAAGGAGGGTGAAGGCAAGGATCATAGGAGAGGAGGGGAGGGCTCGGCGGACTCTGGAGCAGCTCAGCGGAACGTATATCCAGATAGGGGAGGACTTCGTAGCCATAGTCGGGGAATACGAGAGGGCGATGGCAGCAAAGGAGGCAGTGGAGATGCTGATAGATGGGAGGGCTCATTCGACGGTTTACAGGCATCTGGAGAGCCTGATGAGAAGTATTAAGAAGAGGGAGAAGTTCAAACTATAGGGTCAGGATGTACAGAGAGGCTTACGTGATCAGCTCCCCCCTCCGCTTTGGCGGGATGGAGAAGAGCAGGCAGAAGGCTCTCATATCTATACTCGGCGTTCCCCTTGACAGCACCGCCTCTTTCAGGCCAGGCCAAAGGTTCGGCCCGCTCCACGTGAGAGCCGTCTCCCCTGAGCTCGAGTCGAATGCCTACGCAGCTGATGGATACCTGGAGGAGGTGCCCTTCTTTGACGAGGGCGACATCGCTGTGTCCCACGGCGACGTGGCGGAGACGCTGGAGAGGATATCGAGGGTCGTGCAGGAGCTGCTCGCGGAAGGGAAAAGGATAGCCCTCGTCGGAGGAGAGCACACAATAACAGTAGGGGCGCTCAAGGGCGCGAAGGCTTTCGGCCTGAGGCCCTGTCTTGTGGTGCTAGACGCGCACCTAGACCTGAGGGACGACTACCTCGGCGTTAGGTTCGGGCATGCCAGCACCTTCCGCCGCGCCCTCGAGCTGCTGGGAGAGGTGCCCATAGTGTACATAGGCTCGAGAGCATTCGTGAGGGAAGAAATAGCTCTGGCGAAGTCGAGGCCTAACATAATGCTGCTCACCCCTCGGAGCATTGAGAGCCTCGGGCTAGCCAACGTGATCGGTAGCGCCAGGAGGGCTCTTTCGGAGTGCAAGAAAGTGTACTTCTCCATAGACATGGACGTTTACGATCCCGCATATGCGCCTGGCGTAGGCAACCCGGAACCGTCAGGGCTATCGCCTAGAGAGGTGCTCCCCCTCCTCTCGAGCCTAGTGGACGAGAGGTTCATAGGGGTTGACGTAGTAGAGCTCTCCCCTCCTTACGATGCCGGAGGAGTAACGGCAGTGCTCGCTGCTAAGACCCTCCAGGAAGTCCTCATATCTTTCTCCATTAAAGCCCGCTAGATAGCCCTGACCTTCTTCAGGTGACCAGAGGCGCGCGGGGCCCTCAGCTTAGAGAATATTCTCTGACCGCAGTTAGGGCACATGAGGTTGGGGAGAGCAACGAGCTCGTCCATAGAGACTATCTTTCCGCAGTTCACGCAAACGTAATGGACTGGGACTGGCTTTATGCCGTAGGGGAGAGCCTCAAGGCTTTCCTCCTCGACCTCCTCCTCCCTCTCCTTTCTCCTCGACATTCGCATCCCCTAGCTCACAAAAGATAAAGCTTAAATACATAGGAAGGGTTAGTAAAGGCGAGTAAGTAGGGTGGTCAAATCAGTTATGCCGGGCGAGTGCAGCGGTCTCCCCCCGGAGATATGTGAACAGCTTGGGATGGAAGAACAAGTAGTGAAGGTAAGGCTCGAGAAGAGGAGGTTCGGGAGGGAGGTCACCATTGTGGAAGGGTTGGAGGGAAGCGGCTACGACCTCGAGGAGCTCGCCTCTAAACTCAAGTCGAAGCTTGCAGTGGGCGGCACAGCAAAAGACGGGAGAATAGAGCTACAGGGAGACCACAGGATGAGGGTTAAGAAGATACTTGTAGAGATAGGCGTGCCAGAGGAGAACATCATCGTTATTTACTAGGCTCTCTCAGGAACGGGTTTTTTGAGCCTCCTCTTGTAGATAGCGACGGCTAGGGCTGCAATAGCAAGGATCAGCAAGAAGGTGGGCAACAGCTGTATAAGGGAGAGGCCTCCCTGTGGGGCCTCTAACTCCATCGCTAGGATCAGTGCCCTTCCCCCCCTCTCCCCTCCTATAACGATCCCAGTCGCAGCCGCAGCGGAGGACGTCGGGCCCAGCCCTTTAGCCACTTCAGTGAGGTTATAGGATCTAATCAAGCGAGGATCTGGGCCTTGCATATCGTAGAGCGCTAGGACTGGGCCCTTGGGAGAGGCAAGGGAGACGGCGACTCCTCCGGGGATGGAAGTCACGCTAGTGGCAACTCCAGGGAGGTCAGGGAGGAGAGAGTAGGAGACCTGGAGGAGATCAGTGGAGGAAAAGAGGAGCTTCATGACCATGGGCACGCCGTCGAGCCTGCCTACGACGGCATAGATACCCCTACTCGCTTCTACGCAGTCGAGAACCTCTGGCTGTACCCCCTCGAAGTCCAGGCTGTAGTTGCCGACCACATCCCCCAGCTGGCTCACTAGGGTGACGACGACGCTCCTCTCCCCGACGCCTACTGCAAGGAGCCTGTCCTCGGGGGCCCGGAGAAGGCACCTATACCCCTGATCTCCGCTCCCCCCTCTTTCCTCAAGGGACCAGGACGTTGCTCCGTCGACTCTCGCTATGAGGTAATCGAGGTCCGTTAGGAACGAGTAGGAAGCTCCTGCAATGTACATAGCTCCGCCGATCTCCACCACATCGTAGGGGTAGAAGCGAGGGAAGAGGGAGGTCCTTCTCTCTACAACGATCTCTCCCCTCTCCCCTACTGTCAGCTTCACAAGGCTGTTGTTCATCCCCTTCCTCACGTTCACCACTACAGAGATCCCTTTCTCTCCAGCCCAAGCGCTGAGGACGCTCACGTTGCCCTTGAGGTCCACGCTGTTGAACCATATCCTGGAGCCCCCAGGGCCATATTTACCTACGGTAAGGTAGCTCCCTCTTTTCCCTACTGCATACACTCCGTCGGAAACGACCACCGCTTCAAGCCTCCCTAGCTCTGCGTCCTCCCTCTGCCAGTTGAGTATGAGGGTGAGCTGAGCTAAGGAGATGAGGAGGAGGGCTAGGACAGCCTTCATCTACCCCTCTCCTCTGCTATGCTAACGCAGATCAGGCTATGTCCCATTATCTGATAGAGCTTGACCACGTCGAGAAGGCGGGCAGCAAGCGGATCGTTGCTCTCTCCCCTGAGCTCCTCCTCCAACTTCCCAGCCTTTTCCACTAGCTCCTCAGCCCTCTTTATGTTAGGGATGGTGCTGGCCGCTAGCGCTGCAAGATCTGCAAAGTCGATGGCTATCCTTGCCAACTTGAGACTCCTGACCCTCTCTCTGATAGCCCTCTCGGCAACATCTAGCATTATCCAGTCGGCAAACAAGAACAGGGTGAGCAGAGAGAGCGAAAGGAACGAGACGGAGTTCCTCTCGCTAGCCAGATGGACATAGAGGAACCTCTCTGATAGAGAACGGAGGGCATGAGATTGGGAGCTTATGTCCTCCAGCTCCCTCAGCTCTGCGGCTCCCTCGAAGGCTCGGGAGAGGAGAAGAGCGATTTGGGAGGAGAGGTAGGAGACCTTGTTCAGTAGATCTCTCAAGCTGATCTTGTTGATGTCGAGAACCACCTTCACTTCCACCTGACCCTTCTCGTTCACGCCTACGATGGCGCCCGGCAGCCTTTCGACGCTCCTCTGGAGCTCTGCGGGCAGAGTCCCCTCATGAAATAGGATCCTGTCGTAGCCGAGGATGTAGGCGCAGGGGAGCACGTATCTGCTCATCGCCCTCCTCCCCTCAATCCTTATGTCGTTGTCCTCCTTCCTCACGAGCGGCTTGATCCTGAGGCTCTCCCCCTCTGGGAGCACAAGAACGGCATCGCCCGGCTTGAGCCCCATCTTTTCCGTCCACTTCTTTGGGAGGCTAACTACAAGGCTGCTCTGACCCAGCCTTAGAACTCTCCTCTCCTCCGCGTCCCCGCGCTCCAAATCCTATGCCTGAATTTATATGCCCTTGGTAGGAGTTAAAAAGCAGAGGCAATTGATGAGGGGGGACGAGAGGAAAGGGCTGTTCATAGGAGAGCTAGCGAGGGGGTGCCAGCTCTGCTTCCCCGGCGCAAAGGCAGTCATATTTGTTACGGGAACCTGCGACGACGCGTGCTTCTACTGCCCTGTAAGCAGGGAAAGACTATACCGCGACGTCATGTGGGTGAACGAGGAGCCCGTGAGCTCCCTGGAGGAGCTGGTGATAGAGGTACAGAGAATGGGGGCGAGGGGGGCTAGCATCACCGGCGGTGATCCGCTAACTGCCCTCGACAGAGTGGTGGGGGTGTTGATGGCTCTGAAGGAGAACCTGGGGGAGGACTTCCATGTGCACCTGTACACCACCGGGAGGCAGGCGACACATGAGGCCTTGAGGGCCCTCAGAAGGGCAGGGCTAGACGAGATAAGGTTCCACCCCACTAGCCCAGCTTTTGTGAAGGCCGTGGGGAGGGCAAGGGAAGTGGGCCTTCAAGCTGGGGTAGAGATCCCCATAGCCCCTCGCATGGAGGAGTGGGCAAAGGGGATCATCGAGCGGGCGATGAAGCTCGGGGCCTCTTTCGTTAACTTGAACGAGATGGAGATAGCCGAGCCAAACGCCAGAGCCCTCTTGGCGAGGGGGTACAGGGAGAGCAGGAGGAGGCCCTTCGTTGTAGAGGGGGCTTACGAAGCAGCGCTGAGGGTGCTCGAGTGGGCGCAGGAGAAGGGTTATCCTGTACACTTCTGCCCAGCCAGCTTCAAGGACTCAGTCCAGACCAGAAACCGCTTCAGGAGGCTGGCGGAGCTGGACAGGCGTTGGTACGAGGAGCCGACTCCGGAGGGGACGCTCAGGTGGACAGAGGAGATAGGGGGGAAGAGGGTGGTAGTGGAGGCCCACCCGACGCGGGAGAGGACTAGGGTGGAGCTAGGAGAGGAACCTCCTTACGACTAACGGCGCTTCCTCTAGCTTAACAACGGCCCTCTCCCCCTTTGCCGGAGAGTACAGGGTTAGCGAGTTGGTCTCAGCCTCCGACATCCCCACGAAGGCAATGACGGGCACGCCCAGCCTCCTCGCCCTCTTCCTCTGCGACTCCTCGCTTGCCCTAGCGGGATCTATCCTCACGTTCAAGCCGCTCCTCCTAAGCTCTTTAGCTGCCCTCCATGCATAGCTGAGAAAGCTCCAGTCCACCACGACCAGGTACACGTCCGTTACGGTGCTCCTTGACGCCTTGAGTATGCCAAGCTCTACCCCTGCATCGATTAGCCTCTCTATCCCGAGGCTCGCTCCCGTTGCGGGGATGTCCTTGCCCGTAAACGTGCCTATGAGCTTGTCGTACCTTCCGCCTCCTGCCACGCTCCCGATCTTGGGCTGATCCAGCACCACCTCCAAGATGGGACCGGTATAGTAGTCTAGCCCCCTCACCAGGCTAAGGTCAAAGGTCACCTCCCCTGCTAAACTTGTCAGCTGTTCTAGGTGATCGCATGCCTCCTTGGCCTTGGCGTTGTGTGAGTACCTAGAACATATTGCCCTCATGGAATCTGCTCCCCCGCCGAGAGATATCAGGCTCATGATCTTCTCCGCAAGGCTCTCCCCTACGGTCCTAGTGAGCTCCTTCCTTACTCCCTCAGCTCCTATCTTGTCCAGCTTGTCTATTGACCTGTACACAGGGAGAGGGTCTTTGAGGCCGAGCTCCTCCTCGAAGACGGCCGAGAGGAGCCTCCTGTCGTTGAGCCTGATCCTGAAGCCGCTGAAGCCGAGCTCCCTGAGGGACTCCCCCACCACGTCCACTATCTCTGCATCTGCCTCAGGATAAGGGCTACCCACAATGTCCACATCGCACTGATAGAACTCCCTATAGCGCCCCCTCTGCGGCTCCTCGTGCCTCCACACCGGGGCTATGTGGTACCTCTTGAAGGGGAGCGGGATGTCCATGTTGTTTGAGATGAAACGCGCTAGAGGGACAGTGAGGTCGTAGCGAAGCGCATACTCTTTTTTACTCCACGGATCGGTGAAGCGCCACATTAGCTTGCCCTCCGCCTCCTCCCCATACTTGCCAGCAAGCGTCTCCCAGTTCTCTACTGCCGGCGTGTCGAGGGGCTCGTAGCCGTAGCGCTCGAAGACCCTCACGATCTTTCCGATGACCTCCCTCCTCAAGAGCATGACCTCGGGAGGGAAGTCCCTGAAGCCCCTCGGAGGCCTGTATTCTCTCATGACCTAACGCCTGCAGGAGAGGGCTGGGGAAAGTATAAATATGTAGAATGGTTGAAAAAACCAGGTGAGCACTTTTGGAGAGACCGCTTATTTTGAGACTCTCTGATGCCACGCCACAACACAAAAACCTCATCGGCGGAAAGGCCATGGGCCTTTCTGAGATGTTGAGAGCGGGCATACCGGTACCGCCGGGCTTCGTGGTCACCACTGAGGCGTATAGGCAGTTCGTGCTCGAGACCGGCATTGCGGGCTACATCAGCTATGTGCTTGAGGACACCATAACGAGCGGGAAGCCTAGCGAATATGAGAAGGCAAGCGAGCTGATTAGAGCCAAGTTCGCAAGGACTCCCATGCCCCATAGCATCAGGGCTGAGATAGAGAGAGCATACCTTGCCCTCTCTGAGTCGCTAGGAGTGCAGGAACCGCTCGTAGCGGTTAGGAGCAGCGCCACCGTAGAGGATCTTCCTGAGGCCAGCTTTGCAGGCCAGCAGGAGACGTACCTGAACGTGAAGGGCGTAGACAACGTGGTGGAGATGGTGAAGAGGGCATGGAGCAGCCTCTGGACTGCAAGAGCCATGAGTTACAGGGACAGCCTTAACGTGGATCACGAGACTGCCCTCATGGCAGTGATAGTGCAGAAGATGGTGAACAGTAGGACCAGCGGCGTGGCCTTCACCATTCACCCAGTAACGGGAGAGGAGGACAAGATAGTTATCGAGGCCATCTGGGGGCTAGGGGAGTACATTGTGGGGGGCAAGGTGACCCCCGACAGGTTCGTCCTCTCCAAGCCGAGCCTTGAGTTAGTGGAGAAGAGGATAAGCGAGAAGAGGAGGGGACTCTTCTACGATCCTAGGCTTAGGGCCAACGTGGAAATAGAGATCCCCTCCAGCGAAGAGGAGCTCAAGGTGCTTATGGAGAAACATCCTGCTGTGGCAGAGCTCTTCTCAAAACACGGGATCAGGCCAGAGAGGCAGGCCCTCAGCGATGAGGAGGTCAGGGCTCTCGCTAGGCTGGCGCTGAAGGTGGAATCGTATTTCGGCAAGCCCATGGACATAGAGTGGGCAATAGATGCAGACATGACTGACGGCAATCTGTTCCTCGTGCAGGCCAGGCCTGAGACGGTTTGGAGCAAGAAGAGGGAGGAGAGGCCGAGAGAGGCTGGGATCGAGATAGGGAAGGTGTTGGTGAAAGGAGTGCCTGCCAGCCCAGGCATGGCCTTTGGAGAGGTGAAGGTAGCCCTCACAGTGGAGGAGGCTGCCAGGAAGATGACGAAGGGAGATGTGCTAGTCACTAGAATGACCGACCCCGACTGGGTGCCCTACATGAAGATGGCCTCTGCAATAGTCACTGACGAGGGCGGCATGACCGCCCATGCAGCCATAGTGTCCAGAGAGCTGGGCATTCCTGCTGTGGTAGGTACAGGCAACGCAACGAAGACCCTAGCTGATGGGATGAAGGTCACGGTAGACGGGAGCAAGGGCGTGGTGTATTACGGGTTCCTAGAGGAGGCAAAGCCCAAGGTGACAAAAGAGGAGAGGCCAAAGGCCGAGCTCGTCGTGACGGCTCATCCCGTGACGGCTACAAAGATCTACATGAATCTAGGAGAGCCCGAGGAGATAGAAAGGTATGTAGATCTGCCCTTTGACGGCATAGGGCTCATGAGGGTAGAGTTCATAATAGCCAGCTGGATCCAGTATCACCCCCTCTACCTGATAGAGCAGGGGAGGGGCGTCTACTTTGTGGACAAGCTAGCCGAAGGGATCGCCAAAGTTGCTGGCGCAATATACCCGCGGCCTGTTGTGGTCAGGTTCAGCGACTTCAAGACCAACGAGTACGCCAAGCTGAAAGGAGGGGAGAAATACGAGCAGGTTAACGAGAGGAACCCCATGATGGGATGGAGGGGCGTTTCCCGTTACATAAGCCCCCAGTACGAGCCTGCCTTCAGGCTCGAGGTCAGGGCAATAAAGAAGGTCAGGGATGAGTGGGGGCTGAAGAACGTCTGGGTCATGTTCCCCTTCGTGAGGACCACTTGGGAGCTAGAGAGAGCGCTGAAGATCATGGATGAGGAGGGCCTCAGCAGGGGAAGGGACTTCAAGGTCTGGATAATGGTGGAGGTGCCCAGCACTGTGTTCCTCGCAGAAGAGTTCGCTGACATGGTGGACGGTTTCAGCATTGGGAGCAACGACCTCACGCAGCTGGTGCTCGGAGCTGACAGGGACAGCGGCCTGTTAGCGAGGATGGGATACTTCGACGAGAGAGATCCGGCAGTCCTCAAGGCTATGCGAAGGATCATAAGGGTTGCGAGGAAGAAGGGAGTTACGAGCAGCATCTGCGGTCAGGCGCCGAGCGTTTACCCTGAGATCGTGGAGTTCCTCGTGAAGGAGGGAGTGACCTCCATAAGCGTGAACCCTGATGCAGTAGTTGCCACGAGGAGGCTGGTAGCTAGTATAGAGAACATGATAATCTTAGAAAAAGCTAGGAGAAAGTAGAGGCGCTAGCTCACCCTGATGGGCACGGGCAACAGCAGGAGCCCGTGCTCCTTGTACACGACTGTCTTTGCTCCCCCTACCACATATCCTATGTCTATGGTCGGGACTGTGTTGATCTTCAGCACGAAGAGGAGAGAGCCATCGCTGCTAGCCCTCACGGTAGTCCTCAGAGTGAAGCTATCGCCAAAGCCTAGCCTTGCGGGCGTGACGCTCAGCTCCGACGCGTCATCCTCCGTTATCATGACTGCAAAGGAATCAGCAAATGACAGAGCATAGCTGCCGTGCACCCTTATTGAGACCTCCGTCGGAACGTTCCTCCTGACGCTGAGCGGGCTAGGTCCGTCCATCCTTATCGGCTTCACGAGCACCTGGAAGGGCTCTGGGAAGCCTGCCTCCGGCGAGGCGTCAACCATGACTCCCTTTATTATTAGCCAGACGGGGACGTCTGTTGCTCCGAACACGCCGGCATAGTGAGGCACGAAGATAGAGGAGAGCTTCGGGAGCGGAGAGTCGTAGAAAGCCTGGACTCCATGGCGTGGCCAGTAGGGCGGGAAGTTGAGCTTAGCGCTGACCACAGCTCCGTAGAAGAACAGATCGCTCGGGTCTGCTAGGACAGTGGGGCCTAGGCCTGCTACGGCTACGTCTATGTTAGTGTTCATGCCTCTCCATGACACGCTCACTAGGTATCCGAACACGCTCGGGTCCTCCACTATGATGGGGAAGCTCCTCCAGTCAGAGCTCTCGTACCTCCATCCCCAATCGAACTGGCCGCTCACTGCGTAGTTGTTGTAGCTGAACCTCTGGTCTCCCGCAAGAGTCACATCGGTAGTGCCTCTGCTGATAACTGCTGCTACCGGCACGGAAATGGGTATGAGGGCTGCGCCGTCACTGTAGCGGGCCACTAGGTAGCCCTCGTAAAGGCCGGGCAGGGCGGTAGCAGGAACGCTGATCCTCACCTTCACGCTAGCCAGCTCGCCAGGCCTCACAAGGACGGAGGAGGGAGCGCTGATCCAGGTCCACGGCACCGCCTCGTACTTTCTGAACTCCAGCTTTATCGTGACCTCCCTGCCTACGTAGGCGGAGCTAATGGAGAGGAAGCGCAGGTCGAAGATGGGAGCCTTTGCCAACGGAGCAACGCTCCTGTTGAGGAACCTTGCGGCTATGTCCTCAGCCATCTGGAACTTGTCTATGGGGTTACTGACTGTCAAGTGAAGCACGTTAGCCCTCCTGATGTCGTAGTTGATCCTCTGCGTCTCGGAGATGGCTATGAACCTGTCGTTGTTGACATCGATGCCGTAGTGGAGCTCTATGCCCGGATAGATCATCTCTGAGTAGGGTCCTGCCCTACCCCTTGGGTCGTAGACGCTGTAAGGCATGTAGGCAACTATCTCCGCCAGCTTCACTCCCTCGAAGGCGCTCCTGTGCATCGGAATCACGAGCCTGGAGAGGCCGCTGACGAGCCTGACAGTGACGGAATCTGCTGTGTGCCGCACTACGACGTCGCTGAGGGGTACTGCTCTACCTCCTACGACGGCATATCCTGCAGTCAGGTTAAGGTGGCGCAGGAGCCCCTCAGTAGATACGCGGAACCAGATCGAGCTGAGGTCGACGCGGGTCTCCCTCCCGCTCACGCGGAAGGTCAACTCTAGCTCCTTAGAGCTGCCGGGCTTCATAACGCCCGGATACAGCTGGGCATCTCCCACGGGCGAGAGGTCGCTCGGAACGCCGCCGAGGAGCGGCGGGGAGAGCCTGTAGTAGAAGTCCATGGCAAGAGGCACGGAGAGAGAGCAAGCTATTGGGATGCCTCCCCTAGCAAGCGCTGTGACTGCCCTGTAAACGTCCACATGGCCCGAGCCCTGGCTGTAGGGGTTATAGCCCATGTCCACTGCTGTGCTCTTCAGGAGACACTTCACGAAGCCTGGAGTGTAACTCATGCCCCTGCTCTTCATGTAGCTGAGCACTAGGGCCAGGGCTCCGCTGGTCATGGGCGTGGCCTGACTGGTGCCGCTGAAGAGGGTGTAGGCGTTAAGCCCGTTCCCGAGCCCTACGAGGGTGTGGGTTATTGCCCACTCGAAGCTGCCTATGTTGACGACATCGGGCTTCACGATTCCTATGTTCGTGGGACCTCTAGCGCTCCAGGAGACTACGTCATGATAGGTGCCAGGCAGGAAGCCGAACGCAGGCCTGTACTCGAAGAGAGTGCTCGCGCCGAGAGTTATGGCAAGAGATGAATCTCCGGGGCTGGTAACGGTGCCATAGCCCATACCTCCGTTGCCCCCAGCATGTACTATGAGGGTGCCGCTCCTGAGGATCAAGTGATCCCATAGCTGAGCGTAGTTGGAGACCCCGCTGGCGAAGCCGAGGAGGAGGAACACGCTGGAGCCCCAGCTGTTGCTTATGATGTCAGCCTTGTGCTTGCCAGTGAACTCCCAGGTCCAGAAGGCATACGGCTCCTGAGTGGTCTCGACGAGGTCGAAGCCGCTGAAGAAGATCACTGAGGCTATCGGGTTCATGAGGCCTGTGTTGGCAGCTAGCTGCGCGTCAGGAGCTATGCCCTTCAGCGGGAACCTCCCATAGCCTAGGGAAATGGGAGTCTCCAGCCTTGCAGCTATGGTGTTGGCAACGCTGGTACCGTGGCTGTTGTAGTCATAAGCTATGGTAACGTATCTACCCTCGGGATCCAGCCCTGGGAAGATCCTGCCAGTATAGTCCCAGCCCGTGAGCCAGCTATAGGAGCCCGCCTCTCCAGTGAAGAGCCCGAGGAAGTCGTACACGAAGCCTGCGAGGGCTCCGATGCTGACATCTGGGATCCTGTCTCCCGTGAAGTCCCTTGCCAGCACCTCGCTCCCATACCTTGCAGGGGTCTCATCTGCAAAGCTGAGGTCGAAGAGGGGCCTTACCGCAGAGTCCGGCGGTGCCCTGATCACTCCCGTCACGTTCATGGCTCTTAGGAGGAGGTAGTAGAGGGAGGAGAGGTCAGCGTACACCGTATCATACCTGCCCGGAACGCTGGAGTCAACGAAGAGAATGGGGATGGACACGTAGAGGGTGCCAAAGCCAGAGACGGAGTGGTACTGGATTGCAAGGCCGAACCTGTAGTTACCGCTTGCAGAGCGAATGTCTCCTACCCTGTAGCTAGTGAGGGGAACGTCAACTGCAAAGCTTCTCCCGGCAGGGGAAATGTACCTGAAGAACATAGTGCGCGTAACTCCAGTAGCGTAGTATGCGCCGTCGTAGTAGGGGATGCCCCCTGGCGGCAGGGCTATGGTCCCGTTCGGACTCCTCCGGGCAACTACTGGAGTGAGGACCAGGCCCGACTGATCGCTGTCAAATATCATAGGCACGCCCTCGGGCGTCCTAGCTATGGCCGAGGAACCCAGGCCTGGGCTGCCGAAGTCTACTCCGGTATCGACGACTGCAACGACTACCCCTCTGCCAGTTACGTTGTACTCCCTGTGGACCCTCGTAGCTCCTATCACCTCAACTGCCTTGTGAGTTGCTGGCTCTTCGCTGGCGCTCGGCTCAAAGGCCTCTGCCTCAGCTCTGAGAACCATGTCCCTCTCGTACAAGATGCTGGAGAGGGGCACCCTGTGGGCTGCTATGGCTAGTATGCCTGGGAGGGAGGCAAGGGCCTCCACGTCATCCCTCGTTACCCAAGCCTCTAAGTATATGAAGGTAGGTAACTTCATTACACTTATGATCCCTCTTGTGTTCTTGGCCACTGCTGCCAGGTCTACCTTCGGAGAAGCGGTAATGACAGCCTTCACCTGCCCCTCCCTTATCCTCTGGCCCTTCGAGAGGGCTAGCTGCATCATCTCGTAATACGTGGCCAAGTACTCTTCAGGAGCATCGAGAACTGCGACATGGGAATAAGTTGAGGGGTCTTGAAGAGCGGGATCAACGAAAGCCCTTCTCAGCAGGAGCTGGGGCTGAGAGGTCGTTGCAACGACAGCTCCCGCGCTCGGGAGGAGAAGGGCGATGATCATCAACATCGAGACTATCCGGAGACTCAAAGTCTTCAAGCTACCTCACCAGTCGCTATGTCTGCTCTCATTGCAGAGCCTTAAATAACACCATTAACACATCTCACTATAGCTCTCTCTGGAAAGCATCTGTGGGAGGAACGAGATGGTATAAATCTTGTAGGAGGGAGAGCTATCTGGGGGGAGCATGGACTCGAGAATGGTCCCAGAGCCGCTCGTCTACAGATACAGGCCCGATGCCCTCTGGGCCTTGAAGAACTCTGAGCTTCGCGAGAGGCTCTCCTGGTACTATTCTGTGCTCTTCAACGAAGCCCCCGCTAAGTACCTCATAGCAAAGAGGATCAAGTCTCCCGTCGACCCTTACGAGCCGCAGGTGAGCCTCGAGGAGCTCTGGAAGGTCCACGATTCGCTCTCTGCTATCTTCAAGGAAGAGTGGAAGAGGATCGCGAATGGGGCGCCGCTAGGGGAGGTCGTGAGGCCCAACTACCTAGACGTGAAGGTTGCCATCGCGAAGAGGATGATGAAGAGATGCGAGCTCTGTGAGTGGAGGTGCCGCGTCAACAGGGAGGAGAAAATAGGGGTTTGTCGCGTGGGCAGGGAGTGCTTTGTCTACAGCTACTTCCACCACCTAGGGGAGGAAGCCCCTCTCGTCCCGAGCGGCACCATATTCTATGGCGGCTGCAACTTCAGGTGCGCCTTCTGTCAGAACTGGGACATAAGCCAAGTAAAGAGCAGCCGTTACGAGGTCCTGGCCCCGAAGGCCCTTGCAGAGGCTCAGGAGGAGCTAGCCATCTGGGGGGCAAGGAACATAAACCACGTAGGAGGGGAGCCCACGCCTCACATCCCCTTCATTCTAGAGAGCCTCCTCTACCTTGACACAAACGTAGCCCAGCTCTGGAACAGCAACATGTACATGAGCAGGGAAGCTATGAAGTTGCTCAAGGACGTCATAGATATTTGGCTGCCAGATCTTAAGTATGGCAACGACTCCTGCGCTAGGCGGTTGTCTGGAGTTAAGAACTACTTTGCCGTAGCTACTAGGAACATCCTCGAGGCTTACGAGGAGGGGGAGGGGAGCGTTATAGTTAGGCACCTGGTGCTCCCAAACCATCTGGAGTGCTGCACAAGGCCAGTGCTCAGGTGGCTGGCTGAGAAGGTGCCTGGGGCCGTCCTCAACCTCATGGACCAGTACCGCCCAGAGTACAAAGCTGCAGAGGAGCCTGAGAGATATCCTGACATCTCCAGAAGGCTGACGAGGGAGGAGTTCAGGAGGGCTGTGGAGATGGCAGAGGGGCTCGGCTATCGGTTCACGCAGGAGGAGCTCATGATAAGGCGGTCAGGTTGAACTAGGCCAGTCATTCCTCCTTGACTGCCCGCCTCCTCATCCCAGCTCTGATCTTACCTATGTATTTAAATACCCCTCCTAGAGAGCTTAAAAAGGTGCTTGTGGTGAAGTCGATGGAGAGAAAGCCAGAGGTACAAGTTGAGAACATCGTCGCTACCGTGACCTTGGAACATTCCCTTAACCTAACCCTAATCGAGTCGAGAATGCCCGAGGTGGACTACAACCCCGATCAGTTCCCTGGCCTTGTCTACAGGCTGGATCAGCCGAAGGTGACGGCGCTCATCTTCAAGTCGGGAAAGATGGTGGTAACAGGCGCTAAGAGCATCAACCAGCTGGTCTTTGCCGTAAAGAAGATACTCAAAAACATGATAAACAAGGGAGTCCCCATATACGGTAAGCCCCAGATCCAGGTGCAGAACATCGTGGCCTCGGCAAACATAGGCATGATGGTGGACCTCGAGAAGGCAGCAGCCGTGCTCCCCAACAGCATATACGAGCCAGAACAGTTCCCCGGCCTTATCTACAGAATGGGGAAGCCCGGGGTGGTGCTCCTCATCTTCAGCAGTGGCAAGATGGTCATAACTGGGGCAAAGAGGGAGGAGGAGGTGCTCAGCACTGTAGAGAGCATTTACGAGACCCTTAAGGAGCAAGGCTGTGCCATAGAGCCTGGGGAGGAGTTCCCCTTCTGATTTTTTACGCGTATAGCTCCTCTAGCTCGACCAAGGAATATACTCCAAGCCTCGGATCTACGAGAACAGGGAGGGCCCTCCTGGGTATGCCGCTGCTCCTTATTATCGGGGACAGATAGGACTCCCTCTCAAGGCCGGCCGCGTTGCCAAACTGGTACTCCCCAAGGGCTGGGAGCACGAAGAGGGTCTTCCCCTTCTCCGTCGGCATGATCAGCAGTGCTTTGAACTTCTCCCTATACGCCCCCACGCTTATCTGAACGGCAGGGTGCTCGTGTCCCATGATCACGTAGTCGCCCTTTAGCTCCACCTCTAGGTGACCGTGAGTTATTGAGAACTCCCCTATGTCCAGCACGTCCTCTACTATGCTCACGCCGTGATCTTTAAGTAAGGGGGAGACGTAGTTGTCGTGGTTCCCCCTAACTAGGATGATCTCCTTCACTCCCGCCTCCCCTAGTTGGAGGAGGAACTCCTTCACCTCCCTCCTCTCTTGCCTCGTGAGCCTCTCGAAAACATGCTTTATGTCTCCGTTTATGATCAGCCTCTTCGCCCCCGTTGAGGCTATCGCCTCCTTCGCTGCGCTCATTACCTTCCCGAACTGGCTGCCGTAGACGAACACTCCCTGGGAAGCGAGGGCCTCCTCGTAGCCGAAGTGTATGTCCGCTACTATGAGCGCGTTATCTGATCTCAAGTACAGCACGGGTCTAGGGCCTGCGAAGCCGAGCTTCCTCCCCAGCACCTCCTCCATCAAGGCCCCCTAGGGTGGCAGAGGGGGAGAGGAAATATAGAGGAGCCCCGGGCGGGTGTGGCGGGCCCGCCGGGATTTGAACCCGGGACCCACGGGTTAAAAGCCCGCTGCTCTGCCTGGCTGAGCTACGGGCCCTCCGACATAAGAGATTACCCCCGTCCTTATATTGTCTTCAGGGAGCTGGTTGGAGCTCTTGAGGGTCGAGGCAGAGAGGGGAGTCCTCCTCTCCCTCGAGAACAGGTTCGTGGCCAGAGTGCTGCTAGAGGGGGAGGAGGAGTGTCACGTCCCTGACACGGGGAGCCTGCTGAGAAACGCTAGGAGGGGCACAGAGGTCTTCGTCAGGAGGAGGCGAGGCTTGGGGAGGAGAACCTCATGCGATGTAGTCGCAGCAAAGTTGCAAGAGATAGTTGGAGTTGACTCGAGGCTCCCAAACGCGCTCTTTGCAGAGCTCGTGAGGAGAGAGATCGGGGGGCTGAGGGGAGAACTGGTGGAGGAAGCTCTCATAAGGGGAGCTGGCATGAGCTACAGAGCAGACTTCCTCCTCCTCTCGCCAGGGGAGAGCCCCATAATTGCAGAGGTAAAAGGCGTGAACTTCGTCGACGAGAGGGGGATAGCCCTCTTCCCGAACGCTGTGAGCGAGAGGGCCGCGAGGCAGCTGGACGAGCTCGTGAGGATGACGCAGGAGGGCTTCAGGGCCCTCTTGGCGTTTGTGATTATGAGGGGGGACGCAAAGGAGGTAAGGCCTTATTATGCTATGGATCGATCCTTCTCCTCTCGCCTCTGCGCCTACCGCGATCGCATAGTTTACAAGGCCTTTGGAACGAGGCTGGAGGAGAGGGAGGGAGCTCTCCACTTTAGCTTTGCCGGCGAGCTGGAGGTGAAGCCATGCCTAGCCTGAGGTACCTCCCTCTAACGCTTGCTGTGCTCGCCGTTATCCTCCTCTCTCGCCTCTCGCTCGTGGAGCTGAGGACGGAAGAGGGTCACGTGAGGAGGGTTCTGGTTACTTGCGATGCTCCTGTCGTCCTGGAGTTCAACAACAGTCTTACCCGCTCGCTCGTGAGGCTCAAATTCAAGGCTTGCGGGGGGCTTTGGGCAGAAGGAATAGAAACAGATCCGGGAACGTTGGAATACTACTCTGGAGGGTTCTGGGACGTAAACGAGAGCGCAAGGTCTTTCAGGGCCGAGAGGCTCCGCTTCTGCAGTGCAGACGAGTTCATAGTGAGGGTAGGAGAAGTCACGAAGAGGACATGGGAAACCTGTATTGAGATATCAGCTGTCAACTTTGTCGACATCCTCTCAGGACTTCTGCCTATTCCTCGAGAGGAGTAGGACAACCCCTGCAGTCAAGCCCAGCACATTAAGGAGCTCCACCGGCAGTATGAGGAGCACGCCAGCCACCCCCAGCGCGACCCTTCCCCAACTTGGTATCTCCCTTCCCTTCCCATCATAGCCTGCGTTTGCAATTGCGATCAGCCAAGTGCCCGCTGCCAGAGATATCACGCGAGTTATGACGAGAGTTGCCGTCCATAGGAGGTCTGAGGTGAGGAGCACTGGCATAATAAGCACTGCGGAGCCCCAGTAGGACCATATCATGCTAGGAGCGTAGAGGTACTTTGGAAGAGCCACGAGGGCCGCCTTAACGCCTATCTTCAGCGGGTTTTCCTTGAAGGCTGCCGCAGCGGCAAAGTTAGAGAGACCTACAGGAGGCGTAACGTCAGCTAACATAGCCATGTAGAACAGGAACATGTGAGTGGCAAGGAGTGCGGCTTCCTCAGGGATGCCAGAGGAGGTCGCCAGCTTTATTATAGCAGGGGCCGTTAGGAGAGAAGAGAGCACATAAGTAGCGGTGGGGGGCACGCCGAGGCCGAGGAGGAGGGAGAAACCAGTAGCGAAGATTATTGCTAGTGGGAGGCTGTCCCCCACGAGGTTCAGGAGAGCAATGGTGAACTTCTGATGAAGGCCTGAAATGACGACCATGGACATTATGACGTTGGCTATAGTTATTGACACGCCTATGGGAGCCACCATCTTCATCCCCTCGGCCAACCCCTCTGGTAGCCTGCGAATGTTACCTCTCATCTCGGGAACTCCCAAGGCAAGTAGGACAGAGGCGAGTATCGCAGCGCCTACAGCCAAGCGCACCGTGTAGCCGAAGAAAATGAAGATCAGGATAAGCAACGCCGGAACGAACGGGACGAGGAGTTTGAGGTCGATCCCCCTCTCTACTGGCACATCAACGGCCCTGATGCCGATACCCCTCACGTAGTACTCGTTGTACAGAAGTATGGAGAGGGCATACAGGAGGGCAGGGAGCACTGACATCACTATTACCCAGGCGTATGGGACGTTTATGACCTCTACTATGATGAAAGCAACGGCCCCCAAGATAGGGGGAGTTATTATGGCCAATGTGCCGGCATTAGAGACGATGCCTGCTGCTACAAGGGTGGGATAGCCTGCAGCCTTGTATATGTCCCTCATGGTAGCGCCTATGAAGGCGGTGTCGGCAGCGCCAGAGCCAGATATCATGCCCATCCCGATCCCCATCCCCACCGTGGCCCTCCCCACGCTGTACGGGCTCTTGCCGAGCAGCCTGAAGAAGGCCTTTGCCATTGCGTCTCCGTAGCCGAGCACCGTGAGAACGCCCGCAAGCAGGGTGAAATACACCACATACTTCAGCGAGACGTTCGTGATCAGACCGAAGAGGGCAGCCTCGGTCTCGCTGTAAATCTTTGCAGAGAGGAACGCCACGTCAAAGCCAGGATGATACCAAGGCCGAGGGAGCAGGTAGCCGTATATGTTGTAGAGAATGAAGAGGACAGCAAGAAGGGGCATCTCAGGCCCTATGAAGCGGAGGACGAGCCCGAAGAGGAGGAGCGCCATAGTCCAGCCCATTGCCACGTCCCAAGGCTCAGGGGTTATGATGCGGTAGATGAGCTCCTCGTAGAACAGCACTTGATATACATAGGGGGCTATCGTTGCTAGCGCGAGGAGAACGCTCAGGCTACGCGAGACCTCCGCGAAGGAAGGGGATAGGGGCGATAGCACGGGCAGGAACAGAGAGAGGAACCATATCGTGAGGAGGAAAGCAGCGGCCAGAGGCGCTCCCGCATCTACGAGGTAGTTCGTAGCAAGGTATGTGGGGAGAGCACTGAGGACGAGGAGTAGCAGCGAGAGACCCCACCTTATGCCTATCCCCGGCTGCTGGTGATGATCAGCTTGATACGTGAGGTAACCAATGAGGAGCAAGAAGAAAACGTGAGTGGCCCTCTGGAGTTGAGTGAGGTCTAGGATACCGATCCTATACTGGTAGGACAGGGGAGTGTAGGGGTGAACGATGAGGTAGAGGTGGTAGAGAGCTCCTATTATCGCAATGAGGTAGAGGGCTCTCCTCAGAGCTGCTGAAGGCAACACGTGTTACCTCTTCAGCGCCCCTACCTCCAGATAGTACGCAATGGCTCCCCTATGGTAAGGCATGACTCCTCCGTAGAGCAGGAGGGCGTTCTCTAGCCTCGTGTCCCTTGCTGCTGCTACGGCCCGATGGAGAGTGGGGAGGTTCTCGAAGACCACCTTCGTTATTGTGTACGCGACCTCTGGTGGCGTGTCCTTGTGACAAACGAAGACGTTCCAGAAGGAGAGGGTAGGAGTGTCCTCTGCCGTGCCATATACCGTCCTAGCGATCGTCCCCCTCGCAGCGAGCCCTGGGAAGGCAGCCGCGAACTTGTTTGCAGTTGCCTCATCGATGGGCACAAGGTAGAGCTGCTTCCCCCTAGCTGCAAGGGTTCTGGAGAGCTCCACTATGGAGCTCGTAGGGAGACCGCCGCTCCAGAAGAAGGCATCGATAGCGCCGTCCCTTAGGGCGTTGGCGCTCTCCGCTACTCCGAGCCTCTCCCACTTGGAGAAGTCGCGGGAGGGCTCTATTCCTATGAGCCTCAATATCTGTAGGGCCTCCACCTCTGTCCCACTACCGGGAGCACCCGTGGAGACCCTCTTGCCCTTGAGATCCGAGAGGCTTTTGATCCCTGAATCAGCGGTAGTAACCACATGGAGGAAGTTCGGATATGCTGCCCAGAGGATGGCTATGGGAGCTGGCCTCTCGGCAAATCTCTCATGTCTGCCGGTGAACGCAAGATATGCAACCTCTGGCAAGCTCATGGCACAGTATATGACTCCTTTTTCCACGTCAGTCTTGTCCCTTATGAGAAGGAGGTTGTCCACAGAAGCTGCCGTCTGAATGCTCGTTGCCTGAATGTCCGTGAGGTTTGAGAGGAGGCCTGCAACGGTCGCCCCATATACGAAGTAAACGCCGCCCACTCCTCCTGTGGCAATGACTACGCTATATTTCCTCTCAGGAGTTGGGGTAGGTGAGGGAACGGGCGTCGTAGGGGTCTCCCCAGGAGTGGGAGTTGGGGTAGGTGAGGGGGTAGGCGCTGGCCGGCTAGGGCTCTCCTGGAGGGAGAAGAGGAGAGCACCGACCACTATGAGAATCAGGAGAGCACCGACCAAGACATAAGCGAACCTTGAGGACATGTATAGCACCGTAAACGACTATAGGTGGATGGTATTATATTTATCTACTATAGTTTCACGGAAAAATTAAAAAACTAGTTAGTTAATAAGTCTCTCGCATACCATTTCTCGGTGACGTCGTTGCTCCTCCGCGGAGTGCGGGTCCTCGATCTGAGCAGATCCCTCGCTGGCCCCATTGCTACGCTGTTGCTCGGCGATCTGGGGGCAGAGATCATAAAAGTGGAGGCACTAGAGGGAGACGAAACGAGACAGTGGGCCCCCTTCGTAGGGAGCGAGAGCGTTTACTTCCTCAGCATAAACAGGAACAAGAAGAGCGTGGCCGTTGACCTCAGGACAGAGGAGGGGAGGGAAATCGTCAGGAGGCTGGCGAGGAGAAGCGATGTTGTCATAGAAAACTTCAGGTTGGGCGTGGCAGAGAGACTCGGCGTCGACTACGAGAGCTTGAGGAAGGAGAAGAGGGACATAATTTACTGCTCTATCAGGGGCTTCGGTTCCCTCAGTCCCTATGCAGAGAGGCCTGCTTACGATCTCATAGTTCAAGCCATGAGCGGCATAATGCTCTCTACTGGCGAGGAGGGGGGACCTCCTGTTCGGATAGCCTTTGCCCTCTTTGACATAATAGCGGGGCTCATAGCTTCCAACGCCGTGCTGGCAGCCCTCCTGAAGAGAGGAGAGAAGGGTTCAACCCACATAGAGGTCTCGTTATATGACTCAGCCGTCTTCTCCATGAGCTACATAGCAATGATCTATCTGCTCACTGGCAGGAAGCCGAAGAGGTGGGGGCATGCCCATCCATCCATAGTCCCTTACCAAGCCTTCCGCTGTGCAGACGGGAAGTGGATAGCAGTAGCGGTGACGAACGAGAAGTTCTGGAGGAACCTCTGCCTGGCTCTCGGCCTTCAGATCTGTGACGATACTAGATTCTACAGCAATCCAAAACGCGTAGAGAACAGGGAAGAACTGGTCGCTCTCCTCGAGGAAGTCTTCCGCTCCAAGCCCTGCGATCATTGGCTCAGGCTGCTGGAGGAAAGCGACGTGCCCGCGGCTCCCGTTAACGAGCTCGACGAGGCTCTCAGCGATCCCCATCTAGAATCCTCTGGACTCCTAGGTTATGTGGAGCACTCGACTCTGGGGAAGATAAGGCAGCTCCTCTTCCCAGCCCTTCTAGACGGTATTAGGCCCCAGCCTATTCTTCCTCCGCCTCTCTTCGGAGAGCACACTGTAGAGGTCTTGAGGGAGATGGGCTACTCTGAAGAAGAGGTAATGGCCCTGCTGAGGAGGGGTATTGTTAGACAGAGCGGAAGTTCTTAATGTAGTACTCGAGGACTGTGTCCGTCCTCACCCCTTCCAGCCTCTCCTCCTTTATCTCTGCGCCGTTAACCTTTGCGACAAGGATGGTGGGACTGGCACTGACGTCGAACTCTGAAAAGCTCTTCGCTGCGGCCTGCGAGTCGCAGTTGCCAGAGAACCAGTTGCACATGATCACTACGAAATGTACATCTGGAGCATCGCCGTGCTTTACGAAGAGCCTGTAGAAGTGATGGTCCTGGACCCTGCAGGCAGGACAGTAAAGGTTGTCAAAATAGATCACATAGATGCCATCTCCCAACTCCCCCACCTTGAAGGGCTCTCCGTCCCTTCTCAATATCTCCCATCTCTTCGTCTGCTTGTTATACCTGTAGATGCCATGAGGGCTTCCGGGACCGGGTATAGCTTGTGTCATCTCTAGCACCGAGACTTACCTGGCTGAGGGATTTAAGCTGCTCCATCTATACCCCTGGGGGGCAAGAGGAGGACTGCGAGTGCCGCCAATTGCCGAGCGCGGGGAAGGCTAGATGAAGCAAAAGCCTCTCAGTCCCTCACAAAAGGAGGCCTCTTCTCGCGAGCCCTTCTCCTCGCCTCCTCTATTATCTCGTCCAACCTTTCGAGGAAGTCGGGCGGGAGTTTAGTGAAGAGTGGCTCAGGCCGAGAGACCCTGTACTCTTCGGGGAAGTTGTAAAGCTCCGAGTCCCACAGCGCCTTACTCACCTGGCCCCCTAGGCCGAGCATAGACCAGAGCCTTTCCGCGGTCTTGGGCATCACCGCGGCTAGCAGGTGAGCCATCATCTTGGCTATGCTCGCCGCGCTCCAAAGGACCCTCGAGGCTTCCTCTCTGTTACTCTTCAGGAGGTGCCAGGGCTCTCTCTCGTTGAGGTATCTGTTCCCCAGCCTTGCCAGCTCGAGTATCTGCTCGCTGGCTGCCTTCAGCCTTATGTTGTCGTACTCCCTAACTGCCCTCTCAGCTATCTCCTTTGCCCTCTCCAGAACCTCCTCGCCCGGCCCCCTCGCGACACCTCCTGCCCTCTGGATTAGACTGAGGGTCCTGTTCACGTAGTTCCCTATGTCGTCGTTCAGCTCAGAGTTGACTATTCTGTAGAGCTCGCTCCAGGTGAAGTTCTGGTCTCCGCCCTCCGGCCTCAGCCTGGTGAGTATCCACCTCCAGTACTCCCCCGGCAGCAGCTCGAGGGCCTCGTCGACCCAGATGCCAACCCTTCTGCTCTTGCTGAAGTGACTACCTTCGTATAGCAAGTACTCGGTGGCGCTGATCCGCCAGGGGAGGACGTAAGGCTCTCCGCTGGCGAGGAGCATTGCTGGGAAGATTATGGAGTGGAAGGGTATGTTGTCCTTTCCTATGAAGTAAACGGTCCTCACCCCCTCTCCCATCCACCAACTCTTCCACTCCTCCTCCCTGCCCTGCGAGCGGAGGTACTCGATGGTGGCACTCACGTAACCGAGTAGGGCATCAAACCACACGTAGATGGTCTTCCCCTTTGCGCCGGCAAAGGGAGCCTCTATCCCCCAGCTGGTGTCCCTTGTAACGCTCCTAGCCTTCAATCCCTGCGTGACCCAGTTGAGGCTGTACTCCCTCACGTTGTCCTGGAGCTCGAGGTTGCTCTCCAACCACTTCAGCAGCCTCTCCCTCTCCCTCCCCAAGTCTATGTACCAATGGCGAGTGAGCTTGAAGAGCGGGCGAGAGCCACAAAGGGCACAGCGCGGCTCTAGCAGCTCTGAGGGGTGCAGGAGCTTGCCGCACCTGTCGCATTGATCTCCCCTTGCCCTATCGTAACCGCAGTTCGGACACTTGCCCTCTACGAACCGGTCGGGGAGGAACATCTTGTCCTTCTCACAGTACGGCAGAACCTCGTCCTGCTCGAAAACGTATCCTCTCTCCATGAGCCTCGACATGAAAGCCTTGACGAACTCCTTGTGGACCTCGCTCTCAGTGCGGGAGTAGAGGCTGAACTCCACCCCGAGCTCGGTGAACAGCTCAAGGTCTCGCCTGTGGACGGCACTCGTGAGCTCCTTCGGCTCGAGCCCCTTCTTTCTCGCCTCTAGCTCTATGGGAGTGCCGTGCTCGTCGCTGCCCGTAACGAATATCACCTCATGACCTCTCAGCCGCAAATACCTAGCGTAGATGTCAGCGCTCACTATGTGGATGACAGTGCCTAGGTGGGGAATATAATTGACGTAAGGCCACGCGGCTGTTACTATGTATCTCAGCTGTTCTCACCGAAGCCGTGGGAAAATGAGGGGAAAGTTTTAAGCCCTCCTCTGGGGCTCCTGTACCTCTTCTACATATATTCCTATGACCCTCTTTACCCCCTCTTCGCAGTTACCCGTTACTAGGCCTACGTAGTCGCCCTCCCTGAATTCCCTCCTCTCCACCTTGTCTTTGCAGGCCTCCAGCGTGTAGGCCTTTACAGCACGCCCTGCACTTGCACTTCTCGAGAGCTCCATTGACTGGCGCAGGAGGACGAAGAGGAGGAGCCCCAGTAAGAATATGACAAGCAGGGGCTGGAGCCAGTCCATTGCGCTGTTCACCAATCTAGAGCACCCCGCTCGTGTTGCCTATGCCTGCAACTATTGCCGTGTCTCCCGGCTTGGTCTCTGAGATTATTATCTCCTTCGCTCTCTGCACTGCCCTCTCCACCCCTTCGTAGATCTGCTTGTTCATGGCAGAGATCGCCTCCTCCATTGACATCTTGATCACTAGGGCCCTAAGTGGGATGTTGTACTCGGCAGCCACCCTCTCAAACCTTATCTTTTCAGGCCCTATGTCGCCTATCGCTGCTCCCACTCCCTCTACCACGCTCCCGCTCTCCTCCCCCTCCAGCTTAAGGGCAGCGTCCACAGTTAGCAGCAGGTTGGGCCTCTCTCCCATCTCCCTCACCAGCTTCTCCACAGCGCTCCCAGGCTTGCCAACTGTCGGCATGGGTCCCTTCGCCTTCACAAGGATGACCCTCCTCCCCTCTATGTTGACCTCCGTGCTTACAGTCTCCCACTCTATCTCCTTCCAGTTGGCCGTGTAGTTAGCAAGCTTTGCCGCCACTAGGGGGCCGGCAGAGTCGCCTATGGGGTAGCCAGCGAGGAAGTCGTTAAGCGCCTTCCTATACGTGTCTGCCATTTTGAGCAGTTCAGGCATGAGTAGTTGGAGCTGCATGATGAGGACCCAGTTCCTTGTCTTCTCCCCCAGCAGCAGGTAATGTCTAACTGCCTTGAACAAGAAGGTGAGGGCAGCCGTGATCTCTGAGAGCACCTCCGCCTTGCTCCTCACGACTTCGCTGCTCCCAGGCATAGCCCTGGCGAACTCCTCCTTGAACCTCCTGTTCCTCAGGTTGACGAGGACGTCTAACCTCTTGATTATGTCCACGGGCTCGATAGAGACGGGCTGGATCACGAAGAACTCTGTGATCCTGTTCAGAGTGGTCTCGGGGTTCTTCGCCTCGTTCTTGACGAGGAAGTCCAGAGTCCTCCTCCTCGCATCCTCTGCCATTCCCTCCAGCACTGTGAGCTTGCCCCTAATGTCCCTTGTCCATATGTAGAGCTGGATGCGCTGGTTAAGCCCAAGGAAGAAGGCTAGCAGGAATATTATGAAGAGCAGCTGGCTGATGGCTTGGATCCATGAGGTCAGGTCCTGAACCACCTTATCTCCCTATGTTTGGCTCTATGCTAGCCCTATAAGCTAGAGCATATCTCTCGGATCTGCGACCTCTCCCGGCCTCATAGCCCTTACCTTGACTGGTAGCCCTCTCTGCTTCACGAGAGCCTCCAACTCCTCTGGCCTCCCGTACAGGACGGGGAAGGTGGCGTAGTGCATGGGCACCACGACTCTGGGGGAGAGGAGCTCGACGGCCTTTGCTGCCTCCACGGGGTCCATGGTGAAGTGACCGCCTATGGGGAGCATTGCTATCTGAGGCCTGTAAATTTCCCCTATCAACTTCATGTCCATCATAACGCTAGTGTCGCCTGCATGGTAAAAGGTGAGCTCCCTCCCCGCTATGACCACTCCGGTAGGAGCTCCATATGGACTGCTGTGAACGGCCGGGGTGAGGGCTATCTTCAGGCTCACTCCCTCTATCTTCATGGGCCCTCCTATGTTCCCTCCCACCGCCCTAGCGGGATCTCCTATCAGCCTGCCCAAGTGTTCTGCTAGCTCGTAGATAGCTACTATCCTAGCCCTCGGGTTGTTCCTCGCTATCGTAGCTACGTCTCCCACGTGATCCCCGTGACCGTGAGTTACGATTATGAGGTCTACGTCCTTGACCTGAGCGGCCTTCTCCTGCGAGAGAGGGTTAGAGATCCAGGGATCGATTAGTATCTTGTAGCCGTCAACGTGAAGCTCAAAGGCAGAGTGTCCATAATACTTGATCACGTTACATCGCCGAGAGGCCTCGGGAGAGGGAAGCTATTATACTATAGGCTTTGACCCCCTTTAGACGGGTAGAGAGGTGGAGCTTGAGAAGCTGAAGCTAGCTGGGAAGATAGCGGAGGAGCTGAAGGGGGAGGCAAGGAGACTTGTTAAGCCGGGGAGGAGGGCGTCGGAGATATGTGAGAGGCTGGAGGCACTAACGATAGAGCTGGGAGGTTCTCCTGCCTTCCCCTGCAACTTCTCCGTCAACAGCGTTGCTGCTCACTACACGCCAGGCCTCTCTGACGACCTGACTCTGGGAGAAAAGGACGTAGTGAAGGTGGACGTGGGCGTCCACGTCGACGGCTACATTGCAGACACGGCCATAACGATAGACCTGTCGGGAGAGCATGGGAAGCTCCTAGAGGCTGCCGAGAGGGCCCTAGAGGAGGCAGTGTCGACCTTGAAGCCTTTTGTGAGCCTATACGAGATCGGGAGGGCAGTGGAGAGCGCCATAAAGTCGTTCGGCTTCAAGCCTGTAAGGAACCTCTCCGGCCACACCATAGGGAGGTACGTTATCCATGCGGGGCTGAGCATCCCTAACTATGCAGACAGGGCCCTCTGGCACGTGAGAGTGATGCCCGGCATGCTGATAGCTATAGAGCCCTTTGCCACAAACGGAAAGGGGCTGGTGAGGGAAGGGGGGACCGTGAACATATTCTCCTTGTCCAGCAGGAGGCCTAGGATGGCCCTCAGCGAGGGGGAGGAGAAGCTGCTCTCCCTCCTTGCAGAGAGATACAGGACTCTCCCGTTCACTCCGCGATGGCTAAGGGAGAGGGGGGCAGAGGTCTTCCAGCTGTTTAGCTCGCTGAGGGCAAAGGGGGCCTTCGTGGAGTACCCGGTTCTCGTGGAGGTGAGCAACGGCCTCGTCTCCCAGTTCGAGCACACCGTTTACGTTGGGGAGAAAGAGGCAGTGCTCGTGGCCTGACCTATTAGGCTCCTCTCCTCGCGGCCGATAGGGGCTGGAGTGAAGCTAAGGCTAGCAGTGCTAGAGAGCGCTAGCTGCAAGCCAAAGAAGTGTAGCTATGAGTGCATCTCTGTCTGCCCTGTGAACAGGAGCGGAAGGGCTAAGGCAATAGACGCTGACACGGCAGTCAGAGCCCAGCCCATCGTGTTCGAGGACGCGTGCATAGGCTGTGGGCTATGCGTGAGGGCATGTCCCTTTGAAGCTCTGCAGATAGTCAACCTCCCCACAGAGCTAGAGGAGGAGGCAGTCCACAGGTACGGGGTCAACAAGTTCAAGCTCTACAGGCTCCCCGTGCCAAAGGAGGGGCAAGTAGTGGGTATTATAGGGAAGAACGGTTCTGGCAAGACCACCGCTATAAGGATCTTGGCAGGAGAGCTAAAGCCTAACCTGGGAGATCCAGAGAAAGAGGTGGAGTGGGAGGAGGTATCCAAGCGTTTCAGGGGGAGCGAGCTCCAGTCCTACTTCAAACTGCTAGCAGAGAGGAAGGTAAGAGTAGCCCACAAGATTCAGTACGTGGACCTAGTGCCGAAGAAGGTCAAGGGCACAGTGGGAGAGCTGCTGATGAGGGCTGACGAGAGGGGCATAGCAAGGGAGCTGGCCTCCCAGGTAGGCCTCGATAAGCTATGGAACAGGAGCGTCGAGGCCCTCAGCGGGGGGGAGTTGCAGAAGCTCCTCGTCGTCGCTACCTTGAGCAAGGACGCTAACGTCTACGTTTTCGACGAGCCCAGCAGCTTTCTCGATGTGAGGGAGAGGATAAGGGTGGCCCGTCTCATAAGAGGAGAGGCAAAGCCCGGCAAGTACATCATAGTGGTGGAGCACGATCTGGCTGTGTTAGACTATGTCAGCGATCAGGTGCACGTCCTGTACGGCGAGCCGGGAGTTTACGGGATAGTCTCCCTGCCATATCCCACGAGATCGGGGATCAACGAGTTCCTCGACGGCTACCTCAGGGCTGAGAACGTGAGGCTGTGGAAGGAGCCCATAAAGTTCAGGGTCCACGGCGAGGCGGCAGAGGTAAAAGGGGGGAAGCTCGTCTCCTGGACAGCGCTAAAGGTAGAGGTGGGCGACTTCAGGCTCTTCGTGGAGCCGGGCGAAATATGGGAGAACCAGGTTGTAGGAATAGTAGGGCCTAACGGAATAGGCAAGACCACTTTCGTGAAGACCGTCGCAGGGCAGCTAAGAGCAGTAGAGGGGACAGTGTTCCCGGCAAGGGAGGGAGAGATAGCTGTTGCCTACAAGCCCCAGTACGTGAGCCCTGAGCTGTTCCCGGAGGGGGCAACGGTGCTGGACGTCCTCAGGGCTTCGAACCCTGAGGCGGTCATGCCCGGCTCCTGGCTCTACCTGGAGCTGACGAAGAGGCTCAAGCTGGACAAGCTTCTGGAGAGGGAGGCAAGGAGCCTGAGCGGAGGGGAGCTCCAGAAGCTAGCGCTTGCAGGAGCCCTGGCTAGGGAGGCCCACCTGTACCTCCTGGACGAGCCCTCCGCATATCTCGACGTAGAGGAGAGGCTGGGCGTTGCAAAGATCATCAGGAGGGCCGTGGAGAACAGGGGCGCAGCAGCTCTCATGGTAGAGCACGACATAATGCTCGGGGACCTGGTAGCAGATCAGATCATGGTGTTCAGCGGCGACCCTGGCAGGGAGGGGAGAGCGGGCTCCCCTGGGCCTGTCAAGAGGGGGATGAACGCCCTGCTTGGAGATCTTTACATAACGATGAGGAGAGATCCGGAGAGCGGCAGGCCAAGGGTGAACAAGGAGGGCAGCTACCTTGACAGGATGCAGAAGTCCAGAGGAGAGTTCTACGGCTGAACTGCTTTTTTAGCTCCAAATGAAGAACAAGGCCTAGGAACGCTGTTGAAGCTCAGATCTAGGAGGAAACTGCCGGATGAAGGGGAGCTGGTGGTAGCAGATGTGGTAGAGGTACACGATCACGGAGCTTACCTAGAGCTCATGGAGTTCCCCGGCGTCAACGCTTACTTGCCCTGGAGCGAGGTGGCAACGAAGGCCATAAGGAGCATCAAGGAGGTCCTGAGGCCTAACCTGAGGCTAGTGGTGAAGGTGATCAGGGTATACTCCAACAAGGGCAGCGTGGACGTGAGCCTGAAGAGGGTTATGGAGGGAGAGAAGAGGAGGAAGATGATGTACTACAAGAGGTATGCAAAGGCGGCAGCCCTCATTTTGGGAGTAGCAGCTAGGATGAAGAAGGGGGAGGAGGAGGCATACAAGGAGGTCATCTGGAAGCTCGAGGAGGCCTACGGAGATCCCCTTACGGGGCTCGAGAGGGCAGTCATAGAGGGGGCTAGGGCGCTGGAGAACGCTGGGATACCAAAGGCATGGGTGGAGCCCCTCCTCGAGATGGCAAAGACCCACGTAAAGCTCAAGACCGCGAAGATCTCAGGGGTCTTCTTGCTGCGATCTAGAGCAGGTGAAGGAGTGTACAGGATCAAGGAGTTACTCAAAAAGGTGGAGGAGGTGGCTAAGGACGAGAACGTTAGGGTCAGGCTGTACTACATAGGGTCCCCCAGGTACAGGATAGATCTCGAGGGCTACGACTACAAGGTCCTGGAGGAGAGGCTGGCAAAGGTTCTCAAGACGGCAGAGGAGGAGGCAAAGAGGCTAGGAGTAGAGATGAGCTTCGAGAGGTTGAAGGAATGAAGTGGCTCATGAAGAAATGTAGCAGTTGCGGGAGGTACTCGCTGAGGAGCGACAGATGTCCAGCTTGCGGAGGGGAGCTAGTTGTCCCTCATCCCCCCCGCTTCTCTCCCCACGACAAGTACTTGAGCTACAGGTATAGCCTCAAGAAGGAGAAGGGCCTCCTGTGAGCTCTGCCAGCCTCTCCGCTAGCTTCAGGACGCTCTCGTAGGTCCTCTTCCTCATAACTTCCCTGAACAGCACCCTCTTGCCCGGATCATCTCTTATGGCTTCCCTTGCCAAGACTCTGAGCAACTTTATGCCCTCTGAGTTTAGAGCTCCCCTCTTGTCGAAGTACTCCTCCCTCCTCCCGAGCAGCCTCTCTAGGCCTCGAAGGGTTTTCTCCACAGGTTCTCTCCCTGATAAGCGCCCGAGTAGAGTTTTTCTGCCCTCTCTATCAGCTTGAAGAAGACGATCTGGGCAATCCTCACCCCCTTCTCCAACGCTATTCTCTTATGTGCCACAAGAAGCCCTTCCCCCCTCCCATTATATCCCGGATCCCAGACAGCGCCATGTAGGACCGCTCCCATCCTGAGGAGGCTGCTGCGTGGGAAGATGAGGCCCACTGCGTCCTCCGGCACCTTTACGGCCTCACAATACCTCACCCTGTAGGCTCCAGGTGACAGCCTCCAGACCCCTTCGGCCAGCTCTACACGCTTGCCAGCAGGTCTCTCCCTCCTCTCCTCCCCCAGATAGCCCTCGCCCTCGATCTCCTCCACCTCGCAGAGCCTGAGGTCCACCCCCGCTGGTTGGACAGAGCTCTCAGAAAGCGGGTACACAAAGCCTCTTGCCAGCTGACCGGGGAGTGCCATCGGGTCTCTCCAGTTCTTATATGTTTTCCTGCCAGAATGATGAGGATACCCTGGTATTAAGCCAGGAGGGAGAGGGAGGGGAGGGTAAGCGATGTCAGAGTTCGTCATAGCAGTCCACGGAGGGGCCGGCGCCTGGAGGCTTGGAGTGGGGAGAGAGGCGTTGGAGGACGTTATTCGTAGAGCTCTGCAGAAGGGCGCTGAAGTCATGAGGAGCGGCAGCTGCCTAGAGGCCGTCGTAGAGGCCATAGCCAGTCTGGAAGACTCTGGCATACTTAACGCGGGGGTAGGGAGCACCCTCGACTACCTGGGAAGGGTGAGCATGGACGCTGGGCTAATGAGAAGCGATGGGAGGGCCGGAGCAGTGGCTCTCGTCACATACCCAAGAAACCCCATAAGGTTGGCAAAGATCGTGATGGAGAGAACTCCGCACGTTCTCATTGCAGGGCCGGAGGCGGATGAGCTGGCGAGAAGGATGGGGCTAGAGAGGCACCCCGGGCCCAGCGAGAGGGCCTTGGCTAAGTGGAGAGAGCTAAGGGAACGGCCCGAATCGGAATGGGTCAGGGCAAGGATAGAAGCGGCGACGGCTCTGGGATATGATACGGTGGGAGCAGTAGCGTTGGGCCCCGATGGGTGCCTGGCTGCCGGTGCCAGCACGGGGGGTGTCTCCCTCAAGCTCCCGGGCAGAATAGGAGACAGTCCTGTGCCCGGCGCAGGTTTCTATGCTAACGAGAACATCGCTGTCTCTGCCACTGGCATTGGGGAGACCATACTGCTCTCCATGTCCTCCTTGAGGCTTGCTGACGCATACCTCCAAGTAGGGGAGCTGGAAGAGGCCCTCGAGAGGGTCGTAAGCGACCACAGCAAGAGGTGGGGCTTGAACACTCTCGGCCTCATAGCTGTGACGAGGAGAGGGGAGGTAGGAGGGAGGTACAACGCAGAGGCTATGCCGTGGGGGTATATGAAGGGAGGAGAAATAAGGGTCCTAGGAATACCCGCCTAGCTCGGCGAGGGGGCTCGCGTGGAGGAGCTGACGAGTCTCATGAGACCTTACGTCGCACAATGGTTCAAGGAGAAGTACGGAGGGCCAACGGAGCCCCAGCGGTTAGCCATCCCCCTAGTCAAAAGGGGGAAGAACGTTCTCATCTCTTCCCCTACCGGCACCGGCAAGACTCTGGCAGCGTTCCTAGGGGTTATTGACGAGCTCTACGGGATGGCAGAGAGGGGGGAACTGCGGGACCAGGTCTACGCGATCTACGTGAGCCCCCTCAGGGCCCTGAACAACGACATGAGGAAAAACCTGCTGGAGCCGCTGGCTGAGATCTCTCATAAAGCAAAGGAGATGGGCTACGAGCTCCCGGAGATCAGAGTAGCAGTTAGGACGAGCGACACGAGCAGCTACGAGAAGCAGAAAATGGTGAGAACTCCCCCTCACATTATTATAACGACCCCTGAAAGCCTCGCCATAGGGCTAGTAGCGCCCCGCTTTAGGGAGAGGCTCTCCTCCGCCCGCTGGATAATAATCGATGAGATTCACGATCTGGCCTCGAGCAAGAGAGGAGCCCACCTCATGCTGAGCGTGGAGAGGCTGGACGAACTTGTCTTCGAGAGCACAGGGAGGAGGCTGCAGAGGATAGGCCTCTCCGCTACCATAGCTCCTCTAGAGGTCGTGGCCGAGTTCCTCGGCGGCTACGAGGACGGGAGGCCCAGGGAGGTAGAGATAGTGGACGCGAGGTTCGTGAAACCCATAGACATCCGGGTCGTTGTGCCTGATGTGGACATAGTCAGAGACCCGCCGGAGAGGGTCAATGAGTCCATATACGAGAAGCTGGCTGAGATAGTAGAGGAACACCGCACCACTCTCGTCTTCACTAACACGAGAAGCGCCACTGAGAGGGTGGTTTTCAAATTGAAGAGGATGCTGAGAGACAGCATTGCAGACATCGACAAGATAGAGGCCCATCACTCCAGCATCTCGAGGGACCAGAGGCTAGAGGTAGAGGACAAGCTCAAGAAGGGAGAGCTGAAGGTAGTTGTCTCTAGCACGAGCCTCGAGCTCGGCATAGACATAGGCTACATAGACCTAGTGGTCCTCCTGGGCAGCCCCAAGAGCACTACGAGGCTCCTACAAAGAGTGGGGAGAGCAGGCCACAGAATTTCTGAAGTAAGCAAAGGGAGAGTTATAGTTGTGGATCGCGACGACCTGGTAGAGTGCGCAGTTTTAGCGAAGAGCGCTATGGAGAGGCTCATAGACAACGCCAAGATCCCCGAGAAGCCCCTTGACGTCCTAGCTCAACACCTAGTAGGGATGTCCATAGAGAAGAGGTGGAACATTGAGGACGCTTTCCGCCTTGTGAGGAGGGCATACAACTTCAGGAACCTCAGCAAGGAGGAGTTCTTGGAGATGCTAAGGTTCCTCGGCGGAGGGGAGGATCTCGACGAGGAGGGCGTGTACTCGAAGATATGGCTGGACGAGGAGAAGGGGGTCTTTGGAAAGAAGAGGTCAGCAAGGATGATCTACCAGCTGAACGCAGGGGTCATACCAGATGAGGCAAAGATGGTGGTCGTGACTAGCTCTGGCAAGTTTGTGGGCAACTTGGAGCAGGAGTTCGTGGAAATGCTGGAGAAGGGCGACATTTTCGTGCTGGCTGGGAGAACGTTCAGGTTCCTGAAGAGCGACGGCATCAAAGTTCTCGTGGAGCCTGCAGACGGCGCAAGACCTACGGTGCCCAGTTGGTTCAGCGAGACGCTCCCCCTCAGCTTCGACAGCGCGCTGAGGGTAGGGAGGTTCAGGAGGATGGTGGAGGAGCTGCTGTCTCGGGGAGAGAACGCGGAGGACTTGATCGCTAAAGAGTATCGCTTACAGCCTCAGGCTGCGAAGGCAATCGTAGAGTACGTAAGGGAGCAGATGCTCTACGCAGGGGCAGTGCCGGGAGACGACCTGGTGCTCATAGAGTACTTCTGGGACGAGGGGTGGCACATAGTCTTCCACATGCTTTACGGGAGGAAGGTCAACGATGCTCTCTCGAGAGCATACGCCACCAAGCTCTCGGGGCTCCTGCTAACGCCCGTTAAAGTTTCGATTTCCGACAACGGCTTCATGCTCTCGTACGAAAAGGACGTGAGGCCTAGCAAGGAGCTCATTGTCGAGGTGCTGAAGGCGGTTAACCGCCACAACCTCCGGGAAGTACTGGAGAGAAGCATAACTCATACAGAGCTCATGAAGAGGAGGTTCCGCCACGTGGCTGAGAGGAGCTTCATGATACTCAAGAGGTACAGGGGCTACGAGAAGAGCCCGGAGAGGCTCCAGCTCGGAGCCCAACAGCTCCTGGGCGTTCTCCTGGAGAGGAAGCCCGACCTCCCCCCGATCAGGGAGACGTACCGGGAGATACTGGAGGACTACATGGACCTTTCAAACTCCATGAAAGTACTCCAGTGGATGGAGGAGGGAAAGGTGAGGGTGAAGATCGTAGGCCCCCTGGCCTATCCTTCTCCCATGTCTCACAACATAGTTGTGAAGAGCTTCAGCGACGTGGTGCTCATGGAGGACAAGAGGAAGATACTCAGGATGCTCCACGAAAAAATAAAGTCGATCATAGAGGGGAGGGATGGCGTGGCTGTAGCTTAGATGGCAAGTATGTGCTTCAGTATGTCAGTCCTCGTTATTATCCCTATTGGCTTCTTTGTCGTGGGGTGAACAATGAGCAGCCTACCCACGCCATGGAAGTCCATGTACCTCATTGCCTCTATCAGTCCCTCCTTGCCGCTTATGAAGAAAACGGTCTTCCTCATGTACTTCGACACAGGGGCGTCGAGGTCCTCAGAGTTTGCTACCACTGCCGCTAGGTCTGCCGTCGTGATGAAGCCCACTACTTCGTCCTTCTCATCTACCACCGGCGCTCCCCTTATGCCGTTCACGTGTAATATTCTCGCCACCTCCCTCATTGTGTGAGTGGTCCTAACCGTGATCAGCCTCCTGGAGCCCACGTTCTCCACATATTCCTCTGGGATCACTGCCATCTTGGTTATCTCCAGGAGCATTTCGTTAGCGTTCAGATCCCTTCTCTTCACAATACCCTCTATGACTAGTTTCCTCTTCGGCAGGCTCTCTATCCTTGCCCTCATGCCCTCCTCCACGCGGCTAAGATCTCCCATAACCTTGACGAGAGCCCGCGCTGGCTCAGATGAGAAGAGCCCCATTATCTCCATGGAGATGGCCGTGAGCCTTATGTCCTCCCCCTCCCTGAAGACCACCACTACGCCATAGCCTGGCTCGAGGACCTTTGGCGGCGTGCCCCTTATTGCCTCATATGCCTTGAGCGTAGGTATGTATCCTCCTGCAGGACCAGTCCGGCTCTCCACATATCCCATGCTCTTCAGCCACATTATTATGTTCCTTACTGTACCCTCTTCCTTGCCCAGCAGCCTTGCCACTTCTCTGCTCTTGATCATTCTCCTCTCTTTCTCGTAGAGGTTCATCAGAGCCTCTAGTACCTCCCCTTGAACGCTCCTCAGGTTATGTCGGAACATTTCCCCACTACCTCCCGTATACTCCCAGTTGGTTTAAACAAATGAGAGCAAATATATTTTAGCATATAAGCCTAGAGTGCCAAACCTCCAACATTATGTAGTCTTTTGTTTCCCACGTCTTACCCTCTTCTTAACCAAAATCATGTCTAGCGTCTTTGGAGAGACTTGGAAGACCTCCAGAGCAACGGTCCTTACATAGTCATCGTCAGGTAACATTTTCTTCTCTAACTTGAGCTCCAGCGCCAGGGACTGTTTCAACACCTCCTTCTCTATCTTGTCCTTCACCTCCTTCTTGCTAATAGCCTCTGCTACCGAGAATGCTATGTAGAACTTCATGTAGTTCTTGATCACTCTCTCCTTCTCAGGAAAGACCTTCAAGGCTACTTTGATGAGCTCTAGGAGCTTACTCTTGCTGTCGAAGCCAAAAAACACCTCTGTGAGCTTCAACCTGAAGATCCTTGATATCGTGTTGTCGTCCATCTCCCCTAGCATGACCTTGAGCTTCTCCCGAGCCCTTTCCGGGGGCTCCCTCATCATTATGTTTATAGCGTTCTCATACTTGACCTCCTCTGTGAATATCTTGTCGAAGAGCTCAGGATAAGACTCCTCGAGTCCCATCCCATGCTTTCCCACCACATATAGGCTGGCTAGCTCCTTGTCGTATATGTCAGCTGGATTCATGATGCCCTTGAGAGGCTTTATTGACTCCTTCTCATACACATCGCTCAAGAGCTTTACTGCATCTCCTCTCACCAGCGCCCCCCCAGACTCTTCCCACATCTCGAGGAGCTTGTGCCAAACGTCGACGAGTACGCTGACTCTTCTCTTCACGTCCACCACTCCTTTTCTCAACAGCGTTCACCTGAGCGCCTGAGCCCCGCTCTCCTAAGATGTGAGTTATAATAAGCTTTCAGGAAGGGATATGCTGGGATGGAGTTCTTCAAGGAGGGGGTCAGGGTAGTAAGGGTCGAAGACTGTAAAGATAAGTGCGAGGAGATGTGTAGAGAAGGAGTGGTGTTACTCATGACGAGAGAGAGGTTCTCTGGAGTGGAGGACCTGCCAAGAGAGTGTGTAGTCCTCGTAGTAGAGAGGGAGGAGAACTCTTGAGCTTCCTCGACATCTTGTTGGACAGGACCTTTGCCTATACTTGGATAGGCTTCACCCTTCTCTTCGGCCTTTCCGCCACGCTTTCCTCCGCTCTCTACTTTTCTTACGATGAGCAAGTGAAGGGGCTTGTGGAGGAGCTCATCGCTGAAAGGATGGAACAGCTAGAGGGGCTACCCCTACCCGATGAGCTCCTCTTTGCCGTCATCTTCTCGAACAATGCAGTAATAGCTCTCGTCTCGTCGCTGCTCTCCTTCTCGTTAATAGTGCCCTTGCTTATCATCATGTTTAACGGGGCCGTAGTGGGCTTCCTCATCTCTGCAGTGAGCGCTGAGGCTTCCCTTGGCCCTCTGCTTGGCGTGGGGACGTATTTCCTCCTCGCGCCCCATGGGGTACTGGAGGTACCAGCCCTTTCCCTAGCATCTTCCGCAGTTGTCGGGATCCTAGCGAGGAAGAACTACCCCAGGTTCGTCATAGCCTCATCTCTCCTGGCCTTGCTTATGTTGCTGCACGCTGCCCTCGTGGAGCAACTCCTTTTCCTCTTGGCGAGGTGAGACTTTGATCGCCCTCCTCCTCTTAGCCCTGGTGAGCTCGAGCGGTGTCGCGACTCTGGAGGGGGAGATGGTGGAGCTCGAGGGGGGCGAGCAAGTCCTCTCTGCCGAGGGGGTAAAGAGAGCAAAGTTCGAAACGGCGGGGGGTACCTATGAAGTGAGTAAATCTAACCAGAGCTGTGGGGGCTTCACCGTAATCCTTCTGGCCTTAAAAAAGGGGGAGATGTCGCTGGACTCCTGGGAAGCAAGCTGCCACCCGGATGGGGCTCACGTGAAAGTGAAGATAAAGGGAGGATGCAATGCGTCCCTCCAGGCCTTCAGGGGAGAGAGACGGCTTGACGACCTCTCCATAGCCACGGCTGTGAGGAGCGATTGTGAAGGGGGCTCCTTGAGGGCCTCTCCCCTTCTCTGGAACACCTTGCTACTCTCCACCAAGGATAGATGGGTAGTCCTGCGCTTCTTCCGCCAGGGCGAGGAGCTGATAGTAGCATATGGGGTAGTCCTAAGGGAGGCTCAAGATTTCCCGATCGCCAGCCCCATCCCCGTAGAAGAAGCGGATCGGGTTGAGAGAGAGGGCGAGCAGGGCAAAGAAATTGATTACTTCAAATTAATAGCTCTGCTAATTCTCTTAGGAATCGTAGCGGTGCTTGAGCTTGCGCTCGGTAGAGAGAGCTATAGAGGCCATTAGAGCAGGAGAGGCGGTGCTTATCTACGACGGAGAGGAGAGGGAGGACGAGGTAGACATGGTCTTCCCAGCGTGGGTCGCCACTCCTGACGTTATTTACACTCTCAGGGTAGAAGCGGGAGGCCTCCTCTGCTTTGCCACCTCCTCATCCATCACCTCCGCCCTTGGCATACCTTGGGGGGACGAGCTCCTCAGCACTTACGGTGACCTCCACCTAATAGCCAGGAGAAGGCTGAGGTATCGCGACAGGACTGCTTTTACGATATGGGTGAACCACATGAGCGTGAGGACGGGAGTGAGCGACGAGGACAGGAGCATAACTGTGAGGAGGCTGGACGAGGTCGTGAGGTTAGCACACAGCGGAGAGCTGGAGGGGGCGAAGAAACTCTTCTCCTCCGAGTTCCAGGCGCCAGGTCATGTCCCTATACTAGCGGCAAGGAGCCTGAGGGAGAGAAGGGGGCATACAGAGATGAGCGTTACCCTCTTCTCCGCTGCCGGCGTGAGGCCTAGCATAGTGCTGGCGGAGATGTTGTCCAAGGGGAGGGTGATGAGCGTTGCGGAGGCAAGAGCGTACGCGGAGAAGAAGGGGCTAGTTATGGTTACCGGAAAGGAGCTAATGAAGTGGTGCGAGGAAAATGAAGTGTGTTGGAGTTATTGACACGACCTTCTCAAGGGTAGATATGGGCAAGTATGTCATAGAGGTCTTGGAGAGGGAGCTGTCAGGCTACAAGATCGTGAGGCATACCGTCCCTGGTATCAAGGACCTCCCAGGCGGGGTGAAGAGGGTGTTAGACATGGGCTGCGAAGGGGCCATCAGTCTAGGGTGGGTAGGGAGGAAGGAAGTGGACAAGTACAGCTACCTGGCAGCCAGCATAGGTCTCATAAACGTCGCCATCATGACGTCAAAGGTGGTCATAGACGTCACGGTACATGAAGATGAAGCTGAGGAAGAGCAGGAGCTGAAGAGGATAGCTATTCATAGGGCCAGAGCTCATGCCTCTAACCTAGCTGCCCTCCTGAAGGGAGGTCTTCAGGCCCTAACGCCGAAGGCCGGCATGGGGGTTAGACAGGGCTACCCTGATGCTGGCCCCATCCCCTGAACCCGGAGCAGCCACTCTCCCCTGTCCTCATCGTAGACCAGGAGCCCAGCCCTTGCCAGCTTCTTGAAGAGCCTGCCAGCTCCCTCCCCTAGGTATGAGCCTATGAGACTAGACGCCTCCTCGACGCTCCTCACGCTGATGCTCTCCACCTCTGCCTTGAACTGCTCCCAGAAGTCCTTGTCCACAGCAATTTTTTCCTCCCCCACCTCTACCACCATTGCTCCCTCCCTCCTCAGCTTTTCGAAGAACTTCTCGGGGGCCTTCATCCACTTCATGTCCTCGCTGAAGACTACCTGCTGGTCCTTCAGCCTGTCTATGGCAGAGACAGGCCTCCTCTCCTTCAATTCTCGAGGCTCCTTTACTTCTTTCGCTTCCCTCTCCTTCTCAACCTCCAACAGCTCTATTAGCTCTGAGAGTCTCCTCGATATCTCGTCTATCTTGCCCGTGTAAGGGTTGAGGAGGTCTGCTACAGTTCTCTCGACCCTCTTGCTTACGTTGTCAGCTATCTCCTTCACATCCAGGCCCCTCGCCTCCCCCTTCCCCAGAGCCCTTCTCAGCACTTCTCTAGCGTACTCTGAGGGCAGAGGGTAGCCCTCGCTTCTCGCCTTCGCTTTGAGGGCCTCGTACTCCTCCCTCGAGAGCTCCACTTTCAGAACTACCTTCTCCTCCAAGTCTCCCCCAGAGAAAGAAGAAGTTCAGTATAATATATTTGCCTGACAAGTCATATTTAAGCCCTCATGGGAGGAACGCAGGGGAAACCACCTTGACAGAGAGGATAGCAATAGTGGTGGCTGACTTCAATTACGACATAACGAAAATAATGCTAGAAAAGGCAGTGGAGCATGCCAAGTTCTTGGGCGCGGAGGTCTCGGTGGTCTTCCGCGTTCCCGGCAGCTTCGACTCCCCCTACGGCGTCATGGAAGTGATCAAGTTGGACTACGTAGATGCTGTGGTGGTTCTCGGCGCCGTCATAAAGGGGGAAACGGAGCACGACGAGGTCGTAGCACACCAAGCTGCCAGGAAGATCTTGGATCTCGGAGTTCAGTACGGCAAGGCAGTAGCCCTAGGGATCATTGGACCTGGCGCTTCGAGGATGCAGGCACTGGAGAGGGCAGAGGAGTATGCTAGAAGAGCTGTGGAATCTGCGGTAAAGATGGTAAGGAGGAAGAGAGCTCTCGAGAGAGCAAGTTATGAAGGGAGGACGATAATCATAGAGTAGGGGTACACACATGGCTAACACCTTCTTCACGCGCGTCGCGGTGCTGGAGCTGAAGGGGTACAGGGAGTGGACAGAGAGTCTAGGAGACGATAGGGAGTGGTTCATCCAGAGCTCCCAGGCCTCCCTCTACAAAGAGCTCCAGAAAATCTCCTCCTCCAAGGGGGGCTTCGTCCTGCCCATGAGGTATGACTACATGCTAGTCCTCTCCTCAAGCCTCTGCGAGAGCAACCATAGGGAGATCTGGGAGACGGCGAAGCAGAACGCACAGGTCAAGGTAAGGATGGCGAGCACCTGCGCGAGGAGCCCCCTGGAGGCAGAGCTAAGGGCTTGGACTGCTCTGAAGACGCTCAAGGAGGACTTCATCTTCGAGTTCTGTGACGAGGAGGAGAGCTCTGTCATTGCTCATCTCGACGTTAATTACATCACTGAGAGCACGAAGGAGGAGGGAGTAACACGCACTTACCATTCGATGCTGAACTTGGTGGGGAGGCTCTCCGACATTGCGGAGCCCAGGGGCGGTATAATCCAATACCTGGGCGGCGACAACGTGCTGGCAGTCCTGCCCGGCGAGGGGTACTTGAACGTTACGATAACCCTCATGAAGGAGGCCAACATAAAGGCGGGCCTGGGGATTGCGAGAAAAGCTAGGGATGCATTGGCACTAGCAGCAAGGGCCCTCCATGAGATAAGGAAGGAGAGGAAGGTATCTCTCGTTGCCTACGTAAACATATGAAATTCTATTTAAAGGGAGCTGCCAACCCCCGTTCTTGGGAGAACTCATGGGCACGGTGCTGGAGGTATCTAACGTCAGGAAGGTCTACGGCACCACTGTTGCTGTGGACAACGTCACCCTGAAGGTCCACGACGGGGAGCTCGTGGGGCTCCTCGGGCCTAACGGGGCGGGGAAGAGCACTCTCATCAAGATATCCCTCGGCCTCTTGAGAAGAGACAAGGGAACAGTTATCCTCAACGGCTATGATCCTTATGAGGACTCGAGGGCGAGGAGAGGAGTGGGGGTCATCTTCGAGAGGCCCATGCTCCCCGACTCCCTGACTATCATAGACCTGCTAGATCGGGCTTCTAGAATATATGGCACATCGAGAGAGGAAGTGAGGAGAGCTGTGAAGTACACGGGGCTAGAACCGCACCTCTACAAGACCTTCACAGAGCTCAGTGCAGGTCTGAAGCAGAGGGCGGCTATAGCGCATGCACTGCTCTCTAGACCTCGGCTCATAGTAGCAGACGAGCCCACGAGCAACCTGGACCCCATAGAACGGGGGAGGCTCCTGGAGCTCATCGACACCCTTAACAGCGATGAGAAGATCTCGTTCATCGTCTCTAGCCATGTCATCCCCGAGATCTCCAGGGTGGCAAAGAGGGTGGTGGTGATGAACAGAGGTAGGATTATACTTGAGGGGGATGTGAGCGAGGTGGTCATGAAGACCTCTGTGGCCAGGATTAGGGCGAGCGACGTAAAGGCTCTAGAGAAGATCTTGAGCCTCAGCGGCTATGATGTGAGAGTGGAGGGTATCAACCTGATAGTGAAACTGAAGGGAGTGGAGCAGCAAGCGGAACTGCTAAGACTCCTCGCAGACATTTCTGCCTCGGGCACGAGGATCTTGAGCATGGACTTCGCCGGCGCTGGGCTCGAGGAGGTCTTGAGGAGCGGATAAACCATGAGCCTGAGGACTTACTATAACATCTTGTATGTTGACGTGAGCGACGTCCTGAGGCCCCCGGGACTAGATGTGCTGATCCTCCTCGTTGCAGCCCTGGGCTCTGCCCTCGTCACAATACAGCCAGTCACGAGCCCTGTGGTCGCCACGAGGATCGCCCTAGATCCTACCCTTTTCGCTGCCGCCTTGTTCCTGGCAGTGAGAGGCTCTGCAGGGATGGCGTATCTAATTCAGAGCGGTATAGTAAACGTGTACCTCACGTACCCGATAGGCAAGGTACCTCTCGCAGTCCTTCTCATCATAAGCAGGGTCTTCGTGCCCTCCTTGATTGTCTTAGCTGCCCCCCTCGTCATACTTACGTTGCTGCTGAGCAGCGTTATGTTGAAGGGCCCAGAGAAGGCACTAGGCCTTTACTTGGGCTTCTTCTTCCAGGCATCTCTTTACGGTCTCCTCTTCCTGCTCTTTGCGCTGAGATCGCGGAGCCAGTCCACAAGCGGCCTGCTGAGCGTCTCTGCCTACTTTGCCTACGTGGCACTCGCCCTTATCTTGCAAGCAATAGGAAGATCTATAGACAACGAGCTAGTGAGAAAGGTAGGCGACGCCATGTACCTTCCGGAAATGGTATACTCCTCGTATATGAGAGGCGGCGTGGAGACTTGGCAGATACTTTTCGTGCCCACTATAGTTGTGTTCTTATTTGTGCTCATAGTGTGGTACTTCTCGAGGAGGTTTGAGGTAGTATGAGCAGAGTGCTAAAGAGGATGTCACTTATCTCCAGGCTCCTCGTTGTCATATCAATTGGACTGCTCGTCTCAAGCGTTGTAGCGGAGCTCTACGGAGCAAAGCTATCGACGGAGTTTTCCAGGAATGTGCCGGCAAATCCTCAGCTTGCCTCCCTACTGGCAATAGCAGCCTTGACTAGTGAGGGTAGAGTGGAGGTGACAGTGGAGGGGGCTGACAACGTTTACTACCTAAAAGTAGCGGGAGACCCCTTCCTGCTTGCGCAGCAGTTCCGTTCCCTTAGACTCAACGTCAGCAACGTCAGGTCTAACTTGGACCTAAGGGCTGGCGTCTCCTTCACCAGCATCCAGGTAGAGTCTAACCCGTTCCTCGTGCAGGCCCTCTCGCTCTTGGGCAACGTCATACCCATAACTGAAAAGAGAGAAAACGTATCGCGGATCAGTGAAAGGATCAGGAGCGATGCCTCTCTCCTGATAATCGCTGTAAGGGACACTCCAGGACAGATCAAATATGACATCAAGTACAGGATAGAGGAGTACGACCGCCTTTCCGCCCCCCAGACTTTGATAGCATCTTTCCTAATGATAGCTCTCGCTGTAGCATATGAGTACTACAGGAGGGCTAACAACAAAACCTCCTGAGCAAGTAGGCAGCAGGGGGACCTAGCAGAGCTATAGCGGTGAAAACGCCTCTTATGAGGTCCCTCAGGGAGCCTACCCTCTGATAAGAAACGGTCACCCTCTCCCCCTGTACCTTTTCCTCCCGTAGGGAAATGTGCTCCCTCTCCACCTCCAGCGTTCTCTTGATGGGCGGGACTCTGTACTCATAGAGGCGAGGACGTGGGAGGCCCTCCTCTACCATGAAGTAACCCTCCCTGCCTGTCCCAATTACCGCCTTGCTCGTAGATCTTATTGCAACTGCTATGCTGCCCGTCCCCACCAGCTTGCCAGAGAACCAGATGCTGTCAGAGACGCCGGCCCCGCTGTATACGAACCCTCTCGTCCCCACTATCTTCACGTCCCGTACATGTCTCCACTCCCTAAACTCAACAACTCTTAGCCAGTCTCCGAAGGGCACCACGAGGGCCCTGCACCAGTAGTTCTCGCAGAGCAGCGCATCTACCGAAGACTCTCTCCCTGCTACCTCGATTTCAATTGCCTTCGCTCCCCCCAGCCAGTATATCAGAGCGGCAGTTCCCCTCTTCCCGAAGACGACGGGAGACCCTTTGTAGAAAGTTATTCCAGAGGGCTTCATGTCGGGAATTAGCTCATAGAGGCTCGCGTCTTCCTTGCTCACCTCTAGAAGGCTTCTGTCCAGCGCTACGTAGATCTTTTCTCCCTCCCACCCAATCTTCGTCTCCGTGGAGTAAAGAGGGGCAGAGATCATTTCCCCCTGTCCAGAGCGGGCGTCCACCTTCAATATCTTCAGAGATTTACCTGCAATCCCCGAAACAAAGAAGGTGCTCGACGAGCACTGCAGATCTGCGCCCGAGAGCAGATAGGGGAGCTGGAAGCTTCTCGCATCGCGTGCGGTAAGGGAGACGTAGGTCACCTTATCCGCAGAGAGAATGTAGACTTGGTCTCCAGAAGCGCACGCTTTGCCAGTAGCGTTCAAAGATATGCCCTCTTTAACCACCATCGTTCTTCCGTCTAACCTTACTGCTGCCACAGCGTCGCCAGAGAGGTAGACCAACTCGCCCTCTGGGACTAATATACCAGAATAGTTTGGAACAGGATATGCTATGAGGAGGAGAAAGGATGCAAGGATAGCGTATATCAAGAGGACGATGTAGATCTCTTTCGCCCCCTGCCTCCTCACGGTTTCTCCCAAATCATCGACGTGGAGAAGAACTATTAGCTGATAGTTATAGTGGAGACAAAGTAGAGAATGAGGAGTCCCAGCACGTCCATGAAGGTGGTCACGAGAGGCACTCCCACGTTATCGGGGTCTAGGCCGACCCTGAAGGAGAGCAGGGACACGAAGAGGGCCACAAATGCTCCCACGGGCACTGCAATTACCAGGCCTATCGTGACAGGAACTAACATGTCTAGGAAAGCGAGCTCCCCTCCCAAGATCCATGCTGACGCGTAGCCTGCAAGAGAGACCACGAAGGCGCCGGGTAGAATGGCAAAGAGGGCATCAAGGAGAGCCCTCAGGAACGCGTTTCCGATCCCGGGGGCTCCGTAGAGGTGCAGGTGAACGCTGAGCCTCAGGCTTATGACGGAGGAGAGGGCACCAGCTATACCGATAAAGCTCACCGATATCTGGAAGAGAGCCCTCTCGGCCAGCTCCTCCTCGAAAATAGCCAACAGGACGCCCGCAAAGGGCTGGAGGAGGAGAACAGCTAGGAGCACGAGGAGCCTCTCCGACAGTATCCTCCCTGCTCTCTTGCTCGTTATGAGTATGGCAATCGGGAGGGAGATGCTGAGGGAGATGGTAAGTAGGAAGAGGACGTGGGCGAGGGGTGAGGGAAGAGTAGAAACGAAGAGAAATGAGAGCACAAGTAGGGGAAAGGAGACGAAGTCGCCTCCTATAGTAGCCGCAGTAGGCAGGACGTTCCCCGGGTCTCCTCCCCTCTTGAAGACAGTGGCAGCAAAGAGAGCTAGATATGGCAGGAGGACCGCAGTTGCAAGGGCGGAGGAGAGGGCACCAACAAGTTGCAGTACCTCTAGGTCAAGGTATTCGCCTGAGAGGCGGGAATAGAAGAAGGTGAGGAAACTGATGAGGAGCGATGTGGAGGCAGTAAGCGCCACCACGGGCTTTGCTTCCAGCAAGAGGAGCTCCCGCATTGAGGACGAGGCCTCGCCGAGGTGGAGGGCAGTGTTCATCCTAGCGCCAGAGGAGCCCATAATGTCGCCTCTCAGGTCGTTCATAACAGGGATGAGGGCAATGACCTCCTTCCTCCCCTCTACAAGAGGATAGAGTAACGCTATTACGAAAACGTTAACGGTATACAGAGCATAGCCAAGGGTCATCCCTAGCACTATCTCGATAGCTCCTCTGAGCCTCTCCCTCAGCGCCGTTAGTCGCACACTTGAGCTCCCGTCCCCGGTCCCTTTGGCGATCCCTAAAACTACATCCGCTTTAGCGGCGGAACGCCCAGCAGGCTGAGGCCCGAGCCCAGCACCTGTGACACTAGTTGGACCATAGCGGCCTTGCCCTCCCTCAGCCCTGCGTTGGGCTCCCTGATCACACTGTCCTTCTGGTACCACTTGTTGAAGAGGTCTGCAAGCTTGAGAAGGTAGGAGGCTAGATCTTCTGGCCTCAGCTCGTCAGCGGCCTTTGCTGCTACCATAGGATAGAGAAGAGCATGAATGAGCAGAGATCTCCTGTCTCTCTCGCTGAAGACCTCGGGCTCCGCAAGCTCATACTTTACTTGTCCGTGCTTCTCAAGGATGTTGTGAGCCCTCGCGTGAGTGTACTGGAGATAGGGGCCCGTGTTCTCCTCCAGCCTCAACACCCTCTCTACGTCAAAAGTTATCGATTTGGTAGCGCCAGGCTGGACAAGGCTGAACCTGATCGCGCCCACCGCTATCCCCTCTGCTATGGACTCCAGCTCCTCCTTCGAGAGATCTGGGTTCCTGAGGGCTGCCTCCTTCGCTGCCCTCTCCTTGGCCTCATCTATGAGCTCGTCTAGAGTCACATATTCTCCCCTCCTCCCGCTCATCGCCCTCCCTGGCAGCCTCACTATCTCGTATTCGTAGTGGAGCATGTTCAGCCCTTCCCTCTCATACCCTAGCCCCAGGAGGGCTATCCTGATCTGGAGTTGCGGGAGCCTCTGCTCACTGGCTATGACGTTTATGACTTGGTCGGCCTTCGAGTCGGAGAACTTGTAAATGCTGTATGCTATGTCGCGCGTCCAGTAAAGGGTGGTCCCGTCGCTCCTGAAGAGTATCATGGGAGGCACTTCGAAGCCCTTCGGGAGCCGAAGTCTTTCCCTCTCTTTCTCCCCCACCCTTTCCCTAACTATCCTCATGAGGTCGAGCGCCAGAGCCTCCTTGTGCTTCGTCAAGTATGGGCTCTCTCTCGCCTTCGACAGGACTGCTGCAAGAAGGCCGCTCCACACTACGTCGCTCTCCCAGTCTATGCTGTCATAGCCTATCCCCATCCTCCCCAGCGTCTCCATGAAGCCCTCAAGGGCTGCCTGAGACAGGGCCCTAACCTTGCTCCTTTCAGGCTCCAGTCCTGCCTCGTATCTGCTCATGATCTCAGAGAGCTTTGCCTCAGGGTTCTCTAAGGAGCTCACCCTTTCTATTATGAGGTCAGCCAGGGACGCGTCGCCCCTCTCCCTCAGCTTGACTAGCTGTGCTGCCAGCCTCTCTGCCTCCTCCTGATCTCCCCTCCTCCTTGCCATTACCGCATCGATGGCTGTGTGGGTGACGGCATAGACCCATCCTATTGCATGATCTATCTTCGTGCCCAGCCTTGTCGAGAGCTCCTCAGGTTCAATGCCCAGCAGGGAGAAGCCGAGGACGACCACGGAGACCTGCCTCCCTACATCGTTTACGTAGTATCTCACTACCACGTCGTTCCCCCTTGCCTTGAGCATCCTAGCTAGGCAGTCGCCGAGACTCGCGTTCCTTGCATGGCCTATGTGAAGAGGGTGCACGGGGTTGGCGCTGGTGTGCTCTACCACAATGCGACGAGGGGTCTCCGTCTTGAGGGGCTCAGGCCTCCAGCCCCCTTTCATCAGCTCAAAGAGCTCCCTCCCCAGGCCCCTCTCGTCTAACTTAACGTTAAGGAAGCCGTTCCAGAGGCTGAGGCTCACGTAGTCGATAGAAACGCACTGCTGGACCTCAGGCAGGACCTGCTCTGCCCTTCCGAAGAACCTCGCCAAGGGGAAACCGAAGTCGCCGTACTCCTCCCTGGGAGTCTTGGACAGCAGCTTCACGAAAGAGTCGAGGGGCACTCCGGTCTTGTCCTCCAGACAGCGACCTACTCTTAGGAGCGCCTGGACGAGAGGTCCTCCTTGCAACCCCTTCCCCTCTCTACTAAGCTTTAAAACCTAGAGAGCAAGCTAATTAGAGTTAGGATCCGGATGAGCGTTCAGCTCAAAAGAATCGACGAGAACGTGTGGATGATTCCCCCAGAGGCCAAGCAATGCATGAAAGTACCTGCTATAATCTATGCCGATGACTTCCTCATAAACAAAATGAAAGAGGACTTGACGCTAGTCCAGGCAATGAACGTGGCGTGCTTGAAGGGGATTCAGAAGTACAGCTTGGTCATGCCCGACGGCCATCAGGGCTACGGCTTCCCCGTGGGAGGGGTAGCTGCCATGGCAGTGGACGAGGACGGGGTCATAAGCCCAGGCGGCATCGGCTACGACATCAACTGCGGCGTGAGGGTGCTGAGGACTGACCTGACCCTCAAGGAGGTGAAGCCGAAGATCAAGGAGCTTGTGGACGAAATGTACAGGAACGTCCCCAGCGGCGTGGGCAGCACGGGGAAGGTCAAGGTCACCATGGCAGAACTGGACAAGGTGCTTAGCGAGGGCGTGCAGTGGGCAGTGAGCAAGGGCTATGGATGGCCCGAGGACATGGAGTACCTCGAGGAGAGGGGGAGCTGGTCCCTTGCTGATCCCTCGGCAGTTAGTAATACGGCAAAGCAGAGGGGGGCAGAGCAGCTGGGTACTCTGGGGAGCGGAAACCACTTCCTCGAAGTGCAGGTAGTGGACAAGATATACGATGAGAGGATAGCGAAGGCCTACGGTCTATTCGAGGGTCAGATAGTGGTCATGATTCACACTGGCAGCAGGGGGCTCGGTCACCAGGTAGCAAGCGATTACCTCCTCGTCATGGAGAGGGCTATGAAGGCCTATGGCACTGTTCCTCCTGACAGGGAGCTCGCCAGCGTGCCCTATAACACCAAGGAGGCGCAGAACTACGTAAAGGCGATGGCAGCTGCAGCCAACTTCGCGTGGACGAACAGGCAGATGATAGCCCACTGGGTAAGGGAGAGCTTCAAGAAGGTCTTCAAGACAGATCCGGAGAAGCTGGGCATGAGGATAGTTTACGATGTAACGCACAACATAGCTAAGATAGAGGAGTACGAGGTCGAAAAGAAGAGGAAGAAACTCATAGTCCACAGGAAGGGAGCCACTAGGGCTTTCCCGCCAGGACATCCTGAGATACCTGCAGCATACAGAGAGGTAGGCCAGCCCGTCCTGATACCGGGAAGCATGGGCACGGCTAGCTACATACTTGCTGGAGTAAAGGAGGGGGAGAGGAGCTGGTTCACTGCGCCTCACGGCGCGGGCAGGTGGATGAGCAGGGCAGGTTCGAAGAGAAAGAAGAGCTACAGGGAGGTGGTCTCAGAGCTAGAGAGCAAGGAGATCTACATCAGGGCTAGCAACATAGAGACGGTGGTAGAAGAGGCGCCAGAGGCTTACAAGGACGTGGACAAGGTAGCACAGGTAGCCCACGCGGTTGGCATAGCGAAGCTTACGGCAAGGATGAGGCCCATAGGAGTTACGAAGGGTTAGACTTTTTCTCCAAGACCATCTCTACATACGTTTTCTCCACATAGCTCTCTTTCCCTAGCCCCAAGCTCTCTGCAAGCCCCATTACGTCCTCAGCCCTCCCCCCTTTTGACTCTATCTCCACAAAACAACCTAACCCCTCCACCTCGTCGAGACTCACCACCAGGTCTTTGCTCTCAAAGTAATCTCTCCTCTTCCTAATCTCGAGCGCTAGCTTGAAGCCCAGCCTCTCCAGCAAGCTCTCTGCGTCACCGGAAACGTTAAGGGTCAGCTCCAGCCTCCTCTTCATCTCCCCCCTCTCCCTCGGCCCCTTGTAAGTTAAGGTTAGCTCTCCGCCCCCTCTCCTTACCCTGAGGGCCTCGTCCGTCTTCAGGAAGTCTCTGCAGGGGTGAGAAAAGTAGCTGTCCACCTCCTCCCTCCTGCCGAGGTAGTTTAGCCCCATCCCAGTTAGCTGAGCCCTAAGCCCCTCCAACCTAGAGCACTCTACTCTGAACTTCCCCTCTACCTCTATCATGTGGAGCCCCCTATAGCGTTGTGAGCTTCCCCCTCTCCCGCAGCACCTTTACTCTCCAGCTCGGAGTAACAGTTCTGGGATGGTTTGCCTTAGCGTTGTCGACCCTTGCCCGAGCAGTGTTCCTTGGCATGTCCTTCAGGAGCTTCGGATCTTGCATCGCCATCCCCTCGAGCTCTATGAGCCTCTCGGCAAAAGCGTCTATGTTCTCCTTGGTCTCGCTCTCTGTGAACTCCACCATAAGCGCCTCCTTCACTATGAGCGGGAAGTATATGGTAGGAGCATAGAAACCCGCGTCAAGCAAGCCCTTTGCCAGATCTTCAGCGTTGACTCCCGTCTCCTCCTGGAGCCTCTGAGCGCTCACTACCACCTCGTGCTTCCTGAACCTCCCCTCGCCGAAGGGTATGGTGTACTTCTCCGACCTAGACTTAATGAGGGAGGCGAAGTAGTTGGTGTTCAGAACGGCTATCTCCCCTGCCTCCCTTAGCCCTCTCGGTCCCATGGAGGCTATGTATGTGTATGCCCACAGGAGGGGGCTTACGTTCCCGAACCACGCTCTCAGATAGCCTATGCTGTAAGGTCCTGGGCCCTCGAGCCTGTAGCTGTTCCCCTCCTTCACCACCCTGTAACCCGGCAGGAGCTGGGAGAGCCTTATGCCGTCCCTCACCTCTATGTCTTTCACGCAAACTGGACCTGCTCCGGGTCCCCCTCCGCCGTGGGGGGAGGAGAACGTCTTGTGCAGGTTCAGGTGAACTATGTCCGCTCCAATGTCTCCTGGCCTCGCCTTCCCAAGGATGCCGTTCAGGTTAGCCCCGTCATGATATACGAGCCCTCCAGCCCCATGGACTAGCTCTGCTACCTCGAGGGCCTTCTCGTCAAAGAGTCCCAAGGTGCTGGGCACCGTTGCCATTATGCCTGCAGTGCGGGGGCCTAGGACAGACTTTATGGCCTCTACGTCAACGTTACCGTCCTCGGCAGTGGGTATTTCTATGACCTTGAACCCAGCCATAGTGCCCGTCGCAGGGTTGGTCCCGTGGGCAGAGTCCGGCACAATGATCTCCGTCCTCTGCGCATCCCCCCTCAGCTCGTGGTACTTCCTGATGAGGAGGGCTCCCGTCAGCTCCCCCTGAGAACCTGCTGCTGGATGGAGCGTGCAGGCATCCATTCCTGTTATTACGGCAAGCCACCTCTCGAGGTGATAGAGAGCCTCCAGGAGGCCCTGGACTAGCTCATCGTCAACGAGCGGGTGGAGGAAGGAGAGCTTCTCATGGAAGGCATACCTGAGGGCTACCTTAGGGTTGTATTTCATCGTGCAGCTGCCGAGCGGAACGGGGCCAACGTCTACTCCGTACGCCATCTGGGAGAGCCTAGTGAAGTGCCTTACTACCTCCACCTCGCTCAGCGAGGGTATCTCCGGGGGGCTATTCCTCCTCACCTTCTCCGCCAGCGAGAACTCCCCTACTGCCCTCGTGATCTCCTCCTCAAGCGGTGGGAGGAGGAACCCCCTGCGCCCCTCCCTTCCCATCTGGAAGACTAGCGGCTCGTTCCACTTTGCCTGCCTGAACACCCTACATCACCTCCATCATGGAACTGGCGAGGAGCTCTATGTCGTCCTTGCTGTGGACCTCCGTAACTGCCAGGAGCAAGTCGTTACCGCTAAACCATGCATGGCCCTCTAGGGGTATGCCTGCAAGGATGCCCCTCTTCAGGAGCTCCCTCCTCACCTCCCTGGCGTTCCTGGGAAGCCTCACTACGAATTCGTATATGAACTCCCCGGAGAGGAGCGGCGACCTAGCAAACTGAGACAGCTTCCTTGCAGCATAGTGGGACTTGTACCAGCAGTGCTTGGCCAGCTCCTCCAGCCCGCTCCTGCCCAGCAACAACACGTACGCCGAGGCAGCAATTGCCATGAGGGCCTCGTTGGTGGTTATGTTGCTCGTCGCCTTTGCCCTCCTTATGTGCTGCTCCCTAGTCTGGAGCACGAGGGTAAAGGCCTCCTCGCCGTCTATGCTGGAGGTCAGGCCCACTATCCTACCAGGCATTTGCTTCACAAGCTCCCTGTCCCACCTAACAGCGAACACCCCTAAATACGGGCCTCCGAAGTTCAGGCCGAGGCCAAGGCTTTGGCCCTCTGCGACTGCTATGTCTGCGCCTAGCGCGCCCGGGGGCTTGAGTATGGAGAGGCTAACGGGCTCCACTCCCATAACGTAGAGGGCTCCCGCGCGGTGAGCTATCTCGCCGGCATCTTGAGCACCCTCGTCAATGATCCCGGTGTAGTGCGGGTACTCCATGTATATGGCCGCAACGTCGCTCCTAGCCTTGGCCTGCAAGTCCTCCAGGTTCAACTGGCCCGTCTCCCTATCTACCTTCACCTCCTGCACCGATGCCCCGTGAGGGCTGAGGTAAGTGTCTACCACCTTCCTGTAGAGGGGATTCATGGTCTCAGGGACTAGGAACCTCTTCCTACCCGTCACCCTCATGGCCATGAGGAAAGCCTCCGCAAGGGCACTGCTCCCGTCATACATGGAACTGTTGACCAGCTCCATCTCAAGGAGCTCTGCCATCAGGCTCTGGTACTCGAAGAGGACCTGGAGCAGCCCTTGGCTGATCTCCGCTTGGTAGGGAGTGTATGCTGTCATGAGCTCCCCTCTCGTTATCACCGACTTGACTGCCTCTGGGACGTATCTCGGCAGCACGCCCCCTCCCATAAAAGGCGGCGCCTTCAGCTCTGCTATTCTGGCAAAGAGAGAGTCCATGTGTCTCTTGAGCTCCTGCTCGCTAAGCATCCTCCCCTGACCTATGGGCAGCGCGTCCCACTTCTCAGCGGGGAACCTAACGTTCTCAGGAATGTCTGCATAGAGCTCTTCTATTTTGCTGATGCCGATAAGCTTCATCATCTCCCTCTTCACATCATCAGCGCTGTTGGGTATCCAGGGGTGCGCCAACTCACATCCGAGGGGCATAGCTGAGTAATAGATTTAAATTATGTTTATTGTTACGCGGGGAACGCTCGTGAGAGCGCTTTACATCCATGCTTCGAAGTTCTCCTACAAAGTAGTGAAAGAGGCCATTGAAAACCCCCCTGATCCGCCGGGCAATGGTGAATACGAGAACTGCCTCGTAGCCTTTGTGACAGTAGAGGAGGGGGACGATACGACCGTCGCTAGAAGGGCCGTGGGAGACATGGTGAGCCATGCTGAGAGGGTAGGAGCAAGCGTTCTCGTAATATATCCTTACGCCCATCTCTCGAGCGAGCTAGCCAGGCCGAGTGATGCTCATAGAGTTCTTGTAAGCATGGAGGAGCAGGCAAGGGCCGCCTGGAGGGGGCCTGTCAGCAGGGCTCCCTTTGGCTGGTACAAGGCTTTCGACATATCCTGCCTTGGCCATCCGCTCTCGGAGCTCTCGCGTCAGTTCAAGAAAGAAGCTATGGTCACCTTCCAGGGTCTCTTGCTAGAGGAGGCGATAGCCAAGGGCCTCGTCGATGACTGGATGCTCCTAAAAGATCCTTGGGACGCGGAGGTCAAGGACGTCATGGGGAGGCTGGGGGCTGGAGAGGGAGAGAGGATCATGATGCTAGAGGCGGAGAACCTGCTCATGAAGGCTGCAAGAGTAGAGAGAACCATTAGGGTTGCAGAGCCAAAGGTAGTCGCAGGCATTTGGGGGGCCGCCTCCCTCCTCGAGCTCTGCGAGATGGCAGGCGAGGGGCTGGCGAGCTGGGGAGGGGCAGGCTCATCCCTAGTGGCGACCAGGGCTGAGATCAAGGAAGTGATCTCCGCCTTGAACCCCCGCCTCCTCGAGGAGGGAAAAGAGGTGAGCCTGACCTACGACGATAGGGACGGGAAAGTGGTAGTCTACAGGAGCAGGAGAGGAGGAGTCCCAATTGCGGCTGAGATAGGGGGAAAGAGGTGCATAGGACCCGTCTCTAGCCTAGTGTTCTCCCTGGTAGACTTGGCGTTGAAGGATGCGGAGAGGGGAATTACGCCTACCCTGCCGCCCCAGCTCGTCCCTGTGCAGGTTGCCCTGCTGCCCGTAAACGAGAGACACCTAGCTTTCGTAGAGGCTCTGGCCAGAACTCTCAAGGACCATGGAGTGAGGACGAAGATCTTCTCAGCAGGGGGTCTTGGGAGCAGGATCAGGGAGACTGGCAGGCTTTGGGTCCCGCTGGTGGGCACCGTCGGCGACAAGGAGGTGGAAAGCAACACAATATCTGTCAGGAGGAGGAGCGAGCCAGGAAAGCAAGAGGTAGTTACCGTGGCAGAGTTCTTAGATGAGGCAAAGAGGCTAAGGGGTACCATCTTAGTCTAGAGACCACTTCACTACCTTGTTGGCAAAGAGAAAGGCAACGAGGGTCCAGAGGAGCAAGATGCTGAGCAGTAATAGGGGATCGAACTCGCTGCTGACGCCAGCCAAAGTCCTCGTCAGCTCCGCACCGCTCGCTGTGGGAATTATCATGGCAGGCAGCCTGAGGAACTCTGGCAAGGTCGTTACGGGGTAGAAAACTGGGGGCAACATAGTCCCAAGGAACGCGATTGGGTTCGTTATAGCGCTAAGGTTAGCAGGCCTCTTGATGTAGAAGGCTGCAGAGAGGCCGAGCAGTATGCTGAGAGGAGATATGAGGAACGCCACGGCTATGGCAAAGAACACTATCCAAAGCTGACCGATCAGCGCTCCCACGAGAGCATAGACTATCGATACGGTCAAGAAATAGGGGATCTCGCCGATGATCGCGCCCAGCAAGAATATGCGCGGTGTTATAGGTGATGCTATGTACAGGTCGAGAGTCCTCATGACCCTGCTCCAACCCACTACCTGGCCTACTCCGTTGATGCCGAAAGAGAAAGCGCCTGATGATATGTAGCCAGTAATGGCATAGGCTATCCCCTCTCTCCCCGCCCAGGAATAGAGGATGATAAGAATGGCTACCGCAAACATTGCATCTTGGATCAGCCAACCTGGCTGTCGTAGTAAATAGGCAGAGAGAAGCCTCGCCACGCCGAACGACCTGAGGATTGAGGAGATCATGGTTTAGCACCTTTTGTATAATATAGGTAAACGTCCTCGAGAGAGACTTGTTCCACAGTAGCCCTGCCGTCGCTCGGAAGGGCTGACCGCGCTTCCGAAAAGCTTTCAAAATACGCAATGACAGTTTCGCCTACTTTCACTTTGAACTTAGCTTCGATGGGCGATGTACTCTCCACCACGACCCTGTACTTGAAGGGCAAAGCCCTCACCAGCTCCGACGGAGGTCCCGAGACGACGCTCCTACCCTCGGACAAGATGACCACCATGTCAGCTATCTGTTCAGCCTCCCGCATGTTGTGTGTCGTGTAGATAGCGCTCCTCCCACCTTTTACTGCCCTCCGCACAGCTCCCCAAATCTTATACTTCCCCTCCACATCCACAGCCTCTGTGGGCTCGTCGAGGAAGATCACTTGAGCCTCAGTTGCGAGAATCATTGCGGTCAGCGTCCTCCTCCTCTGCCCACCGCTCAGCTCCCACCCTGGCGTGTTCCTCACCTCCCAGAGATCGAGCTCTTCGAGCCACCTCCTCGCCTCTTGCCTTGCAGAGGAGAGGGACATGCCCCTCGCTACCAGATACCACTGGACGGCCTCCAGAGGCGTCCAGTTAGGGTCTGGCCGCCCTTCCTGAGGCATCAGAGCAATCCTCTTCCTCACCATTTCCGCGTCTTTCACTACGTCGTACCCAGCCACCTCTCCTCTCCCCTTCGTCGGCTTGATGAGAGTAGAGAGAATGTGAATGGTGGTCGACTTGCCAGAGCCGTTAGGGCCCAGAAGGACTACTAGCTCCCTCTCCTCTGCCTTAAAGCTTACGTCCACAGCACCCCAAACGCCTTGCGAATATAGCTTCCCTAACGCTTCAGCTCTGACAGCTGTAGCCAAAAGGGTTCTCCTCAAATACTTTTTCAGTAGAGGGGAAATGTCTGTAAATTTCTGAAATCGGTTGCTTTGATAGACGCTTATTAAAGCTGTTCTAGGACCCTCTTAGCTCCGTACCAGGCGAGGGCCTTCGGGTAGATTTCTGAAAGGAGAGATATGAAGAAGGGGATCTTGATCCTGGCACCAGCAGCCCTTGCGTGGCCGCCCCCTCCTAGCTTCGTAGCTATCTTCTGCACATCGACCTTCCTGCTCCTCAGAGAGAGGCCCCCGTTAGGCCTCATGATGCCTGCCACGTGAGCGTCATAGCGGGACATGAGGATAGCAGCTATGATTCCGTTAGCCGGCGGCCCCTCCTCCTTCACTGCAAAGGCAACCCTGATTCCGCCCTTCTCCGTCACGAAGACCGTATCGAGGGCCTTGCTCACCCTCCTCAGCTCTTCGTCCATGTACTGTTCTACCCTTCTCTCCAGCTCCTCGTCCCAGAGCTTGCCATCGACGAACTTGTCAAGCACTCTGTCCCTCCACTCCCTCCCCTCCTCCCTCGCTCCCACTGCTCTGTAGAGCCTTGGGGAGAGCGGGTGATCCCATCTCCACAGGTCCGCGGAACAGACTGCGAGTTCCAGCTCCCTCAGGAACTGATCGGGCTCCATCCCTCTACTCCTTGTAGCATAGTTAACTACTACTCCCGTAGCGCAGGTGCTCCTGTCTATGTACAGGCTCGCCCCCAGCTCCAGGAGGCCTCCTATGTCCTCTCCGTCCCACACGTGGTGGTCGTAGAATTCTACCCTTGCCCTCTTGGCCAGCTCCCTCACGGCCCTCTTGGTCTCCCCCTTCATCTCTTCATTGAGGCCTAGATCAGTAACAGCAACGAGGTCCCCCCTCTCCACGTATTTGCTCAATGAACGGAGGACCTCGTGGAGCTCGTAAGGCTCCGAGTAGAGGACCGTCGCCCCATCTCCTCTCCTCTTCCCTAGCACCCTCAGTAGGGCTGCAGCCGCCCCCACTCCGTCTAGATCAGTGTGGGTGACCACGTAAGCATGGCTCACCTTTCTTCTCCCATGTACTTATCTATGAGAGGCTTAAGCATCTTGTAGGAATCGCTCAAGAGCTGGGGGATGACGGTGACGCCGGCAAGCACGGCCATGTAGTTGGTGTCCCCAAACCACCTCGGCACAACGTGAACGTGCACATGGCCCTCTATCCCTGCCCCCGCTGCTTTGCCTATGTTTACGCCTACATTGAACCCATCAGGCTTGTATGCCTCCTGCAAGGCCTTGAGGGAGGCCCTCAGCACCTTCATCATCTCAACTAGCTCCTCCATGTCGAGCTCCTCCAACCTGGCAACGTGTCTATATGGGACAATCATGAGGTGACCGTTGTTGTATGGGTACCTGTTTAAGATAGCGTATACGCTCTTTCCCCTGTAGAGGATGAGGGCTTCCTCGTCGCTCTTCCTGGGCGCTTGACAGAAGACGCAGCCTTCATCCCTCTTCCGTCCCACATCGGAAACATATGCATATCTCCACGGCGCCCACAGCTGCGAAGTGTGGCCCTCCTTTTCCAAAGCCTCTCCCCCATCCCCTCTAGTGAAAAACTTATATAGCGGTACAAAGTATGGGGGGAACTATGCGCCTCGTGCTAAACAGAGCAGAGCTCCAGGTTACTGTAGGAGACCTGCTGGAGGCAGAGGTGGATGCCATAGTAAACCCCGCGAACAGCCTTATGATAATGGGGGGAGGGGTGGCAGGAGCGATAAAGAGGGTAGAGGGGGAGGAGATAGAGAAGGAGGCCATGAGATATGCGCCCGTGCCTATAGGGAGGGCAGTGGTGACTAGGACGAGGAGGCTCAAGGCCAAGCTAGTGATCCATGCACCAACTGTGGAGCGGCCGGGAGGGAGCTCCAGCACCGATGCGGTGAGGGCAGCGACGCTTGCCGCGTTAGCCGCAGCTAGGGAGGAAGGGGTGAGGTCCCTTGCTCTCCCCCTGTTGGGGGCAGGGGTAGGGGGGCTGAGCGCAGATGTATCGGCTGAGACTATGTTGAAAGCCCTGAGGGAATCGCCGTGGTTGCCGGAGAGGGTAGTGATCGTAGTGAGGGGAGACGCCTACGAGCTGGCAACAAGGGGGATAGAGAGGGCTTTAAGATAACCTCAGAAGGAGGCGCTCCTCATCCGTCAGGCGATGGCGTAGACATCATCGGTCAGATAGGTCACCCGTTCTTCACAGCTCAGCACTCGGCAAAGTCCTCATCCCAGACTAAAGGGCCCTCAAGCCTAATATTGTGTCCACGTAACTCTCTGGAGAAAACTGCTCTAGATCGTCATAGCTCTGGCCTGTGCCAAGGAAGAGTATCGGCTTTTCTGTGACGTAAGCAACTGACAAGATCGTCCCTCCCTTCACGTCCGCGTCTGCCTTTGACACGATGACCGCATCTATGCCTATGTGCTCGTTGAAGGACCTAGCCTGCTCCACTGCATCGTTCCCCGTGAGCGCATCCACCACCAGAACTCTGAGGTCAGGCTTAGCGATCCTCACTATCTTTCTCATCTCCTCGAGGAGGTCCTTGTCCACGTGCATTCTGCCTGCCGTGTCAACGAGAACAGCACAGATCCCCTTTGCCCTTGCGTGCTCTATTGCATCGTGGGCCACGCTTGCCGGATCGGAGCCGTACCTCCCCTTCAGAATTGGAACGCCCACTCTCCTCGCATGGACCTCCAACTGCTCCTGAGCCCCAGCCCTAAAGGTGTCTGCCGCCGCTATGACGACACCTATGCCCTCTTTCTTGAGCTTTTGGGCCACCTTTGCTATGGTGGTCGTCTTCCCCACGCCGTTTATTCCGAAGAACAAGATCACGTACGGCTCCTTCCTGGAACATTTCTGCCTCACGCTGGAAACCAGCTCCGGCGCTGGCTTGAAGTGGCTCAACATCTTCTTCCTAACTGCTGCTATGATGAGCTTGTCGGCGCTCTCGCCCCTCGCCACCTTTGCGCCCGTGAGCTCCTTCTGGACGCGTTGCGCAATCCCTTCAGCGACCTCCAACGCCACGTCCGCGGCGACCATGTCCATGACGAGCTCTTCCAGAACGCCCCTCAACTCCTCCTCGCTTATGTTCCTGTATTTTACCTTATCTGCAAGGGCAGAGAACGCGTTCCTCAGCAGGTCGAAGACCAAGACTATCTCCTTTCGCTCACTGCTGCCTGGAGCACTGCCTGGTACCTGTCGTAAAGGGCAGCCAGCTCGTCCATCCTCTTCCTAGTCTCATCTATTGCTCTCTCTAGCTTGGACTTCCGCTCCTCAAGGACCTTCAGCGCTTCATCCGCTGTGAGCTTAGCATAAACGTTCAGCCCGAGAAGGACCATGATCTTCTCATCTGTCGCCTGGAACCTGCCTGCCACATTGAGGTGCGGGTCCAGATAGATCAACATCTCCTTCTTCTCCACCTTCAGCGCCTCTATTCCTCCCATTGCCCTCAGGACGCTGTCCCTCATCTGGAGCAGCTGTTGCGAGTAGAGCTGGAGGACGTCTATCTGCTCCTTTATGAGCTGCGCCTGGGCTGCGACAGCGCCTACGTCGACCTTGTGCTTCTGAGGACCGCTCACTTTACTACCCTCTCTAGAGATGAGAGCTTGAGGACCTTCATGTCGTCGACTTCCTCGGGATTCACCTCTTGTATGCTCTCCACTCTGATGTGGTCCCTCCTCAGCTTATGCCTGCTCCCAAGCAGCGAGTACACCTTCTCCAGCGCTGCCTCAGGCCGCGTTGTCCTCACGTACAGCTCGAACTTCCTCCTCTCCGGCGCTCTGTCATGGGATATGAGCATGTAACCTCTCACCAGGAACACTTTCACCTCACTCACGTCCCACCACCCAGCGCAGTCTGGATCCTTGCTATCTCAGGCCCTGTGGTCTCCTCTCCCACGAGGGCTCCCTTCGAATTAGCAACAAGTCCAACCCTTATCAAGGATACTCCGAAATTAACGGTGCCCTGCATGAGGGGGACGCCGAAGAGGTCTTGCAAGCTCTTCACCTCCTCATCGCTCGCCTCGGGGCACACGAGGCCTCCTCTGTCTGTGACCACAACCACAGAGCCCACCACGCTCGAGCCGCAGACTGTCGTCTTCACGACCTCAACCTCCAGTGTGTCCCTCACCACCCTCAACGCCTCCTGGTCCATGTAAGGGTAAACCACTGCGGCCTTGCTGTTGGAAGCTAACAGGTTTCCTAGAGCGTTCTCCTTTGCCTTGAGCACTGCAACGTTCACGTCCCCCACGATCTCCTTTACCCTTTTCTGCTCCTCCTCCGTTACCATGCGAGGCAGGAGGAGGCCGTTCTTGTTGCCTGCGAGTAGAACTCCCAAGAGCCTTGTGGAGAGGAGCGTGATCTCGCCTACTCTCTCCACGGCGAGGACTTCAGCGATGAGCTGCTTGGCCTTCTCTTCCGTGCCGGGAGGAACAAGGGCATAGTCCTCAGAAGCGTAGATATACACGCCTATGTTCGGGTTACCGTTAAGGCTGAGCTTGGCGACCTCGAAACGCTTGGCCTTCAGCCCTTCGCTCCCTCCATAGGACCGGGCTTCAACCTCTCCGCAGCAAGCCTTACCCTAGCTATCCTCACTTCCTTCTCCTCCCCTTCGGGCTTCTCCGTCTTCACATCCACCACTACCTTAATCCTCCTCGGTGGCCTCTCCCTGCTCCTCTCCCAGATGACTTCGTTTACCTCATTCATTATCAACACTCTCTCAGCCTTGGTATGCCTCTTCACGAACTCCCTCAGCAGCCTTATGGCCCTATCTGCCCTGTTTACCCTCTTCCCTCTATATGCCTCCCCGAATGGGACCACGAAGACCCACTTACCCCTCTCAGGCATGGCTCTACACCTTGAGCTTACTCACTCTCCAATTCCTCCTAACGGGGCTGAACCTCACCTTTCTCAAAGTCCTCGCTATCACCCACGGGGGCAGCGCCCTTTTGCTCTTGTTAGCTCTTGCCAACCTAAGCTTCCTTGCAAGGGGCTTGTTCCGCGCCACCTCTCACTTCCTCCTGAAAGTGATCTTGTAATCCTTCCTGGTTCTCTCGCTCAGTTCCGTTAGCAGACTCTTAATTACCTCCTCCCCCACAGGCGGCTTAAGCCTGCCTGCGCTCGTGAGCTGAATTATGTAGTCTTCTATTACCTTCGCGAGTTCAGGCTTCACGAGCGCTATGTTAGTTAGCCTGCTCCTAGCCTCGCTGGTCAGCAGGCTCCTCAGCAGCGCCTCCCTCTGGCTCTCCGCTTCCCTCCTCTTCCTCTCCTCCTCAAGCCTCCTCTGCATCTCAGCCATCTTCCTGCTCCTTATCGCCTCGAGCTCCTCGTCAACGTAGTCCTCGCCCATCTCCCCCACCTCACATATACTTTGAGAGCTCTGGCATGCTCTTGACCAGCTCCTCCATTACTTCTTTCGCAGCAACGTCGAGCATGCTCCTCCCTTTAGCGGAGAGGGTCCTCCCCCTGCCCGGCACCTTGACTACGAGGCCCGCAGCCTCTAGCTGCTGGAGAATCTCTCTAGCCACGCTACCAGAGCCCTCTCTGAAGTGCGGTGGAGCGGAGCCTCTCCTTTTCCTCCCTCCGTAGATAACTCTCATAGCCCCTACCCCCACGGGCTCTCCTGACTTGTACAGCTTCCTCATGACAGAGGCAGCTCTCACATACCACCAGTCAGCCTCCCGAGGCGGGTATTCTTTGAACGACCCCGTTTTCGCAAAGAGAGCCCATTGAGGCGGCTTGATCTCTTTGTATTCCCTGAGCTTCTGGGCCACCCTCCTTATCAGCGCCTCTGCAGGCACCTGCACTGCGTTTACCAAACCCTACACCCCTTACTTGCTCCCATAGGGGGAGCCAGCCCTTTTAGGCTTATATAGGATGAAGGTTCTCCCCCGTACCTCCACTAGCCTAGCCCCTAGAGCCTTCGCGATCCGGGCAGCCAGCTCCCTTCTGCCCTCCTCTAGCTCTGGCACGGTTCTGAGCATCTTCACCTTCACCAACTCCTGCTTCTTGAACCTCTCCTCTATTTCCCTCAACACGCTCCCCTCGAGCCCTCTCTTCCCCACAATCACGTCAGCCCTCTCTGCCGCCTTTTCCCTCGCCCTCTTCACGACCTCTTCCCCTCTTGTAGGGGTATCTATGTATATAACCGCATGCGAGACACCTCACAACCACATATGAGAACCTGCCCTGACTCCTGGTCCTCACAGAGGCAGAGAGTCCCGGAAGAAGGGGGAGTCGACAGCTCTTGCAGATCTTCCTCTTCAGCTCCCTACGAGGCCTCACCCTCGTCCTCATTGACAGCTTGAGTAGATATTCGCAAGCCTCCCTCGCCCTCCTCTCGTTCCCCCTCCTCAGCTCCGAGAGGGCGAAATCAAAGATGATCTCCTGCCTCTGCCTAACGAGGTCTGCCAGGAGCCTACGCCTGCTCTCCCTCTTCAACCTTCTTCAGCTGCCTCCTGTACATCTCGACTATCTCCCCTTCTGTCGTAGCATCCTCAGGCCTCTTGTCCTCACGCCACCTAACGAACCTAGGGAACCTGATCGAGACCCCCACGCCCTCCTTGACAGCGTTGAGCCCGCAGGTGTGGATGGGGGAGAGGGTGAGCTCTGCGCCGAGCACCTCTGCAACGTAGTGGGGAACGACCCACACGTCGGGCTTCATGCGGGAGTCCACGCGGGGGTGCCGCTGCGGAATTATCTTGTCCTTCAACATCTCGTTCATCCTGTCAAGCTCCTCGTCGGTGAAGCCCGTCGCCATCTTGCAGACTGTCTTGAACATGTCCTCCTCTGGGTCGTAAGCTGCCATGAGCAGGCTGCTCAGCTTCCCCCCTCTCTTGCCAGTTCCGTAGAAAGCCCCCACGACCACAAGGTCTACCGTATCTATCATTTCGCTCTTGTAGTCTCTCTTGTACTTCACCCAAAGCCATCCCCTGGCGCCCGCAGTATAAACGCTCTTGTCGTGAATTGCCTTCACCATGATGCCCTCTGCCCCCTGTTCCACGGCCTCTAGGAAGAACTTCTCTACCTCCTCCGCTTCCTCCACAACCTTGTACTTCGCGATCTCCCAGCTCTCGGATGGCTCCACAATGCTCTCCAGCACCTCCCTCCTTACGGGCAAGGGCTCTAGGGTGAGGTCCCTCCCGTCCACGTAGAGGGCGTCGAAGAGGAAGACCTTGACGGGCACCTCCTTTACTGCCCTTTCTATTTCGTGCTTCCTCTTCCTGTGCATGAGCTCTTGGAAGGGCCTCATGTCTCCCGTCTCTGGGTCTATTGCCACGACCTCCCCCTCCACTATAGCCTCCCTTGCCTTGATCCCCCTCCTTGCCATCTCAACTACATCAGGATACCGTAGCGTGATGTTCTCCAGCTTCCTTGAGAACATGATGACCTTGTCTCCCCTCTTGTGTATCTGAGCCCTCTCTCCATCGTACTTGAACTCCGCTATAGCCCTCCCTCCTACCTTCTCCATGATCTCTCTCGCGTCCCTCCCCCTCTCTGCCAACATAGGCCTGATGGGGATTTCCACTTGCGGCTCGACCCTCTGGAGCTCCTCAACCCCTTTCGTAGCAATGATCCTCGCTACGTCGCCAAGGTCTGCCCTCAGGTTGTAGGCCCTCTCGACCTGAGGCCGGAGCTCAGAGCTGCCGCCGAAAGCAATAGCCAAAGCGTCGAGGATGGTGGCATCCCCTACCCCCACCCTTAGCCTCCCCTCTACCAGCCTTACCAGGTATTTCGCCTCAGTGGGACCGGCATCTGAGAGGAGGCCGGCAAGGCTCCTGATCTTCAGGTCCCTGCTACCCTCTCCGATAGCGTAGGCAATACGGACCAAAGCGTCATAGACGCGGGAGACGGTAAGCTCCCTCCTCTCCTCCCCTAGCAGTCCAGCCAACCCTCTCCTCGGCCTCGAGGCGAGCCTCTCTGCTACCTCGCCCAGATCTCCCGTGGCCTTGAAGGACTTACTCACTGCCTCCTCGCTCGCCCCGAAGGCAATGCTGATGGCCTTGATTATGTACTTCTCCCCTACCCCTAGCTCCGGTATTTCCTTCCACTCAGGGCCCAGCCTCCCCTGAACGAGGTAAACTACCTTGTCGATGACTTGCGGCGGCGTCTGGAGGAAGAGCTGGACAAGCATCTGGGTGATCTGGGTCCTCGCGCTGATGTTCTCAAGAGCCTGGAGAGTCTTTGCCAGCGCCTCAAATTTGAGGTCTTCCATGCTCCCCCCGCCTTTGTTTAAGCCCTGGAGGTTAAAGTAGGAGGGGCGATGAGAGATCTCGTTCCCGACTCGATGAGGGCGGGTGCAAAAGTCGAGCCCCTAATTAGCTCTGGCAAGATCTCGAGATTGGGATGATCTGGCCGACATAGTCCGAGGCTGGCGCCTTTGAGGAAGGGTCAATGAGCTGACCGCTAGGGGAGCAGGTTATAGACTGCAGTCCAGGCGGAGAGGAAGAGCAGGATCTGAGCCAGAAGCGACTCCAAGAGAGTACCCCTCGTAGGGAAAAGGGGCGGCATGACTCTACTAACGGCAAGAAGGAGGGCAGCGTTAGCCGCCAAGCCAAAGAGAGTAAGAATCGAGGCTGAACGACTGTCGAGAGCGATCTGTGAAGCAACGATCCCGAAGACGACGCCGGAGACAAAGCCTAGAGCGCCCGCGACCAGGATGTGCTTCCGATAGAGGGTGAGAGCCTCCCTCATCTCCTCCTCGCCTCCCTGATCTTCCTGTACCTTATTCCCATGACCTCAAAGCCCGCCCTCACGAGCGCGAGTTGAAGTCTCTTGTCATCCGTTGCCACCTTCACCCTGCACCTCTCCGAGAGCTTCAGGGCGAGGGCGATGACGGATATATCTGCGGGGCTCAACTCCCTCTCAACACCTACCCTTCTCGCAGCCTCTTTTGCCATTGATATAAAGGCTGGAGGGGGCTCCACTACGAGGAGTTTCCCTGAGGCCAAGGCTCTTTCGACTAGATCCTTGCTCTCAGCGTCCTTTACCTCCTCTATCACCTGCGGAGTAACGTAACAGCTCACCCTCAAGGGCAGTCCAGACAGCACTGGCCCTGTGTCTGCTATTACGACCTCACCAGTATGTGAGCACTCTTGTGTAGAGCCGCTCATAAAAGTTCTCTCCCCTCTTAAAGCGGGCCATTTTCACGCCGAAGTTACAAGGACCTACGGCTATGGTGCTTCCCGGCCTCAGCTCGCTCGTCACCTGCCCATCAAGGCTCAAGTACGCCTCGTTGCTGTTTGCGGTCAGCGAGATCTCCACATATGACTCTCCCGGTATCACTATGGGTCGAAGGTGGAGCTGGACCGGGTTCAGGGGGACCACCACGTTAACCCTCAGCCTAGGGTCCACTATAGGGCCTCCAGCACTGAGCGCGTGAGCCGTGCTGCCTATGGTTGTGGAGACTATGATGCCGTCGCCATCTATCCTCATCGCCACGTAACCATCCACTGAGGCTATGAGCCTCACCATTTTGCCCATCTTTGCGAGGAGGACTGCATCGTTCATGACGCAAGGGAAGGCCTCGTTGTTCACGTAAACTGCTAGACGCGGGTATTCCACCACCTTATACCTGCCCTCTATGAAGTCCTTCACCCTCTCCTCCACTTCGTATCTGTCGACCTCTAGCAGGAACCCTCTCTTGCCTGCCCTAATGCCTAGGAGCACAGGGCTTTCCCTTTGGATGCTAAGCAGAGTGCGGAGGAGGGTGCCGTCGCCGCCTATCACTATCAACTTCTCCGGCAGCTCTCCCTTCAGGCTGAACCTCTCGTACGAGCTCAGTTCCGGATAGTCCGTGCTCTTCTCCACTGCGAAGCCTACGTTCAGGGACTCGAGCGTTCTCGCCACTCTCTGGGCCACCTCTTGGGCGAGGCTGCTCTCCCTCTTCACGACGAGCCCCACAGAAGCCTTCAAGATGCCCCCTCCTGCTAAGAGCTCCCTCGAGGGCTTTAAGCGGGAAGGACGATGAGGGTCACTCTGAGCTCCTCCCCTTGAGACATGAGGCTAGTCAGCTCCCTCTTCAGGTCTCTGGCCGCCTTGTCCGCTCCTATCATGACCGTTTCAGGGCCCACGTAGGATGACTTCCTGAAGACCATCTTCTTCGTATCGCTTAGCTCTAGCCTCGAGGAGCCCCTCCCTACAACTGCGTCGCAGACTTCCCTTGCGCAGAAGAGAGCCACCAGGAGGGCATCGTCTCTGGCCATCAGCCGCTTTACTTCTTCAGGTATTTCTGCCGGCGAGATCTCGGCGCCCACCCCTATAATACAGTCGCCTCTCGGCGTGAGGTCCTCCTCCTTCGTGATCTCTAGCGTCGTCTTATGAGTGGCCCTAACGTTGTGATGCCCTCTCGCCCTGAACTCTAGCACTTTCGCCTCAGCCAGCCTCACTTTCCCTCCCGCTACCTCGAGTAGCCTATTAAAGGTCCCAGTCCATTATTTCCGGTGCTCTCGCATGAGGGAGAGGAGCGCCGTACTGATCAACTATACCGTAAAGCTCGTGGAGGAGGGCAGAGAGAGGGTGATAGACACCACCATAGAGTCGGTGGCGAAAGAGGCAGGGATATACGATCCAAACAGGGTCTATGGAGAAATGATAGCCGTCATCGGCAAAGGGACCCTGCTCCCTATAGTTGAGGAATACATTTCCCAAATGAAAGTAGGGGAGAGGAGAGAGGTGATAGCGCCGCCGGAGAAAGCATATGGACCCTACAGGGAAGACCTAGTGGTAAGGTTACCGCTCAAGCAGCTACAGCGCTACGGGATTCCTCCGCGAGTAGGAGAGGAAGTGGAGGCGGGGGGAAGGAGGGGTAGGATAGCAAAGGTGACAGAGAGGTTTGCCTTCATAGACTTCAACCACCCCTTGGCGGGCAAGACTCTGAAGATAGAGGTGGAACTAGTCAGGAGGGCTGAGACCGCAGCGGAGAAGATCTCGCTGCTCGCTGCAAGGATGCTCAGGCTCCCTCCAGATGCCGTGAGAGCAGAATATGAAGAGGGAGAAAAAGTGGCCAAGCTTGTCCTGCCGCCAGGCGTGCTAGGCCTTTCAGATCTGGAGGCGAGGCTGGGGCAGATAGCCTCAGATGTATATGATGTTCTCAAGCCGAAGAGGCTGAGCATAACTATCAATATAGACTATCCTGAGGAGACGAAGGCTGGGGAGCAGCCTACAAGTCCCAGTACTCCCTCGTCGTAAAGTACTTCTCCTCTAGCTCTATCACATTGAGGAGGAGGGATTTTTCCCCTCCTCTCATGAAGGCCTCCATGGCCCTCTTGGCCCCCTGTGGTCCTACTCCTTTTGCCACTAGGGCCATGACTAGCTGTCTGCTGTACTGATAGTAGTTTGCATGAAGGCTCGCCAGATCGTCTACCTTGTACTTTTTCAGTAGCCCCTCTTCCTCTTTGCTCAGCTTCCCTCCTTGGGCCTTCTTCCTTATAATTTCAGCGACTTTCCACCCTTCCTCGGTTGGAGGTAGGGGGACAACATATACTGCGCCACAATTGGGGCATCTGTATTCCCCCAGCTCCTCCACCCTAAACTCCTTGCTGTTCCCGCATATGTAGCAGGTCATAAGGACTCTCTTCTTGAGCAGGGCCTTCTTCTTGCCCTCCACCAGAGACTCCGAGGCCAGAACCTTCGCCATCGCCATGACGTCCCTTCTTACATAAGGGTTGGAGAGAACCTCTTCGGAAAGCTTTGAAGGTCCATCCACTACCGAAATATCCCTTAGCTCTTGGAAGAAAGACTCTAGCGCTTCAAAGTCTAACTTCTCATGCTCCAGCTCCCTCAAAGTCTCCTTTTCTACTACCGTGCCCTCGTACCACTTAGCCAGGCTCCGCAGGGAGATCTTGTCAGCCTTTGCTCCCGCCTCTATTACTCCCATCCTCTTTGCCACATGATAGAAGCGGAAGGTGAACGCCCGGGTGGACTTCACGACCCTAATCACGGCCTCTCTCCTCTCTTGAGCGCTCAGCCCCCTCGCCCTCTCTATGGCTTTCACCACAGCCATTGCAGGCGCTTTGAAGAATATCGCATAGGGGATTACGGAGTGCTCCACGGCGCCCATCTCCATGAGAGAGCTGAGCAGTAGGGCAAGAGCAAAGTTACCGCGCGATCCGAGGCAAGAGTATAGGATAGAGGCCTCCCCTAGGTCCTCTACGATCACATCTCCTGGCACGAAGCCCCTCCCCCACATCTTCTTCGTCTCTTTCAGCACCTCTCCCACCTTAGAGAACGGCGCTTCGCCCCTCATCATTATCTTAGCCATTTGCGAGCAGACCTCCTGAGCAACTTCACGACTTACGGGTATGAGATCTCCCACCCAATATGGGACTACGCCCTCGAGCGTGGCGGTGGGCTTTGCGACTATATTCTCCTCCTCTGGGTCAATGTCCACGACCTCCCATATTCTGCCCGCCAACACGAACCTAGGCTTCGCACTGCTCTTGCCAGAGGTCCAGCGGGTGAGCAGCTCGAGCTCGACGAACACCTCGCTGAGTTTCCCAACCTTCTGCTCTGAGACCATGTCTGTGACTGTGTAGAACCTCTCATCAGGTATCATGGTCACGCCGTACAGGTATTCGAAGGCCCTCCGGCTCTTCACCAGGCTACCATCATCTTTCAGCCTGAGTACCCCGACTTTGTGCAGGTGCTCTGCCACTGCCCTGAGCTCGTCCATGGAGAGTTGCTGGAAGGGCTTCGCTCTCCTCAGCAGAATCAGTGCTTCCTCTAAGTTCCTAACGCTCCCCTCCACTACCATCGCTGTCAGCTGGTGAGCTAGGACATCATAGGGCTTTTCGTGACCCTCCAGATCCTCTAGGTACCCAAGCTTCGTCCTCTCTGCAATGATGAGGGATTCGAGGGCCTCGTAAAGGTTGTCCGGGGCGAGGATCAGCGCTCTGCTCACGGCGCCCTGCCTGTGACCTGCCCTCCCCGCCCTCTGTGCCAGCCTCACGACCTGCCTGGGGGAGAGGAGCTGCACCACGGTCTCTATGCTCCCTATGTCTATACCCAGTTCCATGCTCGAGGTCGCTATCAGAGCCTTCAGCTTTCCCTCCCTGAAGTCCCTCTCAGCCTCCTCTCTCACTCGCCTCTCAAGGCTGCTGTGGTGGACGCGAGCGAGGTCTGGCATAAGAGCGTTGAGCTGCGCGCCCATCTCCTCCGCAAGAGCTCTGGTGTTGGCAAAGATCAGCACTTGGCTCTCAGCTGCTACCTCCGTAAGCCTCCCAGGGATCTCCGTCCACCTCGTCAGCTCCACTCTAAAGTCGTACTCCTTGACCCTCGCACCCCTCACTACTCTCACGCGTTCTGTAGTAGAGAGGAAAGTCTTCGCCTCCAGTATGCTCTGCTTAGAGAGGGTCGCGGAGAGGCCTATCCTCTGAACTTTCCTGGCCGAAGCAAGGGAGAGCCTCTCCAGGACCACGGCCAGCTCGGCTCCCCTCTCGCTCTCCAACATCTCCTGAACCTCGTCCACTATCACCCAGCCCACTCTGCCCCAGATCTTCCTGTAATCCCTGAGGGTAAGCAGCAGGTTAAGGCTCTCGGGCGTCGTTATGAGTATGTCCGGAGGGTTCGAGAGGAACTCCTTCCTCTCCTCTGCGCTCGTGTCGCCGTGCCTCACCATTGCCCTGAAGCCTACTGCCTCAGCTAGCCTCCGGATCCTCAGGCTGAGGTCTCTGTTCAAGGCCCTCAGGGGAGTGATGTAGACGGTTTTCACGTATTTGCCCCTAGGCTCTTCTAACATCTTGGACAGCACCGGGAGGAGGGCAGCCTCCGTCTTCCCGCTGCCTGTAGGGGCCACTATGAGCACATGATCGCCTGTGAGCACGGCTCCTATGGAGTGCCTCTGCACCTCGTAGAGGCTGCTGAAGCCTAGCGATTCCACGGCCTTCCTCACTCTTTCATGAAGTTTCATGAGAACCTCGTCCATGAGCTCTCCACTATGTATAGAGCTCCACCCCCTATTATATTTGCATGATGGAAGAGGCGCCGGAGCTACGTTGGGCTGCTGGCAACTAACTCCCAAGATGGGGGGAGCAATACTACTATATGGAGTCGGGATGCTCCTCTCCGTCTACGTCCTGACCTCCCCCCTTCCCCTCGGCCCCCTCGCCCTTTACTACAGTATAGTTACGGCCCTCATCCTCTCCGTCCTTGCCCTCTTCCTCTCGCTTTTCGTTGCGTTTTTCAGCAGGAGCGCCATCTCCGCAGCCGCCACCATCGCCAGTATACCTGTTGTTGCTGCTCTTGCTGGCGCCCAGCTCGTCACAGAGCACGTGTTAGCCCTTCTCGGATCGCTGCTCAGCGGTGCGGGAGTAGTGCTCCTGTTTTTGAGGAGGATCGGCGAGTCATCGCTCGACTTCCTAAGGGACCCCTCCGACTGGTCTCCTACGGCGCTGGCCTCCGCGGCCCTCTCCCTGTGGCTCGTAACGTCCGCATATGATCTCCCCTGCGAGATCTCAGCCCTGCTCGCCTCCCTCTCCCTGCCCGCTGCATTCCTGAGTGCTATGGTCTCTAGAAACGTTGCGGAGTCGCTACTCCTCGGGGGGCTCTCGGGCCTTGGGCCTATAGGCTTGACGATCACTGCCATTGTCGCCTCCTTCCGGCCTTTGCCTCCCATCAAATGCGAAGGCATAGAAGTAGGGAGACTTCTAGGCTACTCTAGCTACTCCTCTGTCAACAGGAGCATGATGAGGACTAAGGGCGACGAGTGGAGGCAGGAGATCCTAGCGTGCTCCCGGGGGGGTAGGGCCGTTATTGCCCTGCAGGAGCCATGGGTGCTGTGGATATATGGTAGAGACTCAGACGCGGTGGCAGATGTCTTGATGAAGAGGATGGGGGGCTTTCGAAAGATAGAGGTGAAAGGCGGAGAGAGCTCGAGCGCGAGGGCTTATCGTCTCGCGGAACTCTACGCAGAGATCTCGTCGATAGGGGAGCAGAGCGTCTGGCTCGACCTGCGCCTCTCTGGGCTAAGGGAGGAGGAGGTGGAGTCGCTGGTCTTCGAGGTCGCAAAGAGGGCGAGGAGGGTAGTAGTGACTCTATCCGAGGTGCCATGGAAGGGCGCCAGCCTTTCGCCAAAGGGGCCGGCAAGGAGCGCAGGCGTAATAGTCGCTGGGCTGGAGGATCCTGGTCAGGCAGAGAGGGTCGCCCAGACCCTCTCCCCCCAGAGCGAAAACCTGAGGGAAAGCCTGGCGCGGGGTCGCCCTCTCTTCGCCTTTCCCAGCTGTGAGGGTAAGCTAATAGCGTTCGAAAAGGACGACCTGAAGGCTGTTTAGGTTTGATCCGGTAGGACCTATTCTTATCAGGCCACCAACTCTCTCGAAGAAGGAGTAAGAATCGTTTTCCTCCAGAGCCTTGTGAGGGTCAAGCTTCATGTCGAGGGCCCTCTCTATGCTCTCTGCCGATGCAATGACTCCGGCAGCGTCCGTGTAGCCGTCTATTCCGTCCGTATCCATAGAGAGGATGACGGCATTGCCCTTGCCTCCCCACCTTCTCATGGTGAGGGCCCACGACAGCGCCAGCTCCATGTTCCTCCCCCCTCTTCCCTTACCCCTCACTCTCACAGTAGTCTCCCCGCCCATGAGGAGGGCTCCGGGGGGCGACACGGGTACTCCTCTGCTCATTGCCTCCAGGGTTATCGAGGCCAGAGCCCTCCCTACCTCCTTTGCCTCTCCCTCTACCCGCGAGGTAAGGATCATTGAGCTGAACCCTGCGTCCTTCAGCTTCTCCTCTAGACCCCTCAGGACGTCCATGTTCGTTGCCACTAGCTCATTGTTCGTTTTGGAGAGTTGAGGCGATCCAGGTTTCGGCGTCTCCTCTCTCTTCCCTGCAGCCCCCTCCCTTATGAAGTCAATGACCCTGTGAGGCAATAGGGGCTCGAGGCCGTAGCGCTGAATGACCGCCTCGGCGTCCCTGAACGTCGTGGGATCTCCGACCGTAGGCCCCGAGCCTATGGCGTCCATGTTGTCCCCTGGCACATCGCTAGCGTATAGCCCTGTCACGGGAGCAGGGTATGCAAAGGAGGCGAGCCTCCCTCCCTTGGTGGCAGAGAGGTGTTTCCTCACAGCGTTTATTTCATGAATCGTGGCGCCCGAGGAGAGGAGGTGTTTCGTGGTCTCCCTAACGTCCTCTATTGTTAGCGGATCTAGGGGCTTCTCTACTAGCGCGGAAGCGCCGCCGGAGACGAGGACCACTAGCCTGCTCGTCCTGGCACTCCTCGCCCACTCCAGCACGCCCTCCCCTGCCCGCAGGCTTGACTCGTCGGGCAGCGGATGAGATGACTCTATGAGCTCAAGCCCTCCCACCCTCTCCCCAGCCCCCCTCGCCGTCACGACAATACCCCCTTCAGCTTCGAATGTCTCCAGTAGTCCCCTAGCCATTTGCACGGCCCCCTTCCCTATTGCCACTACGACCCCTCTGCCTCTCGTGGCCCGAGCTTTCACCCTTACGTCTAGCCTAGAGAGGGCTATCACGTCGTTAACTAGGCTCTCTGCCAGAGCGCGCAGCTCCACAGCTGTTCCCTTCGGATCCCTGCAGGATAATTATAATAGAACTTGCTCCGCTTCAAGGGGAAAAGATGAAATACAAAAGGCTAGTGGTGCCTGGTAGGTTCCAACCTCCTCATAGGGGGCACTTGGAGACTATACGGTTCGCCCTAGGCCTAGCAGAAGAAGTGATAGTAGTGATTGGCTCAGCTCAAGAGTCCTTCAGCCTGCGCAACCCTCTGACTGCCGGAGAGAGAATGCTCCTACTCAGAAAGCTCCTTATGGAGGAGATGAGAGAACACATGGAGAGACTCTACGTTGTGCCAGTGATGGACGTTCAGATGCATAAGACCTGGGTCCAGTACCTCAAGATGCTCCTCCCTCCTTTTGACGGCGTCGTGTCGGGAAACGAGCTTGTGCTGCTCCTCTTCGAGGACATGGGGCTGGCTGCCATAAGGCCTCCAATGCTAGAGCCAGAGAAGTGCAACGGCACCATCATAAGAAGTAAGATAGTAGAGAGGGGAGAGTGGAAAGAGTGCGTGCCTCCTTCGCTCAGGGAGGAGCTAGAAAAGCTGGGGTTCGCGGAAAGGGTGAGGAGGTTAGCGGGGAGTCGGGGTTGATAGAGATAGATGGGTCAATGGGAGAGGGCGGAGGGCAGATACTGAGGACTGCGATAGCCCTCTCTGCTATCACAGGCAAGGCCGTAAAAATCAAGAACATCAGAGCAAAGAGGGAGAACCCCGGCCTGAGGGCCCAGCACCTAGTGGCAGTGAAGGCAATAGCCGCGTTGAGCAGCGGTAGACTAGTGGGGGCAGAGATAGGCAGCACTGTGCTAGAGTTCTACCCTGGGAAGATAAAGGGGGGCACCTACTTCTTTGACGTTGGCACTGCAGGCAGCGTGGCCCTTGTTCTCCAAGCTCTCCTCCCCGTTGCCGCCTTCGCAGACTCTCCCGTCGAGGTAAGAATTAGAGGGGGCACGGACGTCCCCATGGCCCCTACCATAGACTACATGAGGGAAGTTCTCTCCCGCCTCACCTCTCTAATGGGCTTCAACTTCAGCGTTTTGCTAGAGAGGAGAGGGCATTATCCAAAGGGCGGGGGTAGCGTGAAAGTGAAAGTAGAGCCCTCCCGCCTCTCTGCCAGAGATTTCGTAGAAAGAGGGCAGCTAGCAAAGGTAGGAATTAGGAGTCATGCTGTGAAGTTACCGAGACATGTAGCAGAGAGGCAGAGCGCGGCTGCGGGAGAACTTCTTAGGAGGGAACTTGGTAGAGAGCCGGAGATCTTTCTTGACGCTAGCGATGACGCTATGGGGCCGGGGAGCGGCGTCCTTGTCTGGGCCCTGTATGAGAGAACAGTCCTTGGAGCAGATAGCCTAGGAGCTCCCGGAAAGAGAGCAGAGATCGTAGGAGAAGAGGCGGCCCGGGCTCTGCTAGAGGACATTTCCACCGGCGCGGCGCTGGACAGGCATGCCTCCGACATGATCCCCCTCTATTCTGCCCTCGCAAGGGGTACTTCGGTGCTGAGCGGGGCTATGCTGACTAGCCATGCATTGACGACCTTAGAGCTCCTGGGCCAACTCATAGAAGGCTATTCATACAGGCTTGAGGGCTCTCCCGGGAAGCCTTTCAAGGTCACAATCAAAGGGGCAGGACTCTAGACAATATGTCCCTCATCACTCTGAGAGCATGTTCCCTAGATATCGCAGAGAGGAGGTAGACCTCATCCACGACCCCTCTCTTCTTCAGCTCCTCTGCCCTCTCCAACGCTTCTCGGAGCTGCTCCTCGCTTGCCAAGTCTATCTTGTTAATTCCAACGTACAAAGGCCTTCCCCTCAGGATATCCAATGTGCCCTCCAGCACCTTGATCTGCCTGTCCAAACTCATATAGGTCGAAGCCGGGTCTATGAGGAAGAGCACAGCTCCTCTGAGCTCGCTCAGCGCTGCTACGGCCCTCCTCTCTATTACGTTCATTTCCTCAACGGGTCTGTCGAGAAGGCCGGGCGTGTCTATGATCTGCACCTTTCTCCCCTCGTGATCTGCGTGGCCAACGATCACCTGCTTCGTCGTAAAGGGGTAATTTGCCACCTCGGGCCTCCCGCTGGAGACGTTGCTCACGAAGGTAGATTTGCCTACGTTCGGCGGTCCTGCAAGTATGAGGGTCGGAGCATTTGGCTCAATTTCTGGAAGTTTCTGGAGGAATATGACAAGGTTCTTGAGAAGCGCCATGCCTTGCCTGCATCTCCTGAAGAGGGACATCATCCTGCCCCTCCCCTCCACGTAGGCTCTTCTCCCCTCCCTCCCCTCGAGAGTCATAACGAGGTACCTGTACTTCTCCCACATCTTCCTCACTACATATCGCGCCTTAGAAACGCATCTGAGGGATGACTCTATCTTAGCTCTCTCGAACTCAATTTCTATCAGCCTCCAATAGAAGGGATGTAAATCCCTCAGTAGCCCCTTCAGCTCCTCCGTCCCCTCTGTGCTGGAAACAAGTATGTCGTGCACCATCTGTAGGCTCGCTATCTTGCTCCTTGCTCCCCTCGAATACCTCCTCCTTATCCTCTCTAGTATCTCATCGTATGTTGCTATATAGATCTCCTTGGCCTCCTTCAATGGCTCCCCCTTCGGACCTCAAAGATCAGGTCTCCTACTGCTTTCACTGCGTTCAGCGTCGCGCTTATGAGGAGGAGGAGGGAGAGCGTTGCGAGCATAAGCAGAGCTATCACAAAGGGCTCAGGAGAGCCGCCGACCACCTCAACTAGAGTGTGAGTGGAAATGGAAACGACGGCCGCTATCATGAGCGCCCTGATCAGGATGGTAGGCAAGCTTCCTACCTTCACGCTTTCACGGATCATGTTGTTGTATTCTCGGTAGATGAAGAACGCGACCACAAGAAGGAGGGGGAGCAATAGCAAGAGAGTAAAAGCGTCGAAGATCTGAAAGCCGAGTCTCTTGAGGAGGAAGACGAGGAGGGGGACAGATATGAGCATACCGCTTATCTTCGCTGACGACAGCGCTATCTCCTTCCCTATCTCGTAAAGCTCCTCTGGCACTAGAGGGGGCACCTTGAAGGTCATCCTCTCCTCTAGCGCGAAGGCCACCTTCTCCCAATATCTGCTCGCAAAGCTGGAGATGGCAATTGTGAGGAGGGGGAGTAGGACTAGAGGAACTGCTATCGTCTCCTTGATAAGACCTACAGAATATGCTGATAGGGCTACGAGAGGCGAGAGCTCGCTTATGCTTGCCATGTGGAGGCTCATAACAGTAGCGTAGAAGGGGCTGCCGAGGGTAAGGAGCGTGGCCAAGAAGACGGAGATCAGCCTGACAACTATTGCAAGGACTACGAGAGAGACCAGTATCAACATCTCTGCCCCTACCTCAGCAGTGAGAGGGGTGGAGATGCCGACGGAAACGAGGTAGAGCATAGCAATTAAGTCCACTATGGGGCCCAATGTCCCCTTCCCGCCTACAGACCTGCTGAAGACGTAGCCTGCCACGAAGGCGCCCAGGAGGGGGCTTGCAAAGAACTGAGCAACGCTCGCATATGCAAGCGTCAAGGAGAGCGCTATGAGGGTTCCGTACTCCTCCTTAGCCTTGAGAAAACGGAAGACCAAATGGAAGAGGGGCGCGCTGATCAAGGTGAGCAAGACCATGAGAGTGAAGACTACAAGAGGATCTCTGCCTCCGCCTGTGATCAGGCTGAGTGCAGCTAGAAGCACCACATCTTCCGCAGTCGTCATGCTCAGCGCTACACGCTTCGCGTTCTCGTTGCCCAAGATCGAGGTTAGCTTGTAGACTGTGACTGTGCTAGAGGAAAGAAAGGCCGTGGCTATTACGAGCCCTTCTGTAGTAGTGAGGCCTACAATCCTGGTAACTAGGAGAGTGAGCCCCAGTATTGTCGCAGCCTCCAGCAGCACCATGGATGCCGCTTTCAGGTCAAAACCTACCGAGCCTACCTCCCTTCCCACCTCGAACGCTATGAGGATGCTGCCGAAGAGGAGGAGCTCCGCGCTCGCGAGGGAAACGGCCTGGAAGTCTATGCCAAAGAGAGCCGGGAGGTTTGTCCCCTCCGCGAGGTACTTCATAAGCAGACCTGCCAGTAGGAAGCCAGGAAAGGGGCTCAAGTTAAGCCTATCGCTAAGATATCCGAGGACTACGGCTAGGGCTATAGTCGCAGAGGCAAACTCGAGTATCCCCACGGAGCCCCAGAGGTGGCCACCCTACTAACCCTAATTAGCCTACACCTGTAAGCCCTCTGCAGCGAGAGCCAGGCAGAATATGGAGTGGGACGGGCTGTAGTCGATTACCTCTCTGCACGACTCTACCTCCTTTGCACAGGAGAACACTCGAAGGGCCTCCTCGCTTGCCTCTCTGCAGGAGATGTTAAGCGTATAGTATACTATCCTCCCCTTGCCCCCCAGGAGCTGGCAAGCCTCTCTGGCAAAGTAACGGGAAGCTGTAGGGTGATCCATTATGATCCTGTTGAAGAAAGGCTTGAGATAGAGAGGGAGGAGAGAGGCGTCGGCGCGAAGGACCGTCACCTCTCCCCTGAGTTTCCTCCTGTTCAGCCTCACGTTTTCTGCGAGCAGCTTCACAGCCTCTACGTTGAGATCCGAGGCCAACACTTTGACCTCCCTTAGCGCAGCTATGTGCACAGAGTGTCCGCCTACGCCAGCGAACATGTCGAGCACCCTCTCGCCCCTTTCTACCTCTTCTGCCACCCTCCTGTGCTCTCCTGCAAGCCTAGGGTTGAAGTACGCCTTAGCTAGGTCAACGACGAAGCTCAGCCCGTACTCTTTGTGCACAGTCCTAGTCCTCTGCTCCCCGGCCAGGTGTCGCACCTTCTGGTACCTCAGCTCTCCCCATGTCTCCACTTTCAAGAGTACTGCCTTCACTCTGGGCATCTCTTCTAGGAGAGCCTTAGCGGCCTCGACGTATAGCTCCTCCGGCAACTCCCTCTTCCAGTTAAAGAGAGCTATGTCTCCGACAAAGGTGGGGCTAGGCACCGAGGGGAACATCTCTTTCATGGACTTCTTGGGAGGGACTTCGACAAAAGTCGCCTCTGTCTCTTCCGCCTTGATTTCGTTCTTGTCAAGGATCGAAACGGCATCGCTCGAGAGAGCGGGCAGGCAGACCTTGTTACCGAGCTGTAGAGGTCTATGAGTCGGGGAGAGGAGGTTGTGAGACCTCAGAAGCCTTATGGCCCTCTCTGCGTCCTCCCTTGCCACGCAGATGGCCCTCACTTCAACAGTTCCCTCCCTATGGACTCCACCTCCTCCCTGAGCCTCCTGAGGCTAACTTTGAGCTGGTGATCTAGGGAGACTTTGTTTCCCCTCCCTATTGCATAGAGCAGCCTCTCCTCTCCTGCAACCCACACCTCCGAAGGCGCTCTACCCCTTTCCAGTTCTGCCCTCAACCTCACGTAAGCTACGATTTCCGGGAACCAGAGCGCCTCAAGCCTGCGGCTTTCTTCAAAGTAGGAGCCGAAGTGGACCGCCTTAAGAAAGGAGCGGGCGAGGAGGGGATAAAGGTGTTCCCATCCCGTCCTCTTCGCTATAGAATCAATAGAACTAAGGATTACCCTCGCTTCGAGAGGCGCTTTGCCTAGAACGGATGCGATGAAGTTCTCCCAGATGCCCCATCTTGGCCCTGTCGAGATAGAGCGAATGGTCAGCTCCACCGCCTCTGCCGCACTTTCCATGTTGCTCGTCTCGGGCAGATCCATAGGCGTGTGATATATCCTTTTCACCTCCTCTCCCCAGAGGCCGTGCAGGCTGAGAGTCTGGAAACCCTGGGAAGCGAAGGAGAAGCTGTCGCATTCGGGACACTCGCAACATCTCTCCCTCGACCCTATGGAGTAATGAGGACTGCCAGAGAAGGTGAGCTCGCCCACCGCAGCCATGTCGTAGTTCACATAGACTGTGCCTTGATAGGCCTCTAGCTCTGCTAGCCCCTCTGCGTATACTCTACTACCCCACGCCCAATACCAGGAGGCATAGCCGGGTGCTCCATACTCCTCTGCTGTGAAAGAGACGAAGCGAGATGCCACTCCCTTCTCCATCAAGTGCTTAGCAGTAATGATTGCCTGTGCCAACCCTATGGTGTTGTCGTTGAAGCCCGAATACCACTTATCATGATGAGCGCCGACGAGCACAAGAGCATCGGCCTTGTCCAGAGTGCCCGCCTCAACTATATAGCCACGAGATTCCTTCGTCCGCGTTTCGATGTTCATGCTGATTCTGTTCCCTGCCCTAGAACTATAACCTTCCTCTACTACCACTATTGGGATGGGGGGCGGAGAGCCCACGTAGTAGCTAAAGCCCCAATGGCCAGTCGTCACTATGGCCCTGGGAGAGCTGGGAGACTCGACTATAAGGCCGACCGCGCCGTCCCTCGCTGCCTCCAGTGCCAGGTACTTTATGTCATCTGGATCTTCTGGTTCCCTTGCAACAACTATTTTCCCTTCTCTTGAAGCCCTCTCCTCCATCCTCACCCAGGGAGCTTCAAGAGAGGCTCTCTCCACGTACGGAGCGATTGCCAAGCTTTTCGGCTTGGGGAACATCTCAGCCCCTCTCAGCTCCCATGCAAGCAAGGGCACAGAGCTCAGCCTTGAGGAGCCCAAGGCTTCCTCAGCAAGACCCCTTACTTTCTCAACTATTTCCCTCTCCCGCTGGCTACCTGCCACCACCGACTCGCTGTCATGAAGCGTCGTTGCCAGGGCCTCCAGCTCCTTTCTTATCTCAGCCCTCAACCCGTCCCCCGCTGAGGTGAGGAATATAATCTGTTCCCTTTGAGAATTATGAGGGAGCTATGAGTTACGAAGAGAAAAGAAGGAGGCTAGTCATGACGCTCTCCGAGGAGGGCTACATCAGGAGCCAGAGGGTCGCGCAAGTAATAATGAAGGTGCCGCGAGAACTGTTCGTTCCAGAAGAGTACAGGGAAATGGCCTATGAGGATAGGCCTCTGCCAATAGGTTACGACCAGACTATAAGCGCTCCCAGCATTGTGGCATACATGACAGAACTCCTGAACCCCCTCCCTGGAGAGAAGGTCTTGGAGGTGGGGACAGGCTCTGGGTATCAGGCGATTATCCTAGCAGAACTGGTCTCGCCAGGTGGCATGGTATGGAGCATAGAAAGAATACCGCAGATAGCAGAGGCAGCAAGGAAAAGGGTTGAGATGCTTGGCTATGGGGATAGGGTCAAGGTAGTAGTAGGAGATGGCTCTCTAGGGTATCCCGAGGAAGCCCCTTATGACAAGATAATGGTGACTGCCTCCGCTCCTGAGGTACCGCCTCCTCTTATAGAGCAGCTAAGAACAGGAGGCAAGATGGTAATCCCAGTCGGACATCCTTACATGCAAAACCTCTACGTCGTGAGAAAAGGGGAAAGGGGTGAGATACATATGTGGAGGGACATTGCGGTAGTCTTTGTCCCACTGAAAGGAAAGTATGGATGGAGGGAGTAATTAGGCTCGATAGCCTATACTAGATTGATGAGGAGTGTGGTGGACGCTGAGCCCGGCGATGAGGACAAGGAGCCCACTGAGGCTCTGGAACAATATCTCCTTTATAAGGGCTATTGGATTCCGCGATGAAATGGTGAGGGCACTTCTGAGAGGAGGTGAATGATGACCATAGCAGTGATAGCTGATTGGGACGCTGACGGTATAGTTGCCGCAGCCCAAATAGTCTATGCACAGGAAAGGCTAGGCATCTTCCCAGTGAGGGCGAAGGTGTCCGTGGACCTCGTTCCCTCGGGTCCCAGAGGGTTCAGGGAGAAGGTAGCAGGCAGGTGCTGGAACCACTTGATCGTGGCAGACATTCCCTTTACCGTCGAGGTGCAGATGGGCCTTGATGAAATGTCCAGCAGGTGTAACTACTCCCTCTACTATTTTGATCACCACGACACCACCATTAGGAACAGAGAGATCTTGGAGAAGAGGTACAATGCGTTGGTAATAGTAGGTTCCTATTCCACCTCCCACCTTGTTAGGAGTTTCCTGGAGAAGCATGGCATAAAGCCCACGCCAAGGCTGAAGCAGTTCATAGAGGCAGTGGACTTCATAGAAGGCGGCCGTCGTTCTTCGAACAACAGCGAAGGCGCCATAAAGATAGTGGTCTCCATATCAAAGCGTCTAAACATAACGAAGAGCGTAGAGGAGTGGCAGAAGTACGTGCGGTGGCTGGCTAGTCCCATTCCCTTTGATGAACTGGAGGTCGCACTAGGAAAGGATGCGCCGGAGATCATTATGGAGAGCCTCAAGACTTCAAAAGAAGCTGACGAAGAACTCAAGAGCATCGCCATGGACTTTGCCATGTCTGCGCGCAAGTTGGGCTTCATTAGGTTCGTGGACGCAAGGAACAAGTGGACGGGTAGAGGTGCCTCTGCCCTCGCCTCTGCTATCCACAAGACTATGAAGGAGCCTGTCGTGCTCCTCGTGAGCAAGGAAGACGGCACCGTCCTCGTCATAGCGAGATCTTCTAGAGGAGAAGCTGGAAAGATAGTTCAGTATCTGTACGAGAACGGCATAGTGGAGGATAAGGGAGGCCATGAGAACATAGCTATAGCAAGGCTATCTCGAGAGGTCTCCGTAGCAGATCTGGAGAAAGCGGTCCTCAGGGCCTCTCTTCTTATGAACAGGGACTACTTATAGCTCGACCCATGGAATTCCGGTTCACTCTCCCTCTCACCAGTTCCCTGCTACACAGAAGCACATAGCTGGTCTGAAACGCCTCTAGGCCAGGAGCTCCCATGATCTGCAGGTATTGCGGCTCCACAAACATAGTTTGGGATCACGTAAGCGGTCACACTATCTGTGCCTCTTGCGGCTCGGTGTTGGAGGCTATCATGGAGCACTCTCCTTCGCATGTGTCTCCGAAGAGGAGGCTCCACTCTAGGCTGGAAGAGAGGGAGATACCCAGGGAGGCCTGGGGGCTAGAAAGAGTGCTGAACAAGAAGGCCTTAAGCGCTCTCAGGAACGGGCAGGTAAGAGAGCTGTTAGAGGTCGTCAATGCCCACCCTCTCCTAAAAGCGAGGACCTTCAGGGTAAAAGTAGCCATAGCAGCATATCTCTACCACAGGGCAATTGGCTACTCTAAACGAATGTCTATGTTACAGGCATCGAGAATGACGGGCGTGTCCTCCAGGACCATAGACAAGCTAGAAACCAAGTATAGAACTATCTTGGTAGTCGTAGAGAACAAGGCGAGGAGCCTGCTCAGGACCTAAGCGTACTCTCTCCACGTGTAGCCACACTTTGCGCACTTATAGAAGCGGGTAGGCGGCTCGTCGGCAGCCCTCGTCTGAAGCATCCAGAAGAAGGCCTCGTCGTGACCGCATTTGGGACAGGCAATCCCCCTCACCTTCTCCATAGTGGAGAGAGATTGTTTTGATACCACGTTCGTCCTGTCCTTCGGGTTCCTCGCCACCTCCACCTTTATCGACTGCTGAGACATCGAGAGCGGAGCAGTGTAACCGCACTTGGAGCAGTACATCTCTCTCCTCCCTCCCACTGTCCTCGGTTGCATTATGCTCCCACACTTCGGACAAAAGCCCACTAGCACGAAAACCACCTAACTTTGCAGTAGGCCCCTAGGCTTATTAGCTATGAACTCAGTCGCAGTCACGACTAGGTCTTCTAGGAACGGATAGATGTTAACCTTTGGATCTCTAGGAGGCCGCGGGAAGCCACAGTCGCAGTCTCCCATAGAATAGCGAAGTTCCTGCGCAAAGCCCTCTCTCTCCAACCTTTTACAGAGCTCCTCACAGCCCCTGGCAAGCAGTACTACGTCAAAACCCTTCCCTCTCGTTACTGCAGAGGCGCAGAGATCATGAAGGCAGCGCGTGTAGAGTATCCTTACTTCAGGCTTCAAGCTCTATTCCTTTCCTCCTTGCCTCCTCTAACAGCTGGGACCTGAACTCCTTGTTCATCTCCTCGATCATGTCCAGAGCCCTGAGCAACACCTCCTTTATGCTGACCTTCTCGTTCTTCAACTCCACGAAGACCACTATCTTCTCCTCCAGAGGATGAGGCTGTTCATAGTAGGAGAACTTGACATCTTCCATGGAGAGAAGAGTTCTCGCCAGGAGGTTTCCCATGCTGTGATCCTCTCCCTCTATCGTTATCATGTACTTTCTCTGCTTTTCTTCCCCTCCTCCCACAGCTCTTATACTGACTATGCTCATGCCTCCTCCCTCTCCCCATCGCCAGCTGGGCTTAAATGTCACCACCTCTTTTGAGCCAGGAGCCTCCTCAGATTTATCGTGAGGAAACGAGAGGTCGCTATGCTGGAGACCTTCCTGTTCTCTACGTTTCCGCATGCCGGACATTTCATCGTCCTTTGGCTCTGGGGCTCCATGATTGAGAGGCACCTGGAACATAGCGCGTATAAGACGCCGTGCTGGGGAGACTTGGTGGTGAGGTGGAAAGGCGGAAAGGAGCTGAGGGTCTTAGCTAGCACCACATCTCCTACCCTGAAGTATTCGAAAACGTCCTTTACGTATTCTCCCGCTACCTCCCTCACGGGAAGCAGTCCTGTGTAGACGGACGGGAACTCCGAAAGCCACTTCACGGCATGGGTCAGAGACAGAACTCCGTACAGCTCTATTGTTACGAAATCTGACTTCACAGAGGAAACTATGCCCACGACGTTCGAGCCTATGGGAGGGAACCGAATCCTCTTCTTTGTCGACACAGTTACTACCTTTGACTTGTTCTCGTATATTGGGCGACCGGTGAGGCTTGCCCGCAGGTATCCAGCGCTGTCTGTGTAAACGTTCTCACCTGGCACGTACTCTTCCTCTACTCCGAGGGGATCTCCGGGCAGCACAGGGGTACCGGTGCTCAAGTTCTTACCCCGCTGAGGAGCACGTTCCAGGCTTTTAGAACTACCATGGGAACCTGTACGGCTCCAACTCCCCTCTCAGAGCCATTATGGTCTCCCCGGGCGTTAGAACGGGCTTCACGTACTCCCAGTGATCGTCCGTGGGGATCCGCGGGCAGCTCGTGACGCTGAAAGCTTGGAACCACTCGTTGTCCACAGCAACTAGGCTCTGAAGAGTTAGGTTCTCCGAGGATATTAACAAGTACTTCTTGCCCCTCTTCCTCATCTCTTCAGTGAGCAGCCTGATCAACCAAGGCCTATACTGGCCCGTCTTAACTCCCACGAAGATCCCCCACCTATCCAGCTGGAAGGACTCTGCAACCTTGAGCAGCCTAATCCTGTAAGTTTTCTCCCCTACGGGAGTGATGTCCGTAGCCTTGTCCTCGTAGGGGTCGAGCTTCACTACAGGCCTAAACGTTGCCAGGTATAACCCAAGGGGGTGGAAGATCCCGCCGCCATAGTACAGGTAGGCGTCAGCCTTTACCCCCCTTGCAACTCTGTAGTCGCAGCCTATGACCTGGCCGTCGGAGAAGAAGGGTTGTAGCCCTCTCGGCACCACCGCCCTAATTCCCTCCTCCTCGAGCTGCCTCTGGATCTCCCTTACCATGTGGGTGTGCTGGGCCGTCGTCACTACGGCGACCTCTCTAGCCCCATGGGAGCGTAGCAGATCGCCTGCTGCCCTAACTGCCTCTTTCGTTACCGCGAGCTTGCTGAGCGCCGGGACGTAGATTACTCTGCTCCCCCGCGGCTCTAGCTCTTCATGGGCTATCTCCACAGGATAGGGGCTGTGACCTATGTGGACTATTGCATCAGGCCTCACGGTGGCCCACAACTGTCCATGCTGGAGATCACAAGAACCGAAAACGCTGTCCGCGTGGATGAGGATCTCCGCTTCTCCCAGCCCCTCCTGCAGGCAGCGAGCTATTGCAGCGCCGAACTTCTTCAGTCCGTCGGGCAGCTGTACCACTACCTTCTTCGCGCCTATACCTTTCAGAGAGCTAATCGCAAGGCGCAGATCTATTTGATATGGCAGTTCCCCACATTCCTCCACAGGTCTCCCTCGCCTGCAAGGGTAGCCTAACACTAAAAAAGCGAGTAAAGACTATTCTCTCCGGCTGAGAGCAATGAGGGTACACTTCAAGGACGCAAGCGTGTGGCTCGGTATAGTAGCGAGCATAGAGAAAGTGATAGACGAGGGCGTCTTCGTCGTGGACAGTGAGGGGATCTCGCTCAGAGCTCTCGACGTGAGCCATGTGGCCATGATAGACCTTCGCTTTCCAAGTAGCTCCTTCTCCGAGTTCCATGTGGAGGGAAGGGAGGAGGTCGGCGTCTCCTTCGGCGTTCTCTCGAAAGTGCTCAGAAGGGCAGTCAAGGGGAACGAGCTCGCGCTGGCAACAGAAGGGGGTTCCCTCATAGTTGAGTTCCTAGGGAAGGGAAGAAGGACCTTCAAGATACCTCAGGTCAGCCTCACTTACGAAAAGTTACCTGAGCCGCGCATAACTTTCACCGTAAAGGCGAAAATGTTGGGCACGGCCTTTGCGGAAGTGGTAAGAGCGATAGCTCCCGTAGCAGATGTGCTCGAGCTCCAGGCCAGCGAGGACAGGCTTGTGTTCGTGGGAGAGGGGGACTTGGTGAAGAGGGCAGAGGTGGAGCTGGTCTCGGGTTCCCATGTTCTCCTGGAGCTAGACGTGGAGAGCAGCGATAGGTCAAAGTACTCTACGGAGTACTTCACATATCTCATCCCGGCATCCCGCTATGCTGACACCGTAACTTTGAGGTACGCAGAGGACGCGCCCGTCAGGATAGACTTAGAACATGCCGGCGGCGGAAGGCTGACTCTGTATGTATCGCCAAGGGCCGAGTAGCTTTGAGGTAGAGAGGTGGGACCGACGGGCCCTTCGCGCCCTCTTCAGCTCCTATTATGAGACTCATCGCGTCAAAGTGCCCACAGAGCTGGCGAGAAGGGAATTTGCTTTCCAGCCTCTCGATGCCGAAAGCTATATGAGGCACATACACTTTTCATCGGAGGAGGACCTCTTCAGGTACCTCGTCCAAGAGCCTCCCAAGCATGCTTACTACTCTGTTGGGCTGTATCATCTCCCCGAAGCCAAGAGCATGGAGGAGAAGGGGTGGCTAGGCTCCGAGATCCTGGTAGACATAGATGTGGACAAGCTGGAGGGGTGCGAGGGCATCAAGACTGAAGGAGGAGAGATAGTGGAGGACAAGTGTCTGGAGAGGGGGTTTGAGATGGCCTTGAAGGCAAGGAAAATCCTGGAGAGGGACTTCGGCGCAGAGGTGAGCTCCTACTTCAGCGGGAGCAGGGGATTTCATCTCATCGCCAGAGAGGAGAGCTATCTGAGACTTGGGAGGGAGGAGAGGGAAGAGATCGCTCGTTACCTATCTGCGAGCGGGCTCGAGATGGGGCTTCTCTTCCCCAGAGGAGGAAGAAGAGTGCTTCCGGCCCTGCCCACGGAGGGAGACCCTGGATGGAGGGGATGGATAGCTCAAATAGTGAAGAGGCCGGAAGATCTCGAGGCCCTAGCAGGAGAGAAAAGGCTGGGGGTACCGATAGACGAGCAGGTAACGAGAGATCCTTCCCGACTGGCCCGTATAGTCGGGAGCATAAACGGGAAGTCCGGGCTGGTAGTGACAGAGATCAAGGACAGCTTCTCTCCCGACATATCGCTCTCGCCCTGGAGAGGAGAGTTCACGGTGAAGGCAAAGATATCCATCGAGGGTATCAGAGTGCTCGGCCAAGAGCTCCACATGAGGAGCGGGGAAACTTTGAGCATGAGTGCTGCACATGCTATACTCCTATACCTAAAAGGCGCTGTGGAAATCTTCGAGGGGGAAGTGAAGGTTGTCTGAGCTCAGCAAAAGCCTTTCTTTGGTAGAATTGTTGAACTCGGAGCACATTAGAGAAGCCCGTAGGCTGCTTTCCGTCTACTGTAGGAAAGGGGGGGAGATGTGCACAAAGTACCTCGAGATCACGTCGAAGACGTCCAGAATCGTGGGCAGTCTCCGCCTCCTCGAGTTGAGGAGGTCAAAGGACTACTCTGGCATTGACGCCGGCATTATTGAGCTTACGAGAAAAATGGAGGAGCTGTACTCCATGTATTTGTCGGGCATCTGGCTTGTGTCAGCGGGAAATCCTCTGATCAAGCTGCTCTCAGACCTCACGTTAGAGGGAGTGCGCTACGAAAAGGGGGATCTTTTAGCGTTGAGCATAGAGAAGGCCGTGGCTCTCTCTGCCCTCGGAATAGCTGTGCCTATGAAGAGCGTGGCAGTAGAGCTCTAGACAAATATCCTCTCTACTTTCCCCAGTATTTCTGCCTTCCCTCCCTTGGGCCTCACTAGCTGAGTGCCGCAGGAGAGGCAGCGCACAGGGAAAGTAGCATGGCTGAAGACCACTTGTGAGTTGCCACAGTTAGGACACGTAACGAGGAGGAACCTGCTGCGAGGCTGAGGTATCAATATCTTTCGGCGCTTGAACTCGAAGGCTGGAGAGCTCATCACCTACTCACCTCCACAAGCTCCACCTTCTTGAGCCTGAGGTTGAGAATATGGCGCTTGTAGCTGCACTGGGAGCAGGTGATCCTGAGCGTTATCCTTTTGTTGACCTTGGCAAGCCTCTTCTGCTCCGGCTTCCTCTTGCTCCCATATCCCTCCTGCTTTCTCAGATACCTCCTCTGTCCCTCTGCCAACGTCCTTCTCTGACCATGCTTGTATATCGAGACTGAGTGCTCTGTGTGGGTCTTGCACCTTGGGCAATAGGCCCTTATCTTCTTTGGAAACTTCAAGGCAGACCCCCTAGCTCACCACACTAAGATCCTTATATCTCTGTCTCGACCGGCTTGCGCAGTAAATATAAGAGCCAGCCGCGCTCCCTCTCTTGGCGAGATAGGATGAAGGCGCAGAGCGTAGGCATAATGGGACCAGCGCTGCTACTCATGGGTTTGCTCATATCTGTATCTGCAGGCGGGCTCCTTGTAATAGCCCAGGAAACTTCTGAGACCGTGGGCAAGGCAATCGGTGCAGCTATAGCAGTAGGAGTAGCTGGGCTAGGAGCGGGCTTTGCAGTGGGCATCGGCGGCGCCGCAGTCGCCAGCGCTATAGTAGAGAGGAGAGAAGCCTCTGGAATCCTTCTATTGATCGTGATCCTAGGAGAGGGAATCGCCATATACGGCCTCCTCATAGCTCTGCTAATAATGTTGCTCTTGTGAAGCTGAAGAGCCCAGAAAACCTCTTCAAACTTTGTCTAATAATGCTATGAAGAACCCCTCGCTTTCGTGCTCGTGGGCATATAGCCTACAGGCCTTCACGTCATATCCCCTATAGGGAGAACCGCACAGGGGGAGAGAAGGCCAGAGCGGCTCGAGGTTCAAGGTCCTAGAGGCAAAGGAGACCACCTCCTCTCCCTCCTCGGGCATAAGGGAGCAAGTCGCATAAACTATCTTGTCCGCGTATTTTGAGATGTTAGCTACTATTTCCCTCTGCAAGCCACTATAATACTCTACCTTGCCAGGCCTCAGAGTGACCCTCAGGCCGGGATCCTTGGAGATAGCGCCGGTGTTGCTGCAAGGAGCGTCTATCAATGCCTTGTCATGTCTCTCCAGCTTTACCCTCCTTGCATCCGCTACTAGATACTCTATCACTCCTTCCCGAATGCCCATCTTTTTCATGAGGTGCTTCATCACGTTCATCCTCTTCCCGCTTATGTCTACGGCAGTCACCTTCACGTCTCCTTCTGCAAGGGCAACGATGAGGGACGTTTTTATGCCGGGTGCTGCACATGCGTCAACTATCCTCTCTCCCCGCGAGGGCCTTAGCGTCTCGACAACTGCTGCGGAAGCAATGTCGTGCGGTATTGCAAGGAACTCCCTAACGCTCCTGAGAGTTCTCACAGGCTTCGGCGTCCTCAGTATCTTAAACATGTAGGGGAAGTGCTGGCTCTCCTCTAACTCCACTCCCTCCTCCTCTAGTTTTCTCCTCACCCTTTCCTCTCCGGCCTTCAGCGTGTTGGCGCGAACCCACCATATCCTCTTGCTCATGGCAGAGAACAACTTTGCGGCCTCTTCCCCCATAATGTTTCGCATCTTATCGTATAGCCATTGTGGGACGGAGAGCTGACAATGGGGATCGGGGGGCACTTCGAAAGAGCCTGCTAGCCACATCTTCGCCAATACCTTTGGCCTAACCCTCTTCCCAGCAGCGCACAAGAGCTTCACATAATCGCTCACGAAAGCTCTCGAGAGTTCGTAGAGCCTCTCCCTTTCCTCTGACGTTCTGGCGCACTTGCTGCTGCAGACCCTCTTGAAGGCTACGTCGAGCGAGACTTTATGCCTCAATATTTCGTTCAGCACGCCCGCCAACAGCTTCTCTTCCATGTAGCTCCCCGAAAACAGAGCAAGCTCCAGGTATAAAGGGACGGTCAGTGCTACAATGGGTCGTCACTCTTCGGACTGCCCATCGGACATCATCCCAAAGAGAACGGCTTGGGAGAGAGTAATATTGTTAATCGTCTTGAGCCTCTATTGCTTCGTTTACGGTCCTGTTAAAGCTTGCTACGAAAGATATGAGGATGGCGCTAGCTAGCACTGTGTTGCTTAGCTGGGAGGGCTCTTTCGTCCAGCCTAACAGGTCAGCATAGATGCTAACCTCCTCCGGAGGCTCTGCCGGCTCGCCCCTCAGCGCTTTCTCTGCGTAAGAGAGGACAGCCTCTAGGCTCTCGGCACCCAGGGTCTCCACCAGCTCGAAGGCATCGACCATCGGGTAGCCAATTGCCTCGAGTGCCTCAACGTAGGCAGGGTTCCTGTACCTAGCAATGGCCTCGTCAACAATTTCTGCAACAGCATCTAGCGCGTGGATCCTCTCGCCTGGTCTCAGAGAGGCAGCTGCGGCAAGCAGATAGGAGACGAAACCCAGCTTCTCCTCTGCCGAAGCATCAAAGATCAGGGCCTCTCTCTCCGCATCCACTGCCACGCGAGGACACCGGTAAATGTAGTGCCGGGCCTGGATTAAGGGGGAAGGCAAGGAAATACCGGGCGTGAACCCCAATATCAGATGGACTAGGACTCTTCATCGCGGCAGCTCAGAAGTCCGGGTTCTACTCCTCACCCGGAGGAGAGAAGAAATAGGGGGTAATAGCTCTACAAGACCTCTTCTATGAACCTACCATTCTCGTACACGAGCTCTCCATCCGCATATACCCTAGCCTTAGTCATGTCCTTGATCATGTCCCAATGTATCGCAGATGTGTTCTTGCCTCCAGTCTTAGGATAGGAAGCTCCTAGGGCCAAGTGCATGGTGCCCCCTATCTTCTCGTCAAACAGTATCTGCTTGGTGTGCCTCTTTATGTCGTAGTTCAGCCCGAAGGCCGCCTCCCCAAGCCTCCTAGCTCCCTCGTCCACCTCCAGCATCTTCCTTAGGAACTCTTCGCCCTTGAGCGCTCTGGCCTCTATTACAGATCCCCTCGAGAAACGGAGCCTCACCCCCTCTACCTCGTAGCCCCTCCACACGGCAGGGTAGGTGAAGGTGATGTGTCCCTCAGTGGCCTCCTCGACAGGACCCGTGAAGACCTCCCCGCCGGGCATGTTCCTTTTGCCCTCGTCGTTTATCCATGTCCTCCCGTCCACCCTCAGCAACAAGTCGGTGTCCTCGTCCTTTACTCTGAGCTCTGAGACCCTGGAGAGGAGAGCGACTATCTTCTCCTGGGACCTAGCTTGAGCTTGCCAGGCAGCTACCGGATCGGGCAGGTGGAGCTTGAGAGCCCGGGCTACGAACTCCTGATAGTCGATTATGGACATGTTGGCCTCCTGCGCCAGAGCTCTCGTGGGGTAGAGGGTGACGGTCCACCTCAGACTTCCCTCCCCATCCCTCCTCATGAATATCTCTGTAAGCGGCCTCAGGGCGTTGCTCCTCACCTTTAGCTTCTCCGGGTCTATGCTAATGAGAGGCTTCACGTGGGTGGAAGAAATTATACTGAAAGAGACGTTGACGTTCTCAGAGATGAACTTGTCTATGGGAGATAGGTACTCTAGCAACTCCACGGGGGCATTCCTGTAGAATATCTCCTGAAGCTCCTCGTCCTCGATCGCTAGCCTCGGGTACGCGCCAAGGGACACCACGCTCTTGTAGATCTCCTTGATAAGAGGCATGGCCTCGATGGAGGCCCGGATCTGGACCTCGTCCCCCTTTCTCACCTCTCCACAGTAACGAGTCAAGAGCTCCGCCTGCTTCCTCTCTATCATCACTAGCACCGCTCTGCCTGTCTCTTCAGAATTAATATATCGTTGATGTGTTATGAAAAATTCAAAGAGCAGCCTGTCGCAAGATATATATTACTCAGATATTAGTTTCCATCAAACTCCCTCTAGGCTGAAAAGGTGGTAGGATGAAGAGAGTCGTCGTCCTGGGAGGAGGAATAGGAGGGCTGGTGACAGCATATAACGTCGCCAAGAAGCTGCACCCCGAGGAGGGAGAGGTCGTAATGATAGACAGGACAGGCTACCACCTCTTTATGCCGAGCCTGCCGTGGGTGGCAATGGGCATTAGGGAGCCTAGAGACATCATGAGGCCCCTGAAGATACTGGAGAAGAAGAGGATCAAGGTGTTGGTGGACGAGGTGAAGCTCATAAAGCCAGAGGAGCACCTTGTTGCAACGAATACGACAAAGCTGAACTACGACTACCTCGTAGTTTCCCTGGGCAGCATTCCCCGGGAGGACCTGATACCCAGCAATGACCCTAACGTCTGCACGCCCTGGACTACTGATGGAGCAATGAACTGCAGGAAGCTCCTCCGTAACTTCAAGAAGGGCACTATCCTCATCACTCCGGTCTCCTGGCCCTACAAATGCCCTCCGGCTCCCTTCGAGGTAGCGTTCCTCACCAAGTACCTTATGGACCAGAGGGGCGCTACTGACGTGAAGGTAAAGGTGGCTCACTTCTGGAAGGTCCCCATGGAGCCTTTCGGGCCCGTGATTCAGGAGGGCTTCAAGAAGATGCTCGACCAGATCGGCATAGAGTTCGTGGGCGGAGTGCAAGTCGAGAAGTTCGAGAACGGCACTCTGTACACAAAGTCTGGAGAGAAGATTAAGTATGACATGGCTATTGCTGTTCCCCCACACCTGCCCCCTGAGCCCATCATTGAGTCTGGCCTATCCAACCCGCAGGCTTTCAACTTCATGAAGGTAGACAAGAAGAGTCTCAAGCTACCGGGTTACGACAACGTTTATGGTATTGGGGACGTGGTGGCCCCAAGCCTGAACCTGGGCATGGGCGGCGTCTTCGCCCACTTCCAGGGAGAGCATGTGGCATCGGCCATAGTGGATGACATCAGGGGCTCCTATGTGGGCGACGACTACAACAAAGGAGGTCTCTGTATAGCGGACCTGGGATACATGGGCACTGTGGCATATTGTGATTTCACCAAGAGAATCTACCAAGGCACCTTCCCTGACTGCGTCATGCTCGGCGGTGGTAAGGCTCTAAGGGTACTGAAGTTTGCATTTGAGAAGTTCTGGCTAACTAAGTTCTTCTGAGGTGACTGTAGTAATGCCCCAGAAGTGGGAATCGTTGCTCTCGCTCGCGGAGAACCTGAAGGAGGAAGATATAGAGGAAGTCGAGAAGACTCTCAAGGAGGTAGACGTAAAGGCCGTAGCCATGCTCCTCAAAGAGCTCTCAGATAACGCCGAGGCCATATCTGACCTGATCAGGTTTGCCAAGGCCCTGCGGGAGTCTGGTACTCTAGCATTGCTTGAAGCGATCGTGGAGAGCACGGACGAGAACTTTAATGCCCTGTTGAGGCCAGGGGCTATGAAAGCTATAGGTAACTTTGCAGCCCTCGCCTACATGATATCCCTCTTCAACAACGTAACGCTCATGAAGGCAGCTGAGACCACTCCTAAGTGCGTGGACAGAGCTGTGAGCGAGGCCTCTCAAAACATGAAGCCAATAGGCATCCTGGAGCTCATCAGAATACTCAGGAGCCCTGAGTTTGGTGCTGCCCTCAGAGGCCTCCACTCTACCTTGAAGTGCTTTAGCGGTAAGTAGGCCTTCTACGTATTTCCTTCAGGTCATCGCACTTCTTTTTCATCCTTTCCTTGGCAAAGCATTGTGGCTCTGGCCTCTCATCGTCCACGATCAGAGCCCTTGCCAGGACGGCCTCCCCTTTCTTCGTCTTCACTATGGGGCCGTAGATAGTAACGTTGTTCCCTACCAGCTGCTCAGGCTCCCTCACAATGTTCTGCGGCAAGAACACGGTCACTCTTTTCCCATCTTCCAATGTCAATACGTTGCCCTTTCTCAAACCCTTAACCTCCACGACTCTTCCGTGCATTACCACTGGCTCCTCGAGACGAGAGACGACAAGAACAGACTTGACGTATTTTGGAGCCTCTAGGAGCTCTGTCTCGTTAGAGGCTAGAGGCTCACTCTCCGAGGGCTCTATCGGGTAATAGTAAAGGGAGAGGAAGAAGACCCCCACGGGGAACAGGAGGAGGAGAACTATCTCGATCTTGTTCACGGAAGCCCCAGAAAAAAGGGAGGAAAGAGAGTTAAAAGAAGTTATGACCTCATCCCCTCATGAAGAACCTCGGAACCTGGTAGGTCTGGCCGTCGACGGCTATGGAAAGCACCATGTATATACCAGATCTCTTGCTCTGGGCTATGACAGCAGACACTTCCTCCCCTACCTCTATGTTCCTGTATATCCAGCCGCCGAACACGAGCACTCCGTCGCTGACCCTTACGTAAAATCTGTGAAGCCTCAGTTCATAGCTCTGACCGTCTTGCGCTACTACAGTAAAGGTCCTCCTTGTAGCGTTGATGGCTGAGACCTTACCCTTGATCTCTATCAGCGTGATGCTAACGTTCTCCTTCTGCCTCTTGCCGCCCTTTGCCACAGCCTTAGCCTCCGGCTCCTTCCCCTCTCCGGCCATCTTCCAGGGCTTCGCCGCAGCCGCAAGACCTCCTATCGCTACCAGGAGCAGCAGGACGAGGCCTGCTGCAACCAGAGACGTCCTCACCGCCTTTCACCTGTCATGTATCTCCACAAGAACGCCATATTTAAGGTAAGCTCACGAAATGTGAGTATCCTAAGGCCTTCAGTACCAAGCGAATGGGCATGTCTCCTATGAGCAGAACGAGGAGGAGGCCTATGGCGAGGTAGGCTATGTAAGGATGGCCAGGAGAGACCCTGACCTTTGCTGCGAGGTCTCCTCCCGAAACTCTCATGAGGATCTCGCGGGGATCTTCCTCTCTGCAGCTCTCCCCGCTTACCCCCCACCAGCGCAGGGCTGGGTCCTCTAGCAGCCTTTTCACCTCCACCTCATGACTTATCGCAAATATGCAGCCCAGGCTGAGGGAGCGGCAGAAACGGTAGTTGTAGTAAACCTGGGCCAGAACGGAGGGAGCAGCAGAGTAGATTACCGCGAGATAGAGAGAGGGGAAAATGGTTCCCACGGGCGACATAACAGCAACGAAGAGCATAGCTAGCACGTCAGCCCCTCCCATAATACAGAACCTATAGAGCACGTATGCCACTGCGACCACGAGCAGAGACAGGAGCATGGAAAGGATATACGTGAGGGAGTCAGAGAGGGCCGTAAGGAGCGCCAACGGAGCGCCCGGGATACTCGCCGCTAGCCATAGGCGCGGGTCTACTTCCCTCGTCCTGATGTCGCTAATCCCAGCGTAGAGCATCACCAAAGTCACGTATGCAAGAGCCACCGAATGTACCTCCAAATTCGATCCCCGGAGGAAGTGAGGAGTACTTATCTATATAGCGAGAAACGTTTTTATTCCCTCCAGAACTCCGAGAACGTGAAGTGAGAGAGGATGGCAAGGAGAAAGTTCGAAGAAGAGGAGGAATACGAAGAGGAGTTTGACGAGGAAGAGCTAGAGGAAGAGGAAGAAGAAGAGGAGTACTGGGAAGAGGAAGAGGAGGAAGAGTACTGGGAGGAGGAAGAGGAGGAAGAGGAAGAGTAATACTTCTCTGACTTCCCTATAGATTTGTTTTACCTCTTATGTCAAAGAAAGTGTAGTCGGTTATCTCTACCCTCACCCACCTGCCATAGGGCACTGGTGGGCTCACTACTACTGGAATATAGTTCCTCATCCTGGCAGTCACTGTGCCCTCCCTATGACCCCTCTCCGTCACCAGAGCCTCTACTCTCTTTCCATAGTACGAGCCCATCACAGAGAGCCCTATCTCCTCTATTACAGCGTTGAGCAGCTTGCTCCTCGCTTTTTTCACGCCATCTGGCACCTGGGGCATGGCAGCAGCCCTGGTGTGGGGCCTTATGCTATATTGGGCAAGGTGGACCTTCTCGAACCTCAACTCCCTCACTAACTTCACAGTGTTCTCGAAGGCCTCCTCATCCTCTCCCGGATGTCCCACGATTATGTCTGTGGCTATCATGGCATCGGGGTACTTCGACTTAATCTTTCTGTGGAGCTCCTTGTACTCCTCTACTGTGTACTTCCTGTTCATGGCCTTCAGGACTTCGTCGTCGCCGCTCTGTACCGGCAGGTGGAAGTACTTGAAAACCCTCTCGTCCTGGTAGGCCTCCAGGAGATCGTCTATTATCTCGAGGGCAAGATCTGGGGTCATCATCCCCACTCTTAGCATGTAGTCCCCCTCTACTCCCTCCAGAATAGACCGGAGAAGGTCTGGTAACATAGGTCTCTTAGCCAGGTCCCATCCGTAGGCTCCCACGTCCACGCCTGTTAGCCTGATTTCCACTACTCCCCTTGAGACGAGTTCCCTCACCAGCTCCACTATCTGCCTGGGCGCGTAGCTCTTTATTTGCCTTCGCGCCACCTTCGTTATGCAGAAGCTGCAGTCGCCGAGACAGCCCTCCTGGATCATTATCGAAGCATTCGCGTCTCTCGGAGAGATGAGGGGGAGGGAGGAGGTATCTCTCGAGCCCTCCAGGAGGACCTCTCTCTGCCCGCTCTCTACGACCTCGAGCACTTTGGTGACGTTCTGAGGCGAGAGGAGGCTCGCCTTGGGAGCTACCCTTGCTACTAGCCCCGGCCTCGCTTTCGCAAGACAGCCCATGACTACCATCTTTTTCGAGGGGAACCTACTCGCCAGCTCTTGAAGCCTCTCCGCAATCCTCTGCTCTGTGTCAAGCCTTACTGCACACGTGTTCACTAACAAGCAGTCCGCCTCCTCAGGCGTAGAAACCCTTACATGTCCCCCTCTACTAAGCATGCTCTCTGCGACGGCGCTGTCGAACTCGGAGAGGGAGCAGCCGTACGTTTCTATGTAGTACTTCACTTCTACCCGATTAGCACCTGATGTTAACAGTTTAAAGTCTCACCTAGTATACCAGTGGGGGTCCCCGTTGAGAGACATGCGTGGGAGGGACGTCCTATCCATACTTGATTTCGGAAGGGAGGACCTAGAGGGCCTCTTCGAGTATGCAGACATAATCAGAAAGAGAGGAGTTTCAGGGAGGCCTTTGCAGGGAAAGGTCATGGCCCTTGCATTCTTCGAGCCCTCCACTCGCACTAGGCTCAGCTTCGAGACCGCAATGAAGAGGCTCGGAGGAGACGCGATAGGCTTCACGAGCGAGGAGGGAACGAGCATAGAAAAAGGGGAGAGCTATGTGGACACGATTAGGATGCTCGATGCCTACTCGGACGTTATCGTTGTGAGGCACAAGTACGATGGCGCAGCTAAGCTCGCAGCGGAGGTAGCAGAAAACCCGGTCATAAACGGAGGCGATGGGAAACAACACCATCCAACGCAGGCCATGATCGATTTGTACACCCTGAAGACTCTGTTTGGAACAGTGGACGGGCTAACTATAGGCGTCTTGGGGGACCTCAAGTACGGAAGGGCTGCCTCCAGCTTCATCCTGGGCCTCACGCACTTCAGGCCGAAGAAGGTGTGCCTCATCTCTCCGCCGCAGCTGGCAGCACGGAGGGAAGTGCTCGATCAAGCCAGGGAGAGGGGGCTCCCTTACGAAGAAGTGGTCTCTCTAGATGAGGTTATTGGGGACCTCGATGCTCTCTACGTGACCAGGATACAGAAAGAGAGGTTCCCGGACGTGGAAGAATACGAGAAGGTGAAGGGAGCTTATGTAGTAACGCTCGAGCTGCTGCAGAAGAAGGCCAAGCGCGACTTGAAGATCCTGCACCCGCTCCCTAAGGTAGAGGAGATAGACCCCCGCGTCGATCAAACCCACTACGCCTCCTACTATGAGCAGGCGAGGCTGGGAGTTCCCTTGAGACAGGCTCTCTTACTAAAGCTCCTTGAGTAACCTCAGTAGTATATTAGTAGACTATTAGCTGTCTCTAATAAAGTTATCATATATTTTTAATTGTCGAGATTTAGCAGGACACATCCGGTGAGGGGAGTGCGCGGAGGCCCGAAGGCAAAGCCCGGAGTTCCCTTCCCGGACCCAGCTCTCTGAAGCGCCTAGACCTTCTTCTCTTTTTCCTAATCAATTTCCCTCAATGCCTCGCTTGAAAGCATTTGCAAGTAGTCCTCAGCAGTCATCTCCACGACTAGGTCACTATTCGCCTGATACTTGGGAACATCCTTCTTCATCATCTCTAACATGCCGGCGTTCCAAAAGTCCCACCTCTTCGACCTGTTGTCGTAGTTCCTGATGGGCAGCACCTGCCTGAAAAAAATCCCGGCATAGGGTAGAACGTGAGAGCTGACGCGAAAGGCCCCACACATATCCTTTACGAATGATAGGACGCTTGGAATGTATTTCGGAGGTATGGAGAAAATGGTGATAAGGAGCCCTCCTCTTTCCTTCATCATTGCAACGCTATATAGGTAGGTAGAGAAATACCTTGTCAGATCATTGGTACACCTGCGATCTCCTTCCACAAACGCATACACCAGCGTGCTGTTGGATGACGAATCATATAATATAGCCTTGGAGCCTCTCATAGCCCCTGCTATGTGGCTGAGGTGGTAGAGAACTTTCCTCTTAGCCCTGCTTACGTTGAGAGTAGTTAGGGCACTCCACGTCTCCACTAGAGCGCCCACGGCATCTACTTCGCCCCTCATCAGCAAGTACAAGTCCACATAGTCTTTCACTAGATTCATGGTCTCGCCCTCGTAGGGCAGTAACAACCTGGGATCCACAGGCGGGTGGCCCTCGTTCTCTTTCAATGCCATGAGGGGGTTCTGGCTGTACCTCTCAGCTAAGTAGTACTGAATGCTTGGCTTACTTAGGACGAGGTCGTCTAGAACGTGGAACGCAGATGGCTCCCCCAAACTCTTCTTCAGCAGCTCCATCAAGTCCTGCACGTTCTCCTCTGGCACCCTATAGAACACTAGGGTGCCTTGGTTCGTGTGGTTTATGGAGGAGGCCCAATCGATGGCTGGAACGCTTCTCAACCAAGTGCTTTCATATGCTACAGCTATCACCCTTAGGCCTATGAGGCGATGAACGAAATCTAAGCGGAACCTTACTCTGGCCCTTTCTCTCAGCACCGAAAAGAACCTCGATATGGATGGCTGGGGTATCCCCAACTCCCTTTCCATCTCTACCTGCAAATATGGCGGGTTATGGTATTGCACATAGTCCAGAAGCTCTGCATACCTGCTCTGTGGTCTCTCCTCGTTTCCCGAGATTATTTCAATGAACGTTCTAGATAGACCCTCGAAGTTCGATCGGCTTCCCTATGAGAAGTGTATAGATGAGACGCTTAAAAGCTCTTTTCTTTATAGAAGGCTTAAGACCGTGTGTCTATATCGCCTCTATTCTCTATGCGCTAGCCCTACGATCTCCCTCACGTCCTCGAAGCCCTCTGCCCAGAGGAACTTCTCCATACCCCTCAGAACCTCTGTTATGACAGTCTCTCCCCTGTCCATGAGAGCTGAGCCTATCTGTACTGCCTTAGCGCCTGCCAGCATCAGCTCCACTGCAGTTTCCCAGTCCTTAACTCCGCCTACGCCAAAGATGTCTGCCTTAGTCTCCTTGTACACGTCATATATTACCCTTACTGCTATTGGATGAATGGACTCCCCACCCAAGCCTCCGTGCTTGTTCCCTAGGAGGGGCTTCTTGCGGTAAACGTCTATCTTCATAGATCTGATGGTGTTTATGAGAGCGAGAGCTCTAGCCCCGCCCTCTAGAGATTTCACGGCCACCTCTAGCACCTTGTCAGATAGCCCAAGCTTGGCAATCACCGGCACCTTCACTACCGATGCTACGTTCTTCACGACCTCGTAGGAGACTGCCGGGTCCTGGCCCATCTCGAGTCCGCCTCCTTTGAAGTGAGGACAGCTGAGGTTCAGCTCGAGAGCGTCAACGCCTCCCTCCTCCAACATCCCAGCAACTTCTACGAACTCTTGCACAGAGGTGCCTGCGACGCTCCCTATGACAGGAACCCTGCCAGCAGCCTTCTTCAGCTCCGGTATCATTGACCTCACCCTATCGGCGCCCGGGTTTGCAAGGCCTACAGCAACTAGCCATCCGCCTGGCACCTTCACCACTCTAGGCTGAGCATAGCCTGCCCTGTACTCCTTCGTAGTAGTCTTGAGCACCACCCCTCCCGCGCCTGCCTCCACCATCCTCACAATAGCCTCGGGACTCCACTCTAAGACTCCGCTGGCATTGGTTATGGGAGTCCTGAGAACGAGACCCCCTACGTTAACCTCTGTTCTCAAACATGTTCACCCCAGTACTCTCCTGCTCATCGCTTATTAGTTTACCTCTTATAACAGTTGCGAGACACCTCGCCCTCCTAACTCCCAAGTAAGGAGTTATCTTCCCCTTCGACCTCAGGCTCCCAGGCGAGATCTCTGGCTCTAGCGAAAAAACGCTAAGGCTCAGGCTCCTCTTGATCCCAAGTACCTTTGCTACTCTCAGGGAGGTCATCTCCACGTAAAGGTCCCTTAGCCCTAGCCTCTCGAAAATGAGCAGGAGGGCACCGGGCCAGCTCTCCAGGCTTGAGAAGCCCGGGGAGCACTGTTCAGGGGGGAGCCACGACTTCTCATAAGGCGCATGAGGAGCATGGTCGCTGGCTACAGCATCTACGACCCCGTCAAAGATCATCTGCCAGAGCCCCCAACTCTCAGCTACTCCTCGCAGTGGAGGGTTGACCTTTGACTCGCAGAAGGGGTTGCAGAGGGACTTGAAGTTGTGCTTGTGCCATATCAGGTGGTGGGGAGTTACGTCCACAGTGTAGCCGTAGCTCTTTGCCATTAGGACTGTCCTTGGGCATGAGACGTGAGTTATGTGTACTTTCGGAGAGGCTGCGCATCTCCTGGTGAGCCTCCTGATCTCCTCCACTCCCATCATCTCTGCTGGACAATTTCTGAAGAGATCTCTGTCGTAGCCATAGTCGGGCACCCTTATCATCTCAGGGTGCTCAGAATGAACTATGATCAGGAGCCCTCTTTCCTCTGCTGCCTTGAACGTTTCGCACAGAACTTCTTCCCTTTCCATGTCCTCAGGGTATATCTTGAACCCTGCTATCGGCATGGCAGCCATAATCCTCGCCTCCTCTACGGACTCTGGCACCCCTGCATAGATCCCGTAGTCGACCTTAGCTCCCCTCCTTAGAGCCTCGAGCTTCTCCCTGAGCGTCCTGGCGTTCCTTATGTGAGGCCTCGTGTTCGGCATATCTACAACGCCAGTCACGCAGCCTGCCAGCGCTGCGAGGGTGCCAGAGGTCTCGTCCTCCTTGTATGAGAGCTGAAGTCCCCGTAGGTGGACGTGCATGTCAATTATGCCTGGCAATGCCACCGAGCTCATGCCCCTCAGGTCCACATACGCTTCTCTTTTCTCCCCTACTTCCCCGTCGGGCAGGCTGAGGCAGGAACTTCTTATCCAGCCTGAAGGGTGCCAGAGCAAGTCCACGCAGAGGCCCCTATAGGAGGGTCTTTGCAATGTCCCCCTCCCCTACATAGGTACCGCAGTATGCGCATTTGTAGAGCAGGGGGCTAGAGGAGACTAAAGTCATTCTCGAGAGCACATACTCCCCCTTTTTCCTCGTTATGCAAGAGGAGTTCGGACAGGGCAGTATCTTCTCCACCACCTCTGGGGGCCTTACCTTCTGCTTCAGGACCACGTTCCCCTCCCTGATTATATTAAGCGTAGCGTTAGGAGCCACTAGGCTCACGAGGTTTATCTGCTCGCTTGTCAGGAAGAGTCCTTCCACTTTCACTATGTCCTTCTTCCCAAGCTTCTTGCTCTCCACATTGCTAACGACGGCCATGGTGTATCCAGAGCCTTCGAGGCCTAACAGCCTCACGACCTGGAAGCCCTTACCAGCACTGATGTGGTCTATTACGGTGCCCTCCCTTATCTTCCTGACTAACAAGCCCTCCTCTGTGCTCACGAGGAACCACAGTAACAACAACTCCTCTGCCCTTAAAAGTTAGAGGGCCTCTTGGGAGGAGACTTGTTCCCTAGCCCCGACTCTGCCACCAGCGGGTTCCTGATCTTGAACCTCTCCTCTGCCTCCGCCAACCCTCTCTCGTGATATGCTAGGGCTTCCCAATATCCGTCGACGTAGTCTTTCACAAATATGAGCTCTGAGAGCCATTTGGCAGACTTCCAGCCATATAGGTGAGGCACAACAAGCCTTGCGGGGAACCCTCCCTCGGTGCTCAGGGGCGAGCCGTTTAGTCCCACAGCCACAATGGTGTTCTCGTTCAGAGCGTCCTCGAGGGGGAGGACAGTGGAGTATCCCTTTACGCTTTTTGCTATGACCCACCTAGCCTCGCTGCTGACCTTGGAGCTCTCTGCCAAGTCGACAAGTCTCACCCCCTGCCATGAGTTCCCCTTGACGCTCCACCCTGTAACGCAGTGGAAGTCCCTGTCCCTAAACGTGGAAGATCTCCTGCTCACCTCCTCGAGGCTTAGGGAGAGCTCCCTCTCCACTAGCCCCCTCACCTTTAGAGACCATCTAGATCCGTCCACCTGCTGGACCCCCTCGGCTGCATAGATCACGAACCTCTTCGCAGCCCTTTGCCCTGCCGGCCACGTGGTCCCAGAGCTCTTGAGATAAGTTATGCCCATGTTGTATCCCGTGCTTACTCTCCCTCCTTCCACAAGCTCTTCCCAGGCGCTCCGGGAGATGTGGTCCTTCGATGAAGAAAAGAGCACGCCAGATACGTTTATCATGACGTCGCCGCTCTCCACCACCCTTAGCTGACCTACTTGCATGCCGAGCGAGCGTAGTTCGAAGGCATAGAGGTTGAAGCGCTCCCCGCTGTACTCCCAGTGAGCGAGGTAGGCCTCCGCCTTCATGTCGAGCAGCTCCTCTAACACTCCCTTTGCTTCAAAGGCAACTCCAACCGCATCTTGCGGCTGGAGGACCTCCTTGTCGCCTGTGCACTCGAAGACCAGGGGTAGGTCGATCTCGGCCAAGAGAGGATTATAGTATACCGTGCAGCCGTGAATGCCCCCCAACTCTTCTCTTTCTGCTCTCGCCCGCCCGTTCTAAAATGTTTTAGGGAAAGAGTCCCTCTCTTACCTCTCTTGCATACCTCTCCACGGCTTCCCTTGCGATGCTCATGAGATCTACGTACTTCTTTGCGAAGGGAGGAACGTTCTCTGAGAGTCCGAGGACGTCATGGATGACCAACACCTGTCCGTCGCACTCGCGGCCGCTGCCTATACATATAGTCGGTATCTGAAGCTTCTTTGTGATAGTAGCCGCTACTTCTGGATTAGTGAACTCTATTACTACAGCGAAGGCTCCTGCCTCCTGAACTGCTTCCGCGTCTTTGAGAAGCTGCCTCGCCTCCTCCGCAGTGTTCCCCCTCATCTTGTATCCTCCAAGTTTCAGGTACCGCTGCGGGTTGAGCCCTATGTGGGCCATGACGGGCACGCCTACCTTCGCTATGGCCCTGATCCTGTCCGCATACTCGCTCCCGCCCTCGAGCTTCACTGCCTCTGCTCCGCTCCTCACGAAAGCGATGGCAGACCTCACGGCATCGCTTTCGCTCGTCTCATAGCTCCCGAAAGGCATATCTCCCACAACGAGAGCCCTCGGCCTAGCCCTAGCCACAGCTTCGGTGTGCCATAACATTTGTCTGAGCGTAACGCCGTGCGTAGATGGCATCCCCATCATGACCATGGCTAGGCTATCCCCTACGAGTATGGCATCAACGCCTGCAGAATCCGCAATCTTGGCCGTGGGGTAATCGTAGGCCGTTATCATAACTATCTTCCTGGAACCTTTCATTCCCAAAATGTCCTTAGCCCTCACCTTCACTTCAACTGCCCCCGGAGCGGCGACGTGAGGCTTTATAATACTCTACGGCCTTCAGGAGCATAAGGAGCGTTCTGTTACACCTGGCCTCTACGCCAAGCCTGGAGGCTACCTGTACTACGTAGCCGTTTATCTCTTCTATCTCTGTCCTCCTCCCGCTCTCGAGGTCCTGGAGCATCGATGACCTATTATTCCTCGTCCTCTCGGCTATTCTAAGCGTGTACTCCACGGGATCTTCGGGTAACTCTACTCCGGAGGCCTGTGCTACCATTCTTACCTCTTCTGCGACGCATTCCACAAGAGGTCTGAGCATAGGTTCCAGCACCACGTAGTTCTCTGAGCTCACAAGTGCCGTGATGGGATTAATGATCGCGTTCGCAGCCAGCTTGAGCCAAAGCCAGCTCTCTATTCGGTCCACCACCTCTACGATTGCCCCTCCCCTCCTCAGGACTTCTGCAAATGGTGCAGGGTCTACGGTCGAACTCCTCGCTCTTCCCAAGAGCAATCTCCCTACCCCTCTCACCTCCACATGGTTGTCCCCTCTTCTGACGACCCCATATTCTACGATCCCTCCCACAGTAGCTCTCTTCACCTCCAGCGCCCTCTCGAAGGCTAGGAGACCGTTCGAGAACGTCACTAGCGTGCTCGAGACTGGGGCCGCTGAAGCTATGGCAAGGGGCGCGTCGTAGGCCTTGGTGGTAATCAGGGAGTATGCGCAGCCCTCTGGAGGGGGCCTGGTATCTGCCTGGAGCTCATAGCTGCCCTCCAGCAGTCCAGAGACTTTCATGCCCTCCCGGCTCAACCTCTCTGCCTGCTCCTCCCTCCGCACTACTCCAAAAACTGACAGCCCTGCTCTCGCAAGGAAGAGGCCAATTAGGCCGCCAATGGAGCCCATGCCGAAGATGCAGATGGGTCTCACTCTCGCGGGCCCCTCTCCAGAGAGAAGGAGTAACCGTCCTTCTCTAGCTCTCTAACTATCTCCTCTGCTACTGCAACAGATGGGACCTCCAAGAGGAGAACTACCTTAGCGTGCCAGGGAGGAAGAGACAGGTCGACCCTATCGTGGAGTACGTCGAGCACGTTAGCCCTCTTGCTTGCCACTATGTCCAGGACCCTCTTGAGCTGTCCAGAGTAGTCTGGCACCTGTCCTACGAGCCTCACTATCTTGCCCGCCCTCGAGAGCCCCCTGATCAATATTTTGTTGAGCACCGTGAGATCTATGTTCCCCCCGCTGAGTACTATCGCTGACCTCTTCCCCTCCAGCTTCAGCTTACCCGCAAGGAGGGCTGCCACTCCTACGGCGCCTGCGCCCTCTGTGAGCGCCTTTTTCCTCTCCAGGAGGAAATAGATGGCTTGAGATATCTCCTCCTCGTCTACCGTAACCATCTCGTCCACTAGCTCAGATGCGATGGCAAAGGTTAGCTCGCCTGGCCTCTTCGTCAGGAGACCGTCTGCAACAGAAGGCTTCGGATCGATGCTGACGGGCCTGCCGGCCTTGAGGGAGGCCGTCATCTTCGGGGCTGCCTCCGCCTCTACCCCGATCACCTTTACGCTCGGCTTGAAGCGCTTCATTACTGCAGCAATCCCCGCTATGAGGCCTCCCCCTCCCACTGGCACGACAACTAAGTCCAGATCTGCCTGCTCTAACAGCTCCCAGCCCACGGTCCCTTGGCCTGCTATAACGCTCACGTCGTCGAAGGCAGGAACGAACTCGTATCCCCTCTCCTTTGCGATCTCTAGTGCCTTGAGCATTGCCTCGTCGAAGACTCTTCCATGGAGGACCACCTCAGCCCCGTAACTCTTCGTAGCCTCTATCTTCGAAATGCTGGCCGTCTCCGGCATGACGATAACTGATCTCAGGCCAAAAGCGGAGGAAGCATATGCCACCCCCTGGGCGTGATTGCCTGCTGAGGCTGCCACCACGCCCTTTACCCTACCGATCTGTTGACTCACTTTGTATAGAGCTCCTCTTACCTTGAAACTTCCTGTCTTCTGCAAGTTCTCGTATTTGAGGAAGACTTTCCCTCCAGCTATGCGAGAGAGCGTAGAGCTCGGGTTGAGGGGAGTTACGTGCGCGTGCTTGCTAACGACCTCCCTCGCCCTCTCGCTCTCTACCACCACTTTTTGCCACAGCTGAGAGAACTCTGATCTCATTTCTCCTCACAGAGGTAGGCTATAGCCTCTACTTCCACATCCGCCCCTCTCGGGAGGTTGGAGACTTCTACTACTGCTCTAGCAGGAGGGTTCTTAGAGAAGTACTCCGAGTACACCTCGTTGAACTCCCCAAACAGCTTGATGTCCTTCAGATATACGGTTACCTTCACCACCTTGTCCAAGGAGCCCCCGGCGGCCTCCACTACTGCTTTCACGTTCTCCAAAGCCCTCCTAGCTTTCTCCGCGAATCGGCCTTCCACCATGCCTCCCGTTGCGGGATCGAGGGGTATCTGACCGGAGACGAACAAGAAACAGCCCACAACGATCCCTTGACTGTATGGTCCTATGGGCTTGGGGGCCTGCGGGGAGTAGACAGGCTTCAAGGCTCTACACCAAATAGGTACGTCATGGAAGGATTATTACCTCTTAGATTTAAGAGCACAGGGGAACCCCCACATGGGGAACGTTGATGAGGTCGAGTCCTGGCTGGGGTGGCTCGCCTTGACGGGAGTCGGCGGCCCTATGGTGCCTTTCGTGCCGACGAGAAAGGAAGCGCTAGACATGGTGCTTAAGGTTCTGGACCTAAAAGAAGACGACGTCTTCTACGACTTGGGTTGTGGGGATGGGAGAGTTGTCATCGAGATCCTAAAGAGGTTCCCTGTCAAGAAAGGCGTTTGCGTGGAGGTTCGTCGGGACCTGCTGGAGGAGGCCGTAAAGAGGGCCAAGGCGGAAGGGGTTGAGAGCAGGTTTGTGGCAATTCATGGGGACTTCTTCGAGGTGCCGCTGAAGGAGGCCACAGTGGTTTACATGTACCTCCTCGGCAGCGTGAACGATGCCTTGAAGCCAAAGTTGTCAAGAGATTTGGCACCAGGCACAAGGGTCGTTACCCTCGACTTCCAGGTGCCTGGCTGGAAGCCTGTAAAGACGGCAGGGAACAGGAGCGGTTGGCAGAGCACTGTATACTACTACGTCATAGGAGAGAGCGATAGATGAGAGAAGCTCTAGCAGACGTCATGAGGCTTCTTTATCAACGCGGCCTGATCCAGATAAAGGGCGGTAATGCCAGCGTGCTCTCAGGGGGGCTTGTGCTCATAACTCCTTCACAGCTCCCAAAACACTCCCTGAAGGCGGAGGACATAGCCGTGCTGGACTTGTCGGGCAGGATATTGGAGGGGAGGCCAAGCTCTGAGTATAAGCTGCACCTCGAGATATACAAGAGGGTCCCGAGGGCTAAGGCTGTTGTGCATGCTCATCCTCCGCACCTCCTTGCTCTGGTCGAGAGGGGCATGAGAGGGGAGGTAGATATGCTCATGGAGGCAAAATTAAAGGTAAAGTGCGTGAACTTGGTGCCCCCCTATCCCCCCGGCAGCCTCGAACTGGCGGTGGCAGCTGCGGAGGGCCTCTCCTCTGGTTGCAACGCCGTAGTCCTAGCAAGACACGGAGCTGTGACGATAGGCGAGGACCCCTACGATGCCCTTGATGCAATGGAAGCTCTAGAGGATGCGGCGAAGATCGCGCTTTTAGCGGGCCCGCCGGGATTTGAACCCGGGACCTTCGGCTCCGCAGGCCGACGCTCTGATCCTGGCTGAGCTACGGGCCCGTCCTCTCTTCGCCAGATTATGCTTATAGATTTAGCTTAGCGAGGGAGTGGGCTTGAGCTGGCGCCTCTATTGCCCCTCGTGCGGCTTCAGGGGAGAGGAGCAGTCGTATTTCCCCTTCTGTCCTGCCTGCAGGGGCCCTCTTGAGGTAGAGGGAGTTCTCCCCGAGGCGCGAAGAGAGCTCGGCGAGGGCAGAACGCCAGTCGTCTTTGAGGGCGACGTAGCGTTCAAGCTCGAGCACCTTAACCCTTCCGGTAGCTTTAAGGACAGGGGCATCTCCTACAGCCTCCAGATCGCCAAGCGCCTGGGATATAGGTGCACCGTAATAGACTCTAGCGGCAACGCGGCCATATCAGCGGCCCTTTACGCGAGGAGGCTGAAGTTAGAAGCGATAGTGGTGGTGCCTCGGAATGCTCACAGGGCAAAGCTCTCCCTCATCTCCTCTCTGGGCGCTAAGCTTCTTACCGTAGAAAACAGAGATAGAGCGCATGAGGTCGCCGTCTCCTTTTCGAAAGAATGCTTCTATATCTCCCATCCCACGAGCCCCCTCTTCCTGGAGGGGATGAAAGGCCTAGGAGAGGAGCTGTCAGAGATGTCGAGGAGGCTCACCGTCATTGCGCCAGTCTCCAGCGGGAGCCTCCTCCTAGGAGCATACAGAGGACTGAGGGGGAGAGGGGTAGAGGTCAAGCTAATCGCAGCTCAGGCTGCAGAGAAGGCCTCCCTATCATCTTACGTGAGCAAGGCGTACTCGGTAGGAGGGGAGTCCTCCAGGTTAGCAGATGCCCTCGTGATAGGGAAACCGCCCAGAGCTGCAGAGCTGGCAAAGGCTATAGTGGAGGGAGGCGGAGCAGTGGTCAAGGTAGGGGACGAGTCGATAAAGGAGTCCCTGGGAGAGCTCCTTGACATGGGGTTCCTCGTAGAACCCTCCTCTGCTGTGGCCTGGTCTGCCTACAAGGTTCTCAGGGAAGAGCTGAAGGGAGAGCAGGTAGCAATAGTCCTCACCGGAAGCGGTCTGAAGTACTTGGAGGGGTTACGAAGTTAAATTAGCTCCCCCTGCTCTTTCACGCTAGGATGAAGCATGGGGAAAATAGAAATCGCTCTTAGGACCTTCAAGACATACGTGCTAGAGGAACTCCTCTACACAGAGAGTGACGAGTGGGTCAGGGTAGAGAGCAACAGGGCAGTGGTGGGTATCACAGACTATGCACAAAGGATGTTGAAAGATGTGGTAGGGGTAGACTTGCCGAAGGTCGGGAAGAGGGTCTCCCGGAAGGAGCCGGTGATAACGTTAGAATCAATTAAGGCAACGGCAGAGGTGTACGCGCCGGTTTCTGGCACGATAATGGCCGTTAACGAGAGGCTGATGGGTGAGCCAGAGCTCCTCAACAGAGATCCATACGGGGAGGGGTGGCTCTTCGTCATATCAATGGAGAGGCCGGAAGAGCTGAGGGAGCTGCTCACTCCTCAAGCGTATTTAGCGAAGATCCAGAGGAAATAATAAAGTCCACCATCTCTCCTCTCGGGGGATGACTGAGGACGTTTTCGTCAGATGGGTGAAGAGGTGGCGGCTGTAGGACCTCTCGTTAGCTCATGTAGGGCCAGGACGAGCCTGTCCACGTCTTCTTTGCATGTGTAGAGATAGAAGCTGGCCCTCACGCTGCCATGACTCTCTCCCAACTCGTCGTGAAGAATGTGGGCACAGTGAAGTCCAGTTCTGACCGCAACTCCATATTGATCTAGCCAGAGCCCAACCATGCTGGGATCTACCTTGCCTACGTTGAACGCTACTATGCCCAGCTTCCTGCTCAAGTCCCTCGGGCCTATGAACCTCAGCCCTTCCACCTCCGAGAGCTTCTTCACTGTATAGCTAGTGAGCTCACGCTCGTGCTCCTCTATCCAACCCATCCCCACTCTCCAGAGGTACCTTATGGCTTCCGTTAGCCCTACTGCCTCCATTATGGGAGGCGTGCCCGCCTCGAACTTCCAGGGGCTCTTGCTCCAACCCACTTTAACCTTGCCGTTCTCCCAGCTCACCCTGCTCACTGTCCCCCCTCCGCCTAGGAAGGGCTCCAGCCTGTCCAGCAGCTCCCCTCTGCCCCAGAGGACTCCTATGCCGCTCGGTCCTAGCATCTTGTGACCGCTAAACGCAAGAAAGTCAATGCCGAGCTCTCTCACGTCCGTTCTTATGTGCGGCACTGACTGGGCTCCATCGACCACTACAAGAGCTCCCTGCTCGTGGGCTATCTCAGCGACTTTCCTAACATCGCTTATGTAGCCTGTAACGTTAGACGCATGAGCTATGGCTACGACCTTTGTCCTCTTGCTGATCACCTCGCCTAACAGCTCCCACCTTGGCACTCCCTCCCTGTTGACGGGCACAAGCTTCAGCTCCGCCCCTGCTGCCTCTGCCACCCTCGCCCAGGGGAGCAAGTTGCTGTGATGTTCTGCCTTGCTAGCTATTATTTCGTCTCCCTTCTTAATGTAGCCGTTAGAGAGCAAGAGCATTGCGACTAGCTGAATGGCCTCTGTGGTATTCTTTGTAAAGACGACTTCCTCCCAAGAGCTTGCAGAGATGAACTTCGCCACAATCTCATGGGCCTCTTCGTAAGCCCTCGAAGCCTCGAGGCTGATCTTGTATACTCCTCTGTGAACGTTGGCATAGCTGCGCAAGGTGAAGTCTTTCATTGCATCCAAAACTTGAACGGGTTTCAGGGTGCTCGCCGCACTGTCCAAGAAGGCTACGTTCCTCTCAAAGATCTCAGGAAAGTCATCCCTCCACTTGCTACAGCCCAAGCTCCCACCTACAGCTTCTGAAGAGTGAACCTGTACGTGTAGCCGTCGCTCTCGTAGTCTAGGACCTTCACGTTCCACCTGGCAAGAAGTCTCTCCACCATCATAGAGGGCGCAAAGTCCTCCTCGCCAACTATGAGTATGACGTCGCCGCTGGCGGCCTCTTCTATGGTCATCATGAGCTTCACAGAAGGCTTGTCGGTACAGGTCTTCCAGGCCTCCTTTGTGAGCTCCAGCTTCCTCTCCAAGCCTTCTCCCTCTGGACTACCCTCTCGAGATTAATATATAGTAACATGAATCCATGTTAATAAGTAAACCTAATCGTTACTTGTTTTCCGTTATGCTTTTTAGATCCCTTTACTCTATGTCTGTTTTCCTTTACTTATTAGAAATAAGGTTAACACTTAAAAACTTCTGAAATACTATAAGATGGGGTAAGAGAGAATGAGCGTGATTGAGGCTATTGCTAAGATATTCAAGGGCAAAGGGAGGGACTCCGAAGAGATCTATCTCTTGCCTACGCCTCTCGAGAGAGAGCTGTTGAGCATGTCGGACCTCGGCGACTGTTGTGCGAGGAGGAAGGAAAGCTACTACCATAGGTTGATACCCGCTTAGGCTCTCTTACAGCTACAGCTAGAGAGGAGAGCGCGGGACATAAGCACGGCAACGCGCCACGAAGAGCCCTTGGGCAGCACCCCTTTTTCTGAGAGCCTCGCAATCATCTGAGCCATCTCCCTCTCACTAACTCCCGCTCTCTCAGCCGCATCCAACAGGGAGGACGAGTGAGCAATGAACTTCAGCTGTTCCATGTCCTCAGCGCTCAGGTTATCGCAGGAGGAGAGATGGTAGAATATCTCGCTCATGGCCGAGTAGACTGCTTCATACACCGCGTCCCGGAGCTCGTTAACAGAGACAGCTATGACGTCGGGGAATATGTTTAGCTCTACTCCTAGCTGCTCTGCCACCGCGCTTGCCCTTTCATCAGCCAGGCCCCTACCCACAACGAGGGGTCTCATGCCGAGGAGTTTCGCGTTGACGTAAGCTTGTCTCACGGCCTCCACGTCCACGTTACCTGCCTTAACCTCCACAGCGTAGAGAGAGCCGTCCTTTTCCGCGACTATGTCAACGTCGGAAACTTCCACTCCCCCTATGACGACCTTCTTATGCACTTCTACCACCTTGAATCCCTGCAGCTCGAGGTAGCTTGCAGCGAGAGCCTCGCTGGATCTCAGGGCCCTCTTCAAAGTTTCTCCCCCCTACAGGAACACTCCTCCTCTGCTCTCCTTCTCAAGACTGCCAACAAATCGTAAACTTGGTTCAGGCTGTCCAAAATGGCGTAGAGGCCGCCCTCGCTCCCTTTGTAGGAGGATATGAGCTGACTCTCCATGAACTCCAACCTTGCATAGACTCGATCTATGAGTTCCCGAACGCTCAACTCTTTCCCGGGGGAAAGCTTATATCTGTGGGGGGTATATTTGAGCGAGAGGTGACGGAAATGATCAGGATAGTGGAGAGGAGGCCAAAAGTCTATGGCTACCACGTCTATGGAGACCTCCACGAGTGCGACGTAGAGATCCTTGGAAACGAGCAGAAGCTCAAGGAGGTGGTAGAGGAGGCAGCCAGAAGGGGCAATATGACACTTCTGGACGTGAAGAGTTGGAAAATAGGAGAGGGTGTGAGCATAGTGGGGATAGTGTTAGAGAGTCACATAGCAATCCACACCTGGCCTGAGTACAGGTTTGCAACCGTAGACGCTTACACTTGTGGAACTCACACCAGGCCGGATGTGGCTTTCGAGTACATAGTCTCAGCGTTAGGGGCAAAGAGAGTGAAGAGGGGGGAGTTCAAGAGGATACTGGAATAGTAATGGCCCCAGGGACCCTCGTCCCTGGGGAACGAAGTAGGTTTCAACATATTTTTATGATCTCCCCGTCCTTGGGCACTATGACCCCGCCTGTACCGCTCACTCTGGCGGCTTCCTCCTCGCTGTCTGGGGAGATGTGATAGAGAGCCCTAATGGAAGCCCCTAACGTTTGCTGGAGCGCCTCGCTCACCGTACTGTGGCCGGTCCTGAGGGCCTCCGCTGGCATGTTGCTCGGCACCGTTGCTTCATGGATGGCCAACTGCGCCCCTGCTGCCAGGGCTCTGAAGGAATCCGTAGGCCTCGTGTCTCCGCTCACCAAAACCCTTATGCCTCCATACTCTACTAACAGACCTGACGCCTCTACGGTGTGGAGCGCTTCTAGAACCCTCATCTTTAGCTCCCCCTTCCTCAGCTCTTCCCCCGCCCTAACTGTCCTCACTACGTAGTCCACCCTCCAGGCTCCTGCAGTGGCAGAGAGTATGCGCTCTAGCTCCTGCGCAGCAGATGGTACAGTTATTACTCTCATCATTCGTCGAGAGGCAAAGGACCTCACGAAGGACACCATGGGCATGCCGCATACGTGGTCGTAATGACTGTGGGTTATGAAGAACTGAGATATGTCGTCTAAACTGTAGCCCGCCCTCGCTATAACGTTAGGAGAGGCACAGCCCACATCTACGACTAAGATCTCGCCGCCCGCGTCGATAAGCACTGAGACCTGTCCCCTTGCCGGGTTGAGCGCTGAGCCGGTGCCAGCCATCAATACCCTTATGCACATCCCAGATCCATGAATTGTTTGAAAAGCGCTATAATAAGTTCAGCACGTTCTAGAGAGGCGGCGATCAGAGTGTTCAAAGATAACGCCGTAGAGGAAGCCCTGAACTACACGGTGGACCTCCTCACTAGGCTCATCTCAGTGCCTACAGTAGCCCCCGCAGGAGACCACTACGAGGAAGCGGCGGAGATCTTGGCAAAGGAGCTCTCTGCGCTGAAGATGGAAACTGAGGTGATCAAGGTCCCAGCAGGCTACCAGGGTTCAAGGTGCCGCGGGGCTAGCAACAACCCTAGGTTCATAGTGTTCGCAAAGAGGGGCTCCGGAGGGAAGAGGCTTCACTTCAACGGTCACTATGACGTCGTGCCGGGAGGCTCCGGTTGGACGGTTACGGAGCCTTTCAAGCCCGTCGTGAAGGACGGCAAAGTCTACGGAAGGGGCGCTTCCGACATGAAAGGAGGAGTAGCCATAACAGTAGGTGCCCTAAAGTTGCTGTCCCTCCTCGGCTATGAGCCTAAACTAACCATAGAGGCAGCCTTTGTGCCAGACGAAGAGATAGGAGGACAGTGCGGCACAGGCTATCTCGTAGAGAGCATGGAGAAGGTTCCAGAATATGTCATGCTACCTGAACCAAGCGGCCTTGCCTACCCTTGGCACGGTCATCGTGGGATCTTGTGGACTAGGGTAGTGGTGAAGGGACTTAACGCCCATGGGAGCAGGCCTTGGCTTGGTAAGAACGCCTTCCTTCTCGGCTCTCAGCTTGCGCTAGAGCTCCACAGGCTCATGAGCTCCACGTATTCATCCCGCCGCTCCAAATACAAGTTAGACGTGCCGGAAGCGGCAATGCCTACTGCAATGATAGGAGGCGAGGCAGGCGTTCCGGGAGGGGGGAAGACGAACCAAGTGCCTGGCGAGTTCTTCTTCACCATAGATAGGAGGCTGATTCCAGAAGAGAGCGTGAAGAGCGCCCTCGAGGAGCTCAAGGCCATGGTTTCCTGGGCCTCGCTACAACTGGGCGTTGAGTACGAGATCCATGCCGAGTCTACTGTAGAGCCAGCAATAAGCGAGCCGGGAGAGCTGTATGAGGCGCTAAAGAGGGCCGCCCGCGGCGCGGGGATAGAGCTCGAAGAGCCAAGGATCTGCTCGGGAGGCCTCGACATGTGGTACTACACCACGAGGGGCAGCAAGGCCCTCTCTTATGGTCCCCAGGCCTATAACATCCATGGCCCCAACGAGCATGTGCCAATAGAAGAGCTCCGGAAGTTAGTTATCACATACGCAGGGCTCGTGGTAGAGCTCGACAGAGTTCTAGGGGCAAAAGACTAATAACCCTGAGGACTTCCCGCATCAGGGGCACCCGCCGTAGCTCAGCGGTAGAGCGCCCGGCTGTAGTGGGACGGGCTACCTGCTCCATCGCGCACCCCCCGCAGTCACCGGGGGGTCGGGGGTTCGAATCCCCCCGGCGGGACTACTCTCTTTTCTGCCTCGTTAAGACATAGAGAGTGTAGGTTACAGCTATAGAGAGGGTGATCAGCACGAGAGGAGTGAAAAGGGCGTTGAGAGCGTTAGGGTAGGAGAACTCCTCCACGCCCGGCCTTCTAGCCCTGTTCCATATGAGGAGCGGCAGGGTGTAGAACCCTGGCCCTGTGGTGAACAGGGTCTTCATGAAATTGGTGAAGCTGAGCAGGAAAGTTATGGCCATAGCCACGACAATGCTCGGTAGAGCAAGGGGCAGAACGATGTCTTTGAAAACCTGCAGACGAGAAGCTCCCAGCGTTCTTGCCGCGTTCTCGAGGGCCTCGAACCTAGTGCCCGTCGTTCTCAGAGTCAGATATGCAAAGGCCACGTTGAAAGCCGTGTGACCTATGACGACGGTGAGCCAGCCCAGCTCCGCGCCGAGCACTTGGAAGAACATGAAGAGGGCCACAGCCTCTGCTATCTCCGGAATCACTATAGGCGGGTAGGCCAAGGCGTCTATGAGGCTCACCCTTCTGCCGCTCAGCGACGAGGCAGCCGCAAAGGCGAGCAAGACGCTCAGAATGCTACTGACGACGGCAACGGTGAAGCTATTTACGTATCCAACTTTAGCCTCCTCATCCCCAAGGAGCGTTTCGAACCATCTCAAGGAAGGGCCGGAGAAGCGGTCCATGTAAGGATTCTCATTGAAGCTGTTGAGCACCATGAGCGCAACGGGAACATAAATGACTATCATAGCGAGGAACGAGTATATCTGTAGCGCTCTCTTCATGACGATGCGCCCCTGAACCTCCAACTGAGCGAGAGGACTATCAGTAAAGTGATGCCCGTCACGAGCAAAGATATGGCAGCCCCCACCCCCCACTGGTCCCCTTTGAGTATGAGCGTGTAGACCAGTGCCCCGACAGTTAGCCCGCTGGTGCCGCCCAGGAGCGACGGTATAATGAACTCCGCGAAGGCGAGGAGGCCCACTAGCACTGATCCGACGAAAATGCCGGGCAGCGCATAGGGCAGGAGGACCTGCGTGATGATGGTGAACCAATCTGCCCCCAGCACCCTTGCTGCGCTTATCATGCTAAGGGGAACCCTTGAGAGCGCTAGATATGTGGGAAGGAACATATAGGGCAACAGGTCGTATACAAGCCCAAGGATCATTGCCAGGAAGCCCTCCCTTATGCCCAAAGAGTAGAGGACGTTCTTCATTGCCCAGGCACGGATCAAGAAATCGATCCAGAAGGGCGTGATAAAGGCCACGAGAAGTACGGCCCTCTCTAGGTTGCTCGCAAAGATCGCTACGTAAAGCGATATTGGAAGGGTAATGGAGAGAGTTGCAATCACTACCAGAAGCGAGATCAGTAGGCTGTAGGCGATCGTGTTTAGATATGAGGGATTCAAGAAGATCTCGACGTAATTTTCGAGGGTAAAAGAGCCCCCTCTGTCGGTGAAGCTGTAGTAGAGCAAGAGGGCAAAGGGCGCATAGAAGAACGCCAAGAGGAAAAGAAGGAAAGGTAGCTCGGCAGGCCTCACCCTACGCCCTTCGCCCCCTTCAAGTCTTCCAGGCGCCAGCCGACCCTTATCCTGCTCCCTACTCCAATTCCCATCCTCCCGAACTCCTTTCTCCCCACCAACACTTTCAGGGAGTTGCCATTCACCCTCACATCTAGCCTTATGAGGGGTCCCTGGAACACCAGATCTTCCACGGTTCCCTCGTAGACAACGTCCAGCTCCTCCGAGGGGTTCACCTCTATGTCCTCAGGCCTTATCGCCACAACGCCTTCGCCCTTAATACCTGCGAATGTCGCCTCCAACACGTTCACATCGCCAAAGAAAGAGGCTACGTCCAGGCTCAGAGGTTTCTCATAGACCTCCCTCTGGGGGCCGTGCTGCAGCACAACGCCCCTGCTCATAACCACTACTTCGTCTGCCATACTCATAGCCTCAGTCTGGTCGTGGGTTACATAGATCATGGTGATCCCGAGTATTTTCTGGAGCCTCCTTATCTCTCCGAGCAGCCTCTGCTTTATCTTGTAGTCTAGATGAGCCATAGGCTCGTCGAGCAGGAGAACCTTAGGTTCCACCACGAGGGATCTAGCCAAGGCCACTCTCTGCTGCTCTCCCCCGCTCAGCTCGTCTATTCTCCTGTTCGCGTAGAGGGATGGGTCGAGTCCTATCAGCTCTAGTACGGTTTTCACCCTAGAACGGACCTCCTCTTCCCTTACCTTCTTCACGCGCAGGCCAAAGGCGACGTTATCGTAGACAGTCATATGGGGGAACAGCGCCAGGTCTTGGAACACCATCCCTACGCCCCTCTTCTCCGTCGGCACGTTGGTGTAGTCGACTCCATCGAAGAGCACCCTGCCCTCATCGGGCTGCACGAGGCCCGCTATTATCTTCAAGAGCGTGGTCTTCCCACAACCGCTAGGACCAAGGACGGCAGTTATTTGTCCTCGAGGAATGACTAGGTTCACGCCCCTGAGGGCATCCACCTTGTTGTACTTCTTCCAGATGTTCACTAGCTCCACTTCCACGCTGGACAGCTCTCTCCTACCCCCTTCCCCTTACTTCCTGATCCTGCGATATAGTACATACCCTAGGACCCCCAGGAGAACGACTGCTATGACCATGGATATAAGCGTGAGGGGACCTCTCTCCGCCTGCACCTCTATGTTCACGCGGGAGACCAGCCTCATCATCTCCTCGTCCAGGACTGGGCTAGGGATGAGCTTCACGTCCTCTCCCGGGTACACTGCCGCGTCTCTGAGAAGGGCCTTGAGTTCCTCGTCACCCGTGTCCTCTGCATATTTTAGCAACAGCTCTCTCTGGATCGCAGAGGCATAGAAGACTGCTTTGACGTTCCTGGCAGCTATGTCGGGTCTCAGGAGGAAGTTGATGAAGGCATGAGCTTCCTCCACGTTCCTCGCCCCTTTGGGTATGACCATGAAGTCCATCCAGTAGTAGGTACCATCAGCAGGGAGCACATATTTGATCTTCTGATCGCTCTCTCTGGCAACGATAACATCGCCGTTCCAGGCTTGGGCGAGACATATTTCCCCTCTTATCAGGGCAGGGACGTACTCGCTCGCGCCCCAGAAGCCCCTCAAATAGGCCTTGGTTCCCCTCAGCCTCTCCGTCACCTCTCTCATGACGGCATCGTTCCAAGTCCTCCTGTCGCTCATATCGTAACCCATGGCTATCATAGTCGCCATGACAACATCCGTGAACTCGGAGAGCAAAGTAACTTTCCCTGAATACTTCCTGAGGTAATCCTCGCTCAGGAACTCCCTCCAGCTCTTCGGAGGATCTTTGACGCAGTCCTCCCTATATGCTATTCCTGTTGTTCCCCACATATATGGTACTGAATATCTGTTCTCTGGATCAACAGGGTACCTTGAGACCCGCGGGTCAAGGTTCTTGATGTTTGCGATCTTGCCCTTGTCGAGCTCCCTCACAAGCCCTCTCTCGATGGCAAGCTGGAGATACGTGTGAGCTAGGAAAATTAAATCGTACCCTCCACCGCCTGCAGAGAGCTTTGCCCAGGCCTCCTCTGCAGCCTCGAATTCGTCGTAGATCACTTTTATGCCAGTTTCCTGCTCAAAGATCTTCAAAACTTCCTTATCGATGTAGAGGCTGTAGTTGTAGACCTTCAGCTCTCTAGTTTCTGCATAGGAGGGGGGAGTCATAGATGAGAGTATGATCAGAAGAAGAACGAGCGCCCGCTGAAAGTAATCCCCCATCTCCCACCCTACTCGAGAGGAGCCCCCTTTGGCTATAAGCTTTGCCCCCTACATATTTCTCGGCCGCAGCCGGCGGCTGACGGGGTAACCTGAGGAGACACCGCCCTCACCGCAGGAGCTGGGCCTCGCAAGGGGCGCAGGTGATACCTGCGGCAACGGCACAGAAACGGCACGGCCCCCTGGCTATGTCTGTGAGGCCGCGAGGCTCTCTCGGTAACGAGGGGGCAGTAACCGGCTGAGGAAGGAGGGGGAAGCGGTGAAACGGCCGCCCCCGGCTGAGCAAGGCCTGAGGGCTGTGAGGCCTGCGCGAGCCCTCGGGGAGACCGCTGAGTCAAATGCCGCCGAAGTACTGAAGGCGGGTTATGGCTGCGGCCGTTATTAGGCTTGTTAGGAAGGTTTAGCGAGGCGACGATCATGGTAGAGAGGTTGTCTCCGGAGGTGGAGGCAAAGTACACGAAGTACGTCAAGGTCCGCGACGCGTTAGCTGCCGTTTCGCAGGAGAGGATCACTATAGAGAACACCCTTGGCGAGATAGAGGAGCTGCTGGAGAAGATAGGGAAGCTGGCACAGGAAGTGGAGCTCTACAAGATGGTAGGGTACGTTTTGGTGAAGTCCAGCAGGGACGAGATAGTGGGGGAGCTTAAGAGCAGGAAGGAGGAGCTGGAGTTGAGGCTAAAGGCGATCAAAGCTCAGGAAGATCACCTCAAGAGAGAGTTGGAGAGGCTCACTGGGGAGCTGAGGTCTCTAATAGGCAGCGGAGGGGCCGGCTAGTTAGTGAGGACCTCGGCTATAATCACTCTCTGCCTCGAAAAGTACGCCTCTCCCCTGTACGAGAGCCTCCTTGCGGAGCTCTCGCAGCCGTCCCCGAAGAAGGCCCAGCTCGAGGTATATTTGAGAGATAACTGCATAGAGCTGAGGCTCAACGCCAAGGACGTGAGCTCCCTCAGGGCAGTGACCAATTCATATCTATATCTAGTTTATGCCATGTACTCGTCCCTCAAGTCCGTTCAGGAGTAGTCGTCCAGGCTCCTACCCCTCTTCTCCTCCTCTCCGTACCTGGCCTTCAAGATCGTCTTTATCCTCTCGGCCCTTTTCTCCCCCACTACCCTTTGGAGCTCCGAAATGCTGGAGAGACAGAAGGCCTCCACAGTTTTGTAGTGCTCCAATATCTTCTCAGCCATTTTCTCCCCAACGCCGGGGAAGGAGCTGATCACGTAGATCTGCCACTCCCTCGTGCTCTCCAGCTTGGGCTTCCTATGTATAACTACCCTCTTCCCCCTCGTTTCAGAGGACTTTTTGGCAAGGGCCTCCAGCAGGTGAGCCGTATACCTAGGGCCGCTGCTGCTCACGACCTTAACGCTCTCTAGCAAGAGGGAAGCTATGCTTGACGTCACGTGCTTCTCCCTCCCTCTAAGCCTCGCCTCCCTCTCCAGATCCCCTTCCACTATGAGCAGTAAGTTATCGTATACTTCTAGCACCCGCCGCACCTGATCGAAGAGCCTCCCATCGTGCAGGCTGTTAATGTAATCCTCTGCCGTCTTCCTCTCCACCACGACGTCGCCGGGGAGGAGGTAATCGCCCACTGAGAGGTTCTCCCTAATGACGATGACCCCCATCTTCTCTAACAGAGCCGGGATCCCGCTCTGCTCCTCCCTGTAGTCTGCATAGATCCTCAGCGCCCGCTGCAAGCCTTCGTCGCCCTCCCCACCGCTATCTTAGCGACCTCTTCCACAACGCTCTCCAGCGGGCGAAGGTTCATATGAACCATGGAAGCTCCCTCGTGACCTCCCCCCTCTCCGCCTAGCTTCTCGGCGATCTGTAGGGAGAGGTCGTAAGCGCTCACTCCCCTCGAGATTGCTCTCTCCGAGGTCCTCACCGATACCCTGAGCAGAGCGCTCTTCTCAGAAACTACTAGGGCCACATCGGCCCCTAGGCTCAGGAGCACGTTCGCAACGTCTGATTCGTAAGAGCTCACATGAGTAGTCGCGATCAGAATGTCCTCACATGCCCTCTCCAGCCTCATGCGGGAGAGGGCTTTCAGCACTGCCATCCTGAGGGAGAAGTCTCCTCTCTTCCTGGCAGCAAAAGCCTTAGCTATCTTCTTGTGCTCACACCCCCAGTCCAGGAGGACGCTCATTGCCTTGAAGGCATATCGGCTTGCGTAAGAGAATGTCCTCGTATCATAGAAGATACCTGAGGAGACGAGAGTAGCTTCCGGGGGGCTGAGCTTCCCTCCGGCCTCGTGAAGTAACAGTACCATCAACTCCGTAGCGGAGGAAGCAGTGGGGTCAATCAACTTCACATCTGCCGCTTCCGCAAGGTTGCCGGGCATATGATGATCGATGAGCACTCTGACTCGTGCTGTACTACAAAGGCTCCAAACGTCGCCCAGCTGCACTGAGTTAGATGAGTCTACGACTAAGCAAACCTCTATGTCCCTTCCAGAGCAGTACTTTAGCTCCACGCCGGTGAGATTTAACATCTCTCTCGAGACCTTCGAGAGCCCTTGCGGAACGAGGGCGCAGCCCTTGCCGCCCAAGTGCTCTACGAGGCGTAGCCCAACTAAGATCGATGATATTGCATCCGGATCAGCGTTTGCATGGCTAGTGACGAGAACTTTCCTCTCTTTCAACCGCGGCGCTAGCTCGTTCAAGAAGTCTCGAAACAAGGGAGATCAGCTCAGACTACTTTTCCAGAGACTTTGATGGCCCTCATCAAGCTCTTGCTAAGTCCAACGTGCCGAGCTACGGCGCTACTCTCCGGCCTTATCACTACTATCATTCCCTCCCAATCATCGGTGAAGTTAGTAGAGCCACAGTTTTCGCAGCGCTCAACGTCCCTGTAGGCAAGGGTAGCACATTCCTTACAGGCCTTCAGAGGCGGTCTCCTAGAGGGAGCCCTCCTCTGCGACATCCTACTTCCTCACCCACTCCTCTTTCCCTAAATATGGCTGCCTCATGGTCATCCCTATCCTCAGCCCTCTCACAGAGGGTATCATAGACTTGGAGATCTGGGTTATCCTTGCCCTCACATGATCCCCAATCTCTATAGTTTTGTTCGATTCTAGGGACTTGTACCCTCTCTTGTCTGGCAGCATCTCTAAGTTCTCGTCCAATATCTGGCCTCTGTGAACGAAGCCGTCCACGGGCCCAAGGTCTACGAAGATGCCCTGCTCCTTCACATCCCTCACGATTCCCTTCACCACCTCCTGCTGTACCGCATCAAAGGCCAGTATCTTGTACCTTGCGAGGAAGTAGGCATTGGGATCGTTGGGCATTGGTATTATGTAGCCCTCCCCTTCCACCTTTACGTCCATTACAGCTATTATTATCCCCAGCTCGTAATCGAAAGTTGACTCCAGCCTATCTCTCAATATCTGCAGAGCTACAGCATTTATGTCGTCGTTGTTATACACTTTCTCTGGAGGTATACCAATCCACTCCTCTATCTCATATAGTACGTACATGAGCGGCACCTTCTAAAGGTGAGCCGAACTGTCGGCCTTTCCCAAGGTTAAAAGGTTTGCACGGCTCAGAGAGGAGACCATTCCAGCTCCACGTCCCCCCGCGCAGCTCTGTAATAGAGCGTAGGGATCCCCATGAGCTTTAGCCTGCTCCTGAGTTCCCTATCGCTAGTCGCCACTACTACTCTACACTTGCTCTTCAGATTCATAGCCAGCTCTACAAGAGAATCGTCCGCACTCCCCCTGGTCTCGACCACCTTCGCTCCCATGACTTGAACTAGCTCCAGGGCCCTTCTGGGAACCCTCGCCTCGTGCCTCGAGGAGAGAGATCGCAGCTCCTCCATAACGCTGGACGGAACGAGGGGCACGAAGGGCATCTCGAGGACCTGCTCCAGCCTAGCTAGGGACACCTCGCCGCCAGCCAGAAGGAGGATCATGTTGGTGTCAAGGAGGAGCACTATACCTCTGCAATGCCCCAGCCTATCAACCTCCACCTGCCCATGACCCTCCTGCTTATGGCTATTCTGGCACCCTTCCACACTACGACCTGCTTATCTAGCTTCACATCTACAACGTCTTTCTTAACTCCCTCTACTATGCCCACCACGTTGCTAGGCCCGATGGTCATGTATATCTGCTCTCCTTTCCTCAACGGCTCCGCTCTCATCTCCTCCTTGAGTCCTACGACCCTCTCGAAGAGCTGATACCTCATAGTAAGAGAATCCACGGAGGGCGCCAGCTGGCCCGGCTTACCGATCACGTTGCCCACCATTGCATTTGCCTTGGTAAGCGAAGGATCAAGAGAAGTAGCGACTGCTACGAGCCCTCCGGGGAATGCCTCCTTCACCTCCCTCTCGCCGAAACGCAGACCTTCTACCCTCGTGAAGATGGGCTCGTATTCTCTCTTTGTCCCTACTCTCCTCACCTCTATGCCAGGTCGTATCTCTATCTCATCTCCCACCCTCAGAGCTCCCTGAACAAGAGCCCCTCCCACTACTCCTCCCACCAAGTTTTCTGGCGTGGTGCCAGGCCTGTTCACGTCGAAGCTCCTCACCACGTACATCATCGGTGGCTTGTCGATGTCTCTCTTGGGCGTGGGCACAAACTTCTCTATAGCAGCTAACAAAGCATCTATGTTAACTCTCTTCAGGGCACTGACGGGGATGATAGGAGCATCTTCGGCAGAGGTGCCCTTTACGAACTTCTTGATCTCCTCGTAGCTCTTCAAAGCCCTCTCTCTAGAGACTACGTCGATCTTGTTTTGAACTATAATTATGTTCTTTATCCCCGTGATCTCGAGAGCCGCCAAGTGCTCCCGCGTTTGAGGCTGTGGGCAAGGCTCGTTAGCTGCTATCACAAGGAGAGCCCCGTCCATGAGCGCTATGCCTGAAAGCATGATAGCCATGAGGGTCTCATGGCCCGGCGCATCTATGAAGGATAGCCTTCTCACCAGCCTAGGTTTCTCGCCGGGGTTACACTCGCAAACGGGCTCGGGGGAGAACTTGTCAGGATATTCGCAGCCTTTGCACTCCCAGACCTCTCCGTCGGCATATCCTAGGAATATGGTCCTTGCCTCTTTCACCTCCATGCTGTGCCTCATAGTCCAGGTTCCTGTAAGCGCTTGTACCAGAGTGGTCTTGCCGTGATCTACGTGACCCACTACTCCAACGGTTACCTCTGGCTGTTCAAGGGGCAAGCGTATCCCCGCTACTCGTTGACTATGATCAAGTTGAGCTGAGCTAGAGCGGTCTTACGCCTCTCCACTCTTGGGTCTGGGATCATCCTGCCCCTGACGCTCTTTCTCCTCCTCTCCCCCTTTCTCTTAGGCCTATAGCCGGGAGGGCCTGCAAGGAGCACCTCCCATCTCCCTGTACCCGGCACTCCAGGATGCATTGGTAAACCTGTAGCGTCACTGCCACCAACGATCTTTAGCCTGAGGCCTTTTAGCCCGAAGAGAGACCCGTCTACGTAGTCCCCCACTTCCAGCCCTGCTAACCTGATCGCTACGTTCTCGTCCACGGCTATCTGCCAAGACATGGCCCTCATAGCCTCTCCCTCTGCCTCCGTGCTCCCCACCACCTCAGAGAGAAGGGAGGAGCTCACATGAACCTCGCCGTCAGGAACCTTGTCATCGATTTCTACTCGGAAGGGCACCTTGACCTTCTTGTCACCTGTCTTGAACCTTAGCGTGATCACTTTTGCCTCGCCGAGCTTCAGCTCGGCAGCAAGCTTGCTGTTCAGTCTCGAAGTGGGCAGCTCGCTCCTGTCCTGCTCCTTCGTCTTCCTCATCGTGTCTCCGTAAGGTATCTCATCGTTCCCGACTACCTTTACCTTCACAGCTTCTCCCTTTGCAGCAGGGTCGGATATGACTACCCTCAGCGGAGGCCTCTCCTTCGATGCCAACCCTCGTACCTCCTCTCCTTACTTTTGATCTGACCCTATTAGCTATTTACTTTCAAAGATCGTTTGGGGAGCGCAAGGTGAGCTCGCCGAGGCTGAGGCAGCCAATAGTGGTCGTGCTGGGTCATGTAGATCATGGGAAAACAAGTCTGCTCGACAAGATCAGAAGGACGGCGATAGCGACCAAGGAGCACGGCGGGATGACGCAGCACATAGGGGCGAGCGTCGTGCCATCTGAAGTGATCGAGAAGATCGCAGAGCCCCTCCGCAAGGTGATACCGCTCAAGCTTACGATACCGGGACTGCTTTTCATAGACACGCCTGGCCACGAGCTGTTTTCCAACCTCAGGAGGAGAGGGGGGAGCGTCGCAGACCTTGCCATCTTAGTAGTTGATATAGTAGAGGGGATGCAACCCCAGACCTATGAAGCTCTCGAACTCCTCAGGGCCAGAAGGACGCCCTTCGTGGTGGCAGCGAACAAGATAGACAGGATCCACGGTTGGAACCCGAAGTACGACACTCCCTTCATAAACAGCTCTCAGGCACAAAGCGAAAGAGTGAAGAGAGAGCTGGAGGAAAGGATCTACGCGCTTGTTGGTAAGCTATATGAGAAGGGACTCCCCGCTGAGCTGTTCCTGAGAGTGAAAGACTTCACCAAGCAGGTGGCTATTGTGCCCGTCTCGGCAAAGACTGGAGAGGGGATAGCTGAGCTCTTGGCAATCATAGCTGGACTGGCCCAGAGGTACATGAGCGAGAGGCTGAGATATGCGGAGGGTCCTGCTCGAGGGGTAGTGCTAGAGGTCAAGGAGCAGCAGGGTCTGGGAGTGGTCGCTGATGCCATAATATACGATGGAGTGTTGAGGGTGGGAGACCTCATAGTGTTGGCAGGTAAGGAAGGCCCTGTGGTGACGAGAGTTAGAGGGCTCCTCATGCCGAGACCCATGGAGGAGATAAGGGCAAGGGAGACGAGGTTCGTAAATGTGGAGGAAGTAACTGCAGCTTCAGGAGTGCGGATAGTTGCTCACAACCTGGAGAACGTCCTTGCGGGCTCCCCTCTGAACGCTGTGACGGAGGAGGAGCTGGAGAAGGCGAAAGAGAGCGTGAGGGAAGAGGTGAAGAGCATTATAACGAGGACAGAGAGCATAGGACTGGTAGTGAAGGCCGACACCTTAGGAACCCTCGAGGCCATAGTGGAGGCCTTGAACAAGAAAGGGGTAGCAGTGAGAGTAGCAGATGTAGGCCCGGTAACGAGGAACGACGTAATAGATGCCTCCATTACAGCAAAGCTGAACAGATATCTAGGAGTTATCCTCGCCTTTAACGTAAAGATCTTGCCGGAGGCAGAGGAGGAGATGGCCAAGAGCGGCGTGAAGGTTATCAGCAACAACATCATTTACAGGCTCCTGGAGGACTATGACGAGTGGGTAAAGAGCGAGAAGGAGGCGGAGAAGAGGAGGGCCCTCGATGCTCTAGTGAGGCCAGGCAAGTTCAGGATCCTCCCTGGCTACGTGTTCAGGAGGAGCGATCCTCTCATCGTAGGAGTAGAGGTCCTCGGCGGCGTTCTGAAGCCAGGTTACCCAGTTATGGACTCTCAGGGGAGGCATCTTGGCAAGATCATGGCAATCAAAGATAGGGACAAGAGTCTGGCAGAGGTGAGGACTGGGGCAAGCATTGCAGTCTCAATTCAGGGCAGAGTACTGCTTGGGAGACAGGTAGAGGAGGGCGACGTTCTGTACTCAGAGGTACCAGCAGATCATGCGCAGAGCCTTCTCACTGACTATCTCAACCTTGTGTCCCAAGACGAGCTAATGGTGCTGAGGGAGATAGTCGAGATCAAGTACAAAGGGGGAGACAAGAACTATTTGACTGCGCTCATGAAAGTCAAGAAGGTTTTGGAGGAGGGCAGAGTTTAGAGAATCTCGTGCGGGGAGAACAGAACCCTTACCTCTTTCTCGAAGGCCTCAGGCGAGTCAGATGCGTGGACTATGTTTTCGAGAATGGAAAGCGAGAAGTCTCCCCTGATGGTCCCTGGCGGAGCCTTTCTCCCATCCGTAGGGCCTATGAGAGTCCTCACGACGCTTATGACTGAGTCGCCCTCGAGCACCATAGCAACTACGGGCCCGCTAGAGGCAAAGGCAACGAGCTCCTCGAAGAACGGCTTCCCTCTATGAACGCTGTAGAACTCCTCGGCCTGTTGCCTCGTCATCAGGAGCATCTTCAGCGCCCTGATTTTGATCCCCTTTCGCTCTATCCTCGAAATGACTTCTCCCACAAGACCCCTCCTTACGCCGTCCGGCTTGATCACCAGCAGCGTTCTCTCCACTTCAACCCACCTGGGCCCTTATCTTCTTAGTCCAGCCCAACCTTGCAGGGTTTCTGCCCAGGGAGAAGTTCTTCCTGCACTTGCTACTACAGAACCAGAATATCTCTCCCTTGTTCGTCACGTACATCATACCTGTGCCTGGCTCTATGCTCCTACCGCAATAGCTGCAGGTCCTCTCTTTGGGCATCCCTTTCGCCCGCCCGCGCCCGTCTTTTGAGCTTAATAGGCTTAACATGAGCAAGAGCAGAAGGGAATAGGAGTGAGCTCCGGCGAGTTCAACATAATAGAGGAGATCGGGTACCCTGCAGAGGTCATCCAGATAATTGGAAGGACGGGCGTGACCGGAGAGGTCATACAGGTCAGAGTGAGGATCTTAGAGGGGAAGGACAAGGGGAGAGTCCTAACTAGAAACGTCATGGGAGCTGTTAGGATCGGGGACATAGTCATACTTCGTGAAACAGAGAGGGAGGCGAGAAAGCTCTCAGGAAAGAGATAGCTTCATGAGAAGGCTCGAGGTCTTGCTGGGCCTGTTGGACGAACTACTAGCATCGTTGATAATAGCAGGCCTCATATCTTTCGGGCTGTACTTCGCAGGCCTCCTGGATCTTCTGGAGTCGATGGTGCTGTTCTTCCTGCTAGCTCTCCCCACTCTCTTCCTGGCCCGGAAGCTGCTAGAGGCCCAGGAGCAGCCGGTAAAGGTAGGTCCTGAAGCGCTGGTAGGGAAAACGGCTGACGTGCTATATGCAGGCAAAACAGCCTATGTGCTCATCGAGGGAGAGCCGTGGCCTGCTGAGTCTTCAGAGGAGCTGAGGGAGGGGGAAAAGGTGGTCGTGGTGGGCAGGAGAGACGGGAAGCTCATCGTGAAGAAAGCCTAGAGAGGAATTCTTTGAGAACTTCCTCAACTGCTCCCTCCCTTGCGACCTGCCAGGCCTTCTCGATGCTCCCCTGGGCTATGTCGTCCACTCTATAGCCGAGCGCCATATAGCGCGTCGCTACCAGATAGGTCGCCAGGCTATCTGCGACCCTCGCTATGATAGCCTCAGTGCTGCTCCCTTTCGCGTACTCCCTGTGGAGGTCCTTCAGCTCCTCCTCAACCTCGAGGCTCTCGAAGGCCTCCCTCTCGATTCTTTCCTTCTCCTCCCCAAGTCCTGCTCTCTTGCTTATGTCACCTATCACAGCCTCTGCCAAGTCGTGCACAAGCGCTATTGCCATGGCTCTCTCCGGCTCCACGGGAATGCCTCTCTTCCTCGCCAGAAGGGCGATCTCATAGGCTATCAGTGCGGAGGCGAAAAGATGCTCAGAGACGCTTTCAGCGACTGCATGCGGGACTCCTCTCAGCATCCAGCCTGTCCTCGCAAGGCTGGAGAGGGCGGTCAAAACCTCATAGAGCTTCAAGCTTATCCCCCCGATGTCCTCCCAAAACCTTTAGGTTAGGTATCAATAGAAAACCCGCTCTAGCCGGGCGCTGGGGAGCCTCAGAGGCTCAAGAGCTTCCTTGTTGAGCAGGTTGGCGAAGTCGTCCACGTTCAAGAAACCTAACCTGGAGAGGTAGAAGTAGCAGCTAGGAGTTGCAGAGGCCTCAAAGAAGGAGAGGTCTGCCAAAGCGTACAGAGCACTCTCCACATCCCTCCTGGAGAGCCCGCAGTGACCTTCAGGATGAGTGTGTACGATGCCCGGCACCGAGAGCTGCGGCACTATCACTTCGTACTTCTCCCCCTCTAGCACAAAGGCTGCTCCCCCAGCAGAATATATCACCATGAACTCCACGCCGCTCTGACTTGTTTCCCTAGCAAGAGATTTCAGTAGGGCTCCGTCCAGCTTCACGGGGAGCAGAGGCAGAGACTCATATAGATCCTTTATCTTCCTTCCTCCTCTTCCGCACTGTCTCACCGTGATCTCGACCCCTACGTCTTCTAGCTCTTCAGAGCTCTCCTCTAACCATTCAGCGCCTGAGACGCAGAACTCCCGCTCCCAAGGCCTCTCCAAGGGGTCGGGGCTGATCCATATGGATTCTATGTCCAGTTCCTCCGCGTCTCTCTCTACTGCTCTCAACAGAGCAGAGACGAGCGCTACCGCGCGAGAGCCCTCCGTTATCCTCTCTTCCTGCCGCCTCACTGCTGCTCCTGCTTACATGGATGTGACCTTTTTTAAGTGCTCTGGAAGCTAGATAGAGGGGTGAGCTAATGGATTTCTCTCTTAGCAGGGATGAGGAACTGTTCAGAGAGTCCATCAGAAGCTTTCTCAGCAAGAGGCTCTCACCCATATGGGAATCCATAGACGAGAACCACCTCATCCCTACAGAGTTGATAAGGGACTTCGGCTCTCAGGGTCTCCTGGGCATCCCCATCCCAGAAGAATATGGAGGTCAGGGAGGGAGCTTCACCCTCTCTGTTATTGCAGCAGAGGAGGTGGCTTACCATGATCCGTCCATGGCTACTGCGGTGTACACTTTGCTCAACAATGCATGGCCGTATATCCTATACATGTACGGAAGCGAGGATGTAAAAGGGGAAATCCTCCCGGCAGTGTCCTCGGGGAGGGGGTTCTTCGGCATAGCCTCGACCGAGCCGCAGGGAGGGAGCGACGTTGGCGCTTTTAAAACCTCAGCTGTTAAGGAGGGAGACAAGTACAAGGTATATGGAGAGAAGCTCTACGTGAGCGGCGTCAGGGAGGCTATGGAACAGCTTGACCTCGGGGGCTGGCTACTCATAGCAAGGACAGGTACGATGGATGAGAGACACAGGGGTCTCAGCACCTTTGCTCTTATCGGTAAGAGGAACGGCATGAGGGTTGAGAACTTGAAGTATTCCCTGCTAAACACCATAGGCAGGCACGGCATATCGACGGCTATTCTGACCCTCGAGGGCGTGGAGGTGCCGAGGAGCCACCTCGTCGGGAGCGAGGGGAGGGGCTTCTACATAGCTATGGAGGGGTTCAACATTGCTAGGCCCATGGTGGCCGCAGCAAACATAGGGGCAGCGAGGTGGGCGCTAGAAGAAGCGATAAAGTGGAGCAAAGAGAGGGTGCTCTTCGATAGACCCATATCGTCCTTCCAGGGAGTTAGCTTCCCCCTCGCCGAGATCTCCGTTGAGATAGAGGCAACGAGACTATTGATATACAAGGCAGCATGGCTAGCGGATCGAATCTACGTGAAGAAAGAGCCGGGCCTGAAGCCTGCAGACCTAGCTTACTACGCTGCTGCTGCAAAGATGAAGGCAGTGGAGACGGCCTTTAAGACTTTCGAGTTAGCTATGAGGACTCTCGGCGGGATCTCCTACGTTAAGGAGACAGGGCTTCACAGAGGCCTCCTGGGCATGCTCTCCTACATGGTAGGGGCTGAGGGGGCGCATAACGTGATGAAATACATCACAGCGAGGGAGCTCATCGGCAAAGACTACGTCAAGTGAGCCCCTTCCTCAGCTCCGCCACCAGAGGTAGGAGCTTGAACCCCCTGTCAATTGCTCCCATTGTGCCCCTGTAGCTTTCTGTGAACCTCTCTCCCCGCGAGGGGAAGGAGGGATGTGAGATCATGAAAGGAACCGGACCGTCCCCATGTGCTCTCAAGTCCCATGGCGTTTGGTGATCTGACGTCACCAAGATCATTGTCTTCTCGACCTCGAGGCCATTGAGCAGCGGCGAGAAGAAGTGCCTGTCTATCGCTTCCACAGCCCTCACCTTCCCCTCAAAGTCCCCATCGTGGCCAGGCTCGTCAGGCCCCTTAAGATGCACGTACACAGCATCGACCTCTTCGAGGGCTCTGAGGGCCAGCAACGCCTCCTCCCTCAAGACCTCTTCCCGAGGCCTCCCCTCTATCTCTACGTTCAACGCCTTCATACCTAGCGCCCTCGCGATCCCCACCTCCACCGGCATCTCTGCTATACAAGCGAAAGTCATCCCGAACTTCTCCTTTGTAGGCTCCGCTTCTGGCGCTCTGTCACCCGGATCTCTCAGCAAGACAGCGTTCCCCTTTGGTAACCCTCTCTCTGCCCTCCTCCTGTTGACTTCGTGAGAATCCAGGACCTCTATCGCCTTACGAGTGAACTCGTTTACGAGCTCCGCAGTGAGCCTCGCCTCAGGCGAGTCGTTCATGGGCCTAGAGGGAGCTACCTTGTTGTCGAACTTGGGAAGGGCTACGCTGTAGTGACCCCTCCTCTCGTAAGCGGGATCCGTGTTAGTCACCCAAGAGGAGAGGCGAGAGCTCCCATGGCTTATGACGAGAACACCTCTATGACCTACGGTTGCCTTGAAGCGAGCCTCTGCCTCGCCTCCCTTCAGCTTCATTCCATCTATGGCCCTAGCCAGTTCCCTTGCCTCTGCACTGGTGAGGCTCCTCCCCACCCTCCTGTCGAGGATCTTCAGGGTCACAGGATCGACTGTGGCGAAGTTAGCTCGGAAGGCGACGCCCACCATATCCATGGAAGCTCCTAGGGCCTCCAGAGGTCCCCTGCCCGTATAGTACTTCTCAGGATCGTAGCCTAGGATGGACATCACGGCGACGTCGCTCTCCGGCGCTACTCCGGGCGCAACGGTGTACATGATGCCTCCCACGCTGTTCCTCGCAAGGGAGTCTATGTTGGGCTTATTGGCCTCCTCAAGGGTCTTCCTCGGCGACATCTGGGAATCGGGAGCTCCGTCCAAAACGACATAGATCAGCTTCAAACTTCTCCCCCTGCTTCTCTCCTTTTCTGACTCTTATAGAAAATTGGTAGCGGGGGGTGGATTTGAACCACCGACCTCGGGGTTATGAGCCCCGCGGGCTGCCAGGCTGCCCTACCCCGCTGGGCCCCACTGTTAGTAGGGGGGGAAGAGCTTAAAAGTTTGTCCCCGAGAGCCCTTTGTTCCTTGCGCAGTCTAGCTTCGTCCCATCTTCCAGAACCAGCTCTAACCGGAACATATCTGCAAACTCGCAAAGAGTTCTCCAGGGAACAAGGGCTCTTTGACCTCCCTCCATCTCTACTATGGCCAAGTTGTCCCTTTTCCTAACCTTAGCTCTAGGCATCCTGAAACTACTGCGCCTCCTTCGCCTTCTTCAAGATCCTGTTGATTATCCCCGGGTTCTTCACCCTGTTTATCTCGTTGATCGAGACGTACTCTGGAAGGGCAAATCTCGTGTGAGTTAGCTCAGCCACCTCGTTCTTGGCCTTGAGGCTCACTAAGATCCTTCTCAGCCTGTCCTCCCCCACCACCCCGCTGAAAATAACCTTGAGGTCTCTCCATGAAAGAGGTTGTCCTGCTTCTTTCAGGGCTATGAGGACCAATTTCTCTATGTCGTCGTCAACTAGCGCTGTGGTAACGCTCACATCCCCTACTTCCATCACGCTCTGGATCTCTGCATACTTCTCGAGAACGAGCTTCCTCAACTTCTCTATGAGCTCCTTACTCGCCGCACTCTGCCTGCTCGACACCTCTCTTTACCCCAATATAGAAATGGCAAGGTATATATAAAAAGATAGCTTATTACTTCGCTCCTTGCCTCGCCGACTCCGTGCGGAAAGACATGAGGAGCTCTAGGTCTTTCATCATGTTGCTCTTTATTACCATAAGCAGTCTCCTCTCCACCTCGTCCTCCTCCCCGTCCCTAAGCATCGCTAGCTTGTAGTTCACCCAGTTAAGGTCTGCCAGGAGCTTCTTCACCTGCTCATCCACGATCCTATCCAGAGACTCCCGGAAAGTCAATCCTTTCCCTCTCTCCCCTTCCCTTAATGTCCTATTAAAGCGGGTGGGTAGGTGGTAATCAGGTGTAACCCTAGGGACATACCCTAGCGTTGGCTCTCGCACAGAGGGCGAGGTTCCTCAGTATGTTTTCGACCTCCAGCTCGAAGTCCCTCATGACGTGCTTCACGTAATCTATGTTAGAGTACAGCGCCTCCACGTCCTCCATATCTATTTCCCTCTCTACCCTCCCAGCAGCCCCCGGCATAGAGATGAAGAGCTTTGAACCTGCTATGCGGAGCCTGTAGTCTTTCGATGAAAGCTCTATGCCCTCCTCCAGCACTCTCACAGATATGGGATCGCCTGAGGACTTCCAAACTGAGAAGAGCCCTGGCTCCTCCATCATCATTACTCCCGCACAGTTCGCCTCACATATCTTTACCTTCTCGCCCTTGCATGAGCCGATAGCATTGGTCACGCACTGCGCCCTAGCGAAGAGCGTTTTACACTGCCTCACCAACCAGTCTATCCTTGAGAGTTGACTGAGAGCCAGAGTCTGCTTGAAGCCCTTCTTCGGCGTCTTCCTTGCTATCGCGCCTATGGTGCTGTGTACAGAGTCGAAAGCTCGCTGGCTCATGTCTTTTCTCCTCCGAGTAGCGTCAGGGAACTCCTAATAACCTAATCCTCTGACGATTTTATGGGATTTGTGCGGGGCTCATATGATAACTATTTAGCCTTCAAAGCCTCCCTTAACCGAGGAGTGACAGGAATGTTGGAATCGAGCCAATTCGTCAAGGTCGTTATCGAGAACAGACGGGTCAGCGTTTCAGGAAGAGAACATGAGTCAAGCCATGTGCTACTAGTGGGCGCAAATGTCCTGTCAGCAGACATTAGCTACGAGGGCGTAAAGGTGGAGGCTGCTTTCACGAGCTTCCCCTCTGTAGACCCTACAGATAGGGACGTCCTAATGATATCCGACCCAAATTCGAAGTATGAGGTAGACGTGCTCGGCGAGAGGGTCGAAGAGGTGAGACAGGAGGAGGTCCTCGTGATCAGAGGGGAGCTCGTGAGCATAAAGTTCGAGATCGAAGAGGAGACTGGTAGTGTCATAGTGAAGCTCCCCAAGTTAAAGAAGATAAAGGCAAAGCGCCTCCGGATCAACTCCAGGAAGAAGACCACTCTCAACATGATCACCTCGCCGTTCACCATGGGAGTGATGTCTGTCTACAATGCCGTTTGCACGTTAAAGCAGCTAGAGGAGAGCTTGATCATAGAGGCGCAGTAGAATCGCGCGGAAAGAGATCCTTTGGGGTTTAACGTCGAGTGAGTGGGCTCTTAACGTCTCTACGCTTCTATATGTGGTATCGTTACTAGGAGTAGCGCCATATTTGGCTAGGCATTCAGTCAGCCTCGGCGCAACGGAAGATCAGGTGTCTCTCCTTGCCACCAGCTATGCAATAACTGCAATAGTTGTGAGGCTCTTCGTGAGTCACTTGAACGACAGAGGTTTCTCTACAATCCTCATGATAGCTGGGGGACTCCTCAGCGCCGCGTCCTTCCTCATCTTCTCCATAGCTGACAACGTGACACAGCTATATGTCGGGAGGCTAGTACAGGGCGTCTCTGTCGCCCTCTACATACCGGCCTCTCTGTACTCTGCTAGCGTAGGGGATGTCGAGAGAGCCACAAGGGTTATACTGTGGAGGAGCACCATGTGGGGAGTGGGCTCTACGATAGGGCCTGCGGTCATGGGATTGGCGATTCAGAACTCTTCCTGGACCACCATGTATTACCTAGGAGCTGCAGTTTCGCTCGCCTCTGCCCTTCTGTGCTTGGCAGTTGAGGCTCCTCGGGGGGAAACCGGAGGGAGGCGCTCCTCGAAGAGTTCTGTACTCACTAGGCCTTTCCTCCTCTCTTCCTTAGCCCTCCTCCTATACGTCGTAGCGTATCAGTCCCTCTTCGTGTTCCTGCCTGCCCTTCACGAGAAGGAGGACTACCCCAGCAGCGGCACATCTCTAGCCTTCACTGTCCTTGCGGCTTTCAACTTAGCCTCCCGCCTCATCCTCTCTCTCACGAGCCTCTTGCAGCCTCCCAGCGCGGCGCTCCTGGGAGCTCTCCTGGGCTTTGGAGGGTACGTTGCCATAGCTCTCTGGCCTATGGGCTTCCTGTCTCTGCTAGGCTCTGCTCTCGTAGGCTTTGGCCTCGGGCTGCTAGTCCCATCTCTCCAGGTGATCTCCCTTCTAGGGGTACCTCAGGATAGAAGGGGGCTAGCCTCAAGTGTGTACACAGCAATGTTCGACATTGCATCTCTCATAGGTCCCCCCCTCGTGATGTCTCTCTCAGGCACATACGAGAGATCTCTCTTTGTCTCTGCGATCTATGCTCTGTTATCTTCACTTCCCGTAATCGTTATATACAATGGGAAAAGGGAAAAAGTGGAAGGGAGGTAAGTAGAGGGGACTACCTTCTGCGCTGACCTCCAAAACCTCCGTAGCGAGGTCTCCCCTGGAAGCCCCTGCGCTCTCCTCCTGCCTCTTTGCGCGGAGAGCCCTCTGGTATCTCATCCACGGTTGGCACCTCGCTGTCATCTATCCTATTGATGCTGCCCCTCTGGCCAACGTTAAGCTGAACCTGCCCCCGAAAGACGGTGGTCCAGCCTCCCCTGATCTCGATGGCGTCTCCCGGCCTTATGCTCCCCGCCACCTTCCCCCAGAGGGTCAGCTTTATCCTGCCGCTCTCGTCGCCCACCAGAGCCTCGCTAATAGTCCTCGGACCGTTCTTGGTTTCTATGACTTTTGAGTCTCCTGCCTCTATAACTCTTACTCGAATGTTCACGTTATCCATGTTACCCTTCAGATCTGCAACCCTGGTATACTCCAATTCCTTCACTCCGAGGAGTGACTTCGCTCCTCAGCCCATAGAAGCTGGGCGCTCAAGAGTATTAAAGCCTTTCTCTGTTCTGCTATATATCAACTCTTAAAATGACTCTCGATGGTGGGCTCGCGGTGTCCACAGTGGCGTTCAGGAGATATGAGCTTCCTCCTCTTCCCTATGCATATAGCGCTCTCGAACCATACATAATCGAGGAGATCATGAGGCTTCACCACACTAGGCATCACAACTCTTACGTAGTGGGAGCGAACGCGGCTCTGGAGAAGATAGAGAAACATTTGAGAGGAGAGTTACAGCTCGACGTGAGAGCCGTCATGAGGGACTTCTCCTTCAACTATGGAGGTCACATAATGCACACTATATTCTGGCCAAACATGGCTCCTGCAGGGAAGGGAGGCGGGAAGCCCGGCGGAAGGTTGGAGGACCTCATCATTAAGAACTTCGGGAGCTTCGACGCTTTCAAAGCCCTCTTCAGCCAGGCTGCCAAGACTGTGGAGGGAGTAGGCTGGGCCTTGCTGGGCTATGACCCCATAACGGAGGAGCTCAGGATACTTCAGCTGGAGAAGCACAACCTTCTCATGACTGCCGGCATCGTGCCCCTCCTCGTTATAGACGTGTGGGAGCATGCGTACTATCTCCAGTACAAGAACGACAGGGGGAGCTATGTGGACAACTGGTGGAACGTAGTCAACTGGGGCGATGTAGAGGCGAGGCTCGAGAAGGCTATTAACTCTGCCCGCTCCCTCCTTCTCCTCTAGGTGTAGTTATTGGACAAGAAACAGTTTATTTTGAAGTACATAGAAGAGAACAAGAGTCCATGGGTGAAAGCGGCCTTCTACTCAGACCCTGACGTTTCCCGGCTCCTGGAAGAGCTAACGAAAAGGTGGGAAAGAGAGGGGAGAGGGATGCCTCTGGACTATGCTACGGAAGAGGAGCTGGAGGAGCTGTACAATAAGGCTATGAAGTACGCCTTCATGAGTGACGATGAGGCTAGGAGTCAGCTTTGGGGCGGGGAGAAGTCAGGAGGACTGCTGAGCCTTATCAGAAGACTCTTTGGGAGGTAGCCTCTTCAAGTCCCTCAGGACTATGAAGTAAGATATGATAGGTGAGAACAAGACCAAGAGGAGCCCCAAGATAGTGACAGGGTTGTCAATTCTCCCGCCGAGCAGAACGAGGGCTGAGCCAATAATGGCGATCGAGAACGTTATGAGGACCTTCTTAGCTACAATGAATGCCAAAGTGCTGCCCCCCTCTGGTCTCCACTTCTTTTAGAACTTGGGTAAGGATCTCGCGTGCCTCCCTCTCCGCCTCCTGCCTATCCGCGCCGAAGGAGAGGACCTTCACGTCTAAAACCGGCACCCCCTGCTCGAAGCCCAAAGGGTGGCTCTTAAGGTAGGAGCTGGTGCGCTCCTTTGCCAGCCTCTCCATCAGAGGCGCTAAGGTCGATTCGGGCACCCCCCTTATCCTCGAAGCGCATTCTATCGCCTCCCTCTCAGGGGCCATTTGTCTGATCAGGGGAACGACCTCTTCGAACATAGCCTCCATCTCCCTCGGTACACCGGGAAGGGATACTATGACCGTTTCGCCCTCCCTCAGCAGGCAACCCGGAGCAGAACCCGCTGAGTTCTTGAGGATCTTTGCCCCCTGCGGCATGACCGCCATTTTGATCCTGTGCTCGGTTAAAGGGAGGCCCCTTCTGTCGTAGTGATCTTTCAGCATTCTCAGAGCTTCATCGTTAACCTCCATCTCCCTCCCCAGAGCCCTGCCCACAGCTGCGAGCGTGACATCGTCATGAGTGGGGCCCAGTCCTCCCGTCGTCACTATCAGCCTTGCCCTGCCCAAGGCCCTCCTTATCTCGTCAGCTATCTCCTCGATGTCGTCGGGAACGACGACGATCCTTCTGACGTTGAAGCCCATGACAGTGAGCCTCTTGCCCAGCCAGGACGCGTTGGTATTAACGGTCCTCCCGATCAGCAGCTCGTTACCTATCGAGAGTATCCACGCTTCGGGAAGCTTTGGCTCCAAGCTCAGGTCCCGCGATAGATGATAAGGCTCCTAATATCTCTCAGCGCGGGTCCAAGTTGAGAATTTCGTGTACTGGAAGGAGGGTACGCTTCGAGAGCGAGTTGAAGGAGCTCCCCAATGGCGCTTCAGTGCTGGTTGACAGAGTGATCTTTCCCCGCAGCGTTGCAGTGCTGCCAGCATGGAAGGAGGGGAAAATAGCTCTAATTCGCCAGTACAGGCCTAGCATCGACAAGTGGATCCTCGAGGTCCCAGCAGGCACAATAGATGAGGGAGAGAGCGCAGAGGGGGCTGCGGCGAGGGAAATGGAAGAGGAGGCAGGCCTCAGGCCAGGTCGTCTCGAGGAAGTAGGGAGAGGCTACGTATCGCCAGGCTACTCGACAGAACACCTTACCCTATATATAGCGTGGGATCCTGTGGAAGGTCGAGCAGCAGCAGAGGTCCATGAGGTAATAGAGAAGAGGGTAATAGTGAGCCTAGAGGAGGCCCTAGAGATGATGAGAAGAGGAGAGATAGAGGACGTAAAGACTATCCTGCTTCTCCTTGCTCTCTCCCAGAGGGTGGGGAGGAAGTGATAGTCGTTGCATACTCTTTGAGAGACCCTGCCGGCAGCGGCTCTGCGAAGCTCCTACTGGAACTGACGAGGGGAGAGGAGACGACCTGTGCAGGAGCAGTAGAGTGCTATTCGACGCCCATGGGACTTATAGCAGGTTACAGGGAGGACGTGGTAGAATTGGAGGCACTCCAAGAGCTGAGCCCGGCGGCAGATGCCTTCATAGTGATGTCTCGACACTCCGCGGAGAGCGGTAGAAAGACCTTCAGCGTTCACCATCCCGGCAACCCCACTGAAACGCCGCACGGGGGTAGACCGCGTAGCCTAGCCCTATCGTTCCCCGGCCTGAGCAAGGCCCTCATGCTGAACTACAGGGAGACCTCGCGGGGCTTAGGGGGCTTCGAGTTGACCCTCGAAGCCACTCACCACGGTCCAACGGAGGTCGGGAGGCCCGTAGTCTTCATAGAGATAGGCAGCACGGAAGCAGAGTGGAGGAACGAGGAGGCCCAAAAGGCGATGGCGCTTGCCGTTCTCAGGACTTTAGAAGGCGGTCCCAGAAGCTGCAAAGCCGCGGTAGGCATAGGCGGCACTCACTACCCTGCCCGTTTCACTAGGATGCACCTGGAGGAAGATGTGTGCTTCGGTCACATCTTGGCAAGGTATCAGATGACTGGCGTTACGGAAGATGTGCTCAGGCAGGCGCTGGAGAGGACGTATCCGGAGACTCCGCAGCTGGTCTTCGTAGAGAAGAAGAGCGTTAAAAGGGAGCAGAAGGAGCTGATAGAAAGGATAGCAGCAGAGAGAGGGGCTGTGGTAGAGTACTTATAGTGGTAGCCGGGCGGGGATTCGAACCCCGGTCACGGGGGCCAAAACCCCGCATCCTTGGCCGCTAGACGACCCGGCTGCATTATAATGAGAACAAAGGAGGGTTAAATGTCCTACTCGTAAAGGACCTTCGTTACGCTTCGCGTGCTAGCTATGTCAAAAGTGATCTCTGCGATGTCAAGAGTGTAATCCACGATCCTTCCCAAGCTTAGCATGATGTCGTGGTACTCCAGGGGCTCCCGGGGCAGCTCGACTCTCTTCAACATATCCCTGAAAACCTCTATCTCTAAGGCTAGCTCTCTAGCAGAATCTGCGTCTACCCTCATGAGCCCATCCACCGCTCTCACGAACTTCTCTGCCGCTTCCTCCAGCAGCTCCGCGATCTTGCTCGTGTCCAGCTTCATCTCGACAAGCCTTGCCATGTTCTCTGCTACTATGCTCAAATGATCCCCGATCCTCTCCACCGTCTTGAAAGCCCTGTAATAGTGCAGTGCCTCTGCATGAGATTGGAGGCCGACTGCATCTATGGTATTTGCCCCCATAAGCGTTGAGGTGAGGTTCCTTACGATCACGAGGAAAGCCTTGTCTACGACGTTGTCCCTCTCTTTAACGGCCCTTAGGACCTCCAAGTCCTCCTGCCTCGCCCCTCTCACGATCTCTTGAAAGACTACTGTGATGAGCCTCTTCAGCCAGGAGAGAGTGTCGCTAACGCTGAGGGGCTTGGGAGCTCCTATGACCTTGTACGAAACATAGTTCTCGTTTTCCTCTGCCACCAGTATATTTGCTACCCGGTACTCCACGAAGGCCCTGAGCTCCTTCAACGTCTTAGAGGTCTGCTCGTCATACAGGATCTTGAACACCTCGTAACCAGCTATGTAAGCAGCTATGAACTCCCTGGCAGCAGTGGCCATACTAGAGCCTTTCCTCAGGTCAATAACTTTAGCTAACTTTACCTCCGTGAACCTCGGCTCCGGCCTTACCTTCAGGCTCCCGTCCGGCATTAGGTCGATGAAGACTCTCGCACCCTTAGAGATGCCGAGGTTCTTTGCCCACTCTTTCGGGATCGAGATTATGTACGTTGATTTGCCGGTGAACTGGACTCTCCTCACTATGCTCAATTCTGGGCCCGCATAACTCTATAGATCTCAGGGGTATTAAATTAGTTTAGGAAGGGTGATCGGAGAGCCTATGACCACGTCCTCTCGGCTGCCTTAGCTATATAGGTCGCATGATCTGCTATTCTCTCTACATGTCTCATGAAGAGCAAGGTGGCCGCAACGCTCACGCTAACCTCCTTTGAGGAGCCAAGCTTGTTTAGGTATTTGCGGTACACTTCGTCGATCATGTCGTCGCTCTTTAGAACCTCTTCGAGTGTCCTGAGATCTCCCGTAGCAAAGATCTTAACTGCCTGGTTTAGCATCCTCCTTGACAGCAGGAGCGCCTCCATAGCATCCTTTTCTACTATAAGCTCCCCGCCTATGCTCTTCATCATGATCGTTATCTCCCTCAGGTACCTCGCAATCCTGTACAGATCGTACGAGATGCTCAGGGCAGACTCGGCGAATATTAGGTCGCTCGCCAGGGGCTGGAACCTTGCAATGAAAAGAGTGGCCTGTCTCATAAGAATGTCCTTGTACTCCTCAGCAAGCTTAGCCACATCTCCTGCCCTCCTGTAGCTCTCCTCTCCCCGGTAACTCTCCACGTCCTGAAAGAGGCCGTCGACTAGCTCGTAGAGCTTCAGGGTCATGTTGACGATCTTTTGTCTCTCCTCATCTATCGTCATCATTACACTTCGCCCCTCAGGAATCTCTTCGTTACCTCATGCTTGGGGTTAATAGCTATTTCTTCCGTAGGCCCTCCCTCCACCACCTTTCCATCGTACATCATGACCGTGTAATCTGCGAGCCTAATGGCTTGCTGAGGCATGTGAGTTACCATGAAGATAGTGATGCCTTCCTCCTTCCTTATGTTCCTGAGGGCCTCCTCGATCTTGAGAGTGTTCACAGGATCGATGTTAGCAGTAGGCTCGTCCAACAGGAGAAGCCTGGGCTTCAGCGCTAGAGCCCTCGCAAGGCAGAGCCTCTGCTGCTGCCCTCCGCTCAGCCTCCAAGGCGGATCCTTGAGCCTGCCCTTGACCTCGTCCCACAGCATGGCCTTCTCCAGGGCCCACTTCGCCAACTCGTCCATCTCCTTCTTGCTCTTTATCACGCCATTGATCCTTGCTCCTATCACGACGTTGTCGTAAATACTCATGTGGGGGAAGGGGTTGGGCATCTGGAAGACCATGCTGCTCATCCTCCTCACATCGTACACATCCATATCCATGATAGACTTGCCGAACACCTTCACAGTACCGCTAACCTTCACTCCCTCTATAAGGTCTATGAGCCTGTTCACCACCCTGAGCAGAGTAGTCTTACCGCTTCCGCTTGGTCCCATCAGCGCCGTTATGGTACCCTCTGGGACCTTCAGATTTATACCCTTGAGGATCTCCTTTTCAAAGATGCTTACCCTCAGGTTTTCCATCTCTATCGCATAGCTCATACTCTCACCTCTCCCACCAGCCTCCGAGATATGAGGAAGAGGGTCAGATATAAGACTAATAGCAAGAAGGCAGCGCCCCATGCTATCCTATGCCAGTGTTCGAAGGGGCTCTGGATGAAAACATATATCATAAGGGTTATGGCATCGCTTGGTTCCAGAGGGCCACCGAAGATCATGTTTCTGGCGCCGAAGGCAGTGAAGAGGAGGGGAGCCGTCTCTCCCATTGCTTTAGCTATCGCTATGGTGATCCCCCTGACGATACCCCTTCTAGCTACCCCCATGGTCACCATATAGATCACTTGCGCTCTCTTCATCCCTATGCCGTAGGCTGCCTCAATATACGTTCTAGGAACTGACAAGAGGGCAAGCTCGGTGTAGGTGTAAACGTAAGGTATCATGACTATGGCAAGGGCTACAGCTCCAGCTATCGCGGTAAACCTCCCAAATGGCATAACGAGTAGGGCAAAGACCACGATACCTATGACTATGGTAGGCACCTCTAGCAGAGAACGAGAAGTTGCCCTCACGATCTTGGTCAGGTTATGATTTGGGTACTCTGCTGAGAACACAGAGGCCAGAACTGCTATCGGCACCGCTATCACTGTAGCGACTGCGGTCATGAAGAGGGTACCTGCGATGGCGGGAGCTATCCCTCCCAGCTCGTTTACTCTAATGGGAGATGGGGGTATCTGAGTGAAGAAGTTAACGCCTCCTTCCAGCACCACCGGAAGGCCCTTGATGGTTATGTAGTATATGATGTGAAAGATGGGCAGCACTGCCACGAGAGCCAACAGAGTCACAGAAACCGTGAAGATCCTGTCCACAAGCTTCCTCGACACCAAGATGATCACCTAGAACCTGATCCTCCTCAGCAGCACGATCCCCATAGCGTTGATAATCATGCCGAAGGTAAGGAGGAAGAGCCCTCCAGCAAACAGGGCGTTGCGCATATACGGATACATCTCTACCTCGCCGAAATTGGCTGCGATGATGGAAGTAAGGGTGTGAGTGGGGGAGAACATGCAAAAGCTCAGAGCGTATATGTTGCCTACCACAAGAGCCACAGCGGCCGTCTCGCTAGAGGCCCTCCCTAGGCCTAGCAGTACTGCCGACACTATGGCTGGTACGATCATAGAGAGGTTCAGCCTAACGTACTCGAACCTAGTCAATCCCAAGCTCCAAGCGGCCTCTTTGTACGTGACAGGAATAGCCTTGTAGGACTCTTGAATGACCGCAACCATAAACGGGATTATCATGACGGCCAGCATAACCCCTGCCGTTAAAATGCTGGTCCCCGAGAGAGGAGTACAGCTAAAGATGGGGAGGAAGCCCAGGCCTTCGTGAGCCGGCTCCATAAAGAACTCTTTGAGAAGGGGTCCCAGGAAACTGAGCCCCCAGAGGCCAAAGAGTATGGTAGGGGTTCCAGCCATGAGGTCAACTAACGAAGACATGTAGCCTCGGAACCTCCTCGGTAGGAGCTCCTCTATGAATACCGCAAGGGAGATCGAGAGGGGGAGGGCTAGGAGTACTGCTATCCCTGACACGTATATTGTGCCCCAAATGGTAGGCAGCAGACCATAGTGTGGCTCTTTCCAGAGCTCGGGCGGGCTTTGTGTCGGATACCATCTGTTGACCGTATACGTATTCAATAAGCCCTGGACGTCGAAGATGGGAATGCTATGGTATAGCTGAGTCAGGAAAAGCGTCATGAGGATCAGAACCACGAAGAGGGTAGGAGGAACAAGAGAGTAAAAAACTATCTTATCGTGGGAGGAGACCCTCGCATAGCTCATCTTTAGCCCTCTCTAATTAGCTCGATCCACCTAAGGTTATACCTCCTTATCTCCTCGGGTATCGGAATATAGCCGGGCGCCATGACCGACTGTCCCTCTGTGTTTATCCACCTAATGAACTCCTTGATGACCTCGGCCTTGTCCTTCGGGTAAACCTTGTAGAAGAGGAGGAATGAGAACGAAGTGATCGGATAGGAGTTCTCGCCTGGCGCAAAGACTACGCTCTCCCAAGCAGAGTTGAAGTCGTCATCAGGATTGGCGGGGAAGAACCGGAAGGCTCCTGCGGCTGCGGCCATCATGGTCTCAGGAGTGGGATCCATGAACCTACCTGCTGCGTTCTTCACCTGTGCCATAGCCAACCTGGCTACCTGTGCCTGCGTGTACTCAACGTAACCGATAGAGTAGAGGGTGTTCCTAACTATTTCTGCAACTCCCTCGTTGCCCCTGCCGGCCCTTGCCCTCGCGGGCGCCACCTGGTCGATAGGCCAGCTAGGCTGTACGCCGACCCTCTCCCTCTCCCATGCTCCCTCAGAGGACTTGAAAAGGAACATAGTGAAAATGTTAGTAGTGCCACTGGCGTCGGATCTCCTTACGGCAACTATCGGAGCGTCGGGTAGCTTGGCGCCGGGGTTAAGGGCCGCGATTCTAGGATCGTTCCATTTCTCTATCTCTCCCCTATATATGAGAGCGATGATCCTGCCGTCGAGTTTCAGCTTGCCCTCCACCATAGGTAGGTTGTAGACTATTGTGACTGCTCCTATCACCACAGGCATCTGGATAACTCCTCTTGGGTCTTGCTTTGCCCTAGCGAGGTTTGCAGGAGTCAGCGGCGGATCAGTAGCTCCTATGTCTACCACCTTCTCCAGGAACCTTGCTTGACCTGCTCCGCTTCCAATGCTAGAGTACTCTATAATTATATTCCTGTACTTGTTCCTGAACTCCTTTGCCCAAGTGTCCATTTGGGGGAAGAGGAAGGTAGCGCCAGCAGCAAGGATCTTCACCTCCCTCCCTCCGGCTAGCACGGTAGGCGTCGGAGAGGCTGCCGGAGTGGTGGGCGCAGCAGTCGGGGTAGGGGTTAGACCGGGAGTAGGCGTTATGATAGGGGTCGGAGTAGTCGCTGGAGCCGTAGGAGTTGCTGTAGGAGTAGGCGATCTTACAGGAGTGGTGGTAGTAGAGCCTCCGGGCTGAGAGAGCAGGAAGATGCCTGCCCCTATTAGCACCAGCAGCACGAGGGCTCCTCCTAGTATTAGGCGGGAGTCTATGGAGCTCATTTTGGCTCTCAGGAAGTAGGTCTTCTTTGACTCTCTTTTACTCACTCTAAAGTCGCTATAGGCTTCTATATAGATATACGGGTCTCAGTGCTTAAGACCCTCGTCATCCCATAAGGTCAGCCTTCCCTCTCATCACGCGCCTCGTTGTAAACCTTCATGATCTTCTCAACGACAGCGTTCCATGAGTACTTCTCCTCTGCCGCCCTCCTAGCGTTATGTCCGAGCTTTGACCTTAACTCCTTATCGCTTAGCAGGAGGTCGAGAGCCTTTGCAAGAGACTCCGAGTCGCCCGGGGGCACCAGGAGGCCGGTCTTCCCATCCTCTACTATCTCCTCCAGACCTCCGACCTTTGTGGCTATGACGGGTTTGCCAGAGGCCATAGCTTCGAGGGCAACTACGCCCATGCTCTCATTAACTATGCTCGGCACAACGACCACCTTTGCCCTCCTGAAGAGCTCCAACTTCTCCCTCTCCGGCAGGGCCCCTAGGAGCTGAACTCTGCGCTCTAGTCCGTAGGACTTGATCATGAAGCCGGCAGGCACTTCCATGTATCCCCTCCCCACCACGAGGAGCCTCGAGTCCTTGTGCTCTAGCTTAGAAAACGCAGCAAGCAGAACGTGAAGCCCCTTTCTAAAGACTAGTCTGCCTACGAATAACACATAGTCCTCCTCTCCCCCAGGCTTGTACTTCTCGGTGTCCACTCCGCCTGATATGACGTACCTCTTGGCTGAGAAATCCGGACCCATAATGCTCTCAACGAACTTGTCCGCAGCTCTGCTTACTGATATTACAGCCTTAGAATGTTTCAGATAACGCCGCGTGGGGAGTAGTATAGAGACTGCTCGCCAGAGGCGGCGAGAGTCGTGGGCGAGAAAGATGGTGTGGTTGGTGGCAACGCTGGGTATCTTCAGCTCCTTCCCAACGTCAATTGAGAGGAGTGGGAGCAGGGTAAATATGTGGTGGGCATGGATCAGGTCGGGGGACGCTTTTTGTAGTATCTGCCTCACATCCTCCCTCCTCGGCGGCACTATTAGAGCATCGAGAGGGACCGCGGAGTCTACCAGGTAATGACCTTCCTCGTTCATGACCTTTGCTTCCCTAACCCCGATCTTCCTCGAAATGATGCATACATCTACTCCCCTCCTCCTTAGCACTCTGTAAAGATCTCTAACGTGAGACTGGACGCCGCCTATGCTGTTTGGGTGCCAGTCTATGGCCAGGCAAACTCTCAAAACTTTTCCCAAGAGGGATGAAGAGGTAGGATTTAAAAAGGAGAGGGGAGTTAGAGTTCTTCTAGACCCTTGGGCTTCTCCTCCTCTTCCTCGCCCTTCTTCTCCTCCTTCTTCTCCTCCTTCTTGGGTGCGGCTGCAGCTATGACGTCGTCTATCTTCAGCAAGGAGGTAGCAGCTTCAGTAGCGCTCTTCACCACCTGCTTCTTCACCAGCACTGGCTCGAATATGCCGAGCTCCAGCATGTTCTCTGCCAACTTCCCTCCTAGCACGTTAACCCCTGCGTTTATCATGCCCTTTGCATGGTAGCTCCTCAGCTGCAGCAGCGCGTCCAAGGGGTCAAGACCTGCGCTCTCTGCTAGTATCATAGCTATGCTCTCCAAAGCGTCAGCATATGCCTCTATGGCCAGCTGCTCCTTCCCTCCCACGCTCCTGGCATAGCTCCTCAGCTGCTCTGAGAGCTCTACCTCAGAGGCGCCGCCGCCTGGCAGTATCTTTGGCTCCCTCAGAATGTTCCTCAAGGAATGGAGAGCGTCCTTGATGTTCCTCTCCGCCTCGTCCAGCAGCATGTCGTTGGCCCCCCTCAGCAGTATGGTTATGCTCCTCGGGTTCTTTGCGCCCTCTACGAACACCATCCTGTCCTCTCCTATCTTCCTCTCCTCCACCAGCTCAGCATATCCTAGGTACTCCTCCTTCAGCTCCCTCAGGCTCGTGACTATCTTTGCTCCCGTAGCCCTAGCTAGCTTCTCTATGTCGCTCCTCTTTACCCTCCTCACTGCAAGTATGCCCTTCTTCGCTAGGAAGTGCTGGGCTACCTCATCTATCCCCTTCTGCGTTATGACCACGTTAGCGCCAGTTGCAGCTATCTTCTCTACCATGTCCTTCAGGAGGTTAGTCTCCTCCTCCAAGAACTTGTCCAACTGCTCCACGTCAGTGACCCTGATCTTGGTGGTAAGGTCTGGCTTCTGGATCTCGAGGGCAGCGTCGAGAACGAGTATCTTAGCTCCCTGAACCCTCTTCGGCATCCCTGGGTGCACGACCTCTTTGTCGAGGACTATGCCCCTCACGATCTTCGAGTCGAAGATGCTCCCTCCCTTCTTCTTCTCTATCTTTACGTTGTCGAGATCTACATAGTAGCTGCCATCTGGCCTCTTCTCTGCTATGGCCTTTATGGACTCAATGACCATCTCAGCTATCTTCTCCCTCTCAGGCCCATGACCCACGTATTTGCTAGCCAGGGTGGTGTTCACTATCTTCCTGAGGCTGACGTCATCCTCAGCGTTCACTCGAGTGGCCATCTGGTCAAGCACTTCAAGAGACTTCTTGAGGGCCTTCACGTACCCGCTGATGATTATCGATGGGTGAATGTTCTCGTCGAGCAGTTTCTCCGCTCTCTCCAAGAGGGTACCTGCGAGAACTACGACGGAGGTGGTGCCGTCGCCCACCTCTGCATCCTGAGCTTTGGCCACCTCTACTAACAACTTTGCAGCCGGATGCTGAACCTCCATCTCCTTCACAATGGTGGCACCGTCGTTGGTAACCACTATGTCGCCGAAGGAGTCCACGAGCATCTTGTCGAGGCCCCTGGGACCAAGGCTGGTCTTCAATATCTCCGTCATGATTTTAGCTGCCAGTATGTTAGCTCTGAGAGCCTCTCTACCGTAAGTCCTCTGGGCTCCCTCCTTTAACACCAGCACGGGGACTCCGGTCGCCATCTCATATCACCCAGCTCCCTTGGTGCTCCAAACATCTTATGAGTAGACACTTCTATATAAGCTTTACGTTTCGGAGAGAGAGCTAGAAACACATAAAAAGGCTCCTCCCCCCATCATTGATTTGGTAATTGACGTGCCTGCAGTAAAGGGAGAGCTGCTGAAAGCAGTGAACATAGAGGTAGGGTCAAGGTACGTGAGCAGCGAGTACATGGATGCTCTGGTCCTGGAGCTAAAGCTGGAGCTTGAGGATGGGCGCATGTTCACTATGGTGAGCATCCCTGCAGACGTTGCTGAGGCCATCAAGATGATGACCAGCTACGGCCCCGCACCGAGGAGGCAGAGCCTCTTCGCCTTCCTTAACTCTAACGAGAGGTTCAAGGAAGTGCTAGGTCAGTCGCTGAAACATGTGGTGGTGGACGAGCTGGATAGGGAGACAGGGCTCTACTCCGCCTCTGTGACTTTCGAAGAGGATGGGGTGAGGATCAGCATTAAGATGATACCTAGCCATGCTATTTACCTAGCACTCCTTACGGGGAAGTCGATATATGTGAAAAGGGAGCTCGTGGATCAGCAGGAGAGCGAAGAAGAAGAGGGGGAGTAGCTATCTTCTGGGCTTCTGCTTCTTGCCCTCCCACAGGGCCTTGAGGGAGACGCCGTTAACCATCACTACCTTGTACCTCACGCCCGGAATGTCGCCCAAGGACTTACCCATAGGCCCTCCAATTCCTTCTATTATCACCTCGTCGTGCTCATCTATGTACAAGATCCCGCCGTCATAGGGAACGAAAGCGGTTACGACCTTCTTGTTTTTAACTAGCTGAACCCTAACGCACTTTCTGAGCGCTGAGTTGGGCTGCCTCGACTCTACTCCCACCTTCTCCAGCACTATGCCCCTTGCCATAGGCCTCCCCTCGAGTGGGTCGTACTTCTCTTTCAGCCTGAGCGCTCTCCTCCTGAAGTCTTTCTGGCTCCACCTGAACTTCATCCTCTTCCTCCTTAGCAACCTCGACGCGAACAGCCCAGAGGGAGACTTCTTCCCTGACACCCTAGACGCCTCCAGCGAAGGGGACGACAGAGCCTTTAATCATTTCACGATCACCCTACAGTTGCCGAAGACCTTCGAGAGGATCATGCTAGCTCTCTTCACGTTCTTCCCATTTCTCCCTATAGCCTTTCCCTTGTCCTCCTCCTTTGCTCTAATGCTTACGAGCTTCTCCTCGCCCCTGTCAGAAACGCTGACCTCTAGGATCCGCACCCCTGGGAACAGGTTCCTCACCATTTCCTCTATGTTATCCGAATACTCGTAAACTTCTACCGACCTCTTGAAGAGCTCGCTCAGTACCCTGATGTTTCTCCCGTTCCTCCCTACAGCTTTCCCGAGCTCTCCTTTACTCACCAGGAAGAGGAGCTTCCCGCTCTCCTCCTCAACAATACAGCGGATAGGGGTGGCGCCCGTGACTTCGCTGAATATGGACATGAACTTCAGCTCGTCAACTGTTATCCTGTCCTCACTCATAACTCACACCTATCGTATCATGTCGAGCAGCCTTGAGGTTCCCTGCTCCACTACCGCTATGGCAGAGATAGAGAAAGGCTTCCCGGCAGCCAAACCTAGGTCGACGCTCCTCCCTTGGAAGACAACGACTGGGATGCCTGCTATGCTAGCCCTCCTCTCGATCGCCTCCCTTACTTCCCTTGGAGCGTTTGAGGCAACTATGATCATCTTGGCCTCTCCTTTCATCAAGGCCTTCAACGTTCTCCTCGCTCCGAGATAGTACTTGCCCGTCTTCACGAGGTTCTTTATCTCCCTGTCAAGAGGGACCTGAGCCACCGTTCCCACCTCTCCTTATCTCCACGCTGGCGACCACCTGCCCCGTACCCACTCTGGGCGGGAGACCTGCTATAATGCTCTCTGTTACCCCTCTTAAGCTTTCCTCCTCTCCTGCGGCTGCAGCATCGTAGAGCTGGTGGACCGTGACCTCAAAGGCGGCCCTCGCCAGAGCGCTCGGCTTCTCCCCTGCAACCCCTAACCTCCCGATCTGCCTGATGGTACCGCTCCATGTGATCACGTCTGCAACGAGCATGACGTGCCTTATGTCTACGTCGAGCCCCGAGTCCTCTAGAACGTTCATGATTTCCTCTATTATGGCGTTCCTAGCAGCCTCTATGCCTAGGACTTCCATGATCTCGAAGATGTTGTTAGTGGTGGTCCTCGTATGGTCCACGCCCTCTACCTCTAGCACCTCTGCGAGATTGCTCCCTTCAGTTATTATCATGTACTCCCTCACCACCTTACCATCTACCACCTTCTCGTCGGCAACCCTGATGCTAGTCCTGTTGATCCCCTTCTTGCCCTTTATGTAGAGTTTCCTCAACTTAGCTTCTATCTCTTTCAAGGCCTTAAGATCGTAGAGTGACTCGTCAGGGACAGCTTTCTCTGAGAGCTCTAATCTAATGACGTTGCCCTCGAGCACTGCTCTTCCCAAGCCTGTCCCGTTTATAGCGTTCAGGACGTCCTCCGGGCTGACCCCCTTGTCCTCTAACATTTCTGGGTCAAGGGTTACCCTGACCTCCCTCTCCCCTATCATGTACTCAATGCTACTCATAACTTTCTCAAGCGTCGTGTACTCTATTTTCCTCGCCACTTCCTTTGCCTTCTCCTCACTATACCTATGTTCTTCATCCAAGTAGATCTCCATGATAGGGGTCGAGGGCTCTCTCTTTGCATCGACTATCTCGATCAGCCTTGGCAGCCCAAGGGTGACGTCGAACTCCATGAGTCCTGCGTAGTGGAAAGTCCTCAACGTCATCTGCGTGCCCGGCTCTCCTATGGACTGTGCTGCAACGGTGCCCACGGGCTCCCCTGGCTCGACCATAGACTCTATATACCTTCTCACTGTCTCCTCAACTACCCTCTGCTTCTGAGCCGGCGTGAGGTCCTCAGCCCTCTTCAGCTTCTCCTCCAGCTCCTTGTAGAGGCTCTCTGGCAAGATCTCTTTTGCCGCCTTCAAGCTGACCTTGAGAGAGGTCACCTCTTCTTCACCCTCTGAACTCTTACCCTCTCGATTATTCTATCTATGTCCACCGCCTTGCCATGGTAAGTCCTAGACGGGTCAACGCCGTCCTCGCCGTACTTCAGCTGAATCACGTTGCCCCAAAAGTCCCTCACCGTCCCGTCATAAGTCACGAAGAGGTCCTGGAGGGCATTGATCAGCCTGCGCTGCATATAACCGCTCTGGGAAGTCTTGACCGCAGTGTCTATAAGTCCCTCCCTCCCTGCCACTGCGTGGAAGAACATCTCCGTAGGCCTAAGTCCGTCTCTGAAGTTGCCCTTTATGAAGCCTCTACTCTCAGGGCTCTTGTCGCCCTCAGCAAAGTGGGCCAGAGTCCTCGTCCTGAAACCTCTCGTAAGCCTCTTACCCCTCACGATCTGCTGGCCTAGCATCGAAGCCATCTGGGTTATGTTCACATCGCTCCCTCTCGCACCTGTCTTCGCCATGATGAATATGTCGCTGAAGGGATCGAGGTACTTTATCGCTACCTCTCCCGCACTGCTCCTCAGCCTCTGGAGCCTCTCGATTATCATCAGCTCGAGGCTCTCCTCCAGCGTCCTGCCGGGGATGGGCTCCAGGGAACCCTCCTCGTACTTCTTGATGAGCTCCTCTATCTCCTTCTTTGCCTCCTGGGTGAGCCTCTCTATTTCTTTTTTAGCGGCCTCACCAATCTCTATGCTGTGGTAAGAGATCGTAAGGCCCTTGATCTCTAGGGATCTAATGAACATCCTAAACAGGGTATCCAAGAGCTCCCTCGCCTTGGCTTCCCCGTACTCCAGGGCCACTATATGTAGCAAGTTCCCCGGCTGCTCCGCCCCGATGGCGTTCTTGTCGAGGACTCCGGAGAGCAGCTTCCCCCTCCTCACCACTATGTAGGAGTCGTTTAGACAGTTCTCGCTATCGCACTTGAGGGCGCCAGTGTTCACTTTCGACTTGCCTGCGAAGTCTAGGTCCTCCGGGAGGAACAGGGAGACTAGCTGCTTTCCTGTCCAGAGAGGTCTGGGCTTGAGGATGGCAGGCTCAGGGAGTTCCACCGCCACTCCAGCCCTTGCCAGCAGTCTAGATACCTCTTGCTCTGTGTAGAGCCGCGTCTTGATGGTCAGTATGTAGGCCCCGCTGATGTAGTCCTGCCTTCCGCCGATTATAGGACCTCCGTACCTCGGCGTGAGGATGTTCTTCTCCACGAGGAGAAGCTCCCTCGCCTCGCTCTGAGCCTCCTCAAGCCTGAGGACGTGGAGGTTCATCTCGTCTCCGTCGAAATCAGCGTTGTAAGGCGGGCACACGAGTAGGTTTATGCGAAAAGTCTTTCCTGGCATTACTCTAACGATGTGGCCCATGATAGACATCCTGTGGAGAGTGGGCTGCCTGTTGAAGAGTACTATGTCCCCGGTCATCAGGTGCCTCTCAATTATGTCGCCAGGCTCTAGCTCCTTTGCTAGTTGCTTGTAGTTCTTCTGATACCTCAAGTCTATTTTCCTGTCGGTCTTTGCCTTGTGAAGCAGGACAGCCCCAGGCCACTTGTAGGGGCCGTTTGCTACGTACTTCCTTGCCTCCTCTATGTTGTACTCTGTAACTGTCATCTGCACCGTGAGGGTCATGGCTACGTCTATGGGTACTCCCACTTCGTTCACGCTAATATAGGGATCTGGGCTGATCACGGTCCTCGCAGAGAAGTTCACCCTCTTGCCAGAGAGGTTGCCCCTGAACCTCCCCTCCTTACCCTTGAGCCTTTGTGCTAAGGTCTTGAGAGGCCTTCTCCTCCTGTGGGAGAGTTGATAGGTGTTGGGGAGCTCATTGTCTATATAGGAGGAGACCACGTGCTGCAGCGTAAGCCATGTGTCCTCTATCATGCCCTCGGGCGCGCTCGCAGAGAGGAGGCTCTTCAGCTTGTCGTTCTGCCTCACTATCTCAGCCAGCGCATGAGTTAGGTCGTCCTCTGCCCTCAGGCCTGTTTCCAGAGTAATAGAGGGCCTGACCGAGAGCGGCGGCACCGGGAGGACCGTTAGCACCATCCACTCGGGCCTAGCTCTTTCAGGGTCTATGCCCAACAGGAGAACGTGATCGTTTGGTACCCTCTCCAACCTGTCTCGTATCTCTGTAGGGAAGAGCCTTACCTCGCCCTCTGCCCTCCTCTCGAAGAAGATGATTGGCCTCGTGTACTTTATCTCGAACTGCCTCTCGCCGCAGTGGGGACACTCTTTAACGTCTGAGGCCTCCTTCACTATGCTCTTAATCATGGTCTCGGCGAGCGTGGGCCACTTGTCCTTCAGCCTCACATAGATCCTCTTGAGGTACTCTATCCTCTCGGACGTGAGCCTTAGCTTCCCGCACTTCCTACATGTAGCCTGTAAGATAGCATGGATCTTGTCTCCCAGATGTGGGAGGAGAACGGGCCTTGCCAACTCGATCCTGCCGAAGTGTCCTGGACATTCCTCCCTCGTGTTGCCGCAGACGGGACACCTCTCTCCCGGCTCTATGGCTCCGAAGTGAGGATCTCGAAGACCCCCCATAACAGGGGAGCCGTCAGCTTCATATATGTCTGACCTGATCACGTTCACCTTTGCCATCTTCCTGATCTCTTGGGGGGAGAGCAGCCCGAACTTGATCCTTTCTATCAGGTAAGCCTCTCTGAACCTCTCGCTCAACTCACTCACCTACCTCCCTAGCCCTCTCTCCGAGCATTGCTGAGAGGACAGTAATCTTATCCGAGACCTTTAGCTCTGGCTTTATAGCCATGCTGAGGAGCTCTTGCAGGAGCAGCTTGAATGCGTAGGGGACCTTTACCGGCTTCATCTCTCCCTCTACGCCATGAATGGGACACTCGTATACGCCCTTCTTCCTGTTGTACCAGCCTATGTGGCCGCATTTGTTACACACGTATATCGTGTACATGTCGCTCGCCTCCATCATCCTGTCCCTCAGCGTCATGGCAGCACCGTGACCTACGAGGCTATCCCTCTCCATCTCTCCAAACCGCAGGCCTCCTTGCTTTGCCTTACCCTCTGTGGGCTGTCTAGTCAGGAGCTGCACCTTCCCTGTGGACCTAGCATGCATTTTGTCAGAGACCATATGATAGAGCCTCTGGTAAAACACTACTCCCATGACTATGGGCCTTTCTATCAGATCTCCTGTCCTACCGTCGTACATGACTTCCCTTGCATCAGGGTCGTATCCCGCCTTGAGGAGCTCTAGCCTTATCCCTTCGATGCTCTCCTTGTAGAAGGGAGTTGCATCTACGTATCTGCCCTTCAGTGCTCCCAGCTTACCAGCAATCTCCTCCAGCAGCTGTCCAACTGTCATCCTCGAGGGGATTGCATGTGGGTTAAGGATGGCATCTGGGGTTATGCCGTCCTCGCTGTAAGGCATGTCGTAAGCCCTCAGAGTCATCCCGATAACTCCTTTCTGGCCGTGCCTACTGGCGAACTTGTCGCCGATCTCTGGGATCCTGAGGTCCCTCACCCTGACCTTCACTAACTTGTTCCTCTCAACAGTCCTCATGAGCAGGACGGAGTCCACAATGCCTGACTCGCCGTACCTCAACTGAACGCTCGTGTCCCTGTTAGAGACTAGAGAGACAGAGACGACCCTCTCCTCCCCCATGAACCTCGGCGGGCTCTCCCTCCCTATGATGACGTCTCCTCCCTCCACTTCCACCTCAGGGTATATGATGCCATCAGGAGCTAGCTTCCTGTAGTGCTGATCGCCCTTGTGGTCGTATAGCTTTGGAGAGGGCACGCCTATCTTGTCGCTCAGACCTCCTGGGTAGTCCTGCTCCTGTGCCACGTAGGTCCTGAAGAAGTACGCCCTTGCGAGGCCATAGTCAATAGAGGTTTTGTTGAAGATGAGGGAGTCCTCTATGTTGTACCCCGTGTAGGCCATTATGGCCACAACCATGTTCTGCCCAGAGGGTCTGACGTTATAACCTACGACCTCTAGGTTCCTCTGCTGCACAATGGGTCTCTGGAGGTATTGCAGCACATATGCATGCGTGTCGTTCCTGAACTTGAAGTTAGATGCATAGAGCCCGAGAGCCTGCTTTGCCATAGCTGACTGGTAGGTGTTCCTCGGGCTCTGGTTGTGCTCAGCATATGGAACCGTGCTGGCCCCCACGCCTAGGATGCCTGCAGGCCAGATCTCTAGATGAGTGTGCCTCTCGTTAAGGTCATGAAGGAGCTCTGCTACGTATGCGTTCTCCTCCTCGTCTGGGTCCAGGAACTCCACGATCCCCTTCTCTACTAGCTCCCAGAAGCTGACTTTCCCTGCAGCTATCTTCTCTACCCACTCCTTTGTGAGGGCTGGCTTCCCGTTCTTCACTATTATAACGGGCCTGAGGAGCCTGCCCTCGTCGGCATTAACGTATACCTCGTCAGCAACTCCCATCCTTATGTGAGCCACGCTTATCTCGAAACACCTGTGCTCCTCTGCCTTCCCCTCGCAGAGTTTGTTAGCCCTCCTCCTCTCCCTTATCTCCCTAGCCAGCCTCTCGCCGTCCTCGTGGTATCCGATGGGCCTGCCGTCGAGGAAGACCTTAGAGCCCACAACGGCTATCTCTGGCACTGTGCCCTTCTCCAAGACCTCCTTCAAGACTCTCTCTATAGGCACGACCCCGAACTCCTCTATCAGCATCTTCTCCACTGCTTCCTGACTCACGCCCACTGAGATGTAGGCCGTAAGAGCTAGGTTCTTCACCAGCCCTACGTTAGCCCCCTCTGGCGTTTCAAAGGGGCAGAGTCTCCCCCAATGAGTGCCATGTAGATCTCTTGCCTCGAAATGAGCCTGCCCTCTGCTCAGGGGCGAGATCACTCTTCTCAAATGGCTCAGCAAACTAGTCCAGTTGGTCCTGTCCAGAGACTGGCTGATGCCTGTTCTGTCCTGGCTCCAGTTACCTGTAGATATGGCAGTCTTGAGCCTCTCGGATATTATGTCACTCCTCACAAGAGCCATGAGCCTCAGCTTCCCTCTGTGGCCCATTTGGGCTATGTGCTCCTCCAGCTGGGACTGGAGCGTCTTCACGAAGACCTCCATCGCCTCCCTGAAGATCTCTGCGATGAGATCTCCTGCAAGCCTGATCCTCTTGTTCGAGTAGTGATCTTTGTCGTCCTCAGGCCTCTTGCCCAAATAGAGCTGGAGCACCCTGTTGGCCATCTCAGCCAGATAGTAGGCCTTCTTGATCCTGTCTTCGGGCTTGTTGCCTATATGAGGCAGCAGCTGGTTGTCCAGGAACTCCTCTGCCCTCTGTATCCTCAGGGGGAGGGGCTGACCGGGGACGAGCCTGTTGCCTAAGAACTCTAGCGCCTTCATCCTGTCAGGAGCTACGTCGGCCTTCTTGAAGCTCTGCATGAGCTCGTTATGGATCTCTGGATCGGGAGAGACTGCAAAGGCTATCTCTGCATCCTTTTCCAGCCCCAGAGCTCTCATGAGGACGACGAACGGTATCCGGTAGTTCAGCTTTGAGACGGTGACCTCAAGGCTCCCGTCATGCATCCTATCAACTATGACCTGCCTCCTCACTCCGAGTTTCGTCGAGACGACCTTTGCAGAGTGCGTGATCTTTGCCGTGCCCGTTACCGCCTTACCAACTATGATTCTGTTCACGGCGAGGTCCTCTTGTGCCACGATCACCTTCTCGTTTCCGTTGATTATGAAGTAGCCTCCCGGGTCCTTCGGATCCTCCCCTATGGCGATGAGCTCCCTTTCCCCCATCTTGCTGAGGGGGTCTATGATAGACTTCACCATAACAGGAATCTCTGCCATCTTCAGCCTCTTCCTCTCTACTTCCACTCCGTCATAGACGAGGGAGAAGTCTGCGAAGAGGGAAGAAGCGTAAGTTATATCTCGCGACCTACACTCGAAAGGCGTGACAGGATGAACGTATGCCTCAGCCTCCCTTACCTGGGGCTTGGAGTAGGCCTCCTCCAGCCTGCTTGGTACCTTGATCACTATCCGTACGTCCGGCTCCCCTCCTGGGAGGGCCTCTTGCTTGCCCTTGTACTTCCAGGAGACCTTTATCTCGCCCATCGACTCCACTATCTCCTTCAGCCTCTTGGAGACGAAGACGTTGTAAGAGTCGAGGTGCTGCCTTGCCAGTCCCATGGTGTTAACGTATGTTCTGAAAACTAACCACAGATCTTCCGAGTTTAGGTTATGAGATCCCATCTCATGCCCTCCTCTCGAAGGCTACGACAATTCTATATGCCAAAGAAGTGCCGCCCGTAGGGGATCGCCTTTTGATCTCTATCACGTCCCCCGGTTTAGCGTTGAGAAGCCTGACTATAGGATCGTTGACGCTGATCTGAGGGAGCTGCCAGGGCTTTACGCCCAAGCTCTTGAACACCTTTACCGCTTCCTCAACGCTCAGCTTCCTATGCTCGGGGACTAGCCTATGCTCCAATATCTTCCTACCAGGCTTCTTCGCAGACACAACGGTCCCTAGGACTTCCTCCCTCCTAGGCTTAAATAGCTAAGAACTTTTAATCCTGTCCCAGTGCTCTATCACGGCGACTCCGATGGAGCTAGCCCCTCTGAGGACCTCGAGAAGGAGCGTTCACAGTCACATAACTGGTCTAGGGCTGGACGAGAGGGGGAGGGCAAAGAGGGTAGGAGGAGGGTTAGTTGGGCAGGAGAGGGCTAGAGAGGCAGCAGGCATAGTAGTGCAGCTCGTAAAAGAGGGCAGGCTAGGCGGGAGGGGAGTACTAATAGTAGGCCCGCCGGGGACAGGGAAGACTGCCATAGCTTTTGCCATAGCGAAGGAGCTGGGGAGCGACACGCCCTTCGTGGCAATAGATGCGGGGGAGGTGGCAGGCTTGCCGAAGAAGACGGAGGTCCTTCTCCAGGCCTTCAGGAGGGCCATGGGAGTGAGAGTAAGGGACGAGAGGGAGGTAGTGGAAGGGGTAATAGTAGACCTGAAGTACATAAGGAGGCAGAGTCCCTTCTCTCCCTACCCCGTCCTGGGAGGGGCAAAGATAACTCTCGAGACGAGACAGGAGACGACCACCTTCAGCGTGGGACCTGAGATTGCAGAGCAGCTCATGAGCCTCAACGCCAGGAAAGGGGACGTAGTTACTATAGACGTGGAGAGCGGAGCTGTGAGGAAGCTCGGGAGGGTGAGGGAGAAGGCAGAGAGATGGTATGACCTTGGTACTGAGAAGGAGATAGAGGTGCCCTCTGGACCTGTAAGGAAGAAGAAGGAGTTCGTAAGGGTCATAACGCTTCACGACCTGGACCTCAGCGTTGCGGCAAGGAGGGTTGCCTTCTCAGGCCTCCTTGCCCTGCTGGAAACTGAGAGGGAGATAGGCGATGAGGACAGGAAACAGGCTAACGAAATTGTCAAGAAGATGTTAGACGAGAAGAGAGCTGAGCTGGTGCCCGGCGTGATATTCATAGACGACGTCCATATGCTGGACTTGGAGAGCTTCTCCTTCCTTACGAAGGCCATGGAGAGCGACTTCTCCCCTATACTCATACTCGCTACGAACAGAGGGATAGCAAAGATCAGGGGGACTGACATAGAGTCTCCTCACGGAATGCCGAGAGACCTGTTGGACAGGCTCCTCATCATAACGACTACTCCGTATAGCCCAGAGGAAATCAAGGAGATCATATCCATCAGGGCGGACGAGGAGGACGTGCCCCTCTCCGAGGAAGCGCTAAAGCTGCTCACGAAGTTGGGCGCAGAGAGGAGCGTTAGATATGCCGTGCAGCTGCTGGAGCCCGCCAGGATGATAGCCCAGAGGAGGGGGTCTGCGAAGGTTGAGACGAGCGATGTGGAAGAGGCCTCGAGGCTCTTCGCCGACCTTAAGCGGAGCGTGGAGATGGTAGAAAAATATAAGGAATTCATGATGTAGGCGGGGAGAAGGTTGAGGATCAGATACGAGGGTAAAACTGACGTTTCTGCAACCCTTCCGAAAGTCATGGAGTTCGTATCTGAGCCCAAACTCTTCGCAAAAGCCCTGCCCGGCTACAAGGGGAGAGTGAGGATGAGCGGAGAGAACGAGTTCGAGATAGATTTAGAGATCTCGGTAGGCCCTCTCAGCGGCGACATAGTGCTTGGGGGGACTCGGATAAGGGAGGAGAGAGCAGTGACATACAGGGGGAAGGTGACGGGGCTCAACAGCGTCTTCGACTACGCCCTCAGAATAGAAGTAGAAGAGATGCCAGACGGGAGCAGGATAAGGTGGGTCATAGAGGGGACGATGAGCGGCCTAATCTCTATGGTCGGGGAGACCGTGGTTGACAGAGTGGCGAGGAAAATAATGGAGGAGGTGCAGGAGAACACGAGGAGGGAACTGGCTAGAGCCGCCGGCGGGATTTGAACCCGCGACCACCGGCTTACCCGCATGCCGTTACGAGGCCGGCGCTCTACCGGCTGAGCTACGGCGGCCCCTCATTCATGAGTCCCTCTGGGCTTATATCCTCTAGCCTGGGGGCTTCCCCGTTTTTAATTCCCTGCCAGTGAAGGAAGGAGGAGGAGTACAAATTGGAGAGATTCGTACACCTGCTCAGCAAGGAAGCGAGGAGAAAACTAGTAGAAATCATCATAGAGAAGAGAGGGACGAGGGAGGCATCGAGCGTGCTGGGCGTCACGCCCGCCTCGATAAGCAAGTACCGCTATGCTGAGATGCACCCCAGCGACGACACTCTTATGAGGGCGCTGGAGGCAATGGAAGAGGAGGAGCTAAGGGAGGCTGCGAGGACCATCTTCGAAGATCTCTATGCTGGCTTCCTCGAGTTCTCAGCGTGGGCCGGCCAGAAGGGGGTCCTGGACAGGGAGATGGCAGAGAGGCTCTCTGCGCTCTGCTCCAAGATCTCTAGCTACCTCCCGAGAAGGAGCAGGATAACAATTGTATAGGAGCCCCGAGCGGGTGTGGCGGGCCCGCCGGGATTTGAACCCGGGACCTACGGGTTAAGAGCCCGCCGCTCCACCAGGCTGAGCTACGGGCCCACACGGTTTCAAGAAAACTCCTAGGCTATTAAGCCTGTCGCATCTCCTCCCTGACTGTGGCAGAGAGCCTCCTCACTCCCTCCTTTATCTGCTCTACCGTGGGGTAACTGAAGTTCAGCCTCATGGTGTGAGATCCGCCGCCAGAGACAAAGAAGGGAGCGCCGGGCACATAGGCTACTCCCTTTGCTATCGCTCTAGGCAGCATATTCTTCGTATTTATCTTCTCCTTGAGGCTCACTAAGATGAACAGCCCTCCGATGGGCTTCGTCCACTCTGCTAGGTCGCTCATGTTAGTCTCGAGAGCCTCTAGCATGAAGTCTCTCTTTGTCCTGTAGAGAGATCTGGCCTTCTCTATGGACTTCTCCACGAGGCCTCTCTTCACGGCCTCCATGGCCACGTACTGAGTGAGCGTGCTAGTGTGGAGGTTGAGGTTCTGCTTAGCCAACTCGAAGTAGTTTATGAGCTCCTTCGGGCCGAGGGCCCAGCCTATCCTTAGGCCGGGCGCGAGGATCTTGCTGAACGTTCCCACGTATATGACCCTTCCCTCCCCGTCGAGGCTCTTGAGGGTGGCAGGACTCTCGCCCTCGAAGACGAAGTAACCGTACGGATCGTCCTCTATGATCAGGAAGTCATATATGCTAGCAAGCTCCAGCAAGTACTTCCTCCTCTCCAAGCTCATTGTGGTGCCGCTAGGGTTCTGAGCTGTCGGGTTCACATAGACTGCCTTTATCCTAGTTCCCTTCCTCAGCATCTCCTCCAGTTGATTTACCTGCATTCCCTCCCCGTCTATAGGAATGCCCACAGGCCTGGCTTTGAAGAACTTCATGGAATGGAGCGCTGCCAAGTAGGTCGGCTCCTCCACTACCACAATGTCTCTCTCGTCGAAGAGCACCTTGGAGGCAAGGTATATGGCTTCCTGGGCTCCAGTAGTAACTATCAAGTCGTCGTCCTCCTTCACTCCGATACCATGCTTAGCTGAGAAGGCCTTCAGAGTCTCTATGAAAGGCGTCACGCCTTTCGTGGGGGAATACTGGAGGGCCTTCTCTCCTACATTATAAATTATGTCCCTTGCTGCCTCGCTCAGGGCCTCCTTCATAAACACAGAAGGGTCTGGAAGTCCGCCGGCAAAGCTGATCACTGACTTGCCCTCTGTGAGCTTGAGCAGCTCCCTGATCTCGGAAGCCTCCAGCCTCGAAGTCCTCCTTGCCAGGAATTTCATATATCTATTCATATACATCCCTGCTAAAAGTGTTCCCTAAAGTTTAAATCTTACCATAGTCTCTTGTTCAGTCCAAGGCTCTGATCCGTCTTAGCTATAGACCTCTGCGGGTCCTCCTCGATCTCCGCGAGAGCCCTTACGGCGTCCACGTTCTCCGGCACCACTATGGACTCCTGGTGGATGGCTTGGAAGAGCATGACCTCGTCTCCGTCTACGTGTATTGAGTCCTCAAAGACCACGAGCTCCGGCACGTCGTACCTCATCCTCACATCCCTAGCCGCCTCTATGATCCCAGCGGTTCCCGTGATCCCTGACCTCTCTGAGTTAACGAGCATTATCCTAGGAGTAGATTCGAGGATTGAGATAACGTCTGCCTTAGTCACGCTCCTCTCCAACTTCAGGGTAACGTGGTGAACGTGCATGAGAGTGGTGGGGATCGCCACTGCAACAGTGACGATGTCTACAGGGATCACGGACTGCACGTCAAGGGCATGGTGACTGGGGGCCTTGGGAGGATCTAGTTCTACTGAGTTTATTGGCCCCCTCTTCACCTCCCTTGGGTCTGCCCCCCTCCTCACTATGACTGCCCTCACTCTCCTGACCCCTACCTTACTGTTCACTCCGCATATGATCCTCAGGAGCCCCGTAGTGTTGCACGAGACCACCCTTGCGCTCTCCTTCCCCAGGGCCTGGGAGTAGTTGCAGAGGGAGCTGAAAGAGACCTGAGCTATGTCCTTCTTCTCCCCTCCCTGGTATATTTGTCTCACCCTAGCTGCAGCATAGAGGGGCTTGTACTGGGCTCCCACTCCCCCGGGAGTTGCGTCTATTATGACGTTAACTGAGGCCAGCAGGTCCTTGAGGGTCCCCTCCACCTTAACGCCTGCCGCCTCAAAAGACTTAGCCTCTGCTTCGCTCGGCACATATATCTTCATGTTCATGGCTCTGGCTTGTTCTACAGAGTAATCGTAGCTCTTCTTCACTATGCCTACCAGCTCCATGTCGTCCTGCTTCATAACTGCCATGGCGACCCTCTTGCCAATGGTCCCATAACCGTTGAGGCCGACCCTGATCCTCAAGGCTCCCTCCCCGTCTAGATCATGCAGACAATTTAAACTTCTCGCTAGACCTCGCCAGAGCTTCCAGGCCCGGTAGGACGTTCCCAGCAAGGAAGTAGAGCAGGGCTCCTCCTCCAGTGCTTATGTGACCTATCCTAGCCCTCTCCTCCCTTGGGAGAGAGGCTGCCATTGATATGAAGTGACCCCCTCCGAAAACTGTGAATGCGCTGCTCTCAAGGGCTGTCCTCACCAGTGCCTCCGTCCCCGCTCTGAAGCGCGGGTCCTCTATAACGCCCGCGGGCCCCCTCATGACCACTATCTTAGCCTTCATAATGCTCTCCTTGTAGCGCTCCACGGTAGCTGGACCTATGTCCTTCGGAGCTCCTACTATTCTGTGAGCATCAGAGACCGTCACTCCTTCCTTCGTCTCGACGGCAAAGTCATGAGGCGTGACCACGTTGTCGTGCTTCCTCACGAACTCCTTGGCCTCATGGAAGAGTTCGGGGGGGATCTTAGTCATAACCCTCGCGGCCACCTCCTTCGGAACCTCTACCCCTTTTGCCATGAGGAACATGACTGCCACCAGCCCTCCCGTGAGCACCTCATCTGCGATCCCCGACTGCACCACGTGCTTTACCACCTTGTACGTGTCGTCCAGCTTTGCCCCTCCTAGCACAAACACCTTCGGCCTATCTGGCATCTCCACGACCCTGTTCAGGGCTCTGAGCTCCCTCTCCATAACTCTACCAGCAAAGCTCGGGAGCCGAAGAGGGAAGCCCACTATCGTTGCCTGAGATCTGTGGGAGGTGGCGAAGGCATCGTTCACGAAATAGGAGAAGAGGGGGGAGAGCCTGCTAACTAGCACGCTGTCAGCATGCTTCTCAGGGGGTGCCTCCACGTTGTCCTCCGCCATGAACCTAGTGTTGTCTAGCATCACCACCTCTCCTGGCTCTGCCCTCTCGACGGCAGCCCTCGCCGCAGGCCCTGCTATGTCCTCTACGAACTTCACCTCCTGCCCTATGGCCTTAGAGAGCGCCTCCGCATGGGGGGCGAGGCTTACGTAATCGGAGTCCAGAGGCCTGCCCTGGTGGCTCATGACGACCACTGCTGCCCCTCTCTCCACCAGCTCCCTCACCGTTGCTGAGTGCTCCACTATCCTTGACACGTCCAAGAGGCTGCCTGTCTTAGGGTCTACAGGCGAGTTCAGATCTACCCGGAGGAGCACCTTCTTTCTTGAGAAGTTCGCGTCGTCCATTGTCGCTATCTTCCTTCCAAGGTAGGAGATCATGGAGCTGCCCTGCTCGGGCCCGTTGGCTAAACGTTTTAAATGTTAGGCCGCGTTCGCCGGCGGAGGGGGCCTTGATAATCAGGTGGTGCGGTCACTCCTACTTCATTATCGAGGCTGGGGTGAAGGTAGCCATAGACCCTCACGATGGGGAGAGCATAGGAGCTGGCATGAAGACTTGCAGAGAAGGAGCTGACCTCGTCCTCGTTACGCATGAACATTACGACCACAACGCAGTACAGGTAGCTCTCAAGGAGGGCTCCGTCGTCATAAGGCAAAGGGCGGGCGAGTTCTCGGCAAAGGGGGTGAGGGTTAGGGGCGTGAGGCTGTTTCATGACAGGGAGGGGGGTGCAAGGAGAGGGGCAACCATAGCATATGTCATAGAGGTGGAGGGGGTGAGAGTGGCCCACCTGGGCGATGTGGGCCATGTCCTAGATGTGGAGCAGAGGGAAAGGATAGGCAGGCCCGACGTGCTAATGGTACCGGTAGGGGGCGTCTACACGATAGGTCCCGGAGAGGCCCTCCAGGTCATAGAGCTCCTCAGGCCTCGCATAGCTATTCCGATGCACTACTGGCTCCCCGGCTCCTTCCTCCCCCTCCTCCCCCTCGAGGAGTTCCTTAAGTTATCGAGGTGGAGGGCTCGGAGGGTAGAGGGGGCTCTGGAGGTGAGGAGGGAAACGCTGCCGGAGGAAACCCTCATAGTTCACTTCTAGGCGCCGGGGGCGGGATTCGAACCCGCGCGTCCCCAGAGGGACAACGGGTCTCAAGCCCGCCGCCTTAGACCGCTCGGCCACCCCGGCGCCAAAAATTGGAGGGGACAAGAAGTTTAAAAGAGCTTAGCGGGATATCTGCTTTATCTCTATGTAAACGTCCTGGGGCACCTGGATCCTCATGAGTTTTCTCAGCACCCTCTCATCTGCCTCGATGTCTATGAGCCTCTTGTGGACCCTCATGTCCCAGTGCTCCCAGTACTTAGATCCCTCTCCATGCGGAAGCTTGAAGACAGGCATCTCGAACCTAGTAGTGGGCAAGGGCACAGGGCCCTTTACCTTCACTCCAGACTTCTCTGCCAGGTCCTTGATTTGAAAGGCTATGTCGTTGAGGCTCTGCACGTTGGTGCTCCACAGCCAGATCCTTATTTTGAACATCGGCTATCCCGCTTACTTTGCCTTGACCTCTACCTTGGCCTTAGTCACATCTGTCACTATGCCTATGCCTATGGTCTTGTTCATGTCCCTCATAGCGAACCTGCCGAGCGGCGGGAACTCGCCGAACTTCTCCACCACTAACGGCTTCACAGGCTTGAACTTTACTATCGCAGACTCTCCTGGCTTGAGTATCTGAGGCTTCTCCTCCAGCACCTTGCCGGTCCTAGGATCTAGCTTTGCCGTTATCTCTGTCATCCTAGCGCTCACGCTTGCCGTGTGGATATGCACCACCGGCGTGTAGCCCAGAGCTATTGCAGTGGGGTGCCAGACCACGAAGATCCTGGCAGTGAACTCGTCGGCCACTGTTGGCGGGTTGTCCACGCTGCCTACCACGTCTCCTCTCTTCACGTCCTCCTTCGATATGCCCCTCAGCGCAAAGCCCACGTTGTCTCCCGGCTCAGCCTTGGGCAGGTCCTGGTAGTGCATTTGGATGCTCCTCACCTCTGCCACTATGCCCCCTGGCATTATGACGACCTTGTCTCCCACCTTCATAACTCCCGTCTCCACCCTCCCCACGGGCACAGTGCCAGCTCCTGAGATAGTGTACACTCCAGAGATGGGGACCCTGAGCGGCTTGTCCACTGGCTTCTGCGGAGGCTTCAGCTGGTCCAGGGCCTCCACAATGGTAGGCCCAGTGTACCAAGGCATGTTAGGGCTCCTCTCGATGAGGTTCTCCCCGAGCCAGCCGCTCGTGGGGATGTAGGGCACAGCGTCCACGTTGTAACCTATGCTCTTCATGAACTTCTTCAGCACAGCCACCATCTCATCGTACCTCTTCTTGTCGTAGTTGACCTCAGGAGCGTCCACCTTGTTTATGGAGACTATAATCTGATCGAGCCCGAGGGTCTTTGCGAGCAGGAGGTGCTCCCTCGTCTGCCCCTCTAGGCTCATTCCAGCCTCGAACTCGCCCTTCCTAGCAGATACCACCAGGAGGGCCGCATCTGCCTGGCTAGCGCCAGTGATCATGTTCTTCACGAAGTCCCTGTGGCCTGGGGCATCGATGATCGTGAAGTAGTACTTCTTGGTCTCGAACTTCACGAAGGCCGGGTCGATGGTGATTCCTCTCTCCCTCTCCTCCTTCATCTTGTCCAGTAGCCAGGCGAACTTGTTGTCCTCTTTGCCCCTACTCTTGGCCAGCTCCTCTGTCTCCTTGAACTTCTTCTCATCGATGAAGCCAAGCCTCCAGAGTAGATGGCCCACTAGCGTGCTCTTCCCATGATCTACGTGGCCTATCACCACCAGGTTCAAGTGAGGCTTCTCTGACATAGCTTGCTCACCTGCATAAGAGCGAGGGCCGGCCCTTTAAAACTTACCTAGAGCTCAGGGCTATTCTCTCCATCTCCTCCTTCTGCCTTATGGCATAGCTCTGAGGGTCTCCCCTTGCAGCCTTTATGATCTCCTCGGCAAGGCACTCCTCTATGGGCTTGGGGTTGTTGAAAGCGGCCTCCCTTGCCCCCTCTGTTATGAACCTAAGGGCCAGGTCAACCCTCCTCTGGGGAGAAACGTCCACGGAAACTCTGTACGTTATTCCTCCGTACATGATCCTCGTGGTCTCCTCTCTAGGGGCTGCCTTCTCTATGGCTCTCACGAGGACCTGAAGTGGGTTCTCCCCCGTCTCAAGGTAGATGAGGTCAAAGGCAGTCTTGACTATGTTGTAGGCCAGCTGCTTCTTCCCGCCGCTCCTCCCAGGCCTCATGAGCATGTTTATGAGCCTCTCTACTATGGGCACCTCGGCCTTTCCGAACCTCCTGTGCTCGTGCCTCCCGCCGGTGTGGGGCAATATGACTGGCTTGAGGCTTATGTACTTCTTCAGGCTGGGGTCCCTTATCTCTACTCCCACATAGCTCCACTTGCCGAACAGCAGCGGAGCGCTAGAGCTGGGCTCTATCACAGATCACCTGGGGAGCAGGGCAGCCAGCGCCTTAAAAAGCTAGGCCTTTGAGGCAGCGCCCCTCCTCCTGCCAGTCCTCCTGGCAGATATGTGGCCGACCTTCCTGCCCGGAGGGGCATGTCTTGAGACGGTGGAGGGCTTGCTCTTCCTCTTGTGCCTCCCGCCGCCGAAGGGGTGGCTTGCCACTATCATGGCAACTCCCCTGCTCCTGGGCCACTTCCTAGCTTTCACCTTCCACTTGTGGTATGCGTTCCCTGCCTTCACGAGGGGCTTCTCTATCCTCCCAGCGCCCGCTGGCACCCCTATGGTAGCTCTGCAGTTCGCGCTGAGCTCCTTCTGCTCCCCGCTGGGGAGCTGCACCATCACCCTCTCCCCGCTCTTGCCTATCAGCATGGCATAGCTCCCTGCCTGCCTCGCTATCCTCCCCCCATCGCCGGGCCTCAGCTCTACGTTGAATATCATGGAGCCCTCTGGAATGCTGCCGAGGGGAGCTATGTTCCCCGCCTCTGCCCTTGCCTGGGGGCCTACCTCTATGACCTGCCCTACCCTCACGCCCTCAGCAGCTACCGTGAGGAACTCCGTGCCGTCCTCGAGCCTTACCCTTGCTAGGGGCACGTACCTGCCAGGGTCGTGGAGGAGCTCCTTTACCTCCCCCCTCTTTGTCTCCTGCGAGAGGGGCGGGTACCTCGCAGGCCCAGGGTGGATGTGGCCTGGGCTCCTGAAGTTTATGTTGCCCCTGCCTGCCCTCTGCTGTATCAAGCTCTTGCCCAAAGCTACGTCCCCCAGCCCGTCCTCTCTGGGGGCTATTAAGCTTGAGAGCGGAGCCAGGCGAGGAAAGCTATCACGTGATCGGCATGGAGGCTCCTCGGGCCTACGGAAACAGAGGCCACAGCATACCTCTTTGCTATGGCAGCAATGTCAGGAGGCATGTCCACGTGGGAGCCGAGGACCATAGCTTTCTCCCCAGCTATCAGCTCCCTCTCCCGCAGCGCGTTCCTCCCCCTCTCCTCCAGCAGGACAAGCTCGTACTGCTTTGAGAGCTGGTAGAACAGCTCCTCCGCCCCCTGCTCCCTCACCGCCAGCCGGTTCCCTTCTCCTCTTTTGAGGGCCCTGCTGATCTCTGCCATTACGTCCGGCTCAGTGAGCCCCAGGCAGCAGGAGGGAGGAGCCACCACGACCTTCGGGGGGCTGGGGGGGCCTAGGAGTAGGGCGTAGAGGGACGCGGAGGGCTCGAGGGAGAGGGCGAGGATGCTCCTAGCTACCACGTCAAGCCTCCCGCTCGCCCCAGCATAGCCCTTTAGCGAGAAGGGCCTCGTTACGCCCGTGCTAGAGACTATCACGTAAGCGCTGCCCATCGCTATACTATAAAGGTCTCAGAGGGTAAAAGCGAGCGGGCGGCCGTCGTCTAGCCTGGACTAGGACGCCGGCCTTCCAAGCCGGAGGTCCCGGGTTCAAATCCCGGCGGCCGCACTTCCTGCGCGGGCGCCTCTAGAACTTACTCGATGAACAATAAAAGGGGCTGAAAGAGAAACCAGAGACCTCTATGAACGCCTCATGAAGATCTGGTATGCTGCTGCTAGCAGCGAGATCAGCGCTGTCAACAAGCCGCTTATGCTCAATAGACGCGTGGTGTCGTGCTCCTGCCTGAGGCTCTGGATCTCTGAGGCCCTCTCCCCTATCTCCCTCTCCAGCTCTGACGAGGTAGCCTCTATCTGCCGGGAGAGCTCTGCTGACTTTCTGTTAAGCTCCGTGTTCAGAGCGCTCAGCCTCTCGCCGAGCTCCCTAGAGGCCGCCTCTAGGCTGGCCCTCAGCGCCCTTGCCTCCGCCTCAAGCCTAGATATCCTCTCCGCCTCTGCCCTTATTGCTGCCCTCAGGCTCTCGTTCATGAGGACAGCCCTCCTCTCGAGGGACTCGAGGCTCACCCTGAGGGCCCTCAGGCCGTCCTCAAGGGAAGCTACGGCCTGCTGGACGCCCCTGAGGGTGCTCTCAAGCCTGGCTATCTCAGCTCTCCTAGCTTCTGCCTCGCTAACTATTAGCCTCTCCAGCCTGGCGTCCTCAGCTCTCCTAGCTTCTGCCTCACGCTGGAGGTCTCCTCGTAGAGCTCTGACTGCCTCCTCCACTGTCCTCAAGGCCCTCTCCAGCAGCCCTATGCTCTGGTTCAGGCGCCTTGTTTCTGCTTTCCTGTCCTCTGACTCTCTGACTATTAGCCTCTCCAGCCTGGCGTCCTCAGCTCTCCTAGCTTCTGACTCCTGCCTCAGCAGCTGCTCTAGCCTCTCTACTTCTGCCCTTCTCGCAGCTATCTCTCTCTGTAGCTCCGTCCTCAGGCTAGAGAGGTTCCTCTCAAGCGACTGAACGGACTGTTGGAGGTTTCTAATGGACTCATCCAGCCTTGCTATCTCTCTCCTCCTGGCCTCTGCCTCGTTCTGTAGCTGCTGGGATAGGCTGTTGATCGCTTGATCTAGCCTAGCTATCTCTCTCCTCCTGGCCTCTGCCTCGTTCTGTAGCTGCTCAGCTAGGGACCTCACGCTCTGCTCTAGGGAGGAAAGGGAGCTCTGCACGCCACTGATCGCTCTCTCTAGCCTCTCTATCTCTGCCCTTCTCTGCTCCGACTCCTGCCTTATCATCTGCTCTAGCCTAGAGGTGCTACTCTGCAGCTCCTGCCTCAGGACCTCCAGCGAATACCCTAGGAAGCTCACGGTGTTCTGCAGGCTCTGTACGGAGCCCCGGAGCTCTGCCATGGCCATGTCGAGCCTCTCTATGTTACTGGCGACGGAACCCACTACAATAGCTATGCTCGCAGGAGCAATCGGGCCTTGTGAGTTCAGCGTTAGCATGTAGAGGCCCTGTTCGGTAACGTAGTGCACACTGCCAGCAGAGTTGAGGAAGCTGGGAGACGTGAGAACAATCATAGGCATCGTCGTAATTCCGTTGCCTGACCGTATCACCACAAACAGGGGCTCCATGGCTGCACGGCGCACGTTCACGAAAAGAACGGGGTGATCGAAAAAGTCGTCCCGTGAGTTGAGACTCATTACGGCAACTCCACCGTTCCACGGAAGGTCAAGCCTAACGTCTAAGGGAACAGTTACGAGGAATGGGAACCTGTGGGTGATCCCGTGGCCTTTTAGGACCACGTAGCCTCCCGCTACCCCAGGCGGAAGGTCCCTGAAGCTCACCGTTATGCTTGCAGAACCCCCTTGCGGCAGGGAGAGTCTAGAGTGGCTAACGGAGAATCGGCCAGTTAAGTTCACTAGATCTGGATCGTACTCGTATCTAGCCACTATGCTCACCTCCAGATTCACGGCAGAGCCCGCTATGTTAGTGACCCTGAACGAGAAGGAGCCGGAGGGGGCGGAGAGCATGTGCACGAAAGGCCTGCCTCCTGAGTCCATGCTCACCAGCCTGGACACTGCAGCCGTCAAGTTGATCTGTCCTGCCCCGTGATCTGTGATGGTGCTCACGGTAAGCCCTGGGTTGTTGTTGCCTACCAGCACGTCCCTCGCAGTTTGCGCTAGGGCCTTAGCGACCTCCGCTGGGTCCAGAGGCCTGCTTTGGCTCAGGAGCTGCTGGATTATTATGGCGGCTGCTCCAGCAGCATGAGGAGTTGACATCGAGGTGCCACTGTAAACCGCAGTGGGCACAGGGCTATCGTCCATCTCTGGAACTGAGGCAGAGAGTATGTCCACCCCTGGCGCAGAGACTAGGGGCACCATCATGCCTGGGAAGCCTGGGCCTCTGGAGCTGAAGAAAGCCATCATGTCGTCCGCAGTGCTCAAGGTCCTATTATCGTTCGTGGCTCCAACGCATATGACGCCGCTAGCAATACAGAGGTAGTTGAAGAAGTTGATCCCGTATCCGTTCCCTGCAGCGACCGTCACTACGGCTCTCGAGGCCGCCCTCTCCAACACCTCAACAGTAGCGAGCTTGGGTATTGCGCCGGCGTGCGCAGCATAGAGAGTCCAGGGACGAACTATCGCGCCTAGGCTCATGGTAATTATGTGCGGCTCATCGCCGCTACCAGGCTGGTTGTCTGGGCCCAGCAGTGCTCTCTCCACTCCCCTGGCAACAATTGCATCAGTAGTAAACTGACATGGACGGGCGAAGACTATTATGTCGTAGAGAACTACGCCTGGAGCAACGCCCCTGAACGTATCGTCCTGGCTAGCCAGTATGCCCGCGACGTGGGTTCCGTGATCCGATGCCCAAAATGTGTCTTTGCCGCAATAATCCACTTCGCCCTCCTCAGTAGCGTCGTACTCCCACACGACTATGCTCCTCCCGCCTCTCATGAACCACGGGTGATCGTTGTATATCCCATCATCTATGACTGCCACCCTAACGCCGCTCCCGTTCAGCCCCATAGCCCAAGCGGAGGGGGCGCCTATGCTGGGAACGCTTATTACCACCATGGGCTCGAGGGACCCTGCTGGCTCTTCGACAGGCTTTATGAGCTGGAGCCGAGAATTAGTGTAGACCTCGTATCCGAGGGCGGAGAGCCTCCCGACGGTCTCTGGGGAAGCCTTGATCAGCACGCCGCCTAGCAGCGGGAACTCCTCGAGAACTGTTCCTCCTGCAGACCTGACCGCGGACTCGAGGGACTCCATCCTCTCCCTGCTAGAGGGGTATGGGCCGAAGACGAGGAACTCCGTCTCCTCTCCCTTGGGGCTCTTAGAGAACGCATGAACGGGGAACGTGTTCAATAACATCATTATGAGTACTAGAACTCCCATGAAAGTTCTAAGCAACCCTTCACTGCTAAATGCGAATTTATATGTTTTCTCTAAAGAGGTTCTGACCCTCTAGCTGGGGCCTGAATGGGCTAGCTGCTTTCTGCGACGGAACGCGATGTCCACGGAGAGCAAGGCTAACAGCTCGCTGCCTAACGCAACGAGCTCGAATAGGTCCAGTTCTTCCCTCAACCTCGTGACTCCTTACAAGCTGGGGGATTTGCTTGGTCTCCCCACGAGGGAGGTGTAGATCGTCGCGGAGGCCCGCAACTTCACCTCTAGCTCGAGGGCCTTTGGTCGAGCAAGTGAGAGGGCCTCATGCGCCCTCGAGGAGCCTCAGCTCCATCCGGGAGTCGTGAGCAGGTAAACCCAGGGGGCAGGAGGCGTAGCTCTTGCTCGAGGAGGAGGCTACTGCCTAATATGCTCTCCTGCCTTATTTGCTAGCGCTCCTATAGCCTACTCTCTATGCTTATGGAGAGCAAGCGGAGGGACGCAGCTATGAGATGTTCCCTGCAGCTCTCTGGGACTATTATGAGGGTGCCCTCTCTCTTGCTCGTGAGCCCAGCGTCTATGAGGGCTTTGACGTCATCTGGCAGCCCTGGGTAAAAAGTCTCGCCCCCCTCCCTGCCCCCTACTATGACCTTCTCGCACCCCTCCCTAACTATCTTGTCCCTTATGGTGTACACCTTCACCAAATCTCTCGGAGGAGGGACCTCTCTGATCGTTGCCACAACGGCGCTCTCCCAGCCCTCGAAGGGCAGGCTTACCTGGCTGAACTCTACTGAGCCCTCGATTGCCCTCAAGACCTCCTCCCCTTTCTCGCTAGCCTTTACGCCCTCCGGAGAGGCCTCCGCGAGCCCTAACTCCTTCAGCCTGGCTATGAGGGTCTTAGCCGAGGCCTCCCCTATCCCGAGGGCTTGGGAGAGCCTTATCCTGCCTACGGTGGCAGAGGAGGCGAGCCGCAAGGCCTGGAGGACGTGATATGGGCTGTAGCTCGGGCTGCCGCCCCTCACAGGCTCTGCGGCCTTTAGGACGAGCTCTGCTGCCTCCCTAGCTCTCATGCCCCTCCCCTCCTCTCTCCGCTGCCGGGCTTAAAGTTTCGTTAACCCCCCGGTTAATGGCTAGTAGCAACTACTACTGGATTTGGGCTTCCGAGCTCACTTTTGCAAGGTCTGGACGCCGTATTACGGCTGACTATTATACAAACTTTTAGAAAGTAGGATCAGTCCTAATGCTAACACATGGCTTGCCGTCTAGCAATAATACTCTTTTGAAGTAGTCGTTACTGCTGGCACCTCTCTATCTCTGCCTTTAGGCTCTTGGAGAAGCCTACCCTTATGCCGAGCCTAGGGTCAGTGTAGAGGTACACCAGGCCTTTGCTCTGGAGATCTCTCAAGGCCTTCATGAGCCAGGTGAAGTCGGCTCCCATCCTCTCCTGGAGCTGGTCCACGTACATATACGTGGTGCCCCACCTGGCGTAGTGGGAGAACAGGCTCATGACCACCTCCAGCTCCCCCTCGCTCACGTGGTCCTTGATGGAGTTCAGGACGCAAGTAGAGATAGAGACCCTTTCTTGTAATTTATTGCTCTCCTTACCTTTTTGCTCTGCAATAAATGACAAAACCCCTCCAGACTTCCCCCTCCCCTGCTCCAGCCTTTTGTCTTTCTTTGCAGCCTTTATGCGTGAAGTGAGGACCTTATGAGCTACCGCCAGGTACTCGTCCTCCTCCCTCGTCTCCCTCTCGTATATTTCCCTCGCATATGCCTCCCCCTTTGGGGTGAGCCTCCAGAGGCCAGCCTCGTACTCCACGTAACCTCTAGCCTTCCAGTAGGAGAGGTAGCTCGAGACGTACTGGGAGCTCTTCTCTAGTAGCCCAGCTATCTCCCCTGACCTCATTGGGCGGGAGAGGAGGAGAAGGAGGATGGCATCTACTGTTCTGCTCCTCGGTCCTCCCCTCCTCGCCCTCTCCCTTATCGAGTCCAGCACCCTCTTCAGCTCATCCTCCAGAACGGCCCCCTGCTCTCCTTACCCCAGAGAGCTCTTCTCGGGCGGAGGTAGGTGTTATTTGGTTGTTACTCCGTTAAACCGGGGAGTTAACGCCCTTCAACCCCCCGGTTAACTCACATGAAGTCCGTGAGCCTGACCTGCCTTTTGAGCAGCCTGAGCTCCCCGAGGTACTTGAGGGCCTCTGGGCTCATCCTCCCCTCTGCCTCCTGCCTGATCTCCTCCCTCGTGGGCTCGCGCAGCAAGGGCGGGCTCTCCATGGCCCTCCTCACAGTCTCCCTTATGTGCCAGCTGCCCACAGGGGCATAGTAGCCCGGCGTTATCTCCCTCAGCACCGCCACGTCCCACCTCCTCCCCCTTCGTAACATGAACTCGAGGAGCGCTAGCCTGGCTGCAGAGAAGCCCCCATCTGCGGCTGTGGCCTCTCCGAGGGCGCTCTCCTCCACCTTCCACACCACGGGCCTCGGGGAGCTGGTGGCCCAGAAGCTCCTGGGGTGCCAGATCTCTATCCACTCGAACCTCCCGGGGCCGGGCTTGAGGAAGATGAGGAACTTGTCGCCCAGGTACTCCCCGTAGTAGACCTCGAAGGAGCTCCCCTCCTGTGTCCCCCTCAGCCTCTCCCTGATCCCTCTCGAGACTATGTCGTCTACTGCCGTTATTGCCCAGCGGGTAGGCACCACCTTCCTCCTCCCGCGCTTGCCCATGAAGCCCAGGCTCAGGAGGCGCTGGATGGGGTAGACGTCAACCCCCCTGAAGTAGAGCTCCCTCACCCCCTCCTCTGCCTTTACCTCTTCGAAGAGGGCCCTCTCTACTGGCCTAGGCAAGGAGGGGTTGCCGGTTACTTTGATCTCTTCAGCAGGCGCCCTGGGGCCTATGGGCTTAGTAATGCCGTCAAAGCGGAGGGCAGGGATGGGAGCCCTCTTGAGCTTGAGCTCAGAGTCCACGGGCCTTTCGGAGAGGGCCACGAGCCCCAGCTCCTTCTCGTACAGCACCTCCGGCTCGTCTACCCTCACCTTTATCTGGCCGGAGAGGAGCTCGCTCCTGTACCTTATGATGCCCTCTATCCCAACCCTCCTCTTGCTCCACCCCACAGGGTCCTCGAAGGCCTTGGCCTCCTCTCCGTAGATACCTACGGGGACCATGAAGTGGAGGGAAACCTTGGGGTAGCCTGCCTCTCCCACCAGCACCGAGGGCGGGGTGGAGCCTTGGGCCACGAGGCCCGAGAGCTTCATGTACGTCCTGACCTGTGCCTGGAAGCTCTCGAGGATGGGGCAGCGGGAGAGGCCACAGAGCTTCTTGTAGCCCTTGCACCTAGTGCAGAGCTCGGGAGGGATGTTCATGCCTACCCTACCACCAGCCCCAGGCCCTTGAGCTCCTCTGCCTCACCTCCAGCCCTGTAGTACTTCAGGATGAGCTCGTCCCCCTCCTCGAGGGGCGCATCGGGAACGGGGGCTGTCCAGTCCCCTGCCCTTCTTATGGCTATGGGGATGAAGCCCCTCTCCTCTAGGCCCATCTCCCTGGGAGAGCTGAAGGGCCTGACGAGCTTCACCCTAACATATGCCTCCTCCCCTTCCCTGACGATCTGGCTGAGCACTGGGGAGTGGTGCTTGTTCCTCACCACGTTAGCCATCCTGACTGCAGCGTCAGAGATCTCCTCCATGCTCTTTGCGAAGGCAACTAGGGAGACCATCTCCTGCGCCCTGCCGGGGTAGGAGGAGTTGAGCGTGAGCTCCAGGAGCTCGAAGAAGGCCTTGTTAGCATACTCTTTCATCTCCCCTACCGTCTCTGCAATACTGGCGTCGTTGTTGAGGAGGGAGTAGAGAGCTAGGTCTAGCATTGAGCGCGACAGGGCCTTGAGGGAGAGCAGGGTAGCTGCCAGCTGGTCCCCCGCAGCTGCCTGCACCCTTGCCTCCATAGCGCACCTCTCCCCCACATAGCTCTCCTCCCCCAGCGCCCTGGAGAGCTCTGCCACCTCCTCCAGAGGCCCCCTCACCACCAGGATGTCCCCTGGCGAGATGATCACGGAGGAGGGAGCTATCTCGTAACCCTCCCCCTTCCTGAGGAGGAGCACGTCCACCCTCGCGGACACTCCCCGGCTCTCCCTCCTGCTCCTGATGAGCCCCACGGACTCGCCGTGGCAGAGGGCTGCAGTGACGTAGGGGTGCGGCTGATACCCCCTCAAGGCGACCGTTGCCAGGTCCCCCGCAGCATCGCTTATGGTGTCGAGCGCTGAGGCTAGGTCTACGAGACCAATTGCCTCAGGCTCCCTAGACCTGTCTCTGAAGGCTAGGATGAGCTTTGCTATAACCTCTTTGTAGAGCTCGTCTATGTCCTCCTCTATCCTGAGGACTTCCAGGGCTGCCTGCTTGTCGCCGAAGGCCAGGGTGTACATTGCTAGGTCTATGGAGACGCTGGAGTAGAGCCTGAGCCCCACAAGTATGTCTCTAAGGGTAGCCCGCCTGAATCTGCCCAAGCCCCCTCTTTTCCTCCCGCTGTTATCTCCTTGTCAATAAATATAAAACTATCGCAGCCTCAGCTATCGCGCCAAGCTTATGGCTAGCCCCGGCAAGGTAGAGGGGGGTGCCGTACTTCAGCTCTGCCGGCGAGAAGTCTGGCTCGCTGCCGTTGAAAACTATGGCGACCCTCCCCTTGTAAACCGGGGGGTTTAACGGATCCAGGCGCTGCTCTGCGCCCCCGTACATCATGATCACTGAGTCTGGCCTGTATATCTCGAGCAGGTCAGACAGGTCAGGGAGGACGGCAAAGCTCTTCCCTAGCTTGAGAGCTAGCCTCATTACATCTGGCACCCCCGATTGGGCCGCGGCGCCATATACCTTGGTTGCAACGACGTGCTCTGCCCCAAGAGAGTAGGCTAGCTTAGCAAAGTCTAGGAGCCTCTGGGCACTGCTCACGTTGTGGATGACTGGGAGCACCTCCATTCTTCACACCTAGACGGTGAAGGCCTGGTTCACCACGTCCTGGAAGTCCCTAGGCAAAGCCTTCCTGCTATCTGTGTAGTGCCTGTAGAGCTTTTCGAGGAGCTTAGTGAAGATGGGACAGCCCTCGAACCTGCCGTCCCTGTCGCACCTCCCTAGCTTCCCCTCCAGCGTGGCAGTTAGGAGGCAGTGGGCGGTCTTCTTGTCGAAGTAGGGGCAGAGCTTGTGATACTTTTTGGCTGTTTTGTACATCAGCGCTATCCACTTCTTCTCCGCGTCCTCTGTCATGGGCATCAGCCCTTATGCTCATGCGAGGGAAGGGCTCTGAGGTTTAAAAGCGGCGAGCTATGCCTCGAGGGTAGGGAAGCCGAACAGGGTTTCTGTGCTCGTCTCTATCTTCTCGAAGATGAGCTCCATCAGAGAGCTCATGGAGGGCACCTCTCCTCTGCTTACCGTTTCTCCCTCGAGAATGATTATGGGAAGCTCCTCCTCGTCGAGGTCGCCTATCGGCAACTCTATGAGCTCTAGCTCTACCCCAATCCCGTAGTTGCTGGCTAGGTACACGGCAAGGTCCTTGAGCACCCTCTCCGCTAGCCTGCTCCTCCAGTCCGATCCAACGTATGCTGTAAGCTTCAAGAGGGCTCCCTCTCTACCTTTTTCCCCTGCTTGCTTAACCGCTCTAACCTGGTATTCCCTCTTCTCTATAAGGCTTGGGGAGGAGCTGGAGAGAGGTGATCACAGTGAAGATAGTCTTGAAGGGCGTCAGCAGGAAGGAGCTGGCCGACTCAGTCCTCATAACCGGCTTCAGGGGCTTCGGTATGGTCGGGTACATGACCTCCAAGTACCTAGCGTTAGCTCTCAAGGCTAGGAAGGTGGGGTATGTGCTCACAGAGTTCCTCCCGCCGTTCATCGTGGTGGAGGAGGACGGCATAGGCTATCCTTTCGAGATCTATTATTCCGACAAGGCCAGAGTTACGGTGCTGGTCAACAGGGCCCTCCCAGAGAGGGAGTTCATGGACGAGTACACTTTCGGCATAGCGAGGTGGGTCTCTAGGGTGGGGTTTAAGTACGTAACGCTGGTGGGAGGGCTAAGCAGGGAGTTCAAGAGCCCTAACGACACCTTCGGCTACAGGTGGGCCCACAACAGCCGCTACAATGGGCCCTTGCTGGATGCTCCGCAGCTGGAGGTGGGACTTGGAGTCATGGGTCCCCTAGCGCTGCTCTATGTGTACCTTGACTATGTTAGGGCGCCGGCAGCCATGATATTGCCCTACTCCTTCGTAGAGGGGGTGGACTACGATGCCACCCTCGTGGGAATAAAGGTCATATCCCATAACATGCTGCGGCTCGAGGTCAGTCCTACGGAACTCGAGACCATGGCTCGCCTCCAGAGGGCTGAGGCAGAGAGGATCATACAGATGGTAGAGAGGGAGGCAGAAAAGGAGGACCAGGAGTCCAAGGGAATGTTCATGTAGGCTTACACCTTCACCCCCTTCGATCTCAGGTACTCCATGTAGAGAGTGTGCACCTTCTGAGCCATGGGACCTGTGCCCTCCACGCCGCTGTCTGTGACCCTCACTATCTTGCCCACCTCCACTACGTTCACGTCCTCGTAAACCTTGATCAGGTGTCTCCCCACGTTCCCCTGGTTCACGAGGAACTCTGCGAACTCTTTTGCGTCGAAGACAGAGCCCTCCTCCAGCACCACCTCCGTCAAGGCGTTGCCCCCTATCATGACAAGAGGCCACTTCTTTCCCTCGGAGTCCTCTGCGGATTCAAGCACCATGCTGAGACTATTAGCATCAAAGCCTGCCAGCTTCCCCTTGTAGGTCCTCCCGCTCGAGAGCCTAACGGTCACGTTTTTGTCGAGGAGGCTGTTGAGCTTTGCTACGAACCTCCGGGAAGGCTCTGTTGCCAGGGCCAAGTCTCCCACCCTTTCTGGGCCCATCTCCTATGCCCTAAATCTTTAAGCCCCTAGCCTACTCGCAGGGGGAGAGAGCCTTGATATTACTGGTAACTGTGGAGGACCTGAAGCCCGGGAACATCCAGGGGCAGAGCATAGTGAGGGGGGTAGCAGAGGGTAGGACAGTCGTGTTTGATGTCATAAAAGATACCATGGAGGTGAAGAAGGGGGACAGGCTGGAGATGCACATAATGGACAAGAAGCCGAAGGACCTGGAGGAGTTCGAGTTCTGCGGCCACGGCTATCTCATAGCCCAAGAGGAGAAGTTCAACGAGACCATAATCTCCCTCTGGGGTATAATCTTCAAGTTCCACCCTCCGCTTGGTCTGGAGATGGAGAAGAAGTACTATATCTGCATAAAGCACGTTAGCCAAACATCCTCATAATCAGCCTGGCAAGGCTCTCCCTATCCACAAGGCCTATCAGCTTTCTCGTCTTGTCCCCCTCAGCTATGGGCACCCTTGCTATGTTTCTGTTTATCATGATGCCAGCAGCCTCAAGCGCTGTGCTGTGAGGGTAGAGGTAGGTGCAAGGTCTCGTCATGACCGTCCTGGCTCTGGGTACCTTTGCGGGGCCCCTTGCAGCCTCCATGTGGATCCTGGCATATCCCTTCCTGAGCAGGTCGTACTGTGTCACTATGCCGACTATGGCTCCCTTCTCGTTAACTACTGGCACGCCTGTGTGCCTCAGTTCCCTCATGAGCCTCCATATTCCGCTGACGGGCTCGTCCTCCTTTACCGAGACGGGCTCTTTCATTATCTGCTCCAACCTGACCTTCTGGAGCTCGCCCTTCATGACCTTCGTAGCGTAAGCTATGGCGTCCTCCAGCCCAAAGAAGCCCAGGAACTCGTTCTCCTCCAGGACAGGAGCATACCACTCCCCCGCCCCCAGCATTGCTCTGAGCGAGCTTCTGAGGTCCATGCCGGAGCTCAAGGTCACGCGAGGGATTGCTGCCAGGTCCTTAGCCCTCGCCTCGCTCCTCGTAGATGTAACCGCCAGCACATCGGCCCTCTCCACTACTCCCAAAAGCTTGTTCCCCTCTATTACTGCCACCACTCTCGTGCCATAGTCTCTCATGATCTTTCTCACGGCCTCTATGGGCTCATCGGGACCCACGGAGAAGCTTCGAGGTCCTAGGAGCAAGGACACTGGGACGAGGCCTTTCTCCATTACTCCTCCCTTCTCATATGTGCGGCTGAGGCTTATGTATTGGCTCCCCTCCGCGAGAACGTGATTACCTCCCCCTCCTCCACATCGTAGCCCAGGAGCTCTGCCGACCTCATCAAAACCTCCCTCGCTACCGAGAGCTTCAAGGCCTTGTCCTTCATCGAGACCTCCGGCTTCCTCCCCCTCTCAGGCTTAGAGAAGTCGTAGCCGAAGACCCTCACGCTCCTGGCTCCTGCGATCATGGGGAAGAGGGCTGCTCTATCTCCATCCGAGAAGCCGCCTAGGGATATCACGCAGCCTAAGGAGTGGCTTTGGGAGGTGTAGATCACTCTGTTCCTTTTCAGGGAGCTCTCGAAGAACAGGAACCTCTCCCTGTTGTCTCCGTGTAGGTGAACGAAGAGGAAGGGCACGATGTCTAATGCCATGCGAAGGAGCCTCTCCTCTGCGTCAAGGTCTGTCGTCAAAAAGGCCAGCGGGAGGCCTGCCTCGAGGGCCCTCTCCAGCCCGCCCTCGGGGGCGCCTAGGAGCTGGCAGTTACGCGGGGCAGAGGGGAGGGGTCCTAGCACGCAGACATCCTTACCTTCAACAGCCTCCCTGAACATCTCGAGCGTCATACACTCCTCATAGCAAGTTTGGGGACCTAGCAGCTGAGCTAAGCTCTCCCTATGTCTAGGGAACGAGAAGAGGGGCTCCACTATCTCATAGTACAGGCCCACCAGCCTCTTTGCCCTCTCCCTCAAGAGCCTCAAGCTCTTGCAGCACAAGCCTCGCCACCTCCGCGTACCTCCCTCCCCTCGATGCCCTCTCCACGCACCAGGTCAGCCATCTTGCATACTCCAGGTAGCCCTTAACTGCCCCTACCCTAGCTTTTGTGAGCAGTACCAGGAGCTCCACGAGGCAGCCCATGACCCTAGAGTAGGGAGGAGGAGTTCCTCCTATGTGAGCAAACTCCTCGCACCTGTAAACGTCGTACAGCTCCCCTCTCTCCAGGAGGCGCGGCATGCACGAGTACCAGGCCCCGAGCCTCTCGTGAGGCCTTGGACACTCTTCCCACTCCACCCGGAGCTCCAACTCGTGCCTTACGCTATCATAAAAAGCGAGGGGGTCGAGGGGGGAGAGGAGAAGGAGGCGGCTGGCTCGGGGGAGGGCCCTCCAGAGGGAGGTGCCCTTGTAGACCTTGAAGCTCCTCCCGAAGATGCCCAGCGGCGAGCTGAGCCTTACCCCGCATGGGAAGGCTATGAACTCATAGTACACGTCCTCCAGCAAGGCTTACCCATATATACTTGTCCTCCCTAATTAACAGAGGTAGGCCTGTGAGGTCATCTACCGCTGCTGAGGCGTGATGCCTCGAACTCCCGACTGAGGCCTACTCTATCCAGTCGCCCCCCTGGATCTTCTCTGGGATGTACTTGTGAGCTAGGAACTTCAGGCCCTTGCCCACGAGCGCCTCTATCTCCAGCTTAGCCTTCTTCTCCAAGAACAGCTCGATCTCCCTCTGCCACTTCTTGGTTTGGAACCAGGGGTACTGCTGTAGATCTTTTGCCCTCTTCACGTCCGCGTCTTTCGCCTTTATTATGAAGTTCTTCCTCTCCTCAGCAGTGAGGTAGGGCTTCTTCCCCTTGTCGCCAAATATGTCGGTCATGCTGACCCCAAGGAACCTGGCCTTGGGAGTGGCGAGCCTCTCGCTCTCGTAGCTTAGGGTTATGCTGCCCACCTTGAAGACAGAGAATATGTTCCACCCGTAGGGGTCGCTGTCGGTGATCACGTAGACTGGCAGGCCCAGCTCCTCGTTAAGCCTCCTGACGAGCCTCCTCGTGGCCCTGTCGGGCTGTCCAGCTCCCGTCATGAGGAGACACTTGTACTGCTTCCAGAAGCCTATCCTGTGCAACTGCTGGAACACTGCGTCCTTCTCCACGACAAGCACGAACTCAGCGTTCACGTCCAAGAACTCGATGAGATCGGGCGTGGACTCTATCGCATAGGCTCCATGACCCAGCTTTGAGAGGTCTATGACGTCAGGCCCGCTCCTTATTCTCATGTCCCCCACCATCTTGCCCTTCTCCTTGCTGAGAATTAGCATCTCCTCCCTCAACAGGTCCGTCATAACCTCTATGTCCCTGAGCACAGCATCGCTCTCGTCCTGCTCGTCCCAAGTGTTCTCCTCCTTCACCTTTCCAGCGAGGTCCATGTACGTTATAGTGTGCTTCCCCCTATAGTATAGATCCCTTATCGTAGGGTACTCGTTCTCCACCAGCGCCTGATATATTATGGATGCCATTAGTATAGTCTGCATGAACCTCCTCGCCTCCCCTGCATCCAGCAGATGTCTCTCAAGGGTCTCCTCTCCCATAACCAGGAAGCCCTTCTCTTTGTCGAAATTGGTGTTAGAGAAGGTCCTTTTCGGTATGACGAGCTTTGGGGGGTTACCCTTCTCTATCTCCTTCAAGAGGGGGAGGAGCTTCTGCCTAATGGCTAGAGCTGCTCTCCTCCTCGCCTCTGCATCAGCCCTGTCCACTCTTCTTCACCCCCAGGATCTTCCTAATTACCTCCTCTGAGCTCTCCTTCTCAGGCAGCTTTACGTGAGAGGAGACCAGCTTAATTAACCCTAATAGAACTTCTTTCTCCTCCCCGGGCTTGGGAGGCTTCCACGAATGGGGCTCTTTCGACAAGACGACGAGGCTCCTAGCTATCTCAGGCAGGTACTTCGACACGGCCAAGATCTTCGTTTTGACCTCCTCCTCCCTCTCTTTGCTAGAAATGTACTCCCTCAGCCTCCTCCCGAGCTCTAGCATACCGTTCCTGATCTCCTGCTCTACCTCTGGCACCTCGCTTATGCTCTCCTTTCCCACGCCCTTGTAGGGTATCTTCGTGCTCACTACGTGGACTAGGATGACGAGGGGCGCAGGGAACTCTACTTTGTACTGCCTCCAATCGATCTCCTTCATGATCTTGTACGACACATCTTCTCCGACCTCGTAGAGCAGAGGGATCTTGTTGGCAAATCTCAGCAACAGGGGCTCTTCCGAGGGCTGTATCTCGCCGCCGTAAGCCATCCCTAGTTCTACAATGAAGGGATGACCTTGGTAGGACCTGGGGGGCCTCCTTATTGCAGCCGCCCACTCCGGCTTATACATGGACTTGAGGCTCGTCACTATGAGCTCCTCCCCCAGAGGGCTTAGGTAGTTGCTCTGTGGAGGCTTGAACTTGAAGGTCTTCATCATATCGACTATGGTGCTGAGGAGGCCGTTGAACTTCTGATAGACCTCTGCAGGCGGAGTGTCCTCCTTTATTTCTTTGACCTTCTTTTTCAATTCCCTTATAAAATACAGAGAGCTTTTCTTCCCTACTGACTGGAAGTCTCTCTCCAAGAACTCTCTGAAGGTCTTTGCTTTTGTTGCAGCCAACATCTGTTTCAGAGTCTCCACATCAATTCCGTGAGGGTGAGGGTTTGCCTCTTTCGGCGGGGGAGGAATAGTCGACGTCTTTTGCGGGAAGATGTAGAGCTCTTTCTCAGGAGTCTGAAAAGTGATCTGAACGTAAGGGGCTATCAAAGCCGTCCTTGCCATATATTCCAAGACCTTGCTCCTAGCTCTGGCCCAATCACATTCTATGACCAGGGAGACCCTCGTGCCCCTCCAGGCCGTTGGCTTCTTCCAGCTGCCGTATGCATTTATGATGGGCTCATTGTTAAGGGTGTCTATGCGGAGCTTCCTGCTGTAAACGTCCTCCAGGAGGGCTGTAGAGGACACGACATCTATGCCACTGTCAGTGGTGGACTGAGCATAGAGCACTGCAGCTTTCACTCCTATGCCGTACATGCCCCTTGCCTGCTTCAGCACGTACTTGCTGCTGAAAAGGACCTTGGCGAAGGCGTTGGGCATAACGGTGTACGGCACCCCTATGCCGTTGTCCTCCACGGTTACCTTACACCAGGTCTTCTCCTCGTTCCCCCTCCCTGATGCCTCCACCTTCTCTACAACGACCTTTATGTGGGGCTTGATCGTTTTCCTCCCCTCCTCGCTCCCGTCAATGGCATCAAGGGAGTTCTCCACGAGCTCCCTGATAGTCTGGTAGATGGCCCTGGTGGGGTTCGCGAAGCCTGCGACTTCCTTGTGCTTCGCAAAGAACTCAGATACGTTCATTCCCCTATAGCTCTCTGCGTTGCTCATGAGCCCCACCTATCTCCATGAGGTTTTCAAAAGGCCTTGACCCACGTGCTGTCGTCCTCCTAAGCCTATAACCTTTAAAGCATGAGGCAAGGGGCTATCAAAGGCAGCACTATAGTTGCGTCACCGATGACTGCGGCGGTCTTCGCTGAGGGGCTGATCTTCCCCCAACTAACCGCCTCCCTGGGCCTTGCGCCGCTAAGGCTTCCGTCGGCCTCATGCGATGTCGTTACGTATACAGCATATTCAAGGCCCCCCTTGAACTGGGACCACCAGAGAGCATGGTGTTTACTTATTCCTCCCCCTACTATTAGCGCCACGGCCCTCTTTGAAGAGAAGAAGATATCTGCCAATCTCGACATGTCCAGGAAGTAATCGATTTCTATTTTCTTCCCCTTCTGACCCTCCATGAAGAGGGCCGTGCCGAATGCCCCATCTGGCCATCCGGGGAGGAAGATCTCTGCCCCTCCAATCCTTGCGGCCCTTAATATGCTGTTCTGATCTTCGATCATCTCCCCTGCAAGCTTCAGCAGCTCGAAAGTGGCCCACCTTTTCCTCCCAAGTGCTCGATCCACGAGCTTTGCAGTGAACGCCTCCACCAACTCTCCGTACGAGTCGGAGGGGATGAAGATGTTGCCGAGCCTGAACATGTCAAGCTCCTTTAGCTTCGTATCGTCAGCGTCGAAGTAGCCCTTCAGGTACCTTCCACCGCTGCTCCTTGCTATGTCATGGTCTATGGCGCCGGTGGTCGTGAAGACTACGTTGAACAGGCCCCCCTCGAGGAGCTGGGCAATGACTCCCCTGAGCCCCGTAGCTATGAGGTTGCCGGTGAACGTAAGGATCCTCAGGTCGCTTACCCTTATTCCTTCCCTGAGCACCTCCACAGCCTTGTAGAGGCTTGACGCAGTGAAGCCATGCATTTGGCCGAAGGCCTCTACGAGCTCACATAACCTCATTTCCTTACTTATCCTGACGTCCTTTACAAGTTCCAAGGGAAGCCCACGGCTCGTCCCTGTTCCAACCTTATTAGCATTTGATGATCGAAATCCAAACACCTCCCGCCTCTCTGCTTAGCCTGAGGCGAGGAGGAGTGAGGAAGGGTCTATCCCCTCTCGTAGCTACTCTCGTGTTGATAGCTTTCACCGTGATAGGGGGGATGCTAGTCTACGAGTACTTCAACAGGACCTCAGAGACCATCATGAGCTCTGGCGACCAGCTCATCATAACCGCTACTCGTAGTGTTCTCGACTCCAACAGGGCTCTGGTGCAGCTTGACGTTGTCAACGGTTTCCGCGCCGATGTGAACATTCAGAACGTTACATATCTCGATAGGAGTAGCGGTACTCGGAACGTGCTAGCGATCATTGGAGAACGTCAAGTGAGTCTTGCTCCGGGGGCAAAGTACTCTTTTGCAGTCATTGTGCCTGCAGAGGCAAAGGCGATCATCATAGAGTATCGCGCAAAGGACCAGACTATGAGGAAGGTAGTGAGCATTAACTAGATCCTTCTTCCAGGTGATTTTTATGATATCTCTTTTCAAGGAAGTTCTCGCGACGCAGAGGAAGGAAGAAGAGAAGGTAGAGGAGATTCAGCGCCCTCCGGATGACTGGAGAGTCTCGGCGCGGTACCAGGTAGGGCCTGTAACATACTATCTCTACAGCGATGACATGGGGCTCTCGAGGCTCAAGTTCGTGGAGCCTCAGCTCAAGAGCTCGAGGCTCAAGGAAATATTGGCAGGTCTCGCAAAGCCAGAGGGGGAGGCAGAACAGTATCATGTGAACAAGGCCGCGAGCGGATACGGTCCCCTGTACCCTCTCATCATCGACCCAAACGTGGAAGAGATAGCAGTAGAGGGGCCGAATAGAAGCGTGGCAGTGATCCACAGGCTGGTGCCGGCGAGGTGGGTCGACGTAGATCTTGTCCTAGATAGCCAGACTACCGACTCCTTGGCAGTGCAGCTTGCCAGAAAGGCGGGGAGGTTGATCAGCATTGCCTCTCCCTATGCAGAAGGCCTCACCTCGGAGGGCTTTCGTGTCTCCGTAACTTTCATGAAAGAGATCTCTAGGTTCGGGAGCAGCTTCGTCTTGCGCAAATACCCAGAGAAGCCTGCAACTATGGGCGACATGATAGCCGGCAGGAACCTATCCCCCCTCATGGCAGCCTACCTATGGATCATGGTGGAGGCGCAGCTGTTCACCATGGTCATAGGGAGCATGGGGGCAGGCAAGACAACCCTCCTCCAGGCCCTTGCAGGACTCATAGCTCCCTATAACCGGGTCGTCACGATAGAGGACACGCCTGAGCTTAGACTTCTCACTCCCCACTGGGACTCTCTCATCACGAGGCCTTCGATACCTGGCGAGTCGCTAACGGAGGTGGACCTGGAGGCCCTCCTGAAGCTCTCGCTCAGGAGGAGGGCAGAGTACATCATAGTGGGGGAGGTAAGGGGCAGGGAGGCGAGGATCTTGGCACAGGCTGCAGCCCTCGGTCATGGGGTCATGACCACGTTCCATGCAGATAGCCCTGAGGGAGCTGTGATGAGGCTCCAGATGGAGCCCATCAGCCTCCCCGAGCTGTTCTTGAGGCTCCTCGCTGTCATTGTTCATGTGAGAAAGGTACCCACCTATGGGGGGAAGGCGAGAAGGAGAGTTAGCACTATAGCCGAGGTGAACGAGGACGAGATAGTTAAGGTTTTCAGCTGGAACCCAGTGGACGACTCTTTTGCTCCATCTCGGGCAGAGGAGGTCCTCAAGGTAAGCGCGAGGTTGGAGGAGGCTTGGATCAGGTTGGGTATACCGCACAGGGAGTTAGCGAGGGAGCTAGAGAACAGAGCAGAGGTATTGGAGAAGTTGGCGGGCCTTCCGCCCGAGGAGTTTCAGAAGGCTATCGCAAGGTTCTACATGAGTTCATATGGGGAGGTGATCGGGGTCTGAGCTATAGAGAGGCTTATGTGGCTGCGAGGAAGGCGATTTTTGAACGCTTAGGCTGGGATCCGGAGCTATATGGTCCAGAGGCCACGAGGTTCCTCACGCTTGCCATAGGAGCTGTTCTGGTCTCCTCTCCCGTCCTCGTAGCTTTTTTCCTATTCATTTCTCCGCGCCTTGCCCTTCTTGTCCCTCTCGTTCTCATCTTCGGCCTCCTCGCAGCTCCTAAGGTATGGCGATCAATGGTAGGGCGAGGCGTGGACAGGGAGCTCCCTACCCTGCTTTCTTATCTAGTAGTGTATTCAAAAAGTCCCATGCATATGGCAGACCTCCTCCTGAGGGCGGAGGGAGAAGGATTTCGCTGGTCACGTTACGAGATTTCGAGATTAAGGTTGCTGATGAACTTGGGGAGAGACCCTACAACGGCGCTCAAAATGCTGGCCGACACCACGCCTGCCAGCAAGTTCGGTGAAATTATGAGGGACTACATAAACGCGCAGACCATGGGCGCTTCTAGGACTCAGCTTAGCCTTCTCCTCTTCAAGAGGGCAGTGGAGACTCTGGGAGAGCAGTGGAGAGGTCATGTAGAGTTCGGCAAGGTAGTCGCTGAGGCAATAGTAGCGGCAGTGGTCTCCGTCGTTGCCATAACCCCCTTATCCCTTCTCGGAGGCTCAGCTCCCATGACTCTTCTCGTGCTCCCCCTCCTCGTCGCGCCGGCGGGGGCTCTCGTCATGCTCATGACCAGGCCATCTATGGGGGAGCTCAGGCTAGGCTACCTCGAGGCCCTGGCCACGTTTTCTGTTCCCCTGATTGCCGTTGCAATAAATTTCAAGCTCTCGCTGGTCGCAGGCTTGGCTTTCCTCCTCGGGATGGTAGTGGTGGTAGAGATCATGAACGTAGGCTATGGAAGGCTGTCAGAGAGAGCCCTTAGGGAGCTGAGGCTGGCCTCGGAGGAGGCAAGGCTGGGTTACCTGCCAGAGGAGAGGTTGATGAGGGCGGAGAGGCTAGCTCCAGAGGTAATAAGGGCCGTTACGTCAGCCGCCAAGGTGGCAGGTACTTCAGGGCTGGGGGAAGCGCTCACCCAGCTTTACAGCCTGATGGAGGAGGCCAGGAGGCAGGCTAGGTCTGCCTCTATGCAGGCATCGGTGCTAGCGATAATAGCCTCTCTGTCCGTCCCGATAGCCATCTATAGCCTCTCCCTCCTCGGCGAAGCGGCAGCCTCAATGCCTGGCACGGGATCTCCCGAACTGCTGGAGGAGATGAGCAGGTTGATCGTCTCTATGTCGCCCCTAGTGGCTCTCCCCGCCTCTGTTCTCCAGAGAGGTTGGCTGTTGTCTCCCGTCTACCCCCTCATCTCCCAAGGGATAGCTATGCTTGTTTTGGACCTGATCTGAGGCGTCAGGTCGCGGTAATTTCTTCACCGCTTTCTCATGGGGGCAAGCGTCCTCATCCGCCCTGCCAATTACCGTAAAGCAGAGGCTTTAACTCTCAGTAGTTGGTAGGGGGAGAGTATTGAAAGTAAGCACGGTAAACTGGGCTAGCATAAGAGACCTCTGGGGGGTCTACGGCGCTCCCGCTCTGCTGAACCACCTCGGATTGAAGGAGCTTGAGGTAGAGGGGATGGAACCGATTACATGGGAATACGCAGGCTACGAAGTGAAGGTGAACGGAGGGGGGCTTCTCTCCCAGCTCCCTGCTGAGCCGCCTAGGAGCCTCCTGATAGAGCTAGGAGAGCTCGACCTTAGACATGTCATCGAGGACAGCTTCTTGGAATTCCTGAAAGACGAAGGCAGAGAGGGAACCCTGAACCCCTTCAGCTGGACTCTGCGTTCGCCCATAGTATCAGAGCGGGGAGGCTATGGACAATGCTATAACCTGCGCTCAGGCTATGCATCTATTCTCGAGCTAGACTCGCTGAGAAGCGTCGTTCCCTCTCGATGTTCAGAATTGAGGGGAGTGAGGGAGAGGCGGAGGCTTCACCTTGGAGCGTTTCAGCTTGAGCTAGAGGGGGTACAGATGGGACGAGTCTTTGTTGCAGAGAGCGAGGAGCTGGTTGCAGTTAGCAATGGAAGCAAGGTCCTGATAGTGCCTCATGGGGAGATGAGCATCAAGATAAAGCATGAGTATCGCGACTACTTCGCGAGCGTCCTCCAAGCCTTAGCCTTCTACGAGTTCTTTGTCAGAGAAGACGTATTCGAGACCAATGCTGCTGTCATCAAAGGACCCAGGGGCTCCCTGGCCATATCGTCCCCAAAGGGAGCAGAGATCGTCGCTCGCAGAGGCGAATTGGAGCTCACCGTCAGGGGGAAGACTCTCCTCTCTGTCGGCGGCACTCTCGAGTCTTTCAAGAGTGTCCTCGAACTCACCGTGATATGGGAGCCCTCTAGAGTTCCATCTAAGCCAGTGGGACATCTGAGGAGCTATAGTTCAACTGCTACCTTGGTCCAGGCGAAGGACAACATGATAGCGATAGCTCTCGAAAACCCGACGGAAAAGGACGGCGCTGTAGAGCTCAGGTCTTACCATCCGCTTAGCAAGGTAACCCTAAGCACTCCCCAGGACAGCTTGGAGATGCCGCCGCTCAGAGATATAGCTAGCTTTCCCGTACCTCGAGCCTTCGTAGGCAAGGTCGAGGTAGAGTTTAGACAATCTTTGAGGATAGGCTAGAATTCGGAGAGCTCTCCGAAAGTTCTACCCCTCTTCCTTGCCTTACCCTCTGCGGCAGATTTGATGTGCTGAACGAAGTCCTCCTCATATGGCACACCGACGAAAGAGAGCTGGCCATTGATCGCCACGGCAGGAACGGTCATGACGCTGTACTTGTCTGCTATGTCCGGGTTCTCGTAGGCTTCCACAGCCTCAGAGAGAACAACTGGGTTTCCTTGCTTGTACGCTTCAAAGGCAATCATGTGGGAGAGCAAGACTGCATATGGACAGTACGGACAGGAGGGAGTGACTATAGTCTCTATGTGTACCTTGCCCTTGATGGTTGCCAAGATTTTCTTCGTCTCCTCCTCCAACCCGCTCTCGTCCTCGCTCAACCTCATTACGGTTTCCACCAGAGCTCGAATCTCCTCTCCCGCCGGTATGCCGGTCCACCTCACAAGGCCATCGACAAAGCTGACCGTAGGTATCCTAGAGATCCCTCGCTTCTTGAACTCAGGCTTGTGATCGGCCTTCTCGTAATCGAGAACCCTCACCTCGAGGAGTCTCGATCCGTTCCTCACAGGGCTAGCTCTCTTGAAGAACTCCATAAGCGTCACAGTGTCAGAGCATGCCTCGCAGAGGCTCCCTACGTATACCTCTGATGTTACGGGCCTCACCATTCCTGCTAGTGTCTCCTCAAGCTCTCTCCTGAACTCCTCGGAGAGATCGAGGTAGTAGAATCTCCCCATCAGCTACACCTCCTCGTCCAGCTCCGAGATCCCTTTTATAGCTTTTATATAGGAGTCAAAGGGAGGGACTTTGGCTAGAGCAGCTGCGAGGCTGATGGGCGGTCGAGTGTTCGTAGACTGTAGAGACAGGGAATTCTGCGAGGCCCTGGAGAAACAGGGCTATCTCGAGGGGGGAGAGTTGGAGGCGCTCGAGCTCCTCTACCAGCTGAGCCAGGAAGAAGTGGAGCTGGAGGGGAGGAGCGGGTGGGAGACTCTGCTGGGAGTCATGAAGGAGCTTTCCATCCGGTTCAGCGTTTTTCTAGTCTACTTGGACCTCAGGAAGAGGGGTAGATGGCCGAGAAGGAGCGTGAGAAAGGACAGCCTCGTGGTGCGGCTCCCCTCTGGCAAGGTAGGGGAGGTGTTAGTGCTAGAGGAGGGAGAGGGTAGGAAGCTCGAGGACGTGATCGAGTGGGTCAGAGCCGTGCAAGCGATGGAGAGGGTTCCCCTCCTCGCAGTGGTGGACAAGGCAGGAGTGATATCCTACTATGAGGCCAGAGCTCTCAAGAAGTTAGGCTAGAGGGGCACTAGGACGACCATACCGTCTATGAGGTACCTGTAAATCTTCCTCACGTTCGACTCCTTTATCTTCACTTTCTCTGCAACGAGGGATTGGTTAACGTGCTCGTATCCGTAAAGGCGAGCTACGAGGTATACTGCTGCTGCGGCAATCGTTTCGGGCTTTTTGCCGTACAGGTTCTTCCCTGACTTTATGGCTGCTTCGACGAACCTCATTGAGTCCCTTCTTACGGTCTCTCGCAGACCGTCAGGGGGGAGTATCTCGTTCACCAGGCTGCTCACGTAAGTCTCTACTCTCTCAAGCAACCTCCTTTGGCCTCCTTGTCTATACACTCTGCTGTAGTCCTTTATCACACCTTTCTTGTGTAGCTTGTTTGTCGCCTTCCATACGCAGTCTTCGGTTACTCCCATTATTTCTAGGACCTGGTTCCTTGCTATGCCAAGGTTGTATAGCTGAATTACCTTGAGCACTGCGGCTGCTACTATGCACCTCCTCTCCCTATCTCCTGAGACCCTTTCGCCGGTGAGGAACGTGTTGATGATATACCCGATGTCCTCCCTTGCCGCTTTCGGTAGCTCGAGCAGAGAGCTCAGATCGTTTGCCATCTTCAGAGCCGTTATCAGCGAGACGTCCCTCTTGCTTATCCTCCCCTCTCTTATCTTCTCTCTTACTCTGCTCGACCTCTTCAGGGGGTTGCTCTCCCTTCTCCTCTCCAACTGCGCTCCTATGCCCCTATCATGTCTTGTGTTTGTGTTCGGTTTCCCGATCCTTGGCAGGCTCTTCGGGTCGTCCTTGAAGAACCTCTCTGGCTCATCTGCTATGACGTTCTCTCCAATAACTTCTCCCGTCTCTGCGCAGATCAGGCGCCCGTCCTCAGTCGTCACCACGCTCTCGCAAGAAAAAGGTCTTCCCTCTACCTCCCCGACCTCTGCTACCTTCTCGAACTCTTCCATCCAGATCTCCTCCTGGGGGGCCTCCAGAACTCAAAGTAGAGCTCCTCCAGCTCCTCTGCCAGATCTTTATCTGCCAGCCTCACTATGGCATATGGGTTTTTCACGTTTCCTATTATATCCACCACTTTCCCTATCTCCCTCATTCTCCCTTCTCTCTCAAAGTAAACTTTGGAACCCAGGGGAACGGGCTTCTCTCTCTCCATAGCTACAACTACCTGACCTCCTATTGTGCTCCTCACAACGCGACCGAGAGGTTTCAGGTTCTTCTTAACCCTCATCTACCTCGGGCCCCTCTGGTAATACGGTCCGGGGTTTTTTAAAGTGTGAAGCCCTGTGAGACAGAGAGACATCTTATATAAGCACCTCTACCTCCATGTCCTGAAAGACGTTCTCGTACTTTCTCGCCCTCCTGCTGAGGAACTCTATGACCCTTAGGTACGAGAACTCAGCCTCAGGCCCCAGGCCTTTCAGAACCTCCATCAGGTGCTTTGAGCCTCCCCTTTCTACCTCTAAGCATCTTCCCTCGAGACCGTGAAGAGCTGCATAGGCAGCCATCGTGGAGGCCTCCACTCCTAAGAGGGCGTTGATTATAGGTATGCCTCCCTCTTCTTCCACCTCTTTTAGGAACGTAATGAGCGACTCCTCTCCCTCAAATATGGAGTGAAGAGTCAGCAGGAGACCATCCGTGGCCGTTAAGGGGAAGAGGACGGCGTCATAGCTCAAGACCTTGGCTACCCTGAGGCTCCACGTTCTATCGTACAAAAAGGCCTGACACATGCTCATCTTCTCTTGTCTACTCACCATAACTTTGATTACGTCCTCTCCCTCCATCCCTCGAGCCCTTACAGAACTCGGGATCGCTATGGTGACCTTCGTCCCGTACCCTTTTTTCATCCTCCTGACGATGTGAGCAAGGCCAAGAGATGCCAAGGTGTTGTAACAGGTAACTGGGACTAACACCTTCTTGCCCGGGGCGAGGGCTCCTAGTTTCGAGAGGGATCTGCGGATCCCCCTCTCCAGAACCTTGTCGAGACATTGAAGGCAGAGCCTGTGACCGCTTGAAGGCCTATATATTACAGCTCTCCTATCACAGAGATCGCACTTCATCTCCCCAGCGCCTTCTTCAACGCTTCTGTGAATCGATAGACGTCATAGCTGTCGTTGTAGAAATGCGGAGATACCCTCACCAGTCCCGGCCTTGCTGCCACTCTTACCCCCATCCTCTCGAGCCTCCCTGCGAGCTCCATCGGTCTATCGCTCCTGAAGGAAATTATAGCGCTGTGGTTATCTCGAGGGCTGAACAGCTCTAGCCCCGCCGACTCGATCTCCTCTGCTATCATATCTGCTAGCTTCCACGTGTGATGATACAGAGAGGGGGCTCCGTTTTCTAGCAGGAACTGTAGAGAGCTCTCGAGAGCAGCGAAGGAGAGCAAAGAGAGGGTTCCTGGTTCAAGTCTACTGCCTCCATCCGCAAGCTCTAGCCTGGAGGTGTCGAGAGGTCTAGTAAACTCTGGCTCGCCCTTTTCGATTCTCCTCACTACAGAATCGCTGACAGAGAGCCATCCTGCAAACACGGGGATCGTCGAGTCGAGCAGCTCCTCCCTCACATATGCGAGGGCGGCGCCGTGGATGCTCATGAGCCACTTGTAAGAGCCTGTAACGAGGACATCGACGTCCAGCTTCCGCACGTTAACGGGCATTACGCCCACGGCATGGAAAGCATCGCTCACGAGGAGGGCTCCGTGACGGTGAGCTTCATCTGCTATGTCGGGAAGACCTGCTACCTCCCCAGAAAGCCAGCCCACGTAGTCTACCATGACTAGGGACGTCTCGCTGTCTATCGCTCTAGCTACCTCATCGAGCCTCGTCACCCTTACCTCCTTCACGAGGCCCCTCGCCTCGAGAGAGCGAGCCAGTAGGACGCTGGTAGGGAAGTTGTGTTCTGCGAGCACTACCTTGCCCTTCCTCAAGGACAAAGAGGTGAGAATCATGCCGAGGCCGTAGGTGACGCTGGGGAAAGCAGCTATCTCCTCCCTCTTCGCCCCCACCATATCTGCAAAAAGTCTCTTTACGTTCAGCATGCTAAATATACCCTCTTCCCAGGGCTCTCCCTCTTCCTGCCACTTTCTGGTGAACTCTAAGATCTTCCCGATTACGGGCTCCGGGAGGGGCCCGGAGCTTGCGTTGTCCAAGTAGACGTATTTCTCGAGGATTTTGATCTGGGATCTCACGTTCCTCATATGGGATACCTGGAACTCTCGCTACCCAAGGCTAAAAACTTGGGAGTTAGTCGCCCCTGATCCTCACGCCCAACTTTTCCGCTACCTTTTCAAAGTCCTCCCTGCTGATAGGGAGCCACTCGGAGAGGTCCTCGTAGAGCTCCCATGTAACGTACGGAGAGCCAATGCCCTTCTTTGACGCCTTCATGATCTCGTAGTAAAGCCTGGAAATAGCGTTCTTGTGCGTCATGCTGGAAATCACTGCCTTTTCAATGTCCCCTCCATACTTATACCTCGCTTTCAGCACGGTCTCGACTATCTTATTTATGCTATCCGGCACGCCCACCACGGAGTTCCTCAACTCTACCCTCCTTGGTAGCCCCCACGGCACTAGGTTGTCTAGGAACCTGCTCTGAGTGGGAGATATACTTTTCTCGTGGGGCATCCCTACCAAGAAGGCCTCAGAAGAGAGGACGTCGTGGGGAGTAAGGGCATAGGGAGCGTCCTGCCTCAATATCACGACCTTATCCGCATCCATGCTCCAGAGGAGCTCACTGGGCCTGCTCTGCGTTATCGTTATCTTGTTTCTGCCCACTATCATGTTAACCCACTCCATGAAGCCCCTGTCCGCGCTTGTAATGGCAAGGTGGGGATCCCATAGGTACTCGCGAACCCTGTCTATGAGCTCCCTTATCTGGACCCTCATGACGTTGGGGTCCTCGCTGGAGAGGGCAAGTGCACTAAGATCGAGAGTTATTGTTGGTATAGGAGGAGTGGGGAGCAGTTCCAACAGATCGCGCCAGGAGACTACGGGTGAGGCTTGCTCTGAGCGAGAAAGGACAGCGTCAGCCTTTTCCTCACCTCCGGGGGAAAGGAGCCTGAACCTCACGCCTCTGTAGATCTCGTCCCTTATGGGAGACCCCCTGAAGTCGGGGTCGAGGACAAGGTACTGCTCTCTGACCAGCATTTCTACGGCTACGTACTGGTAGCCGAACTCTTGTACCTTTCTTCTCTCCAGAAAGTGTTTCAACCCTATCTTGTGCACGCCCATATTGTAAAGGACATTCAGCAGGGACTCCGATGGTCTTTCAGTGTATCCCATCTTCACCTCTCATACCTCACATGAACTCGTCCAGGGTTTTATGGCTACTTTTACCCTTTCTTACTATCTCTATACCGAGAGACGCCAACGTTGACCACGAGTATCTGACTATTGGGGGCCTCTCGCCTGCTTGAATTGCTCTTCTCAACCACTCTATGGTCTCGCGATCGTGTGGATAGCCGCTCCCCTTCACTCCGTAGAGGGATGACAGCACTCTCAGTCTCGCGTCGCGCAGGTGTTTAGCTATGATGCTAGCAGCTGACACCTCCACATAGTTCTCATCCGCTCCTTCTGTTATCAAGAGCTCCCCCCTGAAGCCTCTCCCCCTCAGCTCCTCCTCGAGCCTCCTAGGGGAGCCAAACTTGTCAACGACTATTCGGGAATCGAGGAGCTTTTCTCCGAGTCTCCTGTATAGCGAGAGGAGAGCTCTGAGTATTGCTCTCTCCTCGAGGCGGTTAATGTTATGTCTGTCGATCTCTGCAGGGGTTATGGGCTCTGCAGAGAAGGGCAGGTACTTGAGGGCTTCGTAGAGCTCTCCCCTCCTCTTCTGGGTGAGCTCCTTGCTGTCTTTCACTCCAATTCGTCTTAGCTCCTCGATCCTCTCCTCAGGTACCGCTACCGCAACGACTACCAGCTCCCCTACCAGGCTTCCCCGACCCGCCTCGTCGACCCCAACGAAAAGCTTACGCTCCACTTAGTTTCTTCACCCACTTCGATATGAGGGGGAGAGGAGATTCTAGACTCTGCAACAGCTTTCCGGTGTCGACCCTGAAGCCATCCGGGTCTCTTGCTATGTTCATCAATATCTGCTCTCCCTCCTCATAGCCCTTAACGTACCTAAGGGGGAAGCCCATAGAGATAAGGGCCTTGTCGATGCTTATCACCTCCCTGAAAACCGAGATGCCGGGAACGCCTAGCAGGGCCGCCTCTCTTGCCATGCTTATACCGCCAGTGAATACGGCCATGGAGAAGAACTCGAGGTCCAGCCCTAGGAAAGGCTTTTCCAAGACTAGGGCCCCCTCTATTCTCTTTGCCTCCTCGAGATGCTCCTTGTATCTGGGTATTATGACCGGCTTTACCCCCCTTTCTGCAGCTCTCCTGGCAAGCCTCAGTATCAAGCTCTGAGATATCTGCTCGTAATAGTGAGCCTTGAACTCTTCCGGCCTAAAGACCATGTAACTGTAGGGCTCGAGGCCGAGGGCTCTCACGCCCTCCTCTCTTGGGACATAGGCCTTCACGTATACGAGCTCGTCTACGCCCCTGAAGGTCTCCACTGCCGTAAAACCTTTCAGCAGGAACCTCTCCATCTCGTTCACCACAAAGTCGCTGAAAATTGCAACTGAGGCTAGTGGATAGGAGAGCCTGTTCATCGCTTCCCCATGCGGCGTGTCGCCCAGGGCAATGTAGGGGATCCCTCTCCCGAAAGCTACCCTCGCGGCTGGAGGAGAGGGGTAAGAAATGAGCACCTTAGGGCTCCACTCCTCCACTACTACGTCAATGTCTATCGCTCTCCCGAGATCTGCTAAGAGCTTACCTCTCAGAGTCCCTCCGCCATGAACCCCCGTAGGTAGGTAGGTTTCGTCAAGGAACTCCAAAATCTTGACTGCGTAGTCATATCCCCTTGCAGTGATTATTGTGTTATAGCCTGCCTCCCTTAGATGCCTCGCGATGAAGGCAGACAGCAGGGCCCTTTTCGCTGTGGAGGCATCAAGCCAGACGACGGCCCTCGTCATACTAACCCCTCCATGCGACCGTTCCTTAACCTATTAAGCTGTGAGAGCTGGAGAAGGCCGGAGAGGGCAATGGGAAAGCTTTTTGGCACGGACGGCGTGAGGGGAATCTCTGGAACAGAGTTCACTCCTGAGATGGCTCTGAGGCTCGGGAGAGCCATAGGCGCTTTCTACGGTCCCGGGAGCAGAGTGCTAGTAGGAAGGGACGTGAGAGCCGGAGGAGACATGATAGCGAATGCCGTCATATCTGGCCTTCTCTCAGAGGGGGTGAAGGTATACTATGTTGGGATGATACCTACCCCAGCCCTCCAGCTAGCAGTGAAGAGAGGCCCTTATGAGGGAGGAGTGATGGTAACGGCTAGCCACAACCCTCCGGAGTACAACGGAATAAAGGTGATGGGACCTGAGGGCGTCGAGCTGTCTAGGGAGGAAGAGAGGGTGGTAGAGGAGTACTACTTCTCCAATCACGCTAGCAAGTTGGAGTGGAGGTCCCTCACTTATTCCGTGGAGGTGAGGCACGGCATCATTGAAGAGTACGTGGACACCATTGTAGGTCATGTAGATCGGGACTCGATAGCAAAGCTGGGGGCGAGAGTAGTAGTGGACTGCGCGAACAGTGTCTCCTCCCTCTCAACGCCAACTCTGTTGAGGAAGCTGGGAGTGAAAACCCTCTCCATTAACTGTCACCTCGATCCGGAGTTTCCCGGGAGGGAGCCCGAACCCACGCCCGACACGCTGAAGGAGGCAGCAGCCCTTGTCGCCTCTGCTGGGGCACTGCTCGGAGTAGGCCATGACGGAGATGCAGACAGGGCTATTTTCGTAGACGACAGAGGCGTGGTGCACTGGGGGGACAGGTCAGCAGCCCTCCTCTCCTATCACGCCTCCCAGAGGTGGGACGCGCCAAAGAGGGTCTTCACGGGCGTCTCGAGCAGTACTCTTGTCGAGGAATATCTGAGGCCTAAGGGCATAGAGGTCGTATGGACTGCCGTAGGCTCTGTTCTATTGGCAAGGACGCTCTGGAAAGAGGGAGGGATAGCGGCCTTCGAGGAGAACGGAGGCTTCATCCTGTCGCCCCATCAGCATGTAAGGGACGGGGCCATGAAGCTGGCCCTCATGCTAGATCTCATAGCCGCTGAGGGCGTCAAGCCAAGTGAGCTGTTCTCCAGGCTCCCTCGGTACATCAGCAAGAAGACTAAGGTGAAGGCAACTAGAGAGGAGGCTGCCTGCGCGGTGGAGGGCGTCAAAGAACTCTTTGCGGGTTACCGGCAGATAACGATCGATGGAGTGAAGGTCTTCGGCGAGGACTTCTGGATGCTGGTGAGGCCCAGCGGCACAGAACCTGTAGTTAGGATCATGGCTGAGGCCCTGAGCGAGGAGAGGCTGAACGAAGTCGTCAACAAGGCCATGGAAATTGTCCAGAGATGCAAGGGTGGGAGGCAGTGAGGCACTACTTCTTCGAGCTTTTGGCATGTCCTGCCTGCAAGAGCGTGGAGCTAGATCTTCATCCAATAGTAAAAGAGAGGAGGGAGGTGAACGTCAACGTAGAGAAGGTGAGGTGTAAGAGGTTCTGCAGCCTCTACAGGAAACCTGCAGAGCAAGTTCCCACGTCAGAGTGCGCTAACTGTGTTCATTGGGACATTGTAGAGGGGGTCATAGTTTGCAAGAGCTGTGGCAGGTGGTACCCCATTGTAGAGGGCATTCCTGTGATGCTGGTCGACAAGTACAGAAATCCGCGAGAGGACGAGGCCTTCATCAGGAGGAACCTGGAGAGAATTCCCCAAGACGTCTTGAGGCTCATGAGGTATCCTAGAGTGCTCAGCTAACGGTACGTATTAACACATAGTGTCAAGAATAAAAGAGCCCAACCATCGGTATTACCTGGTGAGAGGAATGAGTCAGTCTAGGGACATCTCGAGGTTCTCGAGAAGCCTCGAAGAGTGGATTGCGATGCAAAAGGTCATGCTGGAGAACTTCAAGAACATCGACGCGAGGGTGAGGAACTCGGACAGGCTTGACATAATAATCCACACCCGCCTCGTCTTCAATCACATGATGAGGACTCTGAAGGCCTTTGACGACTGGCTGCAGGACCCATTCATCTCCAGCAACATCCCAAGGGAGCTACTACTCGAAGTTTGGTCTACCTCGCTGGAGCTTGCGGAGGAGCTCCTAAAGCTGGACGTAAAGCACACCTCTGAGGTAAGGAACATAATAGAGAAGGCGGCTAGGGAGGGTCAGCTCAGCCCTATGCTAGCTCAGCTGAAGGACCTCGGATCCCAGAGAGGGGAGGAGAAGGAGAGAAGAGGGCCAGCAATCTCCATCTAGTCCTGCTCTCTCTCCATTGCTTTCAGCAAGTGGTAGGCAGCCTCCGCGGCATACTTTAGCGCTGCCCTCGCCTTGAGTGTTTCTACGGTGGTGTACAGCTGGTCATAGCGTATTTCGACCACGCTTCCGTTCACCTCGTTGTACTTCAGCTTTGCCAGCTCCTCCTCCCCCGCTCGGGCTTGAAGTGCCCTCAGCTCCTGTTCTATTGTGCCAAGGTACTCGCGTATCTCCTGGGGCACCTTCATCGGCTCCTCGAAGACCACGCGTACATAGTCCTCGCCGGTCATGACGCGTGCTATCCTCCTACGCCCCACTTTGACCTCCTCGACCCTCTCGCCTAGTGCTGGTGAAAGCTCCCTCTGCTCAAGAAGGGCCAGCAGCGCCCTCATTGCCTCTAGCCGCTGCTCAAGCGATGCTATTTCTTCCCTCAGCCACAGCACCAGCTCCTCTCTCGTCCTCCCTGCCTGCCCCTCCGTTCTGCTCATATGCCCCGCATACCATTCTCCCCTGGGAGAATTGTAGGGCTTTGGGTCAGTGATACGAGGCTAATACTTCCGCTTTCTGAAATGGAAGTGCGACGGAGGGGGCACCACGTTTCTCTTTTGGTGGGAAGGGAGGGTGAGGGGCTTGGATCTGGTACAAGTAATAGACGAGTGGACGACGAGGGTAATGGCCCTCGCATGGGCACTGTTCCTGCTCACGTGGAGTATAGGTTGGACCCTGAGAGGAGCCCCCATTCCCTTCAACAGGGTGAAGAGAGCAGGGAGCAGCCTGGTGGAGGACTCGGTGTGGGCAGCGTTCTGGCTTGCCATCGGAGCGACAGTCTTCAAGTTCATTGGATATGTGGTGAAGCTCATAGCAGGAGCTGTCTAGACTATGGATCCGGCAGAGGTCTACCTCCTTGCGCTCAAGCTGTCCTTGCTCACGTTCTACCTCGGCGTTCTGATCTACTCCCTCCCCCTACCCCTTCGCTCCGTTAAGAGATGGGGACCAGAGCTCATAGTGGACTCCCTTTTTGCTTTCACTATAGTCGTTGCTCACGGCGCCCTCTTTATCGCAAGCGAGCGCCTTGCTGTTGCGCTGGGAGGATCAAAGGCTCTATTTGCAGACTGGTTCTCTGGAGCGATGCTCATGGCGGTGGGTGTCAAAACCTTAGTCAACGTGGTAGATATGCTCCCTTCCAAGATCGTCATCTCTCCCGCTCTACAGGCCATAGCTATACCCTTTGACAGGATGGCCACGCTCGCCATCGCCTTCCTCACGACCCTGAGCGCTATTGCTGTCCTTGTGTTCGAGTACGGCACTAAACTGCTCCTCCTCGGCGTCGTCCTCTATGCCATCCCCTTCAAAGTGGCTAAGAACGCCGGAGCATGGCTCATCTCGTTCATTTTAGTGTTCACTGTCGGGCTACAGGTGCTCCCTCTCTTCCTCCTCTCAATTTCCTCGCCGCCAGAAGAGCTGGAGCAGATAGACTACAGGACCGTTACCGTGAGGGCTGTCTCTGCGCACGGTCACCCAGCCGCAGGGGGCATCCTAAGGTTCGAGAAGAAGGACTTGTTCGTGTCGCACGAGCTTGACAAAGAGGGCTACGCTTCATCGCCCTATCTTGCCGAGAGAACTATAGCGCTGCCAGCAGAGACGCTCATGCCCTCTCTTGCGTTTGGCGGCTACATCTTTCCCCTCCATCCCTCGCCATTTGACGTGAGGTCGAGGGCTGGCGACCTGGTAGTCTTCGAGGCACCTCACGTGATCCTCTTCAAGGAACCATCCACGTTGATATTTGTGAGCACCTTGACTAATCACTCTCTTGAGGTTAGGGAGAACGCCTACGTTGCAAGGGCATGGCTAGAAAGGGGGGACAGGATAGAGGTCCGAGTACCTGAGGGGTGTTCTCATGAGGTAAGGGGGAACGGAACGTTGGTCGTTGGAGAGAGTAGGTGGAGAGGAGTGGACTTAAAGGTATATTCTCTCAGGGCAGAGAGGGAAGGATGGTATGAGGTAAGGCTGGCCGTCTCGCCTTGCCAACTCTCCCTGGAGCCCGTCGAGACTCATGACTACATGAGGGAGCTGCTCAAGAAGTTACACTATATAGATTGGAACCTCATGAGGGGGTTTATACTGTACTACCTCACCGTCCCTGCCATGTACGTCTTCATGCTATTTCTCATCACGACAGGAGCGGCTTACCTCCTAGGCGGGAGGGACAAGATACCCATAAAGGTGGCGTGATTGAACCCGATAGACCTCCTTGTGGCAGCGCTTGCCATCGTTTCGCTCTTCCTCGTGTTGAGAAACATGATCGTCTCGGGGGAGCTGAGAATGCCGCTTGGCGTGAGGGGGTCGAGGGAGATGAAAATAAAGATCGGCGGTACTTCTATGAAGGGCTATGTCCTCCTAGCAGAGCGGCTACCCGCTGGGGACGAGAGGGTCTCGGAAAGGCTGGTCGAGCTGGCAAAGTCCATGAGAGCCAGCGCTACTTTTGTTTCTTCCATGATCAAGGTAGAGGCCGGAAGGCTGTTGAAGTATCTTGACGAGGAAATCAAGAAGGCTGAGCTAGCATATACTGCAACTAAGCACGTGAAATATGCAGAGAGGTTGAGGGCGTTGCAGGAATTGTACAAGAGGGTCGTGAGGGATCACAAGGCGTACGTAGGCTCCCTAGCTGTAGTCCTGTGGGTTCCAGAAGGCCCAGAGGAACAAAGGGTAGTGGAAGCATATAGAACCCTCGCAGAGGCAGAGCTAGGCGTGAGCCTGAGGCCTGTTGAAGGGGACGGCAGCGTTTCCTCTCTGCTCGCCCACCTGCCGCCTCTAGAGACATCCCTCAACGTGAAACCCATCGTCATTTCGGAGAATCACATAGTTGACAAGAGAGGGGTAGTTGTAGGGAAGAGAGTGGATGGCGAGGACGTAGTGGTCTTGGACTGGCCTAGGGACTTCGAGGCTCACATGGGAGTCTTTGGCCCCACGGGTAGGGGGAAAACGGTGCTCCTTGCAGGACTCTCGCTACAGCTGGGCATTCTGAGCGAGTCAAGGTTAGACCCTTACATGGTGATGATAGTGGATCCTAAGGGCGATCTGAAGTCCTTGCTCTCAAAGGCCGGCGCGAGGGTCGTTAGGGTAGAGGAGTGCGTCCCAGTACCGCGACTCGACGGCATTGCAGAGGAGCTCCTTAGGTCGAGTAGGGAGACGGGGTGGGGGAGGAGCAGCATTAGGGCCTGCGAAGGCTCTGCGGTGGAGAGGGGCTTCGTGATCTACGACCTAACCGATTTACCGAACGAGGACAGGAACGTAGCGGCTAGCATGCTGCTCTCGAGCCTCGTGGTGGAGGCTTCTGAGAGACAGCTCCCGGGGAGAGTTGTTGTGGTTCTAGACGAAGCCTGGAGGATAGCTCAGGGCTCTGCCCAGCACTTCACCATGGTCCTTAGGGAAGGGAGGAGCAAGGGAGTTCATGTGATCTATGCCACTCAGTCCCCATCTGATGTTCCGCAGGCCGTCCTCGACAACACCCGCGTTATGGTAGCTTTTGGTGGCTTTACGAGGAACTATGTGGAGCTCGCCAGAAGGCTGGGTTTGGAGAGCAGTGACCAGCTGCTTAGGATGCCCGTAGGCGAGGCCCTGCTGAAAATAGGGGACAACCCTCCGCTCCCAGTTAGCGTTTACAATTACAAGGCGATACTCAGCGAAGGGGAGAGGGAGGAAGTAGTTAAAACGGCTTGATCCTTATTGGTGGGCAGAGAACATGGCCTACCTCTACCGGGAGCCTCTCGAGGATCCTGGAAGGGCCTTGAGGGAGCTCATAAGGAAAAGGAGCATCGTTCCCGTACCTGGAGTCTTCGGGCCTGCTTTTGCGCTCCTGGCAGAGAGGGTGGGCTTTGAGGCTCTTTACCTCTCTGGAGCAGCGCTAACTGGATTTCTAGGCATGCCTGACATAGGTCTCATAACGCTCAGCGAGCTGTCCCAGGCCCTGAAAGGTATATCTAGGGTGACGCGGCTGCCAGTGATAGTAGATGCTGACACCGGGTTCGGGGAGGCCATCAATGTGATGAGGACGATGAGGGAGTTGGAGGAGGCCGGAGCGGCTGCAATACAGCTAGAAGACCAGGTCATGCCGAAGAGGTGCGGCCACCTCCCTGGCAAGAGTCTCATCGGGGCGGAGGACATGATGAAAAAGGTGAGGGCAGCTGCTGAGACGAGGAGAAAGGAGACTCTCATAATTGCCCGCACAGATGCGAGGGATGTGGAGGGACTCGAGGGGGCTATAGAGAGGGCACATCTGTACATAGAGGCCGGGGCAGATATCATCTTCCCCGAGGCCCTGAGAAGTCTAGAGGAGTTCAAGGAGTTCGCCAGGAGAGTGAAGGCCCCCCTGCTTGCTAACATGACAGAGTTCGGCAAGACCCCCTACATAAGGGTGAGGGAGTTCGAGGAGGCCGGATACAAGCTCGTGATCTTTCCCGTCACGCTCTTTAGAGTATCCCTCGGAGCTGCTGCAAGAGCTCTCCAACTCATCATGAGAGAGGGCACTCAGGAACCCTTACTGGATCAGATGATGAGCAGGAAGGACTTCTACGAGCTCATAGGATACTATGATTATGAGCAGAGGGACTCGAAGGTTTCGGTAGAGATCGAGGAGAAGGTGAAACGCTTAAAGCAACAGAAGGGTTGACTCCTGCGGTGAAATAGGTGGGAGGGAGGCAGAAGACCACTATCTTCATGATGCCTGAGAAGGAGAAAAAGGAGGAGGAGCCCAAGAGGCCAGCAAAGGGTAAGAAGTAATGTTCTCTCCCTGGCCTCCTCCTAAGAGAAAGAGGAGGCTTTCTGTTGCCTTGCCCGGAAGCATACTTTTGACAGAGGAAACTTTGATGCTCAAGACGATAAAGGTAGGTTTCGTGGCAAGAGCGTTAGCTATGTTCAGAGTTGACGAGGTGATCTTGTACAGAGACGAGGACTCGGAGGAGGCAGATCTGGAGCTTGCGCAGATCTTGCTGGAGTTCATGGTAACCCCCCCTCATCTCAGGAGGAAGACCTTCCCCCTCTCCCCTCAGCTCTCTGCCGCAGGCCTTCTCCCCCCGCTCAGGCTAGTTACGCACGATCCTCCGGCAGAGCCGGCGCCAGGGGCAAAGGTAGAGGGGCTAGTGGTGTCATGCAAAGGCGACCTCTGTAGGGTATACATAGGAAGGCTGGGGACGGCAGTGCTCCGAGGGAGGGCTGAGGTGGGGAAGAGGGTGACAGTAGCCATAAGATCCCAAGAGCCCCTCACCGTGGAGCTGTCGTCCTGGGAGAACGCATATGTAGGGTTTGAAGTGAAAAGAGAGGACGCCCTGCATAGAGTCATCAGGAGAAGTAGGGAGGCAGGAGAGGTTGTGGTTGCCTCCTCGAGGCTGGGGAAAGGCGTGTGGGAGTCGGCACAGCAGCTTCTAGCCATGATGGAAAAAGCGAAGGGGATGTTGGTGGTCTTTGGGGGCCCAAGGATTTGTCCCTATGAGGAAACCCCCCACCTCTTCGACATGGCCTTGAACACGGTTCCCTTCCAGGGTACCTTCACTGTAAGGACCGAGGAGGCTCTCTATACGACGCTCTCTGCTCTTACTAACGCGGGCGTGCTCTAAGCTTATAAGGACGTAAGACTCCAGAGCTGAGCTAAGGGAGAGCGCTTGGGTGCCAGAAAGAAGAGTGCGCCGAAGAGAGGCAGCTTAGGCTTTACGCCAAGGAAGAGGGCAGAGAGGATAGTGCCGAGAGTTAGGTCCTGGCCTGAGGTCGACCTGGGTAAACCGACGCTGCTAGGGTTCCTCGGCTACAAGGTCGGCATGACACACGTTTACATGGTAGATGATTTGCCCGAGAGTCCGACGAGCGGGAGGGAGATATTCGTTCCAGTAACAGTGGTGGAAACGCCGCCCCTCTACGTCCTTGCAGTGAGACTCTATGGCTTCGACCTCAATAGAGGTCTTTATAGCATGGGAGAGGCTTGGGTAGAGCCTCCCCGAGAGCTGGAGCTAGAGAGAAGGATCCCGACCCTCGGCTCATATAATACAGAGGCAAAGCTGAAGGAACTTGAGGAGAGTATAGAGTTGGCAAGGGTTGTGAGGGTTATAGCAGCGTCTCAGCCAAAGCTTACGGGAGGACTGAGCAAGAAGGCCCCAGACCTCTTGGAAATAGAGGTAGGCGGCGTGGAGGACGTGAAGTCCCTCTTCAGCTATGCAGTGAGCAAGCTGGGGAAGGAGGTGAGCATCAGGGAAGTGTTCCAGGTAGGACAACCCATAGACGTAATAGGAGTGACGAAGGGCAAGGGGTTCCAGGGAGTGGTGAAGAGGTGGGGCGTAAAGGAGCTCCCCAGGTGGCACAAGCACAGGAAGGGTAGCAGGAGCGGGCCTGGAGCCAGGTCCTCTGCCATTGGGACCTTCTGGGAGACGCCTCAGCCTGGCCAGATGGGCTTCCATAGGAGGACCGACTACAACAAGAGGCTCCTCTCCATATCCCAGGACGGTTACGCAGTGACGCCTGCAGGAGGGTTCCTCCATTATGGCCTTTTGAGGAGCGAGTTCGCTCTAATAGCCGGGAGCATGCCGGGCACAGTCAAGAGGCCCCTCGTCCTGAGGTGGCCCATAAGGCCCCCTTCGTGGTATCTGAGACACGGCGCGCTCTCGCCAAAGATAGTGCACGTAAGCGTGCAGAGCAAGCAGGGCAACTGAGGTGACCTTCATGTACTCCTCTCTCTTCCTGTACCTGAGGCCTCCTATGAGCGTTCCTGTGCTGAACGGGAAAGGGGAGAAGGTCTCGAGCGTAGAGCTCCCCCTACCGTTTAGGGTACCCGTTAGAGAAGATCTGATAAAGAGGGTGTTCCTTAGCGAGTTCACTGCAAGGCTACAGCCCAAGGGGAGAGACCCCCTAGCGGGCAAGAGGACCACGGCAGAGAGCCTAGGCATAGGCTACGGAGTCGCTAGGGTGCCCAGGATAAAGGACTCTAGGAGGGCCGCTTTCATAGGTTTTGCCGTTGGGGGCATGGCCACGCACCCGCCTAGGGTGGAGAAGAGGATACATGAGAGGGTGAACAGGAAAGAGAGGGTCCTTGGTACCATGAGCGCCCTTGCAGCTACTGCAGATGTCGAGTTGGTCAGGGGCAGGGGTCATTCGTTCTCGGCAGAGGCAGTGCCCGTGGTGGTCGATTCAGCCGAGCTCAGCTCTATAGCAAAGGCAAAGCAGGCAGTAGGGTTGCTGAAGGCTCTGGGAGTGTTCTCAGACGTGGAGAGGGCATATGAGGGCACGAGGTGGAGGGCGGGAAGAGGGAAGATGAGAGGGAGGAGGTATAAGGAGCCCAGGGGTCCCCTCGTCATACTAGAGGACCACAGGAGCCCCGCAGCCGTAGCGCTGAGGAACCTGCCCGGCGTCGAGGTGGTTACCCCCAGGACGGTCAGCGTGCTCCACCTAGCACCGGGAGGCGTGCCAGGAAGGCTTACTTTGATTTCATCTGGCTCAATAGCTCTGCTTGCAGATAGGTTTAAGGTGAACCTCTGATGGTAGTCATAAGGGCTCATGCAAGCGAAAAGGCGAGCAGGCTGCTGGAGGAGAACGTCATAACTCTGATAGTGGAGAGGAACGCAAACAAACATCAAGTGAAGAGATTCTTGGAGGAGAGGTTCGGCGTGAAAGTGTTGGACGTGAGGACTCTCATAACCTCGAGGGGGGAGAAGAAGGCTTACGTGAAGCTCGCGCCTGAGTTCAGTGCAAAAGACCTCAGCGTGAAGCTGGGGACAGTCTAGTCCTCTGGGACCTCTGGTATCCTTGCTTTTCCTCCCTCCACTATGTCCACAATCTTCGCTGCTATGTCCCTGAAGGCATGGGCCGCCTCTGAGTCGGGGTACTCGAGGAAGAAGGCCTTACCTCGATCGCTCGCCTCCCTCACCCTTGGGTCGAGGGGGATAGCCCCGAGGAAGGGGATGTCGTATTCCCTTGACAGCTCCTCTGCCGCTCCCTTGCCAAAGACGTAGACTATGTCGCCATGAGGACAGCGGAAGTAGCTCATGTTTTCTATTATTCCTATTATAGGCGTTTTCACTTTAGCTGCGAAGGCTATTGCTTTCTTCACCACTGACTTGGAGACCTCGCTCGGGATTGTCACCAGCACCATTCCAGTCACCTTCGGGATCGATTGTACCAGCGTGAGGGCCTCGTCGCCAGTTCCAGGTGGCAGGTCCACTAGCAGGTAGTCAAGAGGCCCCCAGTTCACGTAAGCTAGGAGCTCCTTGATAGCTCCAGCCTTTATAGGACCTCTCCAGATGAGCGCTACATCGTCCTTTGGGATGAGCAGGCCCACGGATGCCAACTTCACTCCGCCTGTAGTTTCTACGGGGTTCACGGTGCCATCCATCCTCGCCGACATGCCTTGCCCGGTAGGGACGCCCAGCATCTTGTGAGCAGAAGGTCCGTGGAAGTCGGCGTCCAGGACCCCTACGCTCTTGCCCATTGTTGCAAGAGAGATGGCAAGGCTAGAGGTTACAAGGGATTTGCCGACACCGCCCTTGCTGCTGAGTATCAGGATTTTGTACTTGATCTTCATCATGTTAGCCGTTGCCATGGTCTGCTGCTTAGCTACCTCTTTCATCCTCTCTGCAGTTTCCTTGTAGCTCGGTGACCCCCCTCCTTTCTTGTAGTGATCAATTCTCAGTCCCTTGTTCTCGGACAACTTTCTGCTCCGCTCCCCCGATCAGAGAAAAGATTTTATTTGTAGTATTTACCCAAGGTGACACCTTGAGGCTTGTACTGCTGACGCCCCTGCCGCAGCTCTCCGAGGTCGCGAGGGCACTCCAGGACCTTGGCTATGACGTAAAGGTGATCAGGGTGACTGACTTTAGGCCGGCCAGCATCGCAAGAGCTCTTGAAGGCCATAGTTACGACTATGCCCTCGTCCCGGGCTCCTCGCCCTATGATTACTCTAGCATCCCGAGAGTGGTGAAAGGGACCGTCTCGGCCCATGCCCTCCCCTTCCTCCTGAAGGTGGTCTCCCCTGACTCCCTCAGCCCTTCTCTCTCTGCAGAGAAGGCAGTGGGGGAGAGGATGAAGGAAGTGGCAGAGCAGGCTCTGAGATCTCTCCCCAAGTCGATTGCCTTCTCTGTTAACGACCTAGAGGTGCCGGCCAGACCTCCTCCGATGCTGTTGGCTTCAGATGTCTACCACAAGGAGGGGAGGAGCGCTGAGGAGACGGCAAGAGAAGCAGAGTACAGGGTGAAGGAGGGAGCCGACCTAATAGTCCTTAGCGCGGACCTCAAGGCAGATGAGAAGGATTATCTGAAGGCTCTGGAAGAGGTGATGAACTCCTGCAACGTCCCTGTTGCAGCAGACGCGGGAGGGCTGGGCACTATGATCAAAGCCATGGATCTAGGAGCTCCCATAGGCATGAGCCTCTCCTACTCCCTCTTACATGAGGTGCCGAAGCGGCTTAGGGAAAGGCCATATGTCGTCATCCCGGAAAGGATGGGGAGCTGGAGGGAGAGGGTAGAGGAGCTGAGCAGAACGCTAGAGAGGGCTAGGGAGCTCGGCTACGAGAAAATCATCATAGATCCAGTCGTTAACCCCCCGGTTTATCCGGGAACTCTTCAGTCCTTCATAGCAGCTAGCGAGCTCGCCAATCTCGGCGTTCCGATCCTTCTGGGACTCAACAACGCTGTGGAGCTCATGGACGTAGACACACATGCCTCAGTAGCAGCCCTGGTCTTCTTGGCAGCAGAAGCAGGGGTCTCCATCGTGATGGTGGGGGAGGAGAGCTACAAGGCTAGGGGGAACACGAGGGAGGGGAGGAACGCGATAGCAATGGCCATGGCGGCGATGGCGCTCAGGATGCCTCCTAAAGACATAGGTTACAATGCGCTGGTGCACAAGAAAAAGAGGCCTTAGGTCCTCTCTATCTCTTTCCTGACCTCCTCCTGAAGCTCCCTGATCCTCTTTATGTTCTCCCTTACCCTCTCCAACCACTCCTTCGAGGCCTCTATTCCCCTCTTGGTGAAGAAGGCCACTGCTTCGCTCCTGCTCTTGAATATGCCAGCATTGACCAATTCGTCTATGACCTGTAACTCCTCCTCCCTTAGCCTTATAGAGGAGATGACCGTAGAGGGCTCCCTCTCCTCAGAAACGGCCCTCAGGGCTCCTTCGACCTCTCTCCCTATGTTCCTTATGAACCTCTGGGACAGCTGAACGAATGGGGTCACATCAAACCTCCCCCTCTTCTCGGCAACGCTCTTCTCTGCTCTCTTCAGTAACTCCTCGTACCTCTCTGCAAACTTCTTTGCCCTCTCCTCCAGAACCCTTTCGAGATCTTCCACCTTTTTCCTTAGCTCCTCCTCCTTGGCCTCCTCTCTGATGTCTCGCAGTCCCCTCCTAACCCTCGTGAGCGCTCCCTCTAGGTCTTCTATGACCTCCCTGAACTCCTCGTAGAGCTCTTTCGTCCTAGCCCCTCTCTCTAGCTCGCGCTCCAGCTCTTCCAGCTCCCTTGCCGCCTCCTCGAAGGCCCTCTCTATCATGTTCCGTAACCTCTCTACTCTCTTTTCGACCTCACTCACGCTTACCACCTTACAAGTAATTTTGTAACTAATGCTTAAATAGATTAGTAAGATGGAATCATTTTAGATAAAGCGTTAAAACTATTGTTATTGAAAAGCTCTAAGGTTGTAGTACCTTATTGTAACTTAGGAAGAGGTATGAGATACGACTTTGTGATAGTAGGCTCAGGGGTGGCTGGCCTTTCGGCCTCGTTCATGCTGGCAGAGAGGGGCTACAGGGTTTCCCTCGTAGGCCTACCAGGGCTGACTTCCATGGTAGCGGGGAGCTCTTCGGGCATACTCACCTATCACATGCGCGAACCCTTCCTCTCCTGGGCGATCAGGACTGCCGAGATCTATGAGAGCTTGGGGCAGATGATAGTGGAGAAGGTGGACAGCGTTTGGTTCTCAACAGATCTCGACTTCGTGAGGGCTGTAGAGGTTAAGCTGGCAGAGAAGGGGCTGAGGGTGAGGAGAGATGAGGAGAAGGCGAGGGAATTATTGGGGAGCTATCGCTCTTTCGAGGGGGAGAAAGCGCTAGTTGCAGATGCCTTCAGGCTGAGGGTGAAGGACCTCATAGATGCCCTCACCTCTCGCGCTGTGTCGGCAGGGGTCGCTATATTGGAGGGTTGGGGGAAGGTAGGCGACGGGGGCGTCTATTTGAAAAACGAAAGGATAGAGGGAGAGGTCATAGTTGCTGCAGGGGCCTGGGCAAAGGAGGTCCTGGGGCTCCCCGGGCTAATCGTTTACAAGTGTCAGGCTGCCCGGCTGGGAAGCCCACGGTTGTGGTCTATGGTAATTGATGACGTGCTAGATTTTTATGTCAACCTTTTCCATGACGGCACCATAGCGGTGGGCGACGGGGTCAATGTGGTCACTGCGACGCCCGAGGATGCCCTTTGGCCCGACAAGGCATTGCTCGAGGAGATCATCGAAAGGGCAAGGAAAAGGGGCATCATAGGGAGCTATGAAGTCTCCAGATACGTCTCAGCGCCATGCGTGGGCACTAGGGACACCTTTCCTCTCGTGGGCGAGCTGAAAGAGGGGCTATACGTTCTTACGGCCTTCGACGGCGTCGGATTCTCGATAGCCCCTGCTCTGGCAGAGGCGCTCGCAGATCACCTGCACAGAGGGACTCCTCTGCCTCCCCAGGTGGATCCAAAAAGGGAGCTAGAGCCGGGAGAGCCCGTGGAGCCCGTGGACTAGAGGAGGGACACCTTCACATACTTCTCCTCCAGGTACCTTGCGAAGTACTCCGGGTTCATCGGCTCGCCGAGGCTCTTCAAGATCAGCTCCTTAGGCGGATAGAGTTTCCCGTACTTGTGTATCTTCCTCCTCATGAACTCCGTTATCTCCGCAAACCTTCTTGCCCTTATCAGCTCAGCAAGCGGCCCTACCTCCCTTTCCAGAGCGTTCTTTAATTGGGCAGAGAGGAGGTTGCCTATGGTGTACGTGGGGAAGTAACCCACTGCCGTTATGGACCAGTGAATGTCCTGGAGCACTCCCTCCGAGAGGTTAGGCGGCACTATGCCCAGCAGTTCTTCCATCATTTCGTTCCAGAGCTCGGGGAGCTCTGAGACCTTGATCTCCCCTCCTATTAGGCCCCTCTCTAACTTGTAGCGCAGATAGATGTGCATGTTGTATGTCACTTCATCTGCATCCACTCTTATCGTGCTCGGCCTCACCACGTTAAAGTACCTGTAAAGCTCCTCCGCGTCATAGCCTCTGGCAACGCTCAGGTGCTTCTCCAGTATAGGCTTTAGCACGGTGATGAAGGAGAAGCTCCGCCCGACGATGTTCTCCCAGAACCTGCTCTGGCTCTCATGCACCCCCAGACTCGCTCCGCCCTCTAGAGGCGTCATGGCGAGGGTCTCGTCAACGTTCATGTCATATATAGCATGACCGAACTCGTGGATGGTGCTGAACAGGCTCCTCCTGAAGTCCCTCCCCTCGTACCTCGTCGTGATCCTCACGTCCCACAAAGATATGCCCACTGTGAAGGGGTGGGCGCTCACGTCAAGCCTCCCCTTACTCCAGGGGAAGGAGAGGAGCTCTAGCACCTCCCTGTTGACCCTCTCCAACTCCTCCTTCACATATTCTACCCCCTCTAGCTCGTGGGTCCTCGGGTAGTAGCCGTTCTGGCTCACCCTCTCCAACACCCTCTTGATGGAGGGCACGAGGCCTCTGAACATGTTGTCGACATCCCTATCCGTTAGCCCTTCCTCGTAAATGTCTAGGAGCGCGTCGTAGGGGTGCTCCTTGTAACCGAGGTATTCTGCGGTCTCTTTCCTGAGCTCGAACACTCTGGTAAGATATGGCTCAAAGGCCTTGAAGTTGCCCTCAGCCTTAGCACCCCTCCAGACTGTGGAGGCCTCGACCCTCAGCTTTGCCAGCTCGTACTGGATCTTCTCGGGTATCTTCTTCATCCTCTCCAGCTCTCTTCCGAGAACCCTGACCACTCCAGCCTCGTACTCGTTCAACCTCTCCGCTCCCATGACCTTCTCCACGAGGGGGGCTACGTCTTGGAGGAACAGTTTCCTGTAGAGCAGGGCTAGCTCTGCTGAAGCTACAGATCTCCCCTTTACTCCCTCGCTGGGCATATATGTCTCAGAGTCCCATCCCATAAGGCTGCTTGCATGGCTGAGCGACCAGAGGACCCTGTATTTGTTGAGTATCTCCCTTATGATCTCGTTCTCGAACATCTCCGATCGCTGTACTTGAGAAAGAGGCAAAAGTTATTAAGAAGTGACATAGCCGCTAATGCCGAGCCGCCTTGCGGATAGCTCGAGCAAGAGAGATGAAGAGAGCGCTCATAGAACTGATCCGAAACAACGTAGAGCTGGACGAGGTAAGGGAATGGCTCTGGGAGGACTTCGGAGCCAGAGTGAGGAGCTGGGAGGAGGCAGAGAGGTTCATGATGAGGGAGGAAGTAACCCTAGCAGACCTGTACATCTTCTTAAGGGAGAACGACGTAGAGGTGAATGAGATAAGAGAGCTTTGATTATTTAGTTCTAGCAGATCTTAAGCGGTGTATAAGTTGAGGCTCAAGGGAAGAGATCTGGTGGAGCTCACAGACTACACGCCGGAGGAGACTAGGTTCATCGTGGAGACAGGGCTGGAGATGAAGAGGAGGTTCTACGCTGGGGAGAGGGTAATACCAGTGCTGCCGGGGAGGACCATTGCCCTCATCTTCGAGAAGCCTAGCACGAGGACTAGGGTGAGCTTTGAAGTAGCAGCCAGGCAACTGGGCGCAGGCTCTCTATACTTGGGCTGGAACGACCTCCAGCTCGCCCGGGGCGAAACGCTCGGAGATACTGCTAGGACGCTCTCTAGGTACGTTGACGGGATAGTCGCTAGGGTCAAAGAGCACTGGAAAGTCGTGGAGCTGGCAAACTATTCTAGCGTGCCAGTAATAAACGGCCTGAGCGACCTGAGCCATCCTGTGCAGGCGCTGGGCGATATGATGACCATTTTGGAGAAAAAGGGGAGACTTTCAGGCATAAGGCTGGCCTTCGTAGGCGACGGCTCGGACAACGTGCTCAACAGCCTCATAGTAGCTGCCTCCAGGCTGGGGGTCCACATAGTCGTTGCCTCTCCGCGGGAGTTGAGGCCGAACGGGGAGCTCCTGAAGAACGCCCTCGAGGTCTCGAAGGAGACCGGCGCTACCATAGAGTTTACTGAGGATCCGAGGGAAGCAGTCAAGGGAGCTGATGTGGTATATACAGATGTCTGGGTTAGCATGGGTCAAGAGGCGCTCAGGGAGGAGAGGGTGAGGCTGCTCACCCCATATCAGGTCAACTCGAAGCTCATGAGCATAGCAGGCTCTAAGGCCATCTTCATGCACTGCCTCCCTGCAAAGAGGGGAGAGGAGGTAACGGACGAGGTCATGGATGGGCCGCAGAGCGTAGTCTGGGATCAAGCAGAGAATAGACTCCACATACAGAAGGCCGTTCTAGCTCTGCTCATACCTTAGCAAATATTACTTCTAAGGACTTCTCGCAGGGGGAGGAAAGGTTTGGAGCTAGGCGAGAGGATACAGCTGACGAGAGAGGAGCTTGCCACCCTGCTGAAGGAGCTGAAGAATTGGAGCGCTCCCGCTACCGTGCTCCTCAGCCTCTACGTTCCTCCAGGCAGGCCTATGAGCGATGTGCTCCAGCTGCTCAGGCAAGAGTACGCTATAACAGACAACATCAAGCTCAAGAGGACGAGGCAGGCCGTGAAGAGGGCTCTGTCAGGAGCAATAGAGAGGATTCAGATGATCCAGAAGGTGCCCCCCAATGGGCTGGTGGTGTTCTGCGGCGAGAACATGGACTCGGGAGACTTCATGTGCATAATGTTTTCTCCCCCTGAGAAGGTGCCTGTCTTCTACTACAGGACAGAGAAGAGCTTCATCACCTCCTTCTTGGAGGACATGATAGAGGAGAAGGACGCGATAGGCATAATCATAGTGGAGAGGGATCAAGCCACGATCGGAGTGCTCAAGGGAGGGAGGATAGAGGTCCTCGATGAGGTAGAGGGCTTTGTGCCAGGGAAGCACGAGAAGGGAGGCCAAAGCCAGAGGAGGTACGAGAGGATCATTGAGCAGCTGGTGGACGAGTTCTTCAAGAGGGTGGGAGAATCAGCTAACATGCACTTTGTGCCCCTGCTGGAGAAGGGGATACTGAAGGGCATAATCCTGGGAGGCCCGGGATATGCTAAGGTCGACTTCCACAAGGGGAACTATCTCGACTACAGGCTTCAACAGCTAGTTTCCCCCGAGCTAGTTGACGTGGCCTACCAGGGCTATGAAGGGCTGAAGGAAGCAGTCATGAAGGCCCAGAACGTAGTCCAGGCCCAGCTGTATAGAGAGGCCTCTGAGACGCTGGAGGAGTTCAAGCTCCATCTCGTCCAGCTGTCGGGGCTAGCAGTGTATGGGGAGAAGGAAGTTAGCTTGGCGCTAGAGGCAGGGGCTGTGAAGGTCCTCCTGATTCACCAGGAGAGGGACGACATCAATAAGTGGAAGGAGCTCGGGGAGGCGAAGGGGGCAAAGGTGATCGTGATCCCTGCAGGGCTACCGGAGGCTGAGTGGTTCAAGGAGTTTGCTGGCGTAGCCGGGATACTTCGGTACAAGTGGAGCCCCTAGTCGCCTGCATGCATCCACCTGATCCTCTCCACGCCGCCTATCTCCTCTATGAAGCTTGCAGTGGAGGGAGTCACGGCCTTCTTCCAGCTATCGTCTCCCTTGGCTATCTTCCTCCTTATCGTCTCGCCCCTCCACTCTTCCCTGTTGAAGAGAGGGGGCTGTACCACCTTGATCCCAGCGTCTAGGAAGATCTTGGAGATGACGGGGTTTCGGGTCAATATAGCTTCAACTCTTGGCACGTAGGAGAGGACGTAGTAGACGCTCCCTATACTCGTCTCCAAGGTCTGAATGGTGGCTGTGATGGTCTTGGAGGGAGGTATACCTTTGTCGGTGCATGAAAGCCTGATCATTTCTATCCTCTCGCCGGCAGTGAAAGGATTCCTTGGAGTGTAGTTCTCTGATGCCATGCCTATTAGCAGCACTACCTCGTCGAAGCCGAGCTTTAGGGCCCACTCTACGATGTTTAGGTGACCTAGATGGAAAGGCTGGAATCTCCCGAAGAGGAGCGCTCTTCTCATGACCATCACGCTGCCAAGAAGAGGAGAACTGCAGAGGCCAGCAACATGGCGACCCATATGGAGGGGCTTCCCCTGATGATCTTTGAACCGTCGAGCGGAGGTATGGGGAGCAGGTTGAAGAAAGCGAGCCACGAGTTTATGAAAGCTATGGGTAGCAAGTAACTACTCCAAGGGGAGAGGAGGATGGCTACGGCTGCTATCGCTATGTTGGTCAGAGGTCCTGCAATAACAGAGTAAAACACTCCCCTACTCTCTCCCCAACCGAACACCCTCACGTACCCTGGCGCTATGAGCACGATGGGGAGGAAGCCAGAGAGGAAGGTTATGATCAGGCCAGGCACGTATGCAACAAAGTCTGCTGACAGCCCGTACATCCTCGCTACCCCTCTGTGAGCCAGCTCATGGACCACGAAGCCCAAAAGTATGCCGATAAAGTAAGGAGAGGTGAAGAAGTCGAGGGAGAACACGCTTGTCTTACCGAAGGCAAAGGACAGGGCGGCTATGGCTAGTATCCATGACTGGGGCTCCCTTATCTCGCCCCCTAGCACTCTCTCCAGCAAGAGAGGCACCATGCCTTTCGTTGGCTAGAGCCTTATATTCAGGAACTGAGAGAGCAGAGGGCTCGCGAAGCGTGGAGGAGGTTAACGATGACAGTCCTCGCCTCGCTCATGAACACGTTATGCTCTATATAGACCATCTTCGAACTTATCTTTGAAGCTAGCTCGCAGGAGCTTATGCTTGCAGCGAGAAGGCTGCCGCTCTCTGCATATCTTATGATTGCTGTGCTCTTAAAGAGCAAGAAGTCCAGGAAGGTCTTCCAAGCATATAGCTCTGCCTGGGCCTTGCTTCCAGAACTAAGGGAAGCTAGCTTCTTTTCTAGGTTCCCGATCTTCTTCCTCTCCTCCAGCAGCTCTGCTTGAATTCCCTTTAGCTCGTCTACCATAGAGCTCAAGTTGCTCCCCTTTGCTATCTGGAGGTCCTGACAAATTTACTAGGGAGAGATAGTATTACTCCAGGAGCTGACGAAGGTACAGAGCGATCGCCATAGCCAGAACAGGCGGCACAGCCTCTCCCACCATGTTGTATTGGGCATCTCTGCTGCCCAGAAAGATGTGATGATCTGGGAAGGACATGAGTCTAGCCTGTTCCCTCACGGTGAGCAACCTCGGCTCGTAGGGGTGAACGAAGCGAGAAGACCCCATGACCGTGGGAGCCCTTCTGCGAGGATCGAGTCTCACATAATTGGGCAGCGTCCCCTCTGCCCCTCTGAACCTTATCAGCGCTTTCCCCCACTTTAGCTTGGCCAGCCTATTTCTATGCCTCCTCGGCACCTCCGCTGGGTAGTCGTGATTGAGTAGGTGAGAGCCGGGCGGAGGCATATTGCCCAGAACCTCCTCTACAGAGGGCCCCAGAGACTTCGGCGGCGTAATCTTCGCGTTAGAAACGAAGACCCTCACCCTCTCGCTGGGGTTTCCATGATCCTCTGCCCTGAGGACGTTGAAGTAGACTCTCTCGTACCCTACTCTTCCCAACTCCTTAGTAATGCTCTCCCTTATGCTGTCTTCGAGAATACCCGGGACGTTCTCTATGACGAAAAGTCTCGGCCTGAGCTCCCCTATGAGCCTGATCGCGTGGAGGAACAAGACGCCCTGAGGATCGGTGTATAGCCTGTCCAGCGGGTCCTTTAGCCTATCTGGGTTAGCCGGAGTGAAGGGCTCGCAGGGAGGGCTAGCTATAACTACGTCCACCTCTTCGCTGCCTATGCCAGAAACCTCTTTGATCTCTCTTTGACTCACCTCCTTGATGTCCTCTGCGATCACGACCGCGTTCGGGAAGTTTGCCTTGAAGGTCTTTGCAGCAGGCGGGTAGTTTTCTATTGCAACGACAGTCCGGAAGCCCGCGTCCTCAAAGCCCCGGGAGAAGCCTCCACCTCCAGAGAAAAGGTCAACTACTGTATACTCTCTTCTCATCCTCCTCTATCTCCTGCTCCAGTTTCCTAATATACCCCCCTAAGACCTCTACTGCCTTCTCGTTTTGACTCATCTCGAGCGGGGCTCCACAACTAGGGCAGAGGAACTCATTATCGAAGGCTTCGGAGAAGGAGTACCTGATCCCTTCTACAGGACAAACGTATTGCTTTGCGTTCGTCTCATACTCGAGCCTATGCTTGAGTTTGGAGAGCACCATTTTCTTCCTCTTCAGGAGGGCTAAGTTTATGGCATCTATGTCGACCCTCCAGAAGTACCTCGTTACTTCTTGCTCGGACAGCTTGCCCTTTGTGTGAACCATCATGTTCAGGTCGTAGAACATCCTGAGTATTTTCCTCACCTCTTGTTGCTTATAGCCCGTCATCTCCTCTAGCTCCACATCACTAAGGCCGTTTCCGTTGCTGTACTCCAGCACTAGCCTAAAGATGTGCTTTGCTTTCTGCGGCTCTATATCGTTCGCTATCGAGAGACGCTCTATCAGTTTCTCTAGCCCCTTCATTATTTTCTCAGCCGTCAACCCTCACCACTCTCTTACCCCTCTCGGAGGGAACGATCCTGAGCCTTGCATTCTCGTACCTTATACTACTCCACTGACCCCTATATAACCTATCTAAAAAGATGGCCAAGGCTGACACCTCGCTGTGGGGCTGATTGCCTATTGCCACGTTGTACTGAGCTATCTCGTAGAACTCCCTCCTCACCCTCTCTGAGCCGACAACGACCAATTTCGGCTTTGGAGAGGAGGCTATGTTCTCTATTACTCTCTCCACAGGGATCCCATACATCGTAAGGTGGATAGTGTCCCCATCCCACGAAGAAGCATATTTTAGCCCATCTACGCCGCACTCTATGTGCATCTTCCCTCCCCACATTTTCAGGACCTTGTGGAGAGACCCTAGCACTTTGTCATCACAAGTCTCGAGCACGAATCCGTTGGCCCCGAAAGCCCTTGCCACAAGGGCTACGTGGGTCGTCACGCGCTTGTCCCGACTGGGTCTGTGGCCGAGGCGGAGCACGTAGACCTTGTGGTATAACTCAGAGGGGTTGAAGGCGCTCAACGGCCTCCCCCCTCTCCAGCCCGAGCGAGGTGATGATCGCGTCCTTCAGCTCTTCCATTCCATGACCCGTGAGCGCAGAGATGGACACTATTGGAGAGCCTTGCCTCACTGCCTGGAGGAGCTGACGAAGGCCTGCGACCTTTTCCTCCACGGCCTCTGCCTTGTCCACCTTGTTTGCAGCCAGAACGAGGGGTTTGTCAAGCGCACCTATCTTCGACAGCGTGAGGAGCCCTGCGGCAACCTTCTCCTTCACGACCTCCCACCTCTCTGAAATATCCACGACGAAGAGCACCAGGTCGGAGTACTTTATCTCCTCCAGCACTACATGAAAGGCTTCAACGATCTCTGGAGGCACATCGCGTATAAAGCCTATAGTATCTATCATGACGATCTTCCTCCCCCTGATGTCGGTTGCCGTATGTTTCGGCTGGAGGGTCGTGAAGTACTCCTCCCCCACCTTTCTGGACTCTCCCGTCAGGCTGTTAAAGAGGGATGTCTTCCCGGCAGATGCGTAACCAACTATTGCTACGTGAGGGATACCGCTCTCCCTCCTCGCCGTCATTCTACTCACCCTCTGCCTTCTCAAGTCCTCCAGCTCCCTCCTGATCCTGGCTAGCCTGCTCGTTAAGTGCCTGTAGTAGCCATCTATCGCGTAGCCACCCGGCCCCAGGAAGCCTGGCAGTTCTCCTAGCTTGCTCCTCCTCAGCCACTCCCTCACGAGAGGTATCTCGTGCTTTATCTTGGCCATCTCTATCTGCAGCTGAGCCTCCCTCGTTCCTGCGTGTCTTATGAATATCTCTAGGATGAGCATAACGCGGTCAATGACGCGGAGCCTAGAGCTCTTCATTAACTGAAAGGCAGAGGAGGGCTGTATCTCTCCGTAGAATATCAAAGTGCTGGGGTTATCTTGTTTCGTAGCCCTCCCTATCTCCTCCATCAGTCCCCTCCCGACTCTCCTCCTATATCTTGTCCTCCAGGTCCTCACCACGCTGTAGCCTGCCATCTTCGCCAGGAGGAGAGACTCCTCTAAGTGATCGTCGAGCTCTCTAGGGATGATTAGGTAGGCTCTCTCCAGCTACTCCTCACCCTTCCTTATGTTCACAACGTCTCCCAGCGTGATCTTACCTGGCCCCTTTCCATATTCTTCCTCTATGTCCTCGGTAGGAACTAGCAGCTTGATCTTCAGGACTTCCTCCAGACTCTTTGCAAGACCGACAGTAAGCTTATACCTCCCCGATTCTATCTTTCTGATCAGGTCTGCGCTGACTCTGAGCCTCTGGGCCAGCACGGCTTCGCTCCATCCCCTCTCCTCTCTCGCCTTTCTGATCTTCTCTGCATAACCCTCTACTATGTCAAAGCTCTCCATCTTTGATCTTGGCTTGGGCTTCTGCACATGCTTCTCCTCCTTCTGGGCTTTGGTAGTCTCTGCGACCAGCGCCCTCGAGCCCAGCTTGCTAGCGCACCGAGGGCAGGCACTTACTTCCATGTCCTCTATCCTCACCTTACGAAGGCTCTCTGCCGGGGATCCGCAGATATCGCAATAGAGAGGCTGCTTGCCCCTCAACGTCATGACCATTTTTCCTTTATGTCTAGAGTATTTATTTATCCTCCATCGATTTGAGGCTCAGGGTATTAGCTAGTTGTCTTATTGAAATATCTCAGGAGGACCAGAGAGCTAGGGAGAAGTTTGCACGGCGACGAGGACAAGGTAGAGGTAAAGCTGTTGAGGGAGAAAGTGAAAATGCTCACCCAGGCTAAGGTGAATTTGGAGAAGGACCTGGAGTACTATCGGGAGGAGATAGCCAAACTCTTGGCCCCTCCTCACATAGAGGCTGTGGTGCTGGAGGTTCTCGAAGAGGGGAAATACCTGGTGAAGAGCAGCTCTGGTCCTAACCTGATAGTAACCGTAGCCGAAGGCGTTGACAAGAGCGCCATAAGAGTAGGCTCCGCCGTAGCCCTCAACGGCAGGGGCTCTGCTATAGTAGGCGTTCTGCCCAACGTGTACGATAGTTTTGTGAGAGCTATGGTCGTGGAGAGAAAGCCCAAGGTGAGCTTCAGGGACATAGGAGGGCTGGAGGAGCAGATAAGGGAGCTATATGAGGTCGTAGTGCTCCCCCTCAAAAGGCCGGAGCTCTTCCAGGAGATGGGCGTAGAGCCTCCCAAGGGGGTCCTCCTACATGGCCCACCAGGAACGGGTAAGACCTTGCTGGCAAGAGCAGTGGCAGGGGAGAGCGATGCTACCTTCATAAAGCTCACGGCGAGCGAGCTAGTGAACAAGTTCATAGGGGAGGGCGCACGGCTAGTGAGGGAGGTGTTCAGGCTAGCGAGGGAGATGTCGCCCTCCATAGTCTTCATAGACGAGATCGATGGAATAGGTGCTAGGAGGGTGGAGATGGGCACGAGCGGGGAGAGGGAGGTGCAGAGGACCCTTCTCCAGCTATTGGCAGAACTGGACGGCTTCGATCCCCTCTCGGGAGTGAGGGTCATCGCGGCAACTAACAGGATCGATGTGCTGGACCCAGCCCTGCTCAGGCCGGGGAGGTTTGACAGGATCGTGGAGCTCCCGCTTCCCGACCTGAGGGGGAGGCTGGAGATCCTGAGGATCCATACCAGGAAGACTCCACTAGGCGATGACGTGGACCTTCGGGAGATAGCTGCACTCACAGATGGGTTCAGCGGGGCCTCCCTCAAGGCTCTGGTGACGGAGGCAGCTTACTTTGCTATTCGGAGGCGCTCTTCGAAGGTAGAGAGGGAGGATCTGCTCAAGGCGCTTGAGAAGGTGCGTCACGCAGGCCCGCGGCCCAGAGGGGGCGACAGTATAGCCATCTAGCTTGACCTCTGGGCCGCCCTTCTCAGCGGGCAGGAGCTCCAGAACCTTTCGCATCTATACACAGAGCCTTTTGTAATGGGCCTCTCCCATGCACTACACCAAGCTATGAAGTAGCCATCTCTTTCTAGTATTTTCATGAACTCGCAGGGGGAGCTAGGACGAGAGCTCAGAGCATAGATCACAGGGAAAGTGATCTTCTCTCGGGAGCCCAAGCTATTCCCCTATGGTGGTCCCCGCCTCGCCCTTTATAACCCTATAAGCGTCTTCTAGATGACCAATAGCACACTCCTTGCCTGTTGCCTCCACAAACTTAATGCAAGAGAGTACCTTTGGCCCCATGGAGCCAGGAGGGAACTGGCCTTCCTCATATAGCTTCCTGAGCTCCTTTGTGGAGGCCCTCCTTAACCATGTTTCCCCCAGCCTCTTGTAGTTAATTGCCACTCCTCCCACGTCGGTGAGGACGACAAACTTGTCCGCCCTCAGCTCCACCGCCAAGAGGCTAGAGGCAAGGTCCTTGTCTACCACCGCCTCGACGGGCCTAAGCTCGCCGTTACTTCGAGCGAGTGGAATTCCTCCTCCCCCCGCTGCTATCGGCACAAAGCCTCCTTGGAGGAGCGCAGAGATTGTGTCCACCTCAAGGATCTTTACTGGCATAGGGCTAGGCACTACTCTTCTGTACCCTCCCCGCGGATCCTCCTTGAAAATCCATCCCATCCTCTTGGAGAGCACCTCTGCCTCCTCCCTCGTGTAGGACCTGCCTATCGGCTTGGTAGGCTTCCACCCCTGCGGATCGTCGCTGTTCACTATCACTCTGGTAGGCACCACTACTGCTCTCTTCCTCACCCCTCTCTTAGTTAGCTCCCTCTCCAAGGCATGGGCCATCATAAAGCCGATCCATCCCTGCGTCATGGCAACGGCGAGGTCTAGAGTGGGCCTAGGCTCGGTCATGGGGAGGCTGTCGAAGGCCTCTAGGAGGAACCCTACCTGAGGGCCGTTGCCATGAGTGAGCACTACGCTGTGTCCCTCAGCTATGACCTCGCTGACAGAGGCCATAGCGTTGCTCACTGCCCTCCACTGATCCTCCACTCCTCTCCTGTCCGAGGACTGAATCGCGTTGCCCCCTAGCGCTATCACGATAAGCAAACCGATCACCTAGTGCGCGAGAGGAACTCCTCGACGGCCTCCTCCAGCGTGGGGCCCTCCAGGATCTCCACCTCATAGGAAACCCTAACGATTGGCTTGTCCACCTTTATGAGTCGAGAGAGATCGATGGGCGTGCCAGAGACGATAACGTCTGCGGGCACCCTCCTGAGAGTCTCCTCCAGATCCCGGATCTGCTCTCTTGTGTAACCGGTGCTTGGGATAACGTTGATCATGTGAGGGTACTCTCGGAACATCTCTGCAATTACTCCTACAGCGTACTTTCTGGGGTCTACTACCTCTGCAGCACCATACTTCAGGGCTGCCACATAGCCTGCGCCATAAGGCGCTTCCCCATGAGTCACCGTGGGGGAGTCCTCCACGACAGCAACCCTCTTACCTCTTACTAACTCCGGCTCGTCTATGGACACAGTGCTTGCAGCTAACGAGATCTTAGCCCTTGGGTTTATGCTTAAGACGTTTCTTCTCACCTTCTCCACCTCCTCCCTCCTCGCCTGGTCCACCTTGTTTATGACGACCAGATCGGCGGTCCTCACGTTAACTTCACCAGGGAAGCTCCCTATCTCCTGCCCTGGCCGCAGGGCATCTGCTATCGTTATGTGATAGTCAGGTTTTACGAAAGGCCAGTCGTTGTTGCCGCCGTCCCAGAGTATCACATCTGCCTCCCTCTCTGCAACTTTGAGAACTTCCTCGTAGTCTATGCCCGAGCAAACTTTGTATCCGCGGGAGACGTAGTGCTCGTACTCCTCTCTCTCCTCTACAGTGACGCCCCTCTTGTCCAGCTCCTCAACGGTAGAGAAACACTCGACCTGGTCGTCAAACCCTCTATATGCCATGGGATGTCTCACCGGCACCACCCTGTACCCTCTGGAGGAGAGGATCTTCGCTATCTTCCTAGACACGCTGCTCTTCCCCGCGCCCGTCCTCACGGCAGTGACGGCTATGACAGGCTTGTTCGCTTTCAGCATTGTGTCAGAGGGGCCCAGCACCATGAAGGAGGCACCTGCTGCCAGGACTCTGCTCATTATCCTGCCTACCGAACCGTAGGTCAGGTCGCTGTAGGAGAGGACTGCAACGTCGACCTTCATCTCCCGCACAATTTCCTCGAGGGAGCTCTCAGGTAAGATGGGTATGCCGTTAGGGTAGAGCTCTCCTGCGAGGTGAGGCGGGTAAACTCTCTTGCCCACCCCTGGGATCTGAGAGGCGGTGAAAGCTACTACCTCGTACTCCTTCCTCTTTCTGAAGTATACATTAAAGTTGTGAAAGTCTCTACCGCCTGCACCCAGGATGACTACCCTCTTCGCTCCCCTGTCCCTCACTGTTATTTCGACCCCCTCACGTAGTCATACAGAACAGTTATATGTATTGGTCATTATACATATAACAGAGAGGTAGAGGTGCTAAGGTTATAAGCTGAGACGAGAGGAACTGGGGGAATAGATTTGGCAAAGAGGACTAGCTTCCTAGCAGACCTGATACAGCTAATCGACAACTATTCCACGCCTCTCATAATAGTCCTCTTGCTAGCATCTCTGACAGTTGGCGCCTACATAAGATTGATTCCTGCTATTAATTATGGGCTGGAGCTAGACGAAGCAGACCCTTGGGAGATGTATTGGATAGCAGAGCAGCTCTACCAGAACGGCCTTTTCAACTTTGAGAGTATAACAGATTCGAAACTGTTCTGGTATCCGTACGGGAGGAACTTCCTTACTAGAGAATATGTCGGAACAGCATGGGTCGCAGCGGCAACATATCATATCGTCAAGTTCTCCGGCATCTCCCTGAGGGACTGGATAGCGCTCTTCCCCGTCATAGCAGGAGTGCTAACAGCTGTCCTAGGTTTCGTCCTCGTGTACCTGATTACTAGATCTAAGGTCGGAGCCTTGGCCACTGCCGCTCTCTTTTCCCTCCTGCCAGGTGCTATAGGGAGGAGCACAGTAGGTTTCGTGGAAAAGATGGTCATAGCCTCAGTTATCATAGTTCTTATGTATATATTCCTCGTTTTGGCCTTGAGAAGCGAGGGCAGGAAGAGCCTCCTGTATGCAGCTCTTGCAGGGACATCTGCAGGCTCTGTCACCTTCTTCTGGGGAGGCTACCACTTCGTTTCCGTGTCCCTTGCTATGATAATTCTCCTAGACCCGCTGGTATGGGGCAGGGCTGACGAGGCAAGGCTTAAGATCTATGGATTGACCGCTCTGCTCTTCATCGTATTGACTTCTCTGTACCCTGCGGTGAGCTATACCTATTTCGTGAGCAGCCTGGGCCTTTCAGTTGTTGCCTCTATTCTCTTCTATACAGTTGCCACCTATTGGGAGAGGCTTGGACTCGGTGAAAGGCTGTTCCCTCTCAACAGGGCCTTCTATCTCTGGATCTTGCTCGCAGCGTCTATTGCCGGCATGGCTCTATTGGCTACAGAGACCGTTCGCGTGCCGGGCAGGGTCTTGCTGGCCCTCGGCATAAGGGAGTTCAGTCCTCTTGCTGAGAGCGTTGCAGAGCATGCCGGCGTTAGTTGGGGAGAGTTCTTCAGGGAGCTCGGCATCCCCTTCTTGCTGACCGTAATGGGCACGCTGTACTATGCCTACAGAATCTATAGTGGGAGGAGAGATGTAACAGATCATGTGGTCATAAGCATGTTCTTGATGTCGTTCATGATGGCGTATGCTGCAAAGAACATGGCATACTTCCTTCAGATGGCCTCCCTGTATGTCTCCCTAGCCGCGGGCATATCCATTGGGGCTTGGATGGCGGGCGAGAGGATGATAAGTGAGGGTAAGAGGCTCGTTTCCGTCGACGAGGTCAGATTTGCGGTGGCCCTCTTCCTCATTGCTCTAGTCGTGGGGGGTTCAATCTACTATGCAAAGAACAGCTATGATGCTAACTACTACAGGGCTCCGCAGATCCTCACCTCAGGGCTGTCGGCATATTACTCCGGAAACAAGATCCTAGTACCAATAAACGATGCATGGCAGAGGACCCTAAGCTACCTGAGGGCCAACACAAGTGAGGACTCCCTCATCGTCAGCTGGTGGGACTACGGGTACTGGATATCTGTAGGGACAAACAGGGCTACTGTTGCAGATGGCTCCACTCAGAACGAAACGCAGATCAGGCTTCTTGCCAGGATCTTGACGGGGAACGAGGACGAAGCATCTGCCCTGCTGCCCTTGCTGAAGGCAAGGCCAAACAAGACGTACCTCGTCTTCTACGAGGCGTTCCTCTTCTTTAGGCCTCAGAACTCGACCACAGTGTATGGACTGCCTATACCGAGCAGTCAGAGGCAGGGCAACACATACATTGTCACATATGGCCTTGCAGACTTCCCCAAGTCCTTCCAGATGCTGAGGATCTCCTACAGGATAAACCCATATGCAGAGACTTTCATAGGCACTCAGTACTCTTCCCAGACCGTCTCGGGACAGACGAGGGCCTATCACTTCCCAGCGCTGACTGGGAGCCCGGAGGGCAACGTTAGGCTTACTATGAACAGCCTCCTGTACAAGCTTAGCATGGATGGTCTCATAGAGATCCCCAGAAAAGGATACATAAGTAAATGCTCCGTCTTCAACAACGCCACTTTTGTCATACCTTCTGCCTTCGAGCCGAGCAGTGGTCAGCTGCTCCCTGTGCTACCGACATCTCTCTGGAAGAGGTTTGTGCCCGAAGCCCTTATGGTCTCATGCTTCCACAGCGAAGACACGTTTGGAGCCTTGCAGGAACAGGCAGTAGTGGTCTTCATATACAAGTGGACCGGCTGAGGGCACATTACCCCTCTCGGGCTGCTTTTCTCGGGGGATGCTTTGAGCTCTCAGAGCGTCAGAACGGCAGCTATCAGAGCCCTTACAGAGATCAGGAGGGCGCAGAGAAGGATAAGGATGCTCGCAGAGAGAACAAGGGACTTAGACAGGGGGACTCAGCTCAGGATGCTCGCTATAGTGGAGCTGTTAGAGAGGATGGCCCTTAGGCTTGAAACGGTCCTCTCCCTCGGCTACGCCACTCCAGACCTTTTGAGAACTCCCATAGTCATAGTTTATGCTATAGGCGCGATGAAGTCATTCGTCCCACCTGACGTTAGGCTCTCCCTCTCTACTATACAGGAGAATATAGAGACGATTCGCATCTCCGCAGCGCAGGAGCTGAAAATTCCTGAAGAGGAGCTTAGGAAGGAGGCAGAGCAGGTCATGAGGGAGGCCATGGAAGCTGCCAGAAAGAGGCAGGACAGCTACAGTTAAAGGTATAACTTAACTCTCGCCGCTAGGTGAGCCGATGGCGATCTGGAGCATCCTGTCCCTCCTGAGGGAGAACCCAGAGGAGTTGAAGAAGCACGTAGCTAAGAGGCTCATGGACCCGGCTCTCGTGGACGAGGCCCATAGGTTGGACCTCGAGTGGAGGAAGCTGCAGACAGAGGTCAACGAGATGAGACACAGGCACAACTTGATCACTCGAAGCATTCCTAGAGCAGCAGAAGAGGAGAGGGCAAAGCTCATAAACGAGGCAAAGGAGGTGCTAGAGGCCCTCAAGGGCCTCGAGGCAAGGTTAGCTGAGGTGGAGGAGAAGAGGAACGCTGCCCTCCTCTCCCTCCCTAACCTCGTAGAGGAGGACGTGCCCATTGGCGACGAGAGTGCCAGTCTGCCGATAGAGTTCTGGGGCAAAGCTAAGGTCTGGAGGGGCTACGTCGAGCAGTTTAGAGAGCAGACGGAAAGGTACGGCCACAAAGTGGACTACGAGCTAATAGATTGGAAGCCGATTGGACATGCAGATATGCTTGAGGAAGTGCTGAAGCTGGGCGACACTGCAAAGGCAGGGGAGGTAGCCGGCTCAAGGTTCTACTACCTCTTCGACGACCTGGTTTGGCTCGACTTTGCGCTCCTTCTCTTTGCCCTCGACAAGCTCACCTCAAAGGGCTATAGGCCTGTTATTCCCCCATACATGCTGAGGTACAAGGTCATCTCAGGGGTGCTTGATCTCTCAGCGTTCAAGGACGCGATATACAAGATAGAGGGCGAGGATCTCTACCTAATAGCCACGGCAGAGCACTCCCTTGCAGCTCTCTACCATGGGGAGGAAATATATGACGACGAGCTCCCCCTTAGGCTCGTCGGCGTAAGCCCCTGCTTCAGGAAGGAGGCGGGAGCGGGGAACAAGGACCTGAAGGGCATATTCAGGGTGCACCAGTTCCACAAGGTAGAACAGTTCGTCTACTCAAAGCCCGAGGAGAGCAGAAAGCTCCACGAAGAGATGATAAATAACGCCAAGGAGATCTTCCAAGAGTTGGGGCTCCCATACCGCATAGTGAACATCGCTTCAGGAGACCTGGGAGCTCCCGCTGTGAAGAAATACGACCTAGAGGTGTGGATGCCGGCTCAAGGGAAGTATAGGGAGATGGTGAGCGCAAGTAACGTCACAGATTGGCAGGCCTTCAGGCTAGGGATCAGGATGATTAGGAGGAAGGGGATGACAAGAGAGTATGTTCACATGCTGAATGCAACGGCTCTCGCCTCCACCAGAACTATAACTGCCATCCTCGAAAACTACCAACAGCCCGATGGCAGCGTCACTATACCGAAGGCCCTAAGGAAATACCTGGAGCCTTTTGCTGCAGCGCCCAAGGAGGTCATCCTGCCCCGCGGGAGGAAGGTATAGACCTATAGCATAAAGCTCTACGATATGTTCATTTCAGGGAGCAGAAATGATGGAGACCGTGAATCAAGATAACGTCAAGATAGTCGGCGATCTCCAGCTAGCCGAGAAGGTCATAGCGGCGCTTAGGGAAGTTTACGATCCTGAGATACCGGTTAACGTCTACGATCTCGGCCTCGTTTATGAGATCCATGCACACTATCAAGAGGGCAAGCCTCACATAAAGGTGATCATGACGCTCACGGCGATAGGGTGTCCTGTGATGGGTCAGATAACGCTTTTCGTGGACGAGGCGGTAAGGGACGCGATACCGGATGCAGAGGTGGACGTGGAGATCACCTTTGACCCACCATGGACGCCGAGGAGGATAACGAAAGAGGGGAGAGAACAGTTCATGGCGATGTATGGTTATGACGTAGTGGAGAGCTGGGCAGCGAACTACTAAGGCCTGATTACGATCCTCCCAAGGGAGCCCCCTCTCTCTAGGGTCATGTGGGCCCTCCTCACCTCTTCCTCCTCCAGTGGAATGGTCTTGAACACAGGCCTAACATAGCCTTTCTTGAGCATCTCTACTGCTTCAGCAAGCTCTGGGGGAGTGGAGTTTAGAGCTCCATGTAATCTCAGCTCCCTGAGTATTATGAGACCTAACATCACGGGCTGAGGGCTAGGGTCGACGTTACCTACTAGGACAACCCTCCCTCCTCTCGCCGCCGATCGAAGGCTTTGATCTAGCGTTGGGCCCCCCACCGTGTCCAGCACTATGTCCGCCCCCCTCCCATCAGTTCTCTTCCTTACCTCGTCAGAGAACTTGTCCTTGTAGACCACGACCTCTGCACCGAGGGACTCTATTATCCTCGCTTTCTCCTCACTTCTCGTGACTGCTATGGTCCTCAGGCCGAGGCTCTTTGCCACCTGTAGAGCATGTATACCAACTCCTCCTGATGCCCCTGTAATGACAACGCTCTCCCCTTTCTTGGCCTTCCCGAGGGTTTTGAGGGCCCTGATCGCCGTGCCAACCACGCAGGCGGAGTAGGAGAAGGCCTCGGGAGGCGACTCTCCTGGCTCCCCCACTTTCACAAGGCTCCAGCGGGGGAGCTTCACATACTCTGCATAACAACCGTCTATGTCCTCCCCGATCCACTTGTTCCCCCTACACGTGTTCTCCTCTCCTCTACACTCTGGGTTGTGAGGGTCATGCACGTAAATCAGGGAAGCAACCAGCTCCCCCTTGCGGAGGTCCTCCACGCCCTCGCCTACCTCTACCACCTCTCCCACTACCTCGTGTCCCGGTATCACCGGTATCCTAGCCCTCATGAAGCCCCTCCTTACCAGGGTATCTCTGTAGCAGACGCCGCACCCCCTTACTTTCAGCACTATATGGTCACGTTCCACCTTCGGGTAATCGACCTCCCCCTCCTTCAGAACGTCCACGCCCCCTATGCCGATGAGGAGGATAGCTCTCATGCTCTCACACCGCTAATCCTCATATGAAGACTTAATAAGGCTCCAAAAATTGCTAGCATTCGGAGACGGTGCAGGCCCGATTATGGAGGGCGAAGACGACTCTGATAGTAGCCTCTTGGTAAGGAAGGCTAGGCTCTCAGATGCGGAACCAATCTACAAGATCCACCTTAGAAGCCTAGGCGGCGTGGATAGAGAGACCCTCAGCTGGTTCGAAGAGCTCCTCAGGCTGAGGTCCCAGAACCTCAAGGTCCTGGTAGCTGAGAAAGGAGGGGAGGTCATAGGCTTCTCGATAGCCTATCGCCGCAAGGGCAAAGCCTACCTGGACTACATGGCAGTAGATCCCAGAGAGAGGGGGAAAGGGGTCGGAAGTGCCCTTCTGGTTGCAATGGAGGAGATGCTTGCGAGGGAGGGAGCTGAAGAGGTAAGCCTGGGGGTGAAAAAGGACAACTACGGGGCCCTCCAGTTCTACCTGAACCACGGTTATGCAGTGAAGGGAGTGGTGCTGATGCTCTCCTCGAGCTCCGCAGAGGATCATAACCTCGACGGCTACTCAGTCTCTGTAGTGAAAGGGGGGCTCAGCAGCGCGAAGAGCAGAGTTATGCCAACTGCCTGGTGGAGCAGCGTCACCGAGTACGTAAACAGGAGAGTTTACAGGAGGCTGGAAGACCAGTACTCCCTCCTGCTGTATAGGGGGAGCAAGCTGAGAGGCCTTGCTGAGTTCTCGCCGAGGAAGAAGATGACAGTAGATTACGTTGCAGTTTCTTATCACAAGCCCGCAGAGGCCTTGAGCGCCCTCGTAGGAGCCCTCAGAGCCCAGGCGCGGGAGAGAGGAGTTGAGGAGATCACGATACCGGTCGACGGGAGCAAGGGTGCTATGAGTAAGACGTTGCTCTCTCAGGGTTTCAAGATCAAGGGAATAGAATTTAAGCTGAGAAAAGAGCTCCCTACTCCAACTCCCCGTAAAGTATTTTGAGCTCCTCTAGAGTGAGGGGTTCTCCTCTTTCTGCTTTCTCTTTCACCTCTTTCTTCTTCTTCTCTAGCAGCTCTAGCTGGATACCCAGCCTCCTTGCCTCCTTCATCTCGTTCAGCTTCGTCAGGCTCTCCTTATAGTTACTGTATAGCCCGTCGATCTCCTTGGACAGGTCGTCGAGCTTCAGGCTTCTGATCTCTATCTCTCTCGAGAGCTCCTCTATCCTCCTGTTGGCTTCCCCTATCTTGTTGCCAAGTTCGTTTAGCTTGGTTCTCAACTCGTTGAGCCGCTGCCACATTCGCGATAGCTTCTCGTTCAGTCCCTTGAGCTTGAGAAGCGTAGACTTGTAATCTGCTTGTAGCTCCATCAAGGAGATCACATGCTTTCTAGCCTCTCTCACCTTCAGTATCATGCTCTCCACTCTCGCTATTTCTTCTACCAGCTTCTTCTCCTCCTCAGGCCTCATGACTGTCGTCATTTGCTTCCACTCCAGCTCCTCCAGCCTCCTCTGTAGCCTCCTCAGGCTGATCTTCGCTACTTCTCCCTCTTTCTCTGCCAACTGTCTTGCTATCTTAAGGTCCTCCCTCTTGTTCATAGCTTCCTTCTTTACCGCGTCCCTCTCCTCCTTAACCTTTAGGAACTCCTCCCTTAGCGCTCTTAGCTGCTCTTTGTGGTTCCTGTATTCTTGAACGAGGGCTCTCCTCTCCTCTACTAGCTTCCTCCGTTCCTCTATGAGCTTCCTCCTCTCCTCCACTATTTTCCTCTTTTCTTCTTTCAGTGCAACTATCCTGTCTCTCGTCTCCTCAATGGTACTGATCAACTTTTGTTCATCAGTTGCCCTCTGCTCCGCCAAGGGCTTCACCTATGGGCGAGTCGCGGGTTTAGGTAAGAGACGGGCTTAAAAGTTTAATCTTTCTCATAACGCTGGTCGTAATACTTTTCCTCTTCTCCGCCCTTGAGCAGCTGCTGGATCTTTGCGTAAAGCGCGTCCATGGACTCTCTTGAGTTGACGGAAACAGGTATTACCTCCCCTATGAAGCCCGCACTCTCGAGAGCCGAGGCAAGGCTTAGCATGAGGGCTCTCGTGTAAAGGTCGCTCTCGCTCGAGGTAGCTAGGCTCTCCAGGAAGCCCTCCTCTCCTAGTCTAGTCACTACGTTTTCCAGCACATCTTGCATGAGCAGATCGGCCTTGCTCACTATGTTGATCTGAGGCCTCTGTAGCCTGACCGCAACGCTCGAGGCGAGGGTGAGGACTGAGACTATGCTAGCAGGGTTTTCGAAGAAGATGGCATCCATGAGAAACACCGTGACAGAGGGATAGCCGTGAGTAAGGGCGTTCAGCACTATTGGTCCTCCATGTCTATAGGCAAAGAGCTCCATTTGGCCCGGCGTATCCACTATAACGTAATCCGGCTTGATCTCTTCGAGGGCCCTCCTTATGTCGAAGACGTGGTTGATGAGAGAGTCCACGGCTGCTATCAGTGCGCCGTTAGGCCCAAGACCTTTTGCCATAAACTCTTGGGCTGTAACATAGCTCCGAACATCTACGTCAGCGTCGTAAGAGAGGGTCTCTGCAGCAGGGTCGAAGTTTAGCCTAGCTACGGAGGGGCCATATGACTCTATGTATGCTGCCAGCTCTCCTGCAAGGGTAGTTTTTCCAGAGCCCGCAGGGCCTACTAGCACTATGAAGTACATCTGGCCCACCAGCGTAAGCTAGGGCCCCCGTAGGGGCCCTGGTACCGGGAGTTGACCCTCCCGCGCACACATATCCCCGTCACTCGGGGTCTATTCACGCGGGTCACGATCACTATGTCTTCTGGGACTATTATGCTTACTTGCCTAGAGCCATTGCTGACAGTATTTCCAGCTTTGTGAGGATCCCTGTCAGCTTGCCCTCTTGATTTACTACTGGCAGACATCCTATGTCCTTTTCTAGCATCTTCCTAGCTCCCTCTGCTGCGTCCTCGTCCTCCCCTATCGTTATCGGGCTCGGCGTCATGAGCTCTTCAGCCACAGGTACCACGTATATCCTGGTAAGCGTGGTTTCAGACTTTGTTGGAGCCTCAACCTTATACTTTCTGAACGTCTCTTTCCCTCTCTTCGCTGCCACCTCGGGCTTAACGAAGGCTATGTCACGCTTCGCTATGACGCCGATGGGCCTCATCTGTTCATCGATTATCACCACCTTTCCAGCAGGATCTGTGTTGATCAGCTTCACTATGTAAGAGAGGCTATGTCCTCTCCTTGCCGTGGTGACGTCCTTTCTACTCACCTCTCTCACCTTGTACATATTCTGATATCTCTCCGCAAAGGCCCTTACGATGTCCGTTCTAGTGATTATGCCGACCAGGGAACCCTTCTCGTCAATTACCGGCAGGCCGCCGATCTTGTGCTTCAGCATGAGGTATGCTGCTGCCTTAACCGTCTTACTCTCCTCTATGGTCACGACCTCTTTTGGCATAACCTCCTTTACTAACACCTCGTCAAGCGTGCTCTCCTCTCTGGCTGAAATAAAAGATATAATGTCTGAAATGGTTATCGTGCCTATTGGCTTTGTGTTGCTGTCAACTACGACGAGCCTGCTGATTTCCCTGCTCAGCATCAAGTTTCTGGCATAAGCCAGCGAGTCCTCGGGCCTCACTACGAAAACCGGCGAGCTCATGTACTCAGACACTTTCGCCATATCTCCTACACCTCCAAGGCTAGGGCCATGACTACGTCTCTCTCCGTTATTATACCGATCGCCTCGCCTCCCTTCGTGACTAGTAACCAGTTAGTGCCGTTGCGTAACATGTTCTCGCCTGCCTCTCCCACGTCCGCCCCATGGTCTATAACGTAAAGGCCCTCCTCCACGATCTCTGAAACGCTGAGGGTCAAGATGTCGCCAATGTTGGTAGATTTCAGGTATCTGAAAGCCTTGTGGGTGCCAAAGAACGACACGAAGCCCTTGGCAGAAACTGAGCCTACCGCTTCCTCCCCCTCCACAGCGACTATCCTTCTGAAACCCGTTTTCACCATGAGCTCTGCAGCCCTCTTCAAAGAGTCCCCTTTCCCTACCGTCACTATGGGAGAGCTGAAGAGCTCTGAGACCTTAACGCCGATTTTCTTGTCTAGCACCAGCTTCAACAGATCGTGCTCTGTTATGACGCCTACCGGCCTCTGCTCATCGTCAACCACAGGGAGGAAGCCTGTGCCCCTCAGGATCATGAGTTCGAGAACCTTCTGTAGACTGTCCTCGACAGTGACGAGGGGTACCTCTCTAAAGATGGAGCTCACTTTCTCCTCTTTTAGCGCTCTAAATACGTTACCCTCGTGTCTCTTCATGACTATATCGAAGTAGGGACCCCCGCCCAAGTAGTCCACCAGATCGCTTGCGGTGAGCGCTCCCACTACCATCCCTAGGCTCGTGACGGGGAGCCCCCTGACGTTGTGGCTTGCAATGATCTCCGTTGCCTCCATAACTGTGGAGGAGCTCCGGACCGTTATTGCTGGCTTACTGTAAACGCCCTCCAGCTCCCCGCTCAGTTTCGCGACCCTCTGGCTCCAGTTTGGCCTTCCATCTGACCTCAGCCACCTCATGCCCTCGGGCCTGAACTTAGGCGTTATGCTCTCTGCGCGCTCACTCCTTATGCGAACGGGCGGACGAAAGGGGCGTGGGTGAGAGGCCAAGATCGATCCCAAAATATAGGGCAATCGAGCCTTAATAATTAAGGAGCTTGCAGTTTCCGGTGCCTCTCAATCATCTCCTCGAATGCCGCTATGCCCCTCCTTATATACTCCTCTGAGACGTTGCCGAGAGGCGTCGGAGTCTCTAGCACCCTCTTCGCTACCCTAACTCCCTCAGGCCTGAAGCCCTCTTCCAGCTTCCTCAGGTGTCTCTCAAGGTATATCTTCTTCCCAAGCTCCTCTAGCTCCTTCTCGCTGGTCTCATAGCCGAGGGAGCGCAGGGCCTTCACGACGAGGCTCGGGCCATAAACCTTCCTGCCGAAGAGGCAGACTGCGAGGGAGTTCAGCACCTGCCTCCATGACTCCTCTGCAGCTATCGTCTTCACCGCCTCTTCCGGCTCCGGCGGCTTTGCCTTAGCCGATGCTAACCCCTCGTCCATCCCATATGCTCCGGCATCGAGATGAGAGTGTCTACCTCCTATGGCAAGGGAGAGGTGGAACAGAGGCCCAGTGTGATAGCCTGCCGGCTCTAGCCCGTTGTACTCTATCGCGAAGTCCTCTCCTCCGTATTTTGCAGCTGCTACCTTTACTCCAGCAGCTAGAGCCTTGTAGAAATCATTTGGTTGCTCTACTATGTATTTTAGGGCTTGAGCGTAGGATCGCCAGTCGCCCCACTTGAGCTCGACGAGAGTGTGCTCCTTCGTCACTATACCTTTCTCGAGGGCCTCGGTTGCCCAAGCCAACGCTACCCCAGCGCTTATGGCGTCCAGCCCTTCTTCCTCTACTACTTTAATGAGCTTGAGCATCCCCACCGTATCGCTGACGCCTAGGTTGCTTCCGAGCGAGTAGAGGAGCTCGTAGTCGTAAGGGACGTTCTCTACCTTGTAGAAGTACTTTTCGTCCTCGTATTGCTCTCTTATGGCAGCCAGGTGAATGCATGCCACCGGGCAGCCCACGCAGGAGAGCCTTCTCGACAGAGACTCTAGCAGCTTCTCCCCGCTTATGTTTTCTGCACCTTCGAACCTCCCGCTCGAGAAGTTCCTCGTCGGCAGGGCTCCCAGCTTGTTCAATGGGAGCACGTTAGCTGCAGTGCCAAGATCGTGATACTTCTTTGTTGCAGGGCCCTTGGCTACTTCCAGGATCTCTGCGTACGCCTGCCTGTACTCCCTGATCTTGGGTACCTTGGAGGACTTTCTGCCTATGATCACTACGGCTTTCAGCTTCTTGGATCCGAAGACCGCTCCGAGGCCCATCCTGCCGAAGTGCCTGTACGTCTCTATGATAACGTTCGCGTACCTGACGAGTCTCTCCCCAGCCCTTCCTATCCTCATTATGGTCCTCAGGCCTGCGCCTGGCACTGCCTCCCTCAGCACTCTCCCCACTGTCTCCGCGCTCCTCATGCCCCAGAGGGTGCCCGCGTCTTTGAACCTCACCTTTTCCCCGTCTATGACGAGATACACAGGCCTCTCGCTTGCTCCCTTTATGACTATTGCGCCCAGCCCTGCGAACCTTATGGCAGCTGGAGCTCTCCCTCCTGCATGAGATTCTGCCATGGTTCCGGTGAGGGGGGACTTGAAGACGGAGATCACTTTCGAGCCCATAGGGAACACGGCAGTCAAGGGCCCAACTGCCAGGACTACTGCGTTCTCTGCACCAAGGGGATCAGCCTCTCTGGGGGTCTCCTCTTTGTAGAGTTGCACGGCCACCCCTATTCCGCCAAGCCACTTGGAGAAGAGGTCCTCCCGCCTCTCGCTCCAGAAGGTCTTCTTGCTCAGATCTATGTAGAGGACCTTCGATATCTCCTTTACCCAATCCCCGGAGCCGTTCACAGCGCCTCCACCCCTAGCACGCCGTAGGGACAGAAGTCAACACAATAACCGCACTGTATGCATATGAGAGGCTTCTCGAGCTCCTCATCCCATAAGACTGCACCTATGTCGCAAGCCTCCACGCAGTTCTTGCAGCCTATGCACTTGGAGGACTGCAGCCTAACGCCGCCCTTGGGCAAGTTAGTGAGAGCACCGGTGGGGCATACTCTGGAGCAAGGGGGATCTTCGCAGGCCCTGCAGACCACGACCACGAAGCCTCTCTCTATGCCCCCTGCAGACCTGATCAGGAGGTGAGACTTTGCAGGGCCGGCGTAGCCGAGCCTGCTACTACAGCCCAGCATACACAGCTGACACCCTACGCACTTGTTAGCGTCGAGAACGACAAGGCGCTGGGCTTTGAAGGCCTGCACTTAATGTCCCCTAACGTATTAGTTTTCGAAACTTAAATTTTGAATGCAAATTATCTATATAGTGGTGCGGGGGGTGGGATTTGAACCCACGCAGGCCTACGCCATCGGGTCCTCAGCCCGACCCCTTTGACCAGGCTCGGGCACCCCCGCGCCTTGAGTTACTTAACTCCTTAGAGCTTTTAATGCTTGCTTGCATAGTAGGGGAGCACAGTTGAACGAAGAGAAAGCGCTTGCGGTGAGGCTTCAGAGCCTCCCTGACATAGCCCGCCTCGCGGTGAGCGCGTCTCCCATGTCAGCCATGCCCGTATACAGGTTCAGGGAGGGGAGCAAGAACTACTACCTTGTGCAGGCAGTCTACAAGGACTACTACAAGCTTTACGGCCTCCCCATCATTTACTACTATGTTCAGGAGGAAGGGGAGGAGAGGGCGAAGTACATACTGATCAAAGTAGATGAGAGCGGGGAGAGGGTGGAACTCTCAGATAGGACGCGGCCGGGTTGGATAGCGGTGCCGATCATAAACCTTCAGGAGAAACCCCCCTTCTTTCCCTAGCTCATTTCCCGGATTCTTCCTCACCTATCGGTCTAGTATGCGCTAATCATCGCCACTCAGTAATCTCTTTATAAGACTTATATATGAGGCGGAAGGCAATCGTATGGAGGGATGGTTTTGCTAGTGATGCCCCTAGATCCGTGGAGGGAGGCAGCAATAACTGCAGCCTTGGCCGTCTACGTCCTCGCCGTTATCTTCGCGACGTCATTGCTCTACTCGCTGATGAGGAATAGAGGCATAAGCGAGGAATCGGCTAGGTACTATAACAGAAAAATCATCCATGCTCTCGGCGGCGGCGTCGTGGCCCTCCTTGTTCCCGTCCTATACTCCTCTCCCCTTTTCCTCCTCCTGGCAACGACCCTCCTAGGAACATTCCTCCTCCTTGCCAGGAGGTACAGGATCATGAAATGGTTCCAGACTGAGGACAACGCATATGAAGTAAACTTCGTGCTAGCCTGGGGCTTGAGCGTGTTCCTGCTCTGGAACCTCTTGAAAGATCCCATGGTAGCCGTAGTACCAGCCCTTTTCATTTCTTTTGGCGATGCAGCTACGGGCTTCGTGAGAAACTTCCTTTTCTCCAGGAGGACAAAGCACTGGATCGGGAACGTCGCTATGGGGCTAGTCTGCGTGCCCATGGGCTTCCTTTTCGCTGGAACGGCAGGAGCGGCCGCAGGGCTCCTCGCCTCTATCGTAGAGAGGTTTGAGTTCGGTTATATCGACGATAACGTCCTCATAACCCTCGTTACCACTCTAGTCATCATCTTCTTCGAGAGCGTCTAAGCGTGGATCTCTACTATGTCTTTGTCCTCGAGGACGTGATTGCCGCCCACCCTCTGCCCTGGGTACTTGACGCTTTTCCCCCAGACCCGCGCGTACTTGAAGTTCTCCGCGAGGCTCTTGTGAACCATTTCTGCTACCTCTAGCACAGAAGATCCTCTCTTAACTACCAGAGGATTGGGATCGGGTTCCTTGTTCGGGTTTTTGGTATAAACTCTGATAACGCCAAGGGCTTTGAACAAGGCCCCCCCAATAGAGCGTAGGTTGTCTCCCCTTTCAGCTGAGACGGGTATTATGGGCACGTCCTTTGGCACTACGGCTCGGAGCTCGGGGAGGAGCCCTTCGCCTCCCAAGTCTACTTTGTTGAACAGCAGCAGGGCAGGCTTATAGACCCTCGAGGTCACAATGGCAGATTCGACGTCATCTAGAGTAACGTCTCCCTCTATCTCTACCACAGCATTGTATATCCTGTACTCTGAAAGGAGCTTCCTCAGATCGTCCTCCGTGAAGCCCATGAGCCTCCCGCCTCCCACGACCCTTATGCCCTCCACCTCCCTGCTCCTCTTTATCCTGACTATCCCCATAGCTCTAGAGATCACTATGCCCCTCTCCTCGAGGAGTTGCAGCGTTTTCTTTGCAGTTTCCACAGGCTCCGGAACGTCTGGACTTAGCACGATAAGGAGTGCATCAGCATTACGAGCCAATCCTATGACCTTGTTGTTCATCGAGCTCTCAGGCTCCTCTATGTTCAGAGGCGGCGTGTCTACTAGCTGGATCTGGATGTCCTCAAAAGGTAGCATGCCGGGGAGGGGCATCTTAGTAGTGTAGGGATATGGAGAGATCTCGGGCTTCGCGTTAGTAAGCTTAGCTAGGAGACTGCTCTTCCCCACATTGGGAGGCCCTATCAAGACTGCCTGCGCAGAGCCGCTCTTCTCCACGAAGATCTGGAGGCCCCCTCCTACTTTCTTCCTCTTCCGTAACTCTACCTCCTCCCTTAGCTCCGCGAGCCTCCTCCTCGCCCAATGCATTAGGTTCTCTGTACCCTTGTGCTTCGGCACACTGCTAATGAACTCCTCCAATGCCCTGATCTTCTCCTCCGGCGTCCTTGCCTCGCTGTACTTTGCCAGTTTCCCCCTCGCCTCTGCGGGGAGGTTGGCTGGCAAGCTTCCCCCCGCTACGACAGCTCGAGAGGGCTTAAGTCTTGAAGAGCCTCACTTTAACGGCGTTAAAGTTTTATAAGTTTTAGACGATATAACTTAGGTGGGTGGAATGCGTGAGTATAAGTATTGCGAAGAGGCGAATACAAAAGCTGGGCGGCTCTAGCCTCATCGTAACGTTGCCTAAGACTTGGGCAAAGAGGTATGGTCTAGACGTTGGGGACACTGTAGTTGTGCTTGACGAGGGAGACCACATAAAGATATTCCCACCTGATACCCGGAATCCCCAGTTCACTGAGATCATTAGGGTGAGGCACAACGATGACACTCCAATATCGCTCCTCATAGACTGCCTATACCTGAAGGGATACAGGAGGTTCGTGATTAGCACGTCGCACGTGAGCGCAGAGAACTTCATGAAGATCATCGACGAGGCAAAGGGACACCCAAAGGTCAAGTCTGTTAGCCTCGGCTTCAACGACATCGAGATAGCCCTCGATGGAGTGGAGCTTGACAACCCCGCAAAGCTAACTCGCTATTACAACATCAAGATCCAGGAGCTCTTAGATATAATTGAGAAGGCGAAGGTCAGCCCAGTCAGCGATGAGGCGGTGGAGAGCATTGTGGAGGATGCTGTGAGCATGGCTAGGACGATAGGGAGGGCAATAAGGAAGCACGGCATTTCGCTCTGCCAGCCCGATACCGTGGAGCCTACGGCTATAGGTGAGCTTATGCTAGTCCCGCGGATGCTCCAGAAGATCTATGCCGAAATAAGGGGAGGAGCAGAGGTTCCGGAGGACGTCATGAAGAAGCTGAAGTTGACAATGCTCGAGCTTTTTGGAGGCATAGCTGGTAGGAGCACCAAGAGGCTCGCCACAGCCATAAAGATGATCGGGGAAATCGACGCAGAGATCGACAGGATGGGGACGAATGGGAGGAGCGCAGCTCTCGCAGGCCTTATGAAGGGGCTTCTGTTAGTCATGAAGAACGTGGCAGAGAACACCGTGTGCGAGAACGCAAGTATGGGATATCTCTAGCCCGATTTCTCCAGGGCTCTACAACATATTCGAGCAACGTGTAGGTCCCTCTGAGAAAGGTCTCGGGGTCTACTGTTTTCCAGATCGAGCTCCACTACTATGTACTCTCTTCCATCATCTCCTCTCAGAGCCTTGTTCTCTACTATCCCTATCTCAGGGTCAACAGGTATGGTGGGGACCGTGAAGAAACTTTTCCCATCCCCCGCTTCTACTGTGCCGCCGACGAGAAATATCGGTAAACCCGTCTCTCTACTCCGGGTGAACAGAAAGCTGTAGAGCGCCGTCATACTGGGCATCTTGATACCATTGTTATCTACAAAGTCTCCGAGGTAGGGGGAGTCTGTCAGCAAGAAGCCTACTATGACATTTACCCGTTTTACAATGAATGCCCTAAATATGTCTGGATAAGCTATGTCCTCGTCCACGAAGACGCCAATTCTACCCTGTGGCTCTATGTCAAAGATTCCGAGCTCCCTTCCGCTACTGATGCCTACCCTTTCCTCTAGCTTACTGATAGATATCTTCCTGTACTTGCCGACAACCACTCCTTCGGGCGATGTCATCACAACGGTCAAGTAAGTCCTGGGCCCCGCCTTCTCTACTATGGGTCCTGCTATCAAGTACGTCTTAGTTTCTAGGCTCCACCTCGCGAGAAGCGAGGCGGCGCTGTTCTGTCTGGTCCTCCCGGGGCCGACGGGAATCGCTTCGGCACCGTTCCATAATAGCTTCGATAGCCTGTTCTCGGCGAAGAGGGAGAGGGGGCCGGTGAAGGGGTAAGAGGGGAGAATAATGATCTTCACCTCTTTGTGCTCTGCCTTTAGCTTCCTTACGAGCTCGCCGAGCCTCTTGGCATTGGTCCTCTTGGCATCTAACCTTATCCTTTCGTGTATTATGCCTACTTTTACCTTTGCTCCTCCTGGTTCTCCTCTCCGAAAACGCCCCTCGCCTCTCTCAAGCATTCTAACAGCTCCCCCCCTCCTGCTCCTACGTCATTCCTTGATAGGAATAGCCTTATAGGTCGTGAAAGTCCCCGAATCTCTCTATAGAGCTCCTTCACCACTGCTTGCCAGTACTTGCTGCCCCTCTCTACCTCGTCCATCGCTCTCTCGAGGTCCCTCGTCCTCTCTTCTGTAACTAGAGCAGGCACTATCCTCAGGTGCTTACCAACGAACTCTATAGATCTCATCTCTTTCTTCTCCAGCTCCTTCGTCAGGAACATCAGACTCATCTTTCCCATCTTCGTTGGCACTACGTATTCCCTCCTCTTTTTCGGAGCGATCACGTAGCCCCTCTTGAACAAGGTCTCAAGGATCTGAGAGTAAGTGCTAGGCCTCCCTATTCCCCTGCTCTTCATCTGTTCCACGATATCTGCCTGCGTCATCAAGGGCAACTTTCTGATCCTCTTTTTCTTCACGCTAGCTTCAACTTCGCCCACCCTAAGAGGCCTGGGCTTCGGCCCGAACTTCCATACCAGCGTGAAGCCAGAGGCAGAGGCGTTCTCAGAGCTCGGATCGCCAACTTCAACGACTCTTTCCTCCGTTATCGTAACAGAACCCTCCTGGCCTACTACCTCTATCTGATAAGTTCCCTTAACCACTCTCACCTTTTTCATCTGGCTAGCCATAAACCTCCTGAAGATCATATCGTAGAGCTCGAGGTGTCTATTCGTGACCTCGGGCAACTCTATGAGACCCTCCTCTACGTAAGACATCAGGGTCTCCGCATCGAGAGGTCTCACAGGCCTTATCGCCTCATGAGCCCCTTCCTCTCCCCATCTCCTAAGCTCCATCAGTTCCCCGTGTCTCTCCCCAAATTTCTCAGAGAGCCACATCTTGGCAATTTCCAGCCCTTTCTCGCTTACCCTGGTAGAGTCTGTCCTGTGATATGTGATGAGGCCCCAGGTGAAGAGGTCTTGCGCAAGCCTCATGGCCTCCGCAGCCCCCATTCTCAGGTATCTGTTAGCATCAGCGATCAGAGTATCTGTCGTGTAGGGAGGCGGGGGACTAGCCTCCTCTATCTTTGTTGAGACAAGGGATATCCTTACCTTAACCCCTTTCCTTTTCTTCCAGGCCCTCCTCAGGAACCCAGCAACTCTCTCTTCTATTGCATCCTCTCGAAGAGCTATGAGAGGTTCGCTGTCGGCATCTATTAGGTATAGGTCAACGGGCTTCCTCTCCTCTTCCCTTTTTACCAACCATCCCATCACCGGAGTCTGCACTCTCCCTGCACTCAGGTTGTAGTTGAACTTTCTCTCGCAAAGTTTGGTCTCCCTTGGGGAGAGGCGCGACTGGGAACAGTACCTCGGCCAAAAGATGCACCACAGGAGGGGCGATAGAGTGAAGCCTATCCACCTGTCCTCGATCCTCCTCACGAGCTGTGCCTCTACTAGCCTTTCGTTGAACTCCCGCGGACTTGCTAGCGAGCTAAGTATCTCTTCCCTCGTCACCTCGTGGAACTCAATCCTTCTGATCTTCTGGGAGTAGGGCGAGAGCGCCAGGAAGAGATCCCATCCTATCTTTTCGCCCTCCGTATCAGGATCCGTGCCTATCAGCACTTCGTCGACTTCCCATGCTGCTCTCCTCAAGTCCTCTATGATTTGGGCTGAGTCTTCTATCTTCTTGCTGCCACACATAGGACAAACGGGGCTCTCCGAAGCGAACCGATAGCCGCAAGAAAGACATCTCTTTCGCGTAGCGAAAACGGGGACGAAAGCTCTACTGCGATTTCCGACTAGGACCCCGAAGACGTTCTCGTAACGGGAGTAAGGCTTGGGTAACTTCGTTGTGTCCATGCCGAGAGTTAGGTCGTAAACATGGCCGCCGCTTGCAGCTATCATGAGGAGATGGTTGGGCAGAGTCACCTCGTATATTCTGAGCCCGTTCTGCATTATCCTTACCGCAGGCCTACCGAAGAACGATGCGATGGTCCTCGCCTTGTTTGGGGACTCCACGACGAGCAGAACTGATTTCATGAGGTCTACGTTCTTCTTTCTCTCCTTCATCCTCCTCCTTTCCTCAGAGATCTCGCGCAAGATCACGTCTAGCTCGAGCTCGCTGAGAGAGCTCCACTTTGTAGATGTTAGTCTCCTCAGCCTCGTCACAAGATCGTTGAAGACCAACCTGTCGTCCACGAGCACAACGCTCAGTCCCTTTGTTAACCCGCCTGCGTATAACCTACTGCTCCTCCCACTACCCTGGATGTACGTGGCGACATCAGCTATCCTTATGTACTTGCGACCATTTACCTCCGCAATGGATATGTCTCCTCTCTTGCTCAGCTCCTCCCAGACTTCCTCCCTCTTCATGACCTCATTTACAAAGTCCCGAGCCTTCACGATGATCTTGTACACCGGCGAATCGTCAGCCTCTCCCCTCTCTATCTTCTCAGTGATGCTCTGCAGATAAGCAGGGCTGAACCTCCTCAATACCCGTCGCAGCTCTGCAAGTTTCCTCCTGGCCTCCTCCACTATCTCTGGCCTGCTCGATTTAGTGAGGATAGAGAGGAGCCTCGTCAGGTTTATAACGCTCGGCCTCTCTGCCCCTACCCTCAAGACTATCTTAGGAACTCCCACAAAGACTACGTGCTTTATCCTTTGGGGGAGATCGAGTCCTCTTACTAGTAGTCCGTAATAGTCTGCTATTCCGACTAGCACTTCTATGTTCCCCTTCTTGAAGTCCTCTAATTTCCTTGGAGCAGCCGACTTGCTATGGTACGCCTCTGCCCTTACTCCCTTTTTCTTTAGCAGCTCTGTCAGTTCATCTGCCTTCTCTGTTCCCAGCTCTTTTGAGACGAAAACTAGAGTACCATCTCCGAGCTTCGACACTAAAGAAACCGCCTCCTGGAGGGGATCATCGGCAAAGAGGTAAGCATCTACTATGTTCCTGAGGCCTACGTCGCTGCCTCCCCCTACCTCGAAGCCCAACAGAGCTCTGAAGAGTCTGCTCGCGCTCCCCCTAGCCCTCCCCGTTGCGCTGCTTACGATGAGCTGAGATACATTTGCTTTGATCTCCTCAACCCTCTTCTTTAGGGAGTCTCTCCTCTCGTATAGTTCTGAGACGTTTTCTCCACTGTTCCTCCTTTCTGCTATCTTTCTCTGTACTGCTAGGAGCTCCTCTCCTGTTCTTATGTCCTCCTCGCTGAGCCCAGCAACCCTTAGGACTGCTCTTACGCTCCGGTTGCTCTTCAGGACCGCGTCTACGTCGTCCACGAAGATCAGAGCGAAGCCGTGGCGGGAGAGCTGGTCAGCGTAGGCGCGGGCGAAAGCTATGGTCGCAAGGAGGATGTCGAAGTTACCCTCTATGACGTCTCTCAGAACTTCCTCCCTCTTTTTCACCTTTCCATGGTAGCCAAGTACTCTGAGCTGACAACCGGATTTGCTCACGAACTTCTCGAGCCTTTCTGTGAACTCCCTGACCAACGTGGTCGTGGGAACGAGGATGAGAGCTCTGTGCTTGCTCTGGCCTTTTCTGCACGCAAAGAAAATGGAGGCCACTAAGCCGAAGACCGTTTTACCGGTGCCGGTCGGTGCCATTATGCTAAAACTGTCCCCTCTTATAACGCGTCTTATCCATGACCTCTGAGCTCCCCACGGCTTACCGACAAGCTTGCTGAAAAGTTTTGCCAGCTCTTCTGCCCTACTCTCCAACTCCCATATCTCTGCCATGGCTCCTAACGTTCCATGTCTCATCAACGCCTTCTGGAGGTTCTTTCTTGACACATCTTTGACCTTTGGCAGGCACTTGGAACATGGAAGCCCCTTCCTTAGCCTTCTCTCATCTATCGCTCCTCCGCAGTTAGGGCACGAGTTTAGGTAGATGCCCTTCGTCCCTCTCAGCGATCGTCTCAACTAGCTCCAGACCCACGGAGAAGAGCCCTTTGCAAGCCAGAATATAAACTTTATTGTTACCCTTCGTTAACGCATATCTGTTTGACGCGTGCTGCCCTCTCCGATATCATGGCGAGGTCTCTCCATCTCGTCGAAGCGCTCTCAACTTCTTCACAGAGTTCGCGTAAGTTCCTTCTCCTCTGATTGAGATCGCGAGGCTTCTCCCCCTGTATCTTGGGACTCCCCTCCATGAAGCCCTCCGGATAATACCAAACCTTGAACCAGGTGAAGCCCCTCTGCAGAAGCTCGATGCCTATACGCGTTAGAACTGTTGGCACGCCGAGATCGAGGAGGAAGGTGGTTTCGGGGTCCCATGAATATTCCACATAGAGTGGCTCCCCTCCTCCTAACGAGCCGGAGACCCAGTCATATATGAGAGGCTCGTGGGGGAGAAAGAGCTTAGAGTCTATGTTGAAGAGCTCGACCCATGCTCTATAAGGCCCTCTGCCGCAGAAGGCCTTAAGGTTCAGCACCACAAATCCATTGAGCAGGAGCTCTACATTGTGCTCTTCTCTAAACCTCCCTCTCCTCACAACCAATGAGAAGCTCGAAGGTAGCCCTCTGCCTCTCAGGAGAGCTGCTATGCCGGCATGGCTACACGAAACGGAGCTCACGAGCTCTCCTCCCTCTCAAGCGATGAGATTAGAAGAGCTATGAGTATCAGCCCATACGAGGCGGCGAGCAAAGGAGTGATCTCTTCGGAGAAGAGGAGTAAACCCCATACTGCTGCAAGCACAGGCTCTAGAGAGGCAAGAACGGAGGCGGTAGAGGCTTTGATATACTTCACCCCCATCGAGAACAGCCAGTAGGGCAAGAGCGTGCAGAACACTGCAAGGTATGCTCCGGCTATACCAGCTCTCACGAGGTCCCCCGGCATGCCGAAGGCTAGATGGTAGAGGCCTATTGGTACGGTAACTACAAGCGTGAAGGGCATCGCACCCACCGATACCTCTCTGTGAAACCCTCGTCGAGAATAGTACCTCGCTGCTGAGATGTAAAGCCCATATGTAATTCCGGAAAGCAGGCCGAAGAGGAAGCCTAGGGGGTTCAGGCTGCCGCCCCTTGCCTCATAGCCCATGATGGTTGCTGAGATCAATATGAGGAGCGCTCCTGCCAAGGCGTATCTGCTGGGTCTCTCCCCATAGGCTAGCGCAGAGAGGGTGCTCCAGAGAGGGGCTGTGTACAGGAGGAAGGCTGCCGCTCCAACTCCTGCGGTTATGGCAGCCAAGGGGTAGGAGGAGAAGAGGAGCCCTAGCAGGAGGCCGGCAATGAGGGAAGGTCTAGAGAGGGACCTGAAGACTAGGAGCGCTATAGCTCCTGCAACTATGGACCTGACCAACGCCATGAGACTGACGTCCTGACCGAACGAGCTCGCTACTCCTATCGTTGACCACAAGGCCGCCGCTAGCAGAACGTAAAAGCCATGCCACAAAGTGGCCCCCTAATTCTTCACCAGCGGTCTTAAACTTCTCTCAAAATGTCGAAGATCTCTTCCCTAACGTAGTATCTGCATGATGTCTTGTCCTCGAGGAGCCCTCTCATGATTCTTGGGTGCCTCTCGGGGGGGATTCTCATCAGTCCCTCCGGATAATCGGGCACCTGGTGTCCTCTGGCCCTCATGACTTTTCTGGCACTCTTTACGATTTCTAGCAGTTTCTCCTCCGAGTCGCATTCGCTCAATTGGCTGAGCTTCCGTTCCAACTCCTCTCTCCCCCTACCTCCTCCCCACCTTCTCGTCCTCTCAAGCTCCTTCGCAATAGGATCGCCTAGGAACACAGCCTGGTAGCGATAGATGGGCTGGGGGAGAATCACTGGAACAGTAAGTTTTGTTATGCCGCCAGTGTCAGCGTAGATTGCGTGGACGCCCTTGTATAGTATTCTTGCCAGCTGTCGAGGCCTGAAGAGGGAAGAGAGCAGCTCCTTGATAACAAATCTGGTGCTGAGTCCTAAGGCCCATGCATCGTATATAGCCTCTATGTAGTCGAGCCTCTTAGCATATCTCAGCCTGTACTGCTCATGGAACCTCAGATGTCTGAAGACGAGAAGGTAGGGGAAGCTAAACGTTATGGCCTCAGGCCATATTTCTGGCAGCTGCTTAAGGTATTTCCAACTCTCCTCGTGAACGACCTCGTTTGCCTGCACGTAGAAAACGTAATCGCCCTGACACTTCCTAAGAAGCCTATTGGTGGCCTCTCTCAGCTCTTCGTGAAAGCTACCGCGCTGCCACTCCTCCCTGAACAACCTGATCTTCTTGTTAACCCTTGCGGCCCTTTCTAACAGCTGATAGGTCCCATCATCTGACATGCCGTCGCTGATGAGGAACTCATCGCATACAGGGAGCGCTTGAGCTATCGCTTCGAGGAAAGGATATCCCTGACTTAGCACGTTCCTCACGATCATGAAGCAGCTGACCTTCTTCAACCGTCTCCCCAGTACCACACGTTTCAAGCTTTTAGGAGTGAAAAGAGGGGAGGAGGGGATCACGTATGATCGAGTACGAGGACTTTGCAAAGCTCGACATAAGGGTCGGTAGGGTCCTGAAGGCTGAGGCGGTTCCCGGGAGCAAGAAGCTGATTAAAGTCATTGTGGACGTAGGGGGAGAAGAGAGGCAGGTGCTTGCAGGGGTAGCGAAGTGGTACAGGCCCGAAGAGTTGATCGGGAAACTGGTAGTGGTTCTCGTAAACCTTAAGCCTAAGCCTATGGCAGGGACTGTCAGCCAGGGAATGATCTTGGCAGCCGGCTGCGGCGAGGGGGAGAGGCCGGTGCTCTTACAGCCCATGGAGCCTGTAAAGGAGGGCTCCAAGGTCTGCTAGATGCTACTGAGCCGGCGTCGCGGAAAGGAATCGACGCTTTGGTAGCAATAGCGTAGGCCATAATGCTAAGCTTCCCTGAGCCTTGGAGAGGGCTAGCCTGCCCTCAGGCGAGGACCTCGAGTTTGGGATTCTTGTTGTTTAGGATAACATACTCTATCTCGTTGTCTTCTATGTTAACGTACGCGATTGCATCTATTCTGGCGAGATGCGCTCTCCATCCTATGCGTTGGAGTTGACCTTTGTTGTATACCGCAATCATTGCCTTTATGAGAGCGATCTCCTCTCTGCTCCTCTCCTCTATGGGCTTCAATAGCGGTTCTGGGAGTATAGCTCTCGTGTGGCTAGGCATCGCTAGCAAGAACACGTCGCTGTCGGCGCTGTAGGCGGCTGCCTTGTATGCTGCTCTATATGCCAGGTACTCCTCAAGCCTAAGTATCCACTCCTGTGGCACATATCCCGTCTCTATCTCCGCTATGACGGAGCAGCAGGGACCCTCTGCATGAACGTCAGCCCTAAAGCCCGTAGGTAGATCCTCTTCCACGCTCACATCAAAGCCCTTCTTGTGAAGGTCGACAGCTACCAAGAGCTGGAGGAGGGCGTGGTACCTAGCTAAGGCGCCTCTTACCACCTCCTGGTTTAGCTTTTCTACGACTTTTGATAGGCCATTGTGCAAGTCTATTCCGAACCTGGCCGAGATCTCTTCTGCATCCCTTCTGATACCAGACACCTAAGCCCACATGAGGGAGGGAAGACTGTGGCTATATAGCGATTCTCGAAAGTCTATAGAGAACCTTTCGTGGAGGGCAAATGGAGGGAATTACCGAGGAGATCTATAGATGTCGAGCAATCTTCTCTTGATCTCAGAGAGCCTCTCCACGGTCTCCCTAGATCTAAGCGTCTCAATGATCCTTTTCCTCCTCTCCTTCCTCCTCCTCGCGTCTTCCGGCTCCGACAGCTCTGCGACCTTCCTTGTCTCGTCCTTTCCCATTCTAACGAACGTGAAATAGCTGGTCGCAGTATGGTATGTTTCACCGGTAACGAAGTTCTCCGTAAAGACCTTCGCGGTTACCTCCATGCTCCTAGTGCCAACATAGGTAAGAGCAGCATTTATTTCGACAACCCACCCTACCCTGATAGGCATATAGAAGTCCATTGCGTCGAGGGCTCCTGTTACGACCACATCTCTAGCGCTCCTGAAGGCAGCCAGCGCAGATGTCTCGTCCAGCCTTCGGAGAAGCCTTCCTCCGTGTAGGACATTATAGCCCATCGAGTCTTCGGGACTCACTAGGAAGAAGCTGGTTATCTCTGCTCCTTCCAAAACAGGCCTTGGCCTCGTGAGGTCTCTGACGGCTTCCTTTCTCCCCTTTATTCTGGCCTCTCTCTCAGCCCTCCGCCTGAGCGCTGATTTCACGATCTCCTCCTCGAAGGACTCCCTGATCTCTATACATGCTCCCACAGGCCTCGGCCTCAGGTTGTCGTCCACCGCTACAAGGGTTAGGGAGGAGGCTGTGGAGAGGGAACTTGTGCCTGTTCGAGGATCTTCCGTCTCTACCATCACGCTCACGTCTATGCTGCTCCTCCCTACGTACTCTGCCCAGGCGGTCAGCCTTACCAAGTCTCCTACCTTTACGGGAGAGACGAAGACCGTGTCCTCTATGCTAGCGAGAAGGGCATAAGATCTTGCTACGTTCAGGGAGACGAGGGTAGCCGTGTCTACTATCCATTCCAACATGTGGCCTCCGTGCATTACGCCCATGGGGTTGGAGTTGTATGGGTTGACCTGCCTAACTACTTGCAAAGCGGTCTCGTGAGGCCTCAGCTTCCTTGTGCAGTGTTCAGCAGTCAACCTTGCGCCTGCGAAAGGACTACTTTGCCCCCAACACTCTCTATCTTTTTGACCGCACTCTCGCTTGCCTGCGGCACTATGACCTTCACAGCAGTGGAGATCTCTCCCTCTCCGAGCAGTTTCTCGACTCCCATAGAGGACAGGTCGACGACTATGAGGCCCTCCTCCTGCTGGTAGTTGCCGCTCATCTTCATCTTCTCCACCACTTCGGCAAGATCTCCTACGTTCATAGCCTGACGCTCATAGCTCGCTAGTTCCCTCCTCGGCAGGAACCCCCTCTTGCCGTACCAGTGAGGGGCATACTTTATGGTCCACGTCCACTTGTGCTTGTCCAGCCCTGCTGCCCCTTTCCCTCCCCTTGCTCCCGCTTTTCTGTGCTGTCCTACCCTTCCCCATCCCATGCTCCTCGACCTTCCCCTCAGCTTCCTACTTTTCCTTTCCCTCCTGATCATCTCACATCATCCTCATCAGGAGCTCGTTGATCTTCTCCCCCCTATAGCCCAATTCCCCGTCTTTCCCCATCTTCTTTATGCTCTTCTTGAAGCCCCCTTTCGGCGGCGTTAGGCGGAAGAAGGGCTTCACGCCCTTCTCTTCCAGCTTGTGGTAGTGGAGCTCTCCCGCAACAAGCTTCTGGGCTAGCTCTTCTATCCCTCTGAGCCCCAGGTTCTGCCTCACCCATTCATCAGTTATCTTTTTGTCCCCTACTAGCCTCCCTCTTCTGGCTATCAGCTCTGCCAACACCTTCTCCTCTACCTCTCCCCATGTGGCCCAGGGAGCTATCACCTTCAACATGCCCTCGAGGCCAGGGAGCTCGCTCCAGTACAGAGAAGCGGCAAACCTCCTCCTCAGCCTTAACAAGCTCAACGTATCTTCCACCTCTGGCGAGATGTCAGCCGTTCCCCTCAGCCTGATAATGGCATAGAGCGGCATCAACCTCACCTCGACCAGTCGAGCTGCGTCACGAAACTGTAGGTGTTCCTGAGTGCATTGTAGGTGGCTCTCGCGAAGTTGTAGGTAGTTCTCGTCTCGCCGCTCGTCATAGACCACACATCAGTTATGCCTGCCATTCTGAGCACCACCTTCCCCACGTCCCCTATCACTAGCCCCGTCCCCTTCGGTGCTGGCTTTAGCACGACCTCCACGCTCCCACTCTTCCCCCTGACTGCAAATGGAACGCTATGAGCCTCTCCGCAGGTACACTCCCAGCTCCCGCAGCCCCTCCTAACGGGCACTATGGAGAGCTTAGCGTTCATTATAGCTTTCTCTATTGCAAACCTGAACTGCCTTGCCTTTCCCTTACCTATGCCGACATAGCCGTCCTTGTTGCCTATTACCACCACAGCTCTATGCCTCGTTATTCTGCCTGCATCTGTCATTTTCTGCACTATAGCAACGTCGATGACTTCGTGCTGGAGGCCTGGCAGTAACATGTCAACTATCTCTGGCTCAAGGATGGGAAGGTTCCTCCTGTAGATCTCGTCTATGGAGGTTATCTTGCCCTCTTTGACCAGCTTTCCGACCTTCGTCCTTGGCACCCAAGAGTCCAGGGAGGACTCAGCCACTGACGCTCACCTCCTGAAGCATGGACTCGTATTCCGACTTAATCTTCTCTGCCACTTCCCTCACATGGGAAGGAAGGTCCTCCGGTCTAAAACCTCTTGCCAGATAGCGGGAGAACTGCCTCTTGTAGAACTCCTCCCCCAAACTCTTTGACCACTCCGCGATGTGTTTACACATGATCCTGTCCTCACTGGGCAACACCTCGGGGGAGTGGGGAACGTTAAGGCCTGCATCCAGCGCACCCTTGAGGGCCGCGAAGGCCCTGCTCCCCTTTACGGGCTTCCTCAGGCCTATGTCCAGGACTGATTCCTTGACCCCCTTTACCCTTGCGCGGAGGCCTGCAAGTAGTCCAGTAAGGTAGGATGCACAAGTGTTCTTACCCCCACCTTGCCACCCGTACAGCTTCTGCAGCTCCTTGCTGTGAGCAGCAGCTATGACGCGGTCTCCCTCTGGCTTTGCCTCTACTATCTGCACCGTAACGTAGTTTAGCGAGGTCCTCACCACTAGCCGCGGTTTCCCCGATTTAATTAGTTTCAGCCTCTTGTAATAGTCCGTTTTTCCCTCTCTCCTCCTCCTCCAGGGCACCCTGTACATAGGTCCTCTAGCCACTTCTCTCACCCTTCAACAGGCCCTGTTGCTGTAAGGCAAGCTTAAGGTCGTAGGCACTCTTAAAAGCTCCTCCCTTTGCCTTTATGTAAAACCTTCTGTAAGTTCTCCTGTCTATCATGTTGTGGTCCCTGAGCCACCTTAGCATCCTCCTGATCTTCCTTATTCTCCCCATCCACAACTCCTTCTCGTCCTGTCTTGCCCTTGCAGTCCCCTCCCTCTTTCCATAACCCCTTCTCTTCCCCTCTTGTCTAGCCCTCCTCCTCTCGAGCCATCGAGTATGGGAGTTACCCTTGACAGGCTCGACCCTTATGATCCCTTTGTGGATCAGCTTCTCCACGTCCCTCCTCGTAACTGCCTGGCTTATCTCTTCCTCCAACTTCGGATCGGGGTTTATCCAGATCCTGCTCTCCCCTACCCCTAACAGCTCTGCCGCAAGCCTCCTCTGCATGCGATAGTCTACCATCCTACCACCCTCAGGCCCTTCTCTTGCGCAGCCTTTACTATCTCGAGCCTCTTCCTCAACCCCACGCTAGAGGATATGTACACTATGTGCTCTTTCGGGTCAAGCCTCTCGAGTTCCTCTTTGTTGCTTACCGTAACGGGGAGAAGTCCAGAGGGATGGAGCCCTCTTATCTCCCTCCTCGTCCTGTAGCCAACCTTTACCCTGGGCGGGTAACCTTTAACCTCCACCCTCATTTTGTTGTCGTTACCCTTGGGCCTCCTATAGCTGTCTCTCCTCTCGAACTTCCAGAACTCCCAGGCCAAGAACCTCCTGAACTTGGGCTTCCACTTTTTCCTGATCAGCTCTCTCCTCTCTGCCAGCTCCACCCTACATCACCTCTCTTGCGTAGATGTAAATACCATCCGAGAACTTCCTCCTGTCCTTCCCCTTTATTCTCGTAACTTCCTCTATCCTTGCCGCTGTCTGTGCTACCTTGTCTATATCTATCCCCTCCACTATCACGTCTTGACCTGAAACGGTTACCTTGACCCCCGACGGAACCTCGACTCTTCTCACATGTTTTTCTCCGATCAGGTTAGTTATCGAAACCCCTCCCTTCTCTACCTTCACAGAGATGGGGTAGTGCACATAGATCACTTTCAGCTTGTATCGGAACCCTCTAGTTACGCCCACGATCATGTTCTTTATGTGGGCTGCAATGGAGCCCACTGTGGCCTTCTCCCGCGCGCTGGGGAAGAAGGACTCGATGAGTATCTTTCCGTCCTTCTGGCTAATTATCACGCCCCTTGCATGACCGAAGTCTCGCGCGAGCTCTCCCTTAGGACCCTTTATCTTCACCAGAGCCCCCACTACCTCTGCAGTCACGCCTTGCGGAACTTCCACCTCTCTGCTGGTGTATACGTCTCTAGCCACCTTTCCTCCCTGGCTTCTAGGCCCACTTACTGGGAAAAGCGTGACTTTATCCTTAAATACGTTGCAAAGCCCCTAGCTTATATAAGCACGTAGCAGCGAGGGGGAGGGGAGAGAAGTTGAAGAAGGTAGTAGAGGTCGACCTGGGAAGGTACAAGAGCGTGGAGTTGAGCGTAGAGGAGGCCGAGAGGGTCTTGATGGAGATCTCTAGGGCTATGGGGACAGAGTCGCAGGACCTGGAGGAGACGTATAGAGTTTTGAGGAACTTCGAGTCTTTCTATGACATGGCAAAAAGAAAGTATAAGGACTACATAGTCCCTTCCAAGAGCCTCAACGACATGATCCGAGGTACTGTGATTGTAGACAGGCTAAAACTGATCAAGGAGGGGGAGGAGAGGAGGATAGTCATAACTTTCGACAGAAGAGTGCGGGAAGAGGTCCTCTCGGAGGCTCTCGCAAAGCTGGGTTACGATGTAGAGATTAAGAGGCTAGAGCTCGCGTAGGGGGTTCCCGTTGAGCGAGATAGAAGAAGAGGGCACTCAGGAGAACGTTGAGTTGGAAAAGGTCGAGGCGCCCGTTGAGGAGGAAGCGGTACTATATGATGTCTCTAGGCCTGAGCTAATAGACATGATGCTCGACGTGGTGGAGATATACGATCAGGCAATAGAGGGAAAGATGAGCATAGAGGACGCAAGGGCAAGGACGGAGGAGGTGGAGAGCAGGCTGAAGAAGATGCTCCACGATGGCCTTGTGGTGAAGAAGAAAAAGAGGGCCAAAGTGCATAGGTCAGAGCCGAAAAGGGGGCGGACCAGTGGACGGAGCAGGGGGAAGAGAGAGGAGAAAAAGGAGTGAGCTATGAGGGGCACCTCCAAATATGGGGGCCCTCCCCCGGGCCAGAGTGGGGCTCAGGTGGGATCTTCGGCCTGAGCTACTGTAACAGGATCCTCTACTTCACCTTAGCCTTCGAAGCCAAGGCCTTCTTTTTGGGCAGAGAGGCAAGAGTATACGATTTCCACCTCGTGGGACCCGGCCCCGCATCGGGAGGGGACACTTACAATGCCGTTTACTGTGGAGGGGAGGAGCTGTTTTTCGGAGGGTGGGTCCACGCGCCAGTAGTCTTCAAGGGGAAGACCGGCACATCGGGAGAAATAGACTTTCGCAACAAACACAGCCACGTTCACGTTTACGACACTGAAAGGGACGAGGTGAGGCTGTTGTGGAAGGAGAGTGCGCATCACGAGTCCAGATGGGTAGGAGAGATATCGGAGATAGTCTTCAGCAGCCTGAGGGACTCGCTGTTCCTTGCAAGGGGCGACGGTCATGAGAACCTGGGCATATTTGAGCTGGAGAGAGGCGGCAAGATGCATAGGCTGAGCGACCTGCCGGGGCTCAAGGGGGCCCACTTCCTGGACTACGCCTGCTTTGACATTCAAGGAGATTGGGCCGGCGGGATAGATGGTATACAGTGTTTCGACCTGCAAAGCGCCAAGAGCTACAGGTACTTCGTTCAGGATTGGACGAAGGTCTCCGTTGACGGCGGTGGAGTGCTCTGGAGAGGTTCCGGCTACGCCATAAGCGCCTTTGCCAGATACTACCATTTCTTTCGAGGCGGCGTCCTAGTAGGCAACCCTGTGGAGCCGGAGCTCGAGAGGCCCACCTTCCTGAGGTTGATGGACTTCGGCGTTCGGGGAGCTCCTCAGCCCTCTCCCCAGAGGTCCAACGCTCTGCCGATCGGCGGCGGGATCTTGGCGCCCTTCAGCTCCATGCCTCATGGGGGCCTTCACATACCCGATGTTAGCGTGGTGAGGGACATAAACGAGGTGCGGGCTCCCAGCGTGCTAATATACATATCTCCGCCGCAGGCTAGGATAGTAGGCGTGTATGGAGCTAGAATAACCTCTATGACGAAAGCAGGGAGCAAGGTGCTGATAGGGTACAACACGGCTCCGAACCTCGGCGGCAAAGACTCCTCGCCTTTAGATATCGGGTTCAGAGGGATAACGAGCGTCGATGAGGAGCAACTCATTAACAGGCAGAGCCCGCCTGTTCTCCTGAAGTTCAGGGGGAACAACGTGCTGAACGAGCACTTCGGCGGCATTCCACTGCTAGGATATAGGGAGAGAAAGCTAGTCCTCCTCTCCTCTCGCGACAACGTGCTAGAGGTCTTTGAGAGCGATGCGGGCACGCCTCCTGAGCTCCTGTCATCTGAAAGTTATTCCATAAAGACGGGGAAGAACGAGATCGACTTGGGAGGGTTTGTAGGCATAGTCTCCTTCAGAGTCAGAGAGAGGGACAGCTCTCTGAGGCTTTACGTCAGCCTCCAGTGATCTCTTTTTAGGCTCTTTCCCCGCTTGCTTGAGGGAAGGAAGTTGAGTTACCCTGACATCTTCAGGGCCACCGTAGTGGGAGTAAAGGCCTCGGACGGCGTCGCGATCGCCTCCGACAAGAGGCTCAGTTACGGCGACTTTGTGTTGAGTAGGAACGCCAAGAAGATGTTTATCATAAACAATAACATAGCTATAGCCTTTGCAGGGCTGTACGGGGACGCAGGCGGGCTCGTGAGGATCCTGGAGGCCGAGCTAAAGAACTACGAGATGGTGACGGGCGCCACTCTCACTACGAGAATGGTTGCCAAGAGGCTGGCGACGATAATGTACTATTACAAGTTCTTCCCGTTCTTCGTGGAAGTGCTCGTGGCTGGCGTGAAGGGGAGGCCTGAGCTCTACGCTCTCGATCCGCTCGGCTCTATACTCGAGGAGGACTATGTGGCTGTGGGGAGTGGGGCTACCCTTGCCTTCGGCGTGCTGGAAAGAGAGTATAGAGAGGGCATATCGCTCGAGAGCGCAGAGAAGCTTGCAATAGCTTCTGTGAGGGCTGCAATAAGTAGGGACGTAGGCAGCGGCGATGGGATAGACGTGATAGCGATCTCGCCATCGGGCGTCAGAGAGAGGAGCATAAGGCTGAAGATAGTGGAGGGTTGAACCGCTGTGAGAGAGTAGCGCAGAATTTCAGCCCCTCTAAGGCAAGGGAGGCGCAGGAGGTTCTTTCAAGGCTCGTGAGAAGAGAGAGCGTAAAGGGGGAGGTCCTCTACGTAGGGGGCATTGACGTTTCCTACCGCGGAAAGCTCGGAATCGGAGTTTTCGTCATCATGAAATACCCGACCGCCGAGCCCTTGGGCTGCTCTTACGTAGCAAAAGAAGCATGCGTACCATATGTGCCAGGCCTTCTCGCTTTCAGGGAAATGGAGGTAGCCGCGCCCCTTGTGGGCGCCGTGCTTAGGTCCCACAGGATAGATCTTCTCTTCGTGAACGGTCACGGAATCGCTCACCCGAGGAGGTTCGGCCTCGCTACTCACGTAGGCCTCGTCTTTAAGACGAGGACCATAGGGGTCGCAAGGAGGAGGTTGGTGGGAACGGAGGTGAGAGAGGGGAACAGGATCTTGCTAACTCATGAGGGAGAGACGGTGGGGGCAAGACTGGGCAGCTTTTACGTGAGCCCCGGTTGGGGCGTGACTCTAGAGGAGGCGCTAGAGTACACCTCGACCCTCACCAGAAAGGGTCTGCCAGAGCCCTTGCGACTGGCAGATAGGCTAGGCAAAGCTTTAGGAGCAGAGGCGGGGAACGGGGGAGACTGTGCTTGGTTAATGAGAGAGCTCTGAGGGCACTCTACGTTCTCCTCTTGATCCCCATTCTCTTCTCCGTCTACGTTCACAGCCCTCTCTTCGACCCCCAACCCTACCTCTATGGACTGAAGTACACGGACTTCACCATAGGTGTCTTCCTGCCCGTCTTCCAAGACCCCGTGGACTCGTCAGCGGGTAGGGGGAGATGGTTCAACGAGGAGAAGATAGGAGAGCTCCTGGGAGGGAAGAGGACATGCCCGATCCCGTACTTGGACTACCACTTCGAGTACCCTCCGCTGGTGGGGCTCATGTGGCTCTTTTCTACATGCGTCTCGCTCTTTTCAGTCGCTCCCCCCTCCTTCCCCCCCGCTGACTACGGTAACATCTTGCAGAGGGTTGTACAGCTCCACTACTACATCACTGCTGGCTTCCTCTTCCTCTCCTACCTGGGCATCGTCTTTGCCCTACCAGCCCTAGCCCTCGAGAGGCGGAGGCCTCTCCTCCTACTGCTCATGCCCTCCATGTACGTCTTCTCGGTCTACAACTGGGACGTAGTCGCAGCGGCGTTTTTCCTTCTTTCAATCTATGCGATCGAGAGGCAGAGATACGGGCTCTCCGGCGTCCTCGCCGGCCTATCCGTTTCCACAAAGCTACTGACCTTGTTTGGCGGAGTGCTGCTGGGGCTGACGCTTCTGAGGGAGGGGAGGAGGGGGGACTTTCTGAGATATTCAGCAGCGTTCCTCGCGGCTGCAGCTCTGCCCTATGCGGCTGTCCTCCTCCTCTCTCCTCATGGCTTTTCCCATATGATTTCCCATCACGCAACGTGGTACTGCGAGAACTGCCTCTACATGTTGGTATCGAATGATATTTGGAGCAACACTCATAGAGTGCTAGCTGCCCTGAGCATAGGCTTCCTCGCGGGCTCTCTCCTCACCCTCACCTTCTCGAAACCTGTGGACGTCAGGAGCGCCCTCTTCGCTGCCGTCAGCGTCCCTATAACTTTCAACTATGTCTTCACTCCCCAGATGATGGCTATGATGGCCCCTCTGGCTGTGGTGACGCTTCCCCTTCCCCTTCTCGCCCTATATGCTTTGGCTGATTGGTTGAACGCCCTTGCTCTCATGGTCTTCTTCAACGAGCCAGAGCCCTGGGTCTTGCCGAGCACTTCTCAAAAGCTGTTCGCAATGAGAAACTTGCTTATGGCAGCCTTGACGCTGACTGTCATAATAATGCTGTTCAGGAGAAAGCTTAGCCCTTCCTGAGCTCCCTCCCTATGGCTACCGCCATCTGCGCAACCTCTCTGGCTGTCTTGCCGAAGATCTTAGTTATAGGCTCCTTGCCGTGCTCGCCGTAGTCAAAAACTATCTCGGGCATCTTCCCTACTCTCCTCGCTGCCTCCCTAATCCCCCATGCCATAGTAGCTCCCTCTTTCCTCTTGACCTCCTCAGGCTCCTCCCTCCTGTCATAATAGCTCCACGAGAAGCCGAGCCTTGTCACAGCTTCCTCTATGTCCTTCCCATATCTTATGTTCATTGCAGCCCTCACCTCCGGGTCTATGTCCATAGCTGCTAGGACTGCTCTTGCCAAGTGCCTCGAGGCGCCGAACTCAGGCTTGGCAGGCACTACTAGCCTCTCCCCAAATCTCCCTATCCTCCCCGGCACTCCTGCCACGTCCAACGGAGTCCTAGCGTATAGCTTAGGCAGAGCCATCACGATGTTGGTAGACACTTCGGGAATAAGTCCCACCACATCCTTAGCGTTTTCTACCAAGATCTCTACGCCCCTCTCTACCTCTTGTAGCACTCTGTACCTCTCTGCCGGAACCTCCAACCAGGAGACGGGGTTAACAGGCCCATGGCCTCCCCCCATCTCTAGGCCATAGTCTATTGCCATGGTGATGAACTCCTTTGCCACGCTGACTGCTTCTACCACGCTCCTCCCCTTTGCGAGGCCCGCTGCTATGGCTGCAGAAAATGCGCAACCGGTTCCATGATCGGTCTTCTTGTATATTCGAGGAGCCTTGAACTCGTAATACTCGCCCTTGAAATAGAGCACATCTACGCTTTCAGGTGAGGGATCTTGCACAATGTGTCCGCCCTTGACCACTGCTGCAGAGGAGCCCAGCTCCTCTACTATGATCTTTGCCGCCTCCCTGGCCGCCTTGAGGGAGTCGATCTTCATTCCCGTGAGCCTCTCTGCCTCGAACCTGTTCGGCGTTATGACAGTTGCCCTTGGAACTATCTCCTTGATTAGAGCCTCCATAGCCTCTGGCCTCAGGAGAGGGGCACCGCTCTTCGCTATCATGACTGGATCTACTACGAGGGGGAAGGAGTACTTATCTACTACTTTTGCGACAGCTACTATTATCTCGGCGTTGCTCAACATCCCCGTCTTTGCTGCGTCCACGCCTAGATCGTCGGCTATGGCCTCTACCTGGGCTATGACCATCTCAGGCGGCAAGTCGTGAATAGCTCTCACCTCCTTTGTGTTCTGAGCAGTAATACTAGTTATGGCAGAGGTCCCGTGAACTCCCATGACTGCGAACGTCTTCAGATCCGCCTGTATCCCAGCCCCGCCGCCGCTGTCGCTGCCGGCAATAGTGAGAGCCACGGGTAAGGGCTTCTTCAACTACCTGTTCACCAGCACAAAGGCGTTACAATAGCATTAAAAAATTATTTGGGAAAATTTACACTTCTCTAGGCGGGCTCATGAGGTTCTTGCACTCTGTGCAACCCTTCTCTAGATGGGACAAATGAATACAGCAGCTCGAGAGCGGTTTCCCCTCGTTGTCCTCAATATTTATGATAAGGTATTCCCCCTCCACTCTTCCTTTGGCTCTATGGGGCTTTCGGATTATCTTCTCCATCTTGAAGGTGTGGCTCCTCTGCAAGTACTCTATTTGGAGTTCAGCCGAGTAGAGCCCGTCTTGATCCACGCTGACCGAGGAAATCTTAGCCTTGAGCACTTCCCATCCAGAAACTGTAATGTCTGCGAGGCTAATAACTATGAGCAGAAGGACTTTTTTAGCCGCTCTCCCGCCTCGAGAGCGGTGATTTCATGAGAACTATTCAGTTGAGAGCGCTCCACGAAGAGATGGGAGCTAACTTCCTCGAGTTCGCTGGGTGGGAGGTGCCGGGAGACTATGGGAGTGCCGTTGAGGAACACCTCTCGGTAAGGAGGGAGGCAGGAATATTCGACATAAGTCACATGGGTAGGCTCCTCATCTCCGGTCCCGATGCTCCAGCCCTTCTAGAGACGATATACACGAAGAGGGTCAGCAGGACGAAGGAGGGCTTCATGAGCGGCCCCACCTTGGCGCTCAACCACCTTGCCAGAGTAAAGGATGACGAGATGCTCTACAACTTGGGAAGTAGCTGGTTCGTGGTGCCTAACGCAGCCGCGGCAGAAAAGATGAGGGAGCACATGCTCTCTGTTGCTGCTTCTCGAGGGTTCAAGGTGAGCGTAGAGGACTTAAGGGAAAAGCTCTCCCTCCTAGCCCTCCAAGGGCCGAGAGCAGCCGAGATAATGGAGAAGCTCGGCGCAGGGTGGGCCTTGGCCCTCAAGCCCCTCGAGTTCAGGGCTGGGGAAGAGGTGGCCGGCGTAAGAGCTTTCCTCGTGAGCAGGAGCGGGTGGACGGGCGAGGACGGCTTCGAGATCGCGGCTGAGCCTGGAAGTGCGAGGAAAATCTACCTGGAGGCTGTCAAGGTGGGAGCTAGGCCGGCAGGGATAGTGGCTAGAGATACCTTGAGGATGGAGATGGGCTTCGTGCTGCTCGGAAAGGAATACGGAGAGGATGCAGTCAAGTTCCCCTGCGCAGTGAGCCTGAGATACGGGATGGGGGCGATAGACTGGAGCAAGAGGGACTTCGTAGGGGAGGAGGCGTTGAGGGCATGCAGGAGGGAGGGCGCTAGGTGGGTGAGGGTGGGGCTGGTCATGAGGAGAGAGGCAGGTAGGGCTATACCGAGAGAGGGGAGCAAGGTGAAGGTGGAGGACATAGAGGTAGGGTGGGTCACCAGCGGTACCTTCAGCCCCGTGCTGGAGAGGGGAGTAGCTCAAGCATACGTTCAGTCCTCCTACGCGCTGATAGGCGACGTCGTGGAGGTAGAGATCAGGGGAGAAAGGTATGAGGCAAAGGTCTCGGACTTCCCTCTCATAAAGAGGTAGTCAGTCTTGATCTGCGAGGAGGCGGCAGAGGCGGCAGTAGGCCTCCTTGCTGCCTCTACCATTTTAATTACAGTGTACAAAATCTTTAGAATTAGAAGCAGAAAAGAGAACTCTAGGCAGTGAGGCCCTCCCGGACGGCCCCACTGGAGACGAGCTCAGGCTTTACTCTGTTCATAAGCTTGAACTCCCCAACAACGTACCTTTCGTTGAACTCCTTTTGAGACATGAAGATGAGTCTCTCGGGCCTCGGGGAGAGCTTTCTCCTGCAGCTGGGACACCTCATCTCATCATAGCCGCTCATTGCCTTAGATGGGGTTGGCGGACCGTTAAACTTGTTTCTGTTGGTGGCGTCCCCAATAGAGTACCAATACAGCTTGAATCCACACTTGCATATTACAGCAATTACGCCGACTCCATTGTAATTTAGACCCAAAGTCTCACCCCACAGGGGGAGTCCGAAACAAATCGTCACTAACCGGAAGTAATTAAGTATCCTCCGGCCCCGCAATGTCTCTGAGGGCCGGGCTCTCGAAGACGGGCAAGGCGTCGGCGAGTTGGAAAACCTAGTATCTAGCCTTAAGGAGACTCGTCAGATCTACATGGATTCTCCGAAGGCTGGTATTTAGCTGAAGTCTATATATTTTGGGATGGGGCTTTCTGGACGAAACTCTTATTATTACTAGCGTTCGGGAACTATAGGGGAAAGAAGATGAGCTATTCGTACGCCTCGCTAGGAGACCTCAGGAAGGGGAGCTACGTGATCATAGACGGCGAGCCCTGCAGGATAGTCGAATACTCTACAGCCAAAACCGGAAAGCACGGCAGTGCCAAGGCTCATGTGGTAGCAGTTAGCGTTTTCACGGGGCAGAAGAAGACGTTGGTGGCTCCAGTAGACACGAAAGTTCAGGTGCCCATAATAGAGAAGAGGGTAGGGCAGGTCATAGCCGATCTAGGGAACAACGTCCAAGTGTTGGACATGGAGACCTACGAAACGCTCGAGATGAGCAAGCCTACGGATGAGCCACAGCTAGCAGAGGCCCTGAAACCAGGAGTTAACATAGAGTTCTGGGTTATATTGGGCAAGCCTTTGATCGTGAGGCTTAGGTCCTAAGGGGGCTCCACTCCGTATAGCTTGACCACGTTGTCCACATTGATTTTGTAGAGCTTCTCCTCCTCTTTATACTGGCTCATTTGTTCAGCAAGGCTCCAGGGACCTATCGCTGAGGGCCTCCTGGCGTCGTCAACGTAATCGCTCTCGAAGACAAAATTCGGCTCCAACGACTTCATTGCATGCTCCATAAGCCTAGGGGCTCCGTGAAGAGTTGCTGCATAGCCTCTGGCTGTTGCCTCCTTTGCTACCTTTGGATCTGCATGATGGAAGACGAGCAGCTCCTCCCTCGCCCCTACTCTCTTCGCGGAGAGGTCCACGAGATGGACAGTGATCTCTCCCTCTTGTTCTAGATGCATGTGCACGGGAACGCCCAGATCCCTCGAGATCTCCATGGCTCTCTCGAGTATTAGCTGGGAGAGCAGAGCCCTTGCAGCGCTGGTCTTGTAGTGCTGCCTTCCGACCTCGCCTATCCCGTGCAGCTCCCCCCTCTTCAGCCTGTCCTCCACAAGGGAGAGCACTCTATAGGCCAGCAGTAGCACGCTCATCGGGTCTAGCCGGTGCTGGTCTATGAGTCTGTCCACGTCAGCAGGATGGAAGCCCGCAAGGCAGACAGCTTTTACCCCTCTTACCTTCTTGCACTCCTTTACTTGATGCTCTATCACCTTGGAGTAGGCCTCGAGGGTGGGGAGGTCCAGCTCATAAGAGGAGGGGGGCAAGGAAACTAGGGCCATGAACCACCCGCCGCTCCTCCTGAACCTCTCTGCTATCTCCTCCGCTCCGATCCCCCTAACGGGATTTGAGTGGAGGTGACCGTCAGCTACCGGTATCAAGAGCCCCTCCCCAACCTTTTCTCTATGGCTTCCCTGATAGCCCTTGGATCGAGCGCTTTCTTCCCCGTTGCCTTTATCACTGCTCCCACGAGGTAGTTCATTGCCTGAGCCTTGCCGGAAAGGTAGTCCTTCACTGCTCTCTCCTCCCTCTTCAGGACCTCGTCGATTATCGAGTCCAGGTTTTCAGCCCTCTGGGGCAGGACGGACTTGAGGTCTACCATCGGGTTCTCTGCCAGCTTGGGGAGGACGATCCCCTTCACAGCATCGTAAGTGTAGACGCCCTCCTTTACGAGCCTCACCAGCTCTGTCACGTATTCTGTAGCTGGCCAGCTGGAGGGGTCGTAGGGATCTCTGTTCTTCTCTCTCAGCTCACCTTTATAGTCCACAGCAATGAGTCTGGCTGACAGCTGGGGGTCAGCCCCTCTTTTCACCGACTGGAGGAACAGCTCAAGGGCAGGACGAGTCGTGACTAGGCTCCACGCCATCTCCTTCGACACGCCGAGCTCCACTACTTGAGCGAAGAGGGCAGAGGGATCATTTAGGGCAGCAAGAGATCTTGCTCTGTCAACCATCTCTCTAAGGAAGATAGGGGGGAGGTCAGGATCTGGGAAGTAGAGGTAGTCCTCCTCCTGCTCCTTCTGCCTCAGAGGCCTCGTGGAGCCCCTCTCTGCATCCCAGTGCCTCGTCTCCCTCTCCACCTTCCCGCCAGAGGAGAGGATGGCCGACTGTCTCATGATCTCGTAGTTGATTGCCCTCTCCACGTCGAGAGTGCTCCCTATGTTCTTCACCTCCACCCTCTCCCCTCCCTCCACGCTCACGTTAGCATCTACTCTGAAGGCCCCCTCCAGCCTCGGGTTGGTGACCCCTAGGTATTCTAGAACTAGGAGCACGTACTCGACTAGCTGCCTTGCCTCCCGAGCGCTCCCAAGATCTGGCTCCGTTATTATCTCCAGCAGGGGGACGCCGCTCCTGTTGTAATCTACATATGCCTCTGCGCTCCTGAGGATACCCCCCTCCCCATACACAGTCTTTCCCGGGTCTTCCTCTATGTTGATCCTCCTCAGCCTACACTCCTTCCACTCCCAGGCATGGATGTCCAGGTACCTGACCCTCCCCCCTCTACATATGGGGACGCCTCCTGCCCTCTCGTACATGCTTATCTGGTAGTTTTTCGGCAAGTCAGGGTAGAAGTAGTGCTTCCTGGTGAAAACTATGTACTCTGGTGTGCTACAGCTAAACGCCAGAGAGGCAGCCAGAGCTAGCTCCACGCTTTTCCTGTTTACTACCGGCAGAGCGCCCGGGAGCCCAATGCAGACGGGGCAAACGTTCGTGTTAGGTTCCATCCCCCTGTAGTTTGCCTTACAGTTACAGAAGAGCTTGCTCCCCGCCTCTGTCATTTGGACATGGATCTCGAGCCCTATCTTTGCCCTCAGTCCACCATCACCCCCGCTAGGCCTGTAAGGCTCTCCACGAGAAGGCCGAGGGAGATCAACTTCTGCTCCTCCAGAGGACCCGCTATCCACTGGATGCCTACCGGTAGACCATGGGAGAAGCCTATGGGTTGAACGAGAGCGGGCACTCCCGCGAGGTTGGCGACCACTGTGTACATGTCCATGTAGTAGAGCTTCAACGGATCGTCCAGCCTCTCCCCTATCCTTGGGGGCAATATGGGAGAGGCCTGGGCTGCTATGATGCATCTCCTCGTTAATTTCAGCACCTCGTCCCTGATCGCCCTCCTCACCCTTGTCGCTGCGACGTAGAACTCGTCCCTGAAGCCCTCGCTGAGGGCATACACGCCCATCAAGATCCTCCTCTTGACCTCCCTCCCAAAACCCTTGGCCCTAGCCTCCCCTACGTATTCTTCCCAAATGCCAGAGGAGCCCTTGCTAGGATAGAATATTCCTGCATACCTTGCTAGGTTGCTGGCTGCCTCTGCAAAAGCTATCGTGTAATATGTCGGCAACGCTTTGCTGAGCACCGGTATCCTCACCTCCTCTAGCTCTGCCCCCTCTGAGGAGAGCTTCTCGACGACGTTCCAGAACAGCTTCTCCACGGGCTCCTCTGCTCCCTCCACCATCTCTTTCACAAGGCAGATCTTCTGCCCCCTTGCCTCTGCCGGCTCGAGGGAGAAGACGGGGCTTCCAACTCTAAGGCTTGTGGCATCTCTGGCATCCCATCCTCCTATGACCTCTAGCAACAGCGCTACGTCCCTCACGCTCCTAGCCATGGGAGAGATCTGTTCAAGGCTGTTGCCGTAGGGTATCAGGCCATACCTGCTCACGAGCCCGTAAGTAGGCTTCAGGCCGACGGTTGCCGTGTACGCTGCTGGTAACCTTGCAGAGCCGCCCGTGTCGCTCCCTAGCGAGAGGTCTGCGCCTCCATATGCTAATGACGATGCGCTCCCTCCACTGCTCCCTCCCGGAACTCTGGTCAGGTCCCAAGGGTTTCTAGTAGGCCAGAAGGCGCTCAGCTCCGTGGTGGAGCCCATAGCAAATTCGTCGAGGTTTGTCTTGCCTATCACTATGGCGTCCTCGGCGAGCAGTCTCTCGACGACCGTGGCGTTGTAGGGAGATACATAGCCGTCGAGCATCCTGGAACCCGCGGTGGTGGGCAGGGCGGTCGTGCATATGTTGTCCTTTACCGATACCAGAAGGCCCGCAAGCTTCCCCACCTTTTCCCCCTTCCTCAGCCTCCTCTCCAGCTCCTCTCCGCGCTGTCTGAGCAGCTCGGGGATCTCAAGGGAGATATACGCCTTTACCTCGCCCTCCCACTTTTCAACCCTCGCTAAGACCTCTTCCACGTGCCCCACTACGTCCCTTCCTTCCCTTATCTTCTCTAGCTCTTGCCAAGCTTCTCTACTCTTCAACCCTCCCTCCCCTCCACGGCACTGCGATGTGTCCATCCTTCACCTTCGTGGGCAGCTCCCTCACATCTACTCTATGGCTCTCTCCCCCATCTCTTAGAGGCCCTCCAAGATCCCACACATAGTAGAGGGGCTCCGTTCCTAGCTCCCTTGCAGCTTCTCCCACTGCTTTGAGGTATTCAGCTATCCGTGAAAGCTCATCGCACAAGGTCTTCCTTTCCTCCTCGTTGAGAGATATCTTTGCTATCTCTACCAGCTTTTCCATAACTTCCTTGTCCTTACACTCCAAGGACTTCTCCCAATCTACTTATCAACAGCTTAAAACTGCCATTTCCTTTCGCCTCTGAGGGAAATTGTAATGCGCGACCTCTACGTGGCTGGGGCAGCAGTTCTCCTGAGCGTTCTGATTGTTCTCTCTGCTGTGGCAACGGCCCAATGGGTCAGGGCCATAGAGGTATCTGCGCAGTTGGCTGCACAGGAATATGTAGCGCTCGTAGAACTGTACGGTCCAATAGATTATGATACCGGCGACGTCTTTGGCACCTCTGGCATAACGCCCAGAAAAGTGGAGAGGTTGGTAGACAAGATAATTAGGGACAAGGCAGCAAAGGCTGTGGTTCTCGTAGTGAACAGTCCTGGGGGCACCGCAGCCTCGTTCGAGGTCTACGAGCTGATCAAGAGGCTATCGCAAGAGAGGGTGGTAGTCGTATACTTCACCGACGTGGGCGCCTCTGGCGCCTACCTCATGTCTCTTCCTGCCGACCTGCTCGTGGCTCATCCCGCATCTCTCGTAGGCTCGGTAGGCGCTGTGGCAGTGCTCCTGAACTTCAAGGGACTCCTTGACAAGTTAGGGATTAACGCAACGACCGTGACAAGCGGTGACCTAAAAGACGTAGGTAACCCGTACAGGGAGTTGAAGGAGGAAGACGTGGAGTACTTGAGGGAGATCGTGATGTCCCTTGCGGAGGTCTTCTTCGAAAAGGTGAGGGAACACAGGGGTGATAAGATAGTAAACATGAGGGAGGTGATGAGGGCAGGGGTGTATCCTGCAGGAAAGGCAAAGCAGCTGGGCCTCGTGGACCTCGTCGGCACCTTAGATGCTGCAGTTCAGAAGGCCAGGGAGCTGGCCAACCTCTCCTCGGATGTTCCAGTTAGGAGGGTAGAGCCAGACATAGATTTCTTCGAGATAGTGAGTAGGTTCCAGCCTTCTATGAAAATACCGAAGCCCTCTCCCCTCTCTGTTGAGATATTGTTCATGTGGCCTTTGCCTCAGGCGTACGAAGTGGTAGTCATAAGGCCTTGGGACTAGCCCTCTAGCTCCCATACCTTCAGCCCGTGCTCCCAAGGTTTCCTCTCCAGCAGCGGTCCAGGCACCTCTGTTACGTAGAGCTCTACCATGAAAACTGAGGCTCTCATGAGGTGACCGCCAACAGTGCTCCCGTCCCTTCTGCTTAGCACAGCGTGAACGTGAGGGAAGGGCTCACCGTCCATGAGAGATATGTTGCCGCTGAGGGAGACTAGCTCGGTCCTCTCCTTCACTTCTATTGGCTCGTACCTCCTGGTCTCCAGGTCGTAGTAGGCTAGAGTTGCATCTTCGAAAGATCCTATAGCAAAAACGGCTGCCTTCTTTATCTCGTTCTTCCTCGCGAACTCCTTTAAAAAGCTCAGGAGCTCTGCGCCTTTTGGTACGCGTAGGAGAAAGCTCCTCACCTTCCTCACCTCTGTTCATAACATCAATATAATCCCTTTAAACGCTTGATGGTCCCTAGCGGGGGAAAATGGATCCGGTTAGGGCTGAAAGGCTTTCGAAGAAGTACGGCAACTTTGAGGCAGTGAAGGGAGTGAGTTTTCGTGTGGGGAAAGGGGAACTCTATGCTCTCCTCGGCCCTAACGGGGCCGGAAAGACCACGACTATAAAGATGTTGAGCACGCTCTTGAAGCCAACTTCGGGCGATGGGTACGTGATGGGCTACAGCGTGGTAAGGGAACCGAAGGAGGTAAGAAAGGTCATAGGAGTTGTACCACAAGACCTGACGGCAGATGACGAGCTCACCGGTCTGTACAACGTCTACCTTCAAGCGAGGCTTTACGGTTACTCGAGCTCAGAGGCCATGGAGAGGGCAAAGAGAGCTCTGGAGATAGTTGGGCTTACGGAGAGCGCCGAAAGAAGGGTCTCCACGTACAGCGGGGGCATGAGGAGGAGGCTCGAGATCGCTATGAGCCTAGTCCACGACCCCCCAGTCCTCTTCCTTGACGAGCCCACCCTCGGGCTTGACGTTCAGACCAGGAGGACCATCTGGGATCTGATCAGGGAGTTCCAGAAGGAGGGAAGGTCCCTGATATTGACGACCCACTACATGGAGGAGGCCGAGACGTTGGCTAGCAGGGTAGGGATCATCGACCTGGGAGTGCTGAAAGCAGAGGGGACGCCGGAGGAGCTAAAGAGTAAGCTAAGAGGAGACAGGCTTTACGTCGAGTTGTACAGCGACGAGGATGCGAACGCTCTAGTAAGGGAGATGACCATTGCTGGGCTAGAGGTGAAGGGGGACTCGAGCCAGATAGTCGTTTCCATGCAGAGCGAAGAGGTGCTCCGGAAAGTGATAGGGTTGCTGAACGGCAAGAGGGTCAGGTCGATAAACATAGTGAAACCGAACTTGGAGGAGGTGTTCATAGAGATCACCGGGAGAAGGCTACGCGAGGAGTCCTTCGATGCCTTCAGGCAGAGAGTCTTCATGAGGAAGGTGAGGTGAGGTGTTAGGGGAGACCTACGTGCTCTGGTACAGAGAGATGAAGAAGTGGCTAGGGCGGAAGCCCGTTCTTTTCATCTCGCTCTTCTCGCCCATATTCTGGATCCTCCTCTTCGGCAAGAGCTTCAATCCCATCAACCTGTTGCCGCAAGATGCTGACGAGATCGTTGCGCTACTGAGGGCAAAGATCGTAGAGCTGTTCGGCACTCAGGACTACTTTACTTACGTTGCTGCAGGGATGACGGTAGCCTTTGCCCTCTTCCAGGCCTCCTTTGCCGGCGCCAGCGCCCTTTTCGACAGAAGGCTAGGTTACATGGATCGGCTCCTCGTGACGCCTATAAACAGGGAGAGCATATTCGCTGCAAAGGTACTGGCCTCCGTTACTAGAGTGGTGGTGCTCACTGCGTTCCTCATGGCAGTATCGTACATAGCAGGACTCCAGCTCAAGGCGGACATCACGCCCCCAGATCTGTTGTTGGCTCTCCTCACTGTCGCTTTCATCTCTCTCATCTTATCTAGCATATTCATGCTGGCAGGCTTCGTTATGGACAACCCGGAAGGGCTGTTCGCAATAGGTAACCTAGTTAACACGCCCCTCCTCTTTGCTTCTAGCGTGCTTTTCCCTACGGCACAGATGCCGACCTGGCTCAGGCTCATCGCAGAGGTCAACCCTCTTTCCCACGGCGCCGACCTTGTGAGATACTTCCTCGTGGGCAAGCCGATGGAAGATCCGTACTTAGTCCTAGCCCTCTTTGGGATAATTTCCGTTATCGTCTTCCTGACATCTGCCAAAGTAGCCGTAAAGCTCATGGAGAAATGAGCTACAGGCCGAGAGACTGCAGGTCTACCCGTGCCTTTCCTACCTCCAAATGCTTCACTTTCCCTTCATAATTTGTGAACACTCTCAGCAACTTCTTCTCGTAATAGATCTTGTCTAACACCCCTACGTGAATCCCATCGCCCTCCACCGAGACCAATAGCCCCCTCTCCCACGACTCCCTCAAGAGCTTGACTCCCTCGCCGAGAGGAGGTCTCTCCCCTCTATAAACGACTATCAGCCCTCCCTCTCCCATTTCTGCATATACTGTGGACGGGTTGTTCAGCCTCAGCGGCTTCCCCCTGAAGAGCTCAAGCCCCTCCAGCTCCAGCTCCTCTGCTCTGAGCAGCCTCTGCTTCGCCCCGATCAGTTTCTGTGCTATCAACCTCTCCCTGTGGACTCTCCTCTCCTCTTTGCTCTTCTCCCTCCTCGCCAGCCTAGCTACCGCGATCACTTCTGCTGCTAACTTCTCCTCCAACAACTTCGCCCTCTCCTCCAGCCCCACCGCGATGACAAGGTCTGCCCTCACCGCCTCTGCCAGCTTTACCTTACTCATCAGAGCTCCCTCCCCATCGACCCATCCATCCGTGTCCACTACCAAAAGGCCGGAGACCTCGCGCGAGAGCTTCTCCGCACAGGAGAAATACTTGGCGAGGGACTCTGCCGGAGAAAAGGAGCCCACGAAGCAAGGCTTTACGTGCGGAAAAGAGCCCTGGTTCCCGGGTATGACGGGGGGAGCAGCAGAGCTCAGGGCGGCAAAGGCTGGGCAGAAGACCTCGTTCTGCCCCACGTCCATGGTGAGGAAATGCGCGTCCCTCCTCGCAGACAGGGCCTTGTTGAGAATCCAGGCTGCGAGGGTGCTCTTCCCGGCATCTACTGGGCCTACTATCATGACCCTCTTCCCCTCGAGGGCAAGCGAGGCAACCTGGTCGAACTCTGCGTAACTCTCTCGAGATGCCGGGATGAGGCCTCCGCTGCTCGACCTGGCGACGGCTTCCCCTCTCACCTTTAGCAGAACGTGTCTCCCCACTGGCACTATGAAGGAGGAGCCTTGGGAGACCTCATAGCCCAACACCTCCGCGCTTCCCCTCGCTATCGTGACCGTCACGGGGCCTGCTGCCAGGTAGAAACGCTCCTCCATAATTATCATCGATTTAAGCGGAGTTTTCGTGCCTATAATACGTATGCTACTTTTATTACTCTTCAATCTATACAAAAATATGGGTGGAGGATTTTGTTAAGAGAATTCATGATACTGAGCCGCGGGGGGCAGGGAGGGGTCACAGCTTCTCGCATACTCGCCACGGCAGCAGCAGTTGAGGGCAGGTGGGCTCAGGCAATGCCGGAGTTCGGGGCAGAGAGGAGGGGTGCTATCGTAAGGAGCTACTTGAGGGTCTCGGAGGAGCCCATAAGGAGGAGGTCAGCTGTGAGGGAGCCGGAGGGAGTTGCCGTGTTCAGCCGCCGCATTATAGAGATTACGGATGTGAACAAGCTCGCGCCCCCTCCTGTTCCCTTGCTCCTCAACTCTGAGAAGGGTGTGGTGCTAGGGGAGAGGCGCGTTTTCTATGTAGACGCTACGGGCATTGCCCTCAAGCTAGGCCTCCTAGTTGCTGGCTGGCCTTTGGTGAACACTGCTATGGCTGCAGCCATGGCAAAGACCTTCAACATAGCCTCTCTCGAGAGCGTTAAGAAGGCCATGGGAGACTACTTCCGCGGCAAGACCCTTGAGGCTAACTTGGCAGCTGCAGAGCTTGCGTGGGAATCTGTGAGGGGTCTATGATGGGCATGAGGTACGTTCCCTCGGACCTCGAGGGAGAGGCTAACAAGGACCTAGAGGACTTGAGGAACAAGCTCCTCTCCCGTCCATCCCCTGGCGCTTCTGGACCTACGGGCAGCTGGAGGTTGTTCAGGCCGGAGGTCTCAGCTGCAAAGTGCGTGAAGTGCGGGATATGTTGGCTATACTGTCCAGAGGACGTCATAGCGTGGACACAGCGGGAGTTGCCCAGGATAGACTACACTTACTGCAAGGGCTGCGGAGTTTGCGCCAGCGTGTGCCCGACCAAGGCCATAGAGATGGTGGTGGAGGGAGAATGAAGAAGAAAATCTTGATGGGTAGTCATGCGGTGGCAGAGGCGGTAAAGCTGGCGAGGGTTGACGTTATCTCAGCCTACCCCATCACGCCGCAGACTGTAATTGTGGAGAGGCTTGCCGAGATGGTGGAGAGGGGGGAGCTGAAGTCAAGGTATGTGAGGGTAGAGTCGGAACACTCAGCCCTCGCCGTTGTCTATGGAGCGAGCGCAGGGGGCTCCCGCGTCTTCACCGCTACCTCGAGCCACGGGCTGTTGTACATGTACGAGATGTTGTGGTGGGTAACGAACAGCCGGCTGCCTGTGGTCATGGCCGTCGCCACCAGAGCCATCGGGCCTCCCTGGAACATCCACACAGATCACAACGATGCCCTCACGATAAGGGATGCCGGCTGGATCATCGGCTTTGCCGAGAGCGTGCAGGAGGCCTTTGATATGACTCTGCAAGCATACAAGATCGGTGAGGACAAGAGGGTTCTCCTGCCAGTCATGATAGCTCTCGACGGCTTCATCCTGAGCCACACCTCAGAGCCCGTATTGGTGCCGGAAGAGGAGGAGGTGGCAGATTGGCTGCCGCCTAGGGAGCCACTACCCTTTAAGGTTGAACCAGGGAAACCATTTGCAGTGGGCAACCTAGGCCCTGACAATGTGACCATGGAGCTCAGGTGGAATGCCTGGAAGGCAGCGGAAAGGGCGAAGAGAGTGATAGAGGAGGTAAGTGCTCAGTACGAGAAGAGGTTCGTTACGGGCACCTCTTCAGGACTTGTCGAGCGCTACGAGACGGAGGGAGCCAAGTACCTGGCCATTAGCATAGGAGCGTGGAGCGGGGATGTGAAGGAGGCAGTAGACGCTTTGAGAGAGGAGGGCTATGACGTCGGACTTGCCAGGATCAGGTACGTGAGGCCCTTCCCGAGGGAGGAGCTGAGAGATCTGCTCTCTTCCGTGAGGGCTGCGGTAGTGTTAGATCGCTCCGTTTCTATGGGCCACATGGGCATCCTGGGCTCAGAGGTGAGGGCTGTTTCAGAGAGGACGCCGGTGAAGAACGTCATAGCGGGGATAGGAGGCGTTGACGTAAGCTACAAGGACTTCATCTCTATCCTGAGGGGCTTTGTGGAGGAGTATGAGGCAGGCCTTTCCGGAGAGTGGAGCGTTGCAGAGTGGTACATGCCGTGGGTGACAGAGAGATGAGCCTCCCGAGGCTAGCTCAAGGAAGGAACAGGGGAGTTATGCCAGGTAACCCTGCCTGTGCAGGGTGTCCTCATACCATTGGGCTCCGCGTCATGGGCAGAGTGCTCGGAGACAAAGCGGTGCTGGTGGTGCCAGCTGGTTGTACCTCCATAATCTCTGGCTTCTACCCGCGTTCCAGCCTCTCCTTCCCCTTGCTACACGTTCCCTTTGCCTCTGCAGCAGCCGTAGCTTCAGGCCTGAGGGCTTCCATGGATGCTAGGGGCGAGGAGGGAGTAGTGGTGGTGTGGTCTGGCGACGGCGGCGCTGCCGACATAGGTCTAGCAACGCTCAGCGGCGCGGCAGTGAGGAACGAGGACATCCTCGTCGTGGTCAGCGATAACGAGGCGTACATGAACACGGGCATCCAGGCCAGCGGCACTACTCCGTGGAAGGCACTAACGACGACGAGCCCTGTTCTCGGGAAGAGCGAGGAGAGGAAGGACATAGCCCTCCTGATGCTATTCCACAAAGCACCTTACGTAGCCACAGCATCTGTAGCATATCCCATAGACTTTGCAGAGAAGCTGGAGAGAGCGCTGAAGGTCAAAGGGTTCAAGCTCATCCACCTTCACTCTCCCTGCCCGCCTGGATGGAGGTTCGACGCGGGCAAGACCGTCGAGGTCGCAAAGCTTGCGGTAGAGACCGGGGCTTGGATACTTTGGGAGTACATGGAGGGGAGCTTCAGGATAAGCCCACAGAGCAAGCCCTTCGTCCAGAAGGAGAGGAGGAAGCCCTTAGCAGAGTACCTGAAGCTGCAAGGGAGGTTCTCTCACCTCAGGCCGGAGGATGTGATTGAAATTGAGAAGAAAATGGAGGAGAGCTGGAGGCTAGTAGTTGAGCTGGAGAAGTTTTACAGCAGATCATAAACTCTTTAAGCCTTGAGCTGTTAAGGGGGAGAGGAGCCGCGGTAGTATAGCCTGGACCAGTATGCGGGCCTGTCAAGCCCGTGACCCGGGTTCAAATCCCGGCCGCGGCGCCAGCAATTTAAGGCAAGCTAGCAGTTGTCACTGCTGATAAGCAGGCGGAGGAACGTTATCATGAAGGCCGTCATAACTGCAGGAGGGCTTGGGACGAGACTCTTGCCTACAACCAAAGAGATCCCCAAAGAGCTCCTCCCCCTATACAGCAGAGGGGAGAACGGAGAGATCTTGGTTAAGCCTGTGCTCCAACTCATCTTCGAGATAATGTACAAGGAGGGGGTTAGGGAGTTCTGCATCGTAACGGGGAGGGGTAAGAGGGCAGTGGAAGATCACTTCACTCCGGACTGGGACTTCGTAGAGTACTTGGAGAAGATCGGCAAGGGGTCCCAGGCTAAGGAGCTGGGGAGGTTCTTTGCGATGATAGAGGACTCCACCATATTCTGGGTAAAGCAGCCGCAGCCGAGAGGCTTCGGTCATGCCGTCTACATGGCGAAGGCCTTCGTAGGAGACGAGAACTTCCTGCTTGCGGCAGGGGACACTGTGGTGTACCCTGAGGACTTCCTGAGAAGGCTCTTGCAGGGAGGTTCAGATGCGGCTCTACTGCTAGCGGAGGTGGAGGACCCGCGGGCTTACGGAGTTGCAGTGCTAAACGGCGACAGGGTCGTGAAGGTAGTGGAGAAGCCGAGGGAGCCCCCCTCTAGAATGGCTATCCTCCCCTTCTATGTTCTACCGGCAGAGATCATGAATGTCCTCGAGAAGGCGGAGGCAGGGATCGGCGGGGAGGTTCAGCTAACCGATGCGATCCAGAAATTAATAGAGAGGGGGAGAGATGTGAGGGCAATAGTACTTGATGATAGGTACGAGTTCGCCGACGTAGGGACCCCTGAGAGCTACATTAAGGCGCTAGAGATGACCTTTTCGAGGAGCAGGGGAGCATAATGGAGAAGGAGACGGAGCTCATCCTGGAGAGCCTAAGTCAAGAGGAGAAGGAGTTCTACAGGGGCAAGAGGGTGCTTGTGGTAGGGGGCGCAGGGTTCATTGGCAGCTGGCTCTCCGAGTCGCTTCATGCTATGGGAGCAAGGGTCACCTGTCTCGACAACATGAGCACCGGCTCGCGGAGAAACCTGGAGAACCTCTTGGGGAAGGAGGGTTTTGAGTTGATCGAGGCTGACGTAACGAAGACAGAGATCGGGGATTACGACATAGCCTTTCACGGCGCAGCAATGCCGGCCCCCGATATGTACATGGAGAGGCCCGTGGAGGCAATGCTGCCAGATAGCATAGGGCTGCTGAGGGTGCTAGAAGGGGTTAAGGGGAGGGTGGTGTTCCTCAGCTCCTCAGAGGTCTACGGGGAGCCGGAGGTGGTGCCTACTCCAGAGAGCTATCCCGGGAAGGTGGACCCCATAGGGCCGCGGAGTCCCTACGAGGAGAGCAAGAGGTTTGGGGAGGCGCTTGCTATGTCCTTCTTCAGGGAGAGGGGGAAGGACGTGAGGATAGCAAGGATATTCAACACATATGGACCAAGGCTGGACCCTGGCTCTCCTTATGCTAGGGTGGTCACTCGCTTTGTTGAGAGGGCCCTTAGCGGGAAGCCCCTCGAGATCCATGGAGATGGGCTGCAGACGAGGAGCTTTGCCTTCGTCAGCGATACGGTCGCAGGACTCATCAAGCTTGGTGCCTGCAGCGACTGCGCCGGCGAGGCTTTCAATATAGGAGGGGAGGAGGAGGTAACCGTGCTGGAGCTCGCAGCCATTGTCATGGAGCTTACCGGCTCTCGCGTGCCAATAGTGCACACTCCCCCTCGACCCGGTGACCCTAGACGGAGGAGGCCTGACATAAGCAAGGCGAAGAGAAGGCTAGGCTGGAGGCCGCGGGTAAGCCTGAGGGAGGGCATCCTCATGACAATTGAGTGGTACAGGAGGATGGGATATGGTTAAGATATCGATCGTTGGCCTGGGATACGTAGGCTTAGTCCATGCAGTGGGCTTCGCTCTCCTCGGTCACGAAGTGATCGGGTACGACGTGGACGAGCAGAAGCTCAAGAGGCTTTCGGAAGGCACTCCCACGATATACGAGGAGGGGCTGGAGGAGGGGCTCAGGAGAGCTCTATCTCATGGCTCCCTGAGGTTCACGAGGGACATAGGGGAGGCTGTGAGAGGTAGCGATGTCAGCTTCATCTCCGTGGGAACGCCCAGCAACCCTGACGGATCTCAGGACCTCAGCCAGATAATTGCTGCTTCCCGCTCCTTGGGGAGGGCCTTGAGAGGGAAGGGCAGCTGGCACCTCATAGCGGTGAAGAGCACCGTTCTGCCTGGCACCACGCTCGGAGTTGTGAGGAGGGCCCTGGAGGAGGAGAGCGGGCTGAAGGCGTTCGAAGACTTCGGCCTCGCCTCCAACCCAGAGTTCTTGAGGGAGGGGAGCGCCATGAGAGACTTTTTCAAACCAGACAGGATAGTCATAGGGGTCGGCGAGGCCAAGAGCAAAGAGCTCCTTTTGGACGTGTACGCTCCGATAGAAGCGCCTAAGGTAGTTACGGAGATCACGACCGCAGAAATGGTGAAATACGCTGCGAATGCGTTCCTTGCCCTTAGGATCAGCTTCGCTAACGAGATGGGCTCCCTCTGCAAGGAGCTGGGGATAGACTGTTACGAGGTGCTGAAGATAGTAGGGATGGATCACAGGATAGGCCCCCACTTCTTCCGCGCAGGCCTCGGCTTTGGCGGCTCCTGTTTCCCAAAGGATCTGAGGGCTCTCGCTGCCTTCGCAGAATCCAGAGGTCTTAGGGCGAGGATAGTCAGGGCAACGCTCGAGGTCAACGAGGAACAGATTCACAGAGCTCTAGCGCTACTCGAAAAGCACCTAATTGACCTGAGGGGCAAGAAGGTAGGGGTGCTGGGACTGGCCTTCAAGCCTGGCACGGACGATGTTAGGGAATCCAGGGGAATAGCCGTCGCGAAGGAACTGCTGAGGAGGGGAGCACTCGTAGGGGTTCACGACCCGAAGGCTATGGAGAACGCGAGGCGCGAGCTGGGGGAGGCAGTGACCTATTACGGAGATCCGCAGAGCCTCGTCAGAGATTCCGAGGCAGTGGTAATAGCTACAGAGTGGAGGGAGTACGAGCTGCTGGACTACAGGGGGAAGGTAGTGGTGGACGGGAGGAGGGTGGAGAAGGCGAGGGAAGCAAGGGTATACGAGGGCATGGCCTGGTAAAGGCAAAGATATTGGTTTCCTGTAGGGAAAAGCGGAAGAGCCATGACGAAGGTGCTGGTGCAGCACACCTTTTGGGCACACGGCGGGGCAGAGAGAGTGTTCTTCGTAACGGTTAAGAGCCTTGCCAACGCAGGCTTTGACGTCACAGTTTACACCGATAGAAAGTCCAACGTGAAGATTTACGAAGACGTCATGGGGGAGCCCTGGCCGCGGAGCGTGATAATAAAGGAGGGAAAGCTGGCTAGCATCGGGACCTTTACTGTGTACATGAGTTTGTTGACCAAGTTGGTGGACAACATAGGCACCCGATACGATGCGGTGGTGGTCACACAAGGGCCCTTCTATCCATGGGAGGCCCCCCGCACGCAACTTCTACTTTACCTTCACTTCCCTCCTTTAGACATAGAGATCCCGGCCCTTTACCCTCTTCCGCAGAGCCCGTTGCGACGCCTAGCTAAGCTTCTATACAAGATGTACTTAGCACTCCCTGTTTACGCGCAGAAGCTCGCTCACATGAACATGGTGAAGAGGGCCTTCAAGATATTTGCCAACTCTCGGTTCACCCTGGCAGCCCTTTCCTTGTATGTCAGAGGGCTAGAGGACATTATGTCAAAGGCAACGATCTTAAACCCGCCGTTGATAGGGGCGGAGAGGCTGCTGTCTCATAGAAAGGCGGCGAAGGAGCCATGCATAGCCACTATCTCCCGTTTTAGCGAGGAGAAGAAGTTGGAGTTAGTTCTAGAAGCGGCAAGGAGGCTGAAGGGCTACAGGTTCTACATAGCAGGCGGAGTAGCTAGCAGGGCCTCCCGGCTGTACTATGAGAGGATAGCGCGTTCTAGGCCTCCTAACGTAACGTTAGCGGCAAACGTTCCAGAGAGCACAAAGGAGGCCCTCCTCGGCAAGTGCCAGGTGTACCTACACACAATGGTAGGGGAGCACTTCGGCATAGCGCCGCTGGAGGCCCTCGCGGCGGGGGCTACGCCGGTGGTGCACAAGTTCTCCGGAACCTGGACAGATGTGTGCGCTGAGAAGTACTGCTACGGCTTCTCCTCCACAGATCCAGAGGAGGTAGCAGAGAGGGTTCAGGAAGCCCTGGAGAAGCCCATACTAGCTCCGCCAGATCACTTCGAGAAGTTCTCTCCCGAACTTTTCGGCAAGAGGATGGTGAAGGCCGTGGAGGAAGCGGTACTCAAATAGCGGGCTATTTTAGGAGACCCCCTGGGCTAGAGAATGGGGAAAGCCTTGACGAAGGTGCTGGTTCAACACACTCGCTGGGGTTACGGTGGCGGCGTCATGGTGTTCTTACAGATGATCTCCTCTCTTGCCAAGGCGGGCTTCAAGGTATATGCGTACACGCTAGAGAAGCCTCAGCCGAAGACCTACGAGGAGGTCATGGGGGAGCCGTTGCCAGAGAACGTGACGCTCCTGAGCTCCAGGCTCTCGAGGGCGAAGCTCTTCACGATATACAAGCCTTTCCTCTCGAGGCTCCTGGACGGAAGGCGAAAGGGCTTCGACGTGAGGGTAGTTAGCGACGGCTACTTCACTAGGGAGGAGGCAAGGGGAGTGCCTACCATCTACTACGTTCACTTCCCCATGCCGCTCAATGTAGAAGGCCCCTGGGGCTCCGCCTCGAAGTACAACCTCCAGCCGCTCTCGAGGGGGCTAGGGGGATTTGTTAGGGGCGTTATCTGGTGGCTGTACGGAAAGCCATACAGGTTCCTCGCCAGGAGGGCCTACGGGGAGATGATAGAGAGCTCCGTGAAGAACTTCGTGAACTCGCGTTTCACGCTCAAGGCATACCTCTACGCCCTCACGCTTTACGAGAGGGTAGACAGGGAAGATTTGAAGAAGAAGGTAGAGGTTCTATACCCGCCGCTCCCCCGCCCGAAGAGACTCCTAGAGCTAAGGAGGGAGAACAGGGTCCCTTGCGTGCTCTCTCTCGGCAGGTTCAGCGAAGAGAAGAGGTACGAGCTGGTACTCGAGGTAGCGAGGAGGCTGAAGGACTACAGGTTCTACATTGCAGGAGGGGTGGCAGGCAGGGCTTCCATGCTGTACTATGAGAGGATAGCCCGCTCTAGACCTCATAACGTCACGGTAGCGGCAAACGTCTCGGAGGGCCTCAAGGAGGCCCTGCTCTCTAGATGTCAGGTATACCTCCACACGATGGTGGGGGAGCACTTCGGCATAGCGCCGCTGGAGGCCCTCGCAGCTGGCGCAACTCCCGTGGTTCACAGATTTTCGGGTACATGGACTGATGTGTGTGATGAAAGGTACTGTTATGACTTCAAAACGACCGACCCGGAAGAGGTCGCGGAGAAGGTGCAGAACGCTCTTGAGAGGCCGAGGGCTGCTCCTGTCGAGCACATAGAGAGGTTCTCCCCTGAGCTCTTTGGCAGAAGGATAGTGAGGGCCGTGGAGGAAGCTCTTAGCATATAAGTTCACCTCAGAATATATGTCCAGGCGAAGTACCATGCGGATCTACATGGACAAGCCCGTTGTGGAGATGGATGGAGACGAAATGGCGCGGATCATGTGGCATCTAGTGAAAGAGAAGCTCATCCTCCCTTACGTAGAGCTCAAGACAGAGTATTATGACCTTCACGTCAAGGTAAGGGACGAGACCAACGACGAGGTAACTGTTAGGGCAGGGGAAGCCGTGAAGAAGCATGGGGTTGGAGTAAAGTGCGCTACTATCACTCCAGATGCAGAGAGAGTGAAAGAGTACAACCTGAAGAAGGCTTGGCGGAGTCCTAACGCAACGCTAAGGGAGATGCTGGATGGGACGCTCTTCAGGGCCCCGATCATTCTCAGCAACGTGATCCCTGCAGTTAGGTTCTGGAAGAAGCCCATAGTCGTTGCAAGACATGCCTTCGGCGACATTTACTCTGGAATAGGCATATCAGTAGAGGAGGCAGGAGACGTAGAGGTAGTCTTCAGGAGCTCCTCTGGGAAGGAGACCAGAGTAAGGCTGGCAAGGGTAGAGGGGCGCGGAGTGGTCCAGGCGTACTACAACCTCGATTCCTCCATCAGGAGCTTTGCTAAGGCTACCTTCGGCTATGCAATAGCTAACGGCCTCGACGTCTGGTTTGCTGCAAAGGACACAATATCCAAGGTTTACGATGCAAGGTTCAAGGAGATATTCCAGGAGGTATACGAGGAGAACAGGGAGGAGATGGAGAGAAGGGGGCTCAAGTACGAGTACTTCCTGATAGATGATGCATATGCTAGGGTCGTGAGGAGCGAGGGGGGCTTCGTTTGGGCTGCGAAGAACTTTGATGGAGACGTGCTCTCCGACTTCGTTTCCTCTGCCTTCTCGGGCAGCATAGCCCTCATGAGCTCAGAGCTCTACTCCCCTCACGGCTACTACCTTTCGGAGGCGGCTCACGGCACAGTGAGGAGGCATTACTACAGGTGGCTCAAGGGGGAGAAGACCTCTTCTAACCCTACAGGCACAATTTACGCGTGGACCAGGGGGCTGAGGGAGAGGGGGAGAAGGGACGGAAACGCTGATTTGGTGAGGTTTGCAGAGAAGCTTGAGGAAGCGGTGAAGCACACAATAGAGGTGGAGAGGATCATGACTCAAGACGTAGCCAGGGTGGCGGAGCCGCCAATTAACGCAATAGTAACTACAGAGGAGTTCGTAGAGGCCGTTAGGAGAAGCCTCGAGAAGCTCCTCAACAAGCCCTGATTTGATCTCGAACACGTTTCTCTTATACGATTTTCTATCTGTTAGAACAGTATTTATAGCACCAGATTAGTATAGGAGAAATCGCAGTACTTGAGAACGAATGAACCGCGAACGTCTGGGACGCTTCGCAGAAGGGGAAAAGGTGATTATAAAGGGAACGGACCTGGACGAGGAGCTGAGGTTCCGCCTCTACTACATGGGACTCTATCCTGGCTCTAAAGTTCAGATAGTGAGGAACGACGGCCGTTATCCTGTGCTCGTTGAGGCTCATGGATCTCTCATAGCGCTCAGCGCAGACATAGCAGAGAAAGTTTACGCAGAAAGGGTCGTAGAGAGGGAGGGAGACCAGTGATTAATGCGGCTCATCATCACGGGACGAACTCGCCGGGGGAGAAAGAGAGGCCGACTTTGCGCGTAGGGATCATCGGTTTTCCCAACGTGGGCAAAAGTGCCCTTTTCAACTCCCTCACAGGAGGGGAGGCAAGGGTAGCAAACTGGCCGGGGACTACAGTCGACATACACTACGGCCTCAAGAAGTTCGGCAGAAAAGTAATAGAGTTCGTAGATCTGCCCGGCGTGTATAGCTTAGGGGAAGGAGGGCCGATCGGCGATGTCGTGAAAACGTACCTGCTGCTCCAGAGGCCTGACGTAGTTCTGGTGCTCGTTGATGGAACAAATGTGGAGAGGACCCTCAACCTGGCAGTACAGGTCGCGGAGGTGAGCGAGAGGGTTGTGGTTGCGATCACAAAGGTGGACTTGGCCCACAGTAGGGGCATCCACATAAACGCAGAGGGGCTCTCGAGAGCCTTGGGGAGAAGGGTAGTCCCCACCTCTGTTACGTGGGGGTTGGGGCTAGAGGAGCTGTTGATGGCCATCGTAGAGGTGGCTGAGGGCGAAGGTCAGGTCCCCCTGAAGATCAACTATGGCCCTCTCGAGCCATACGTGAGAGAGCTCTCGTCTAAGTTAGAGCCGTTCGAGCCCTCTCTCGGCGTGAACTCCAGGTGGGTAGCGGTAAAGCTCCTCGAAGGAGACCCCTTCGTAGAGAAGATCGTGGGGGAAAAGGCCGGTGAGCTGTTGAACGAGGCGAGAGAGATGAGGGCAGAGATCTCGAAGACTCTAGGGAAGGAACCTCTGGGGCTCATAGCAGAGACGAGGTTCAGATATTCCCTTTCCCTTGCCTCTGGCAACATAGTCAGGTCAGGCCTACGGTTGTCCAGGACAGAGCGCCTGGACAGGATGACCCTCGACCCCCGCCTCTCCCCCTTCATCTCCGCTGCGGCTATACTGACCCTCTTCCTCTTTGCCTTCTCCCTCAATACGGGGTTCCCCCTTAACGTCGTTCTCTCCTCTTTGGGCTTTGAGCAGGCAGCGACTATAGTTGACTCGTATAACGTGGCGGCGCTCATGGAGAGGTTTATAGGCTATGGGACCTCCCTTCTCGAGCCTTTGCTGGAGGGACGGCCCGCCTGGTTAAGGAGCCTTCTGCTCGACGGCGTTATAGGGGGAATAAGCGTAGCTCTCCTCTTCGCTCCCCTCATCTTCACCGTATCCGCCTTCCTAGCCGTCCTCGAAGACTCAGGCCTTGCGCCCAGGTTCGCGTACAGCCTCCACCCATACACCTGCAGGGTAGGGCTCTCAGGCCACTCCCTCTTCCCTGCTGTTAGCTGCTTCGGCTGTAACGTAGGAGGGCTGATGGCAGTGAGAGGCACCCCGAGCCTCGCGGAGAGGGTGAAGCTCTACCTCATCCTCCCCCTCCTCCCCTGCCAGGCGCGGTTGATCGTCTTCCTAGCCCTTGCTGCAGCGGTAGGCAGCGTTCTCGGCGTGTTAGGCGTAGTCATGACTTACGTTATATCGGTGACCCTAGTTGCTGTGCTGAGTTACGTTCTCGACAGGTTCTACACAAGGAGCTCCAGGCCCATCATGCTCATGGACATCCCCAACCTTCACATGCCTCTCAGGAGGGTTGCCTGGTGGATGGCCTGGTCCACTACCAGGCACTTCCTGTATAGGACGGGGACCATTATATTCCTAGGAGCTTTGCTAACTTGGGTTCTCTCTAGCTTCACTCCCTCGCTCCAGTACACCCCTGATCCCTCCGAGAGCATTGCTGCGCACCTCTCTCGCGTGCTGGTCCCCCTCTTCGCTCCCCTTGGCATCGAGGGGGAGAAGGCATGGATGACCGTCTATGGGCTGATTGCTGGCTTTGTGGCAAAGGAGATCTACCTCTCCTCCCTTGCCGTCATAACGGGCATAGAGAACCCGATAGAGGCAGTCTCCTTCTTGTCCCTCTCCGAGGCCTCCCTTCTCGCTCTCATGGTCTTCATAGCCCTCTACGTCCCGTGTCTCGGAACCATAAGCGTGATATACACCGAGACCAGGAGTGTTAGAGTAGCCCTCACCGCTCTCGTGCTGTCTCTCGTTACAGGATACCTAACGGCCATAGCGGTTTACCACTTCTACCTGATCCTCCTCTCTATCCTCTAGTGGGGCCGCCGGGATTTGAACCCGGGACCACAGGGGCCCAAGCCCTGCATCCTACCAAGCTAGACGACGGCCCCACAGCGCCGGGGGTGGGATTCGAACCCACGCGTCCCTTACGGGACAACGGGTCTCCAGCCCGTCGCCTTGGACCACTCGGCCACCCCGGCCCAGTCTCTCTAACTGTTAGAGTCCTAATAACCTTGCTTAGGCACCCTCACGTAGACCTTGCTCCCCCTCTTTTCTACCTTAGCCCTCTGAGGATCAATGGGGAAGGGTAGCACATACTCCCCCCTCACCCTCTCAACTTTTCTTGAGGCCCTGCCCAACGCTCTTTCTATTTTCCTCTTATCTACCTTCCCCTCTACTATTATTCTGTCCTCTAGCAGAGTTATCTCGAGCGTGCCCTCCTCTGCCTCTGGCACGTCGAAGATCAGGAGCAGCTCTCTGTCCTTATCTATTACAGTATACAAGGGAGCCGCAGAGCCCTCTGCTGCCTCCCTCTGCCGTTCCTCCAGCAACCTCTCCATCTCAGCGAACTCTCTCATCGTCTCCTCGAGTTCCCTCTCCATCCTCTCAAAATCTCTCAGCATTCTTCTCATGAGCTCTCGCAGGAACCTCCTCTCATTGGGCTCTAGCATGCGATTCACCTAGTATATCATGGGGCTTCTCAGCTCGTAGCCCTTGCCCATCCTAGCTAGGGTGCTCTTCATGTCCTTCATTAGCTCCTTCAGCCTTATCTTTATGAGCTCTCCCTCCTCCAGCAACTTCTCTACGGGTATCTCCCTGCTTATTATTTGGGAGACCGCCCTCACGACGACGGCTGCAGCCTCTGGGTCCGGTATGTCGAGGAAAGAGTCTGCCATGAGGACTACCGTGTTGACCCTCCTCTTAGCAGACTCTTTGAGAAGGGTTGCGTATGGACCCACTATGTACCCCTCTTCTACCCTCTTGATCTCTGGGATCTCAGCAACTATTCTCGACGCCTCGCTGGTGCTTGCCACCCAATGAACGCCGGGCCTCTCCATTTCTGCCCTCTCCGGATTTACGGCCCCGGTAAGCCCTAGGACGTACTCGACGCCCTTCAGCCTAGCGTATTCCACTATAGCCAGAGAGAGGGGCACTATGCTCCTCGGGTTGAGAGCTATGTCAGTCAAAAGTGCCACGACCTTTCCGTCCTCGTCTCCGTAAACCCTAATAGGGGAGAGCACCTCCCCTCTCCTCGCCACTGCCACAGGCGGGAGGAGAGAGTAGCTGTCCACTCCTGCCTTGAAGCTGAGGCCCAGGCTCCTCACTATGTGTTGAACTGCTATTTCTCCCACGAGTCCCACATCAGGTAACCCCACTATGAGGAAGCGAGGGCGAGTTATGTGAGAATACTCGCTGAAAACGAAATCGCCGATCTCCTCCTCGTAAACGATCAATTTGTCTCCCCTTTGAGAGGGGCAGCTGGATTTAAAAACCCTTCGCTGCGGGGAAGGGTAGTTGCGTAGAGTTTGGATAGAGAGGAGGGAGGAATGTCTAGGAGAGCAGGCGTGCGTTGTTGTATGCGGGGAAGTTTTCGGCATAGGAGAAGATGGGCGCGTAACGATCCGGGGGGGATGGGAGGGAGAAGTGGGAGAGGAGCTCGAGAGCTGCATAGAGGAAGCGAGGAAGGTCTGCCCTGTAGACATAATAAGATGGCAAAGGGTTTAGCGTTCCAAGTTCCTTACGTAAAGATGAGAGCCCAAGAGGAAGAGGAAGAGTGTCCATATGGCGAGCTTAGCCAGGTTCGCGCTGATATCAGTGGGGGGTACCATCTCTGGGATGAACACCTCTCTATAAATGCTTGTGGCTAAAGATATTGGGTTGTTCACTATGACCACGTAGAGCTGCTCGGGGAACCTCTCCCTTATCACGCTCTCTGGGTAGAAAACGTTAGAGAGGAAGAACGCCAAGAAGTAGAGGAGGCTCCTGATAGTTGCCTGAAGCTCTAGGCTCTTGACAAGGGTAGAGGCTGCTATCGAGAGGCACGACATGGAGGCAACTATCATCAAGGTAGCGAGGGTCATGGCAAGTAATCCATGAGGGCTCGGCGGCTCCAGGAGCACTAGGAGAAGGAGAAGGAAAGGCGTTTGATAAATGATCCCTCTCACCATCCCCGCGGCTATCCTCCCAAAGACTAGCTCTAGGCGGGATATGGGCAGGCTTAGCAAATAGTGGTGGAACCCTCTCCTCAGCTCCATCATCACCTCTCTTCCGATGGTAAAGGCAGCCGCAAAGGCCGCTATGGAGGCTATCCCTGGAGCGAGGAAGAGGAAGTAGTCAGGTATCAGCTCCCTCTTAACGATGCCGCGGAATATGAGGGCAAAGATGAAAAGGTCGGCCAAGTTCATGGTAACAAGCGCTGCAAGCCACCACTTGTACTTCCAGAACCTCTCCAGGTCCCTGTAGGAGAGGACTGCTATAACCCAAGGTCTCATCTGCCGTAACCCCCCTCGATCTTCCTGTCCAATAGGAAAAGGGAAGAGAGGATGGCTGTGAAGGCAAACCCTGCAAGGAACATCAGTATCACTTCAGGCGAGGAGACCGCGCTCCCCTGATACTCTTCAGGAATAGCAATGAGTCGAAGGGCATCTACCATGTGACTCACCGGATTTACCTTCGCTAGGTAGTAGTATACTGCAACGCCGCTTATGGCTGCAATGGGGTAAAAGATGGTGCTTATCCTCACGAGGAGAGAGTCTGAGACCCCCATCAAAATGTCTAGCCTATCGCTCGACCTGAGTATGAGGGCAACGCCCATCGCTATTCCCGAAAGGCTGGAGGCAAACACGAAGGATGCAAGGGCGAGAGCTAGAACCGCGGAGAGGCTGCTCACGCCAAGGACTAGGACCACAACGATTAACATCGGGAGAGAGTGGAGGAAAGCCGATATACCGCCTCCGATGGCCCTCCCTATTGCCAGCACCTTCCTCTTAACGGGGAGAGACAGTTGATAGTCAACTAGCCCATCCTCGAACTCCTCTACGATGTCATGACCCTTTACCATAGACATAGAGAAGAGAACGGCCATGAAGGCTCCTACTACATAGAACTTGTAGTAGTCCAGGTCGCCCACCGAAACCATGTTTGCAACCAGCAGCCCAAACACGAGGACCTGGAGGAGAAACCAGGAGAACCTCATGGCAAGGAAGAAGGTATACCTCCTGAGCTTCCTTACGTCCCAAAAGGCCACCAGCGCCAGGGCTCTCAAGTCGTCCTTCAGGCTCATCTCCCTTCCCTCAGCTGGGCTCCGGTGAAGTAGAAGAAGACGTCGTCCAAGGTGGGCTCCTTGATCGAGACGCTCCTTACTTTCACTCCCATCTTCGAGAGGGTCTCTATGGCGACGGCAACTTTCTCCTCTGCTCTGTTCACGTACACCTTCAAAGTCCCGTTAGTGAGGTTAACCCTCTCTGTGTTGAGAGCCCTGCTCAGAGCCGCGAGCAGATGCTCTCCTGCTTGTCCCTCTATGCTAAACTCCATCACGTCCCCCGCGGGTATGCGGTCCTTCAGTTCAGCCGGCGTTCCGAGGGCCTTGAGGTTCCCCTTGTAAATGATGCCAAGCCTATCTGACAGCCTATCTGCTTCCGCCATATCGTTCGTAGCAACAATGATCGTCCTCCTCTCCTCTTTGAGCGCCTCTATCATGTCCCAGACCTTGTGCCTGGTGGTCACGTCTAGCTGTGCAGTGGGCTCGTCGAATATGGCTACTTTGGGCTTTTGCAGGAAGAGTTTTGCTATCTCCACCTTCTTCCGAGTTCCCCCGCTCAGCTCGGAGAACAGCTTACCTCTGTGCTCCCAGATCTCCAGCTCCTCCATGATCTCTCTTACTGCCCTTCTTGCGTCTAGAAAGCTGTAGCCTACAACCATGGCATGCCAGACGAGGAGCTCGTAGGGGTTGTCCACCCACAGAGCCTTTGGCTCTTGGAAAGCGATGCCGACTAGCCTCCTCACCTCATCTGGGCTTTTCGTGACGCTGTGACCATGAACCTCCACGTCCCCCTCTGTAGGCTTGTACACTGTGGCTATGATCAACAGAGTAGTAGATTTGCCAGAACCGTTAGGCCCGAGAAGGCCGAATATCTCTCCCTCTTCAATGTCCAGATTCAGGCCGTTGACAGCTGCAAAGTTCCCGAATTTCTTCACGAGCCCCCTGATCTTGACTGCCACGCCCACAAAAATCACCAGAGATAAGTGACGGGTAGCGCCTTTATCCCTAGACCCTCCCGCATAGAGGGGAGAAGGGGTGAGGCTTGCCGCTTGGAGAGATGTGGCCAAGCTGGTCAGAGCAAGTGACGTAGTGCTGGAAGTAGCGGACATTAGAGATCCCCTTGGGACCAGGAGCAGGCGGCTGGAGGACATGGTGAAAGATCTTGACAAGCGCCTACTCCTCGTCCTCAACAAGTCGGACCTCGTGCCTCGCGAGGTGGCAGAAGGGTGGAAGGAGTACTTGGAGGCAAAGGGTTACGAGGTTATGTACGTTTCAGCCACGTCGAGGCTGGGGACGAGGATGCTGAGGGGCTGGATAAAGTCGGTGGTAAAAGTCAGGCCCTTCACTGCCGCAGTGGTCGGCTATCCAAAGACGGGTAAGTCGAGTATAATAAACGCCCTTCGCGGCAGAAAGGGGGCCTCGACGAGCCCGGTGCCCGGGAGCTACGGCTACACGAGAGGGGTACAGCTCCTCAAGCTCGAGGAGGGCTTCTACATGATAGACACGCCCGGCATAGTGCCTGCTGACGGCGGATGGCCTGAGGCGGTGATAAGGGGGATGGCGCCAGAGGAGATCAAGGATCCTGTGCCAGCTGCCATGGCGCTGATAGAGAGGGCTCTTCAGTACAACCCCTTGGCTCTCGTAGATGCATACGGTATAGAGACGAAAGACCCTCTCCAGGCCCTGGAGTCATTAGCTATAAAGAGGGGGTGGAGGTACAAGTCTAGCGGGGAGCCGCTAATAGAGGAGGCAGCGAGGGCAGTCATAAGAGATTATCACACGGCAAGGCTGTACTTCTATGTACCGCCGCCGTAGCTCTCTGATAGTTACGACTAGCAGGAGGCCGAGCAAGAGGACAAGGAGCCTATCGAGAGAGCTGGCTCTCCTCCTCGGCGCCACGAGGATCACGAGAGGGAAGAAGTCTCTCTCTGCACTCCATGCAGAAGCACTGAGGCTTGGGGCAAAGGCTGTCATCATCATAGCAAATGTGAAGGGTAATCCGGGAGTCTTGCGGATTTACAATGTGTCGGAGAACTCTCTGGCTGAGAAAGCTACGTTCAGGATAGAGGGAGTGAGCCTGGCAAGGGAGGCTAGGAGGGAGGTTCCGCCAGGGGCAAAGAGGCTCTCTATGGAGAGCGACGGGTCTCCCATAGCACGGGAGGTGGTAGCGTCGTTACAAAGCTCTCTGCCGCCCTCAGACAGGGGGGAGAGCTTAGTGCTCAGAGTAGAGGGGAGGGAGGAGAGGGCGGTGGTCACCTTCCTCTTCAGGGAACGCGTTGTGGGGCCCACTCTCAAGCTGAAACCCCTGAAGAAATAGTGCTCCTTAATAGCCCTCGAGAAATCCCCAGCGCGGGGCATGTGAGATGGGCGCTAGGGTAAAGCTGCTCGCAGAGATAGAGAAGATCATGGGCAACCTAGAGCAGGTAAGGAACATAGGCATCATTGCCCACGTAGATCATGGTAAGACCACCACTAGCGACACGCTGCTGGCAGCAGCGGGGATGATATCAGAAAGAGTTGCTGGAGAGGCGCTGGTTCTAGATTACTTGAACGTGGAGAAGCAGAGAGGCATCACCGTAAAGGCCGCTAACGTGAGCCTCTACCACGAGTTCGGAGGCAAGCCTTACGTCATCAACCTCATCGACACTCCGGGCCATGTGGACTTCAGCGGTAAAGTTACGAGAAGCCTCAGGGTGCTCGACGGAGCCATAGTCGTTGTGGACGCAGTGGAGGGGGTCATGACGCAGACAGAGACTGTGATCAGGCAGGCACTGGAGGAGAGGGTCAGGCCGGTGCTCTTCATCAACAAAGTGGACAGGCTCATCAAGGAGCTCAAGATGACGCCTGAAAGGCTCACCGAGAGGTTCTCTGAAATCATTAAGGAGGTCAACAACCTGATAGACACTTATGGGGAACAAGAGTTCTCAAAGAAGTGGAAGATTAGCCCAATAGAGGGGAACGTAGTCTTCGGGAGCGCGCGGGACAAGTGGGGAGTCAGCGTCCCCATGGTTAAGAAGAAGGGCATCAGCCTTGCAGACGTCATCAAGGCTTATGAGACAGATAACAAGGAGATGATAGCTCAGTTCGCCAAGAAGATGCCTATCCATGAGGCATTGCTGGACATGGTGGTCAGGTTCGTTCCCAGCCCGAGGGAGGCGCAGAAGTACAGGATACCCAAGATCTGGAAGGGGAAGCTCGACAGCGAGCTGGGGAAAGCCATGATGGAGGCAGACCCCAACGGCCCGCTTGTCTTCTTCATCAACGACGTGAGGGTGGAGAAGGCAGGACTAGTAGCGACGGGCAGGGTCTTCTCTGGGACCCTCGAGGCGGGCTCTGAGGTCTATCTCGTGAACGCAGGCAAGCAAGCAAGGGTGCTCCAGGTAAGCCTCTACATGGGTCCCTTCAGGGAGATCACGAAGCAGGTCCTCGCAGGGAACATGGGCGCTATAATGGGCATAGAGGACGTGAGGTCTGGCGAGACGCTTGTGAGCGTTAACAGCACTTCCAGCGCGGCACCCTTCGAGCACCTCAGATATGTGAGCGAGCCCGTCGTCACCATAGCCGTGGAGCCCCTCAAGGTGCAGGACCTCCCCAAGATGATCGACTCCTTGAGGAAGCTGATCATAGAAGACCCCAACCTCCTCTTGAAGATCAACGAGGAGACAGGAGAGTACCTGCTCTCTGGAATGGGACCGTTGCACCTCGAGGTTGCCCTCACGCTGCTCAAGGAGAAGTTCAACGTGGAGGTGAAGACTTCCCCGCCCATAGTGGTCTACCGCGAGACGGTGAGGGACGCAAGCAAGATCTTCGAGAGCAAGAGCCCCAACAAGCACAACAGGCTGTACATTAGCGTGGAGCCTCTGAACGAGGAGACCGTAGAGATGTTGGCAAAGGGCATCATAACTGAGGACCAGGATGCGAAGGAGAGGGCCGCCATACTGAGAGACAGAGCAGGGTGGGACTATGACGAGGCGAGGAAGATATGGGCAATTGACGAGAACCTGAACATAATGATAGACAGGACCAGCGGCGTTCAGTACCTGAAGGAGGTTAAGGACACCATAGTGGCGGGCTTCAGGCTAGCGCTGAAGGAGGGACCGCTTGCATCAGAGCCTGTGAGGGGATTGAAAGTGATTCTCCACGATGCTATGATTCATGAGGACCCTGCCCACAGAGGTCCCGGCCAGCTCTACCCTGCGACGAGGAACGGGATATGGGCCGGCGTGCTCACTGCAAGGCCTACTCTGCTCGAGCCTATCCAGAAGCTGGACATCAGGCTCCCGATGGACGCAGTGAGCAGTGTAGCAGGCCTCCTCTCGAAGAAGAGGGGCAGAATACTGGACATGACTACTCAGGGGACTGCAGCCAGGCTCGTAGCAGAGGTGCCCGTAGGCGAGAGCTTCGACCTGGCTGGAGAGCTGAGGAGTGCCACGGCCGGTAGAGCGTTCTGGGGCATGGAGTTCAGTAGGTGGGCCCCGGTACCTGATGCCATACTCGACGAGCTGATCAAGTCGATCCGCAAGAGGAAGGGGCTGGCTCCGAGCATCCCTTCAGTCAACGATCTCCTCGGCCCCTAGCCCCATTTGCTCTATATATTGACTGGATTGAAATAGTATAATTTATAAGGTTAAGCCCTCCTTTTATGTATTAGGGGACAATCTATGGTGCTTGACCTGCTCTACAGCGAGGCGGTGAGAGGCATAGCATCTGTTGTGGTCATACCTTTGGCGGCTCTCCTCCTCTTTGCCGGCTTGGCTCACCTCCTCTACATTCTAACGAGCCCGCGGGAGGACATAGCCAGAGTGGAGAAGTTCAAGAACCAGAGGTACGAATCGGGCAACCCTCCTGTCGGTCAGCCGAGGAGCGCAGTCTCCATGCAGTACTTCGGTTACCTAGTTCTCTTCCTCGCCGTGGAGCCTGCCCTCGTGCTCTTCGCCCTCATGCTCCTTGCAAGCGAGGAGCTCTACGCGAGGGTTCTAGGTATGTATATCGCTATACTTGCAGTATTTACCCCATTCCTAGTATACGGAATCAGGGAGTCCAGGAGGGTTGAGCTATGGGTGTTGGAGTAGGCGGGGCTTGTGCAAAGGGAGAGGGAAAGGTTTACGCAGGCAACCTTAACGTTGCAGCTAAGCGGGCAAGGGACATCATCCTCGGGAAGCTGAAGCTGGGCGAGGTAGTAGATTGGGCTACGACTTTCAGCCTCTGGCCAGTACACTTAGTTACCAGCTGTTGCGGCGCAGAGTTTGCAGCAACTTGGAGCCCTCGTTTCGATGCAGAGCAATACGGAGCTCTCCCATGGATCAGCCCTCGCCAGACCAACTTCATCATCATAGAGGGAACCGTGACGAGGAAGATGGCCTGTGCTCTAAGGATCACCTATGAGCAGATGGCGCATCCCAAATTCGTCATAGCCATGGGCGCATGCGCCCTCGACGGAGGCCTGTTCTACAACAGCTACAACGTCGTGAAGCCGTGGGAGATAGTGCCGGTAGACGTATATATAGCAGGCTGCCCGCCGCCGCCAGAGGCGCTGGCGAGAGCAATACTCGATCTCAGGAAGAAGATCAGGGAGAAAAAGATGGCAAGCAACTGGCTAAGGGAGGGGTGGAGAGGGGACGTGGAGTATCCGATGCCTAAAGAGGATCCGTGTAAGTGGTGGCAGCCGTGAGCCTCCCAGAGCTGGGCGAAGAGATTCGGGTGAGGCTGGGAGTCCTCGCAAGGGAGGTAAAAGTTGCTAAGGGCTTCGTAGAGGTGGTGACGGGCAGGGAAACTTTGAGAGAGGTAGCGAAGACGCTGAAGGAGATGGGTTTTGACCATGTGAAGAGCGTTACAGCAGTGGACTATCCCAAGGAGGGGAAGATAAGGGTTACTTACCATGCCTCGAGCTTCCTCAACGAGGAGCTGTCAAGGTTCATGGTTGGACTCTCCGTTGACCTCCCGAGAGACAAGCCGGTCGTGGAGACCCTGTACCCGATCTGGAACAGCGTGGAGTTCATGGAGAGGGAAGTCTATGAGTTCTTTGGCGTAATATTCGAGGGTCACCCAGACCTTAGACCTCTCCTCCTGGCTCCCGATCTTGCAGAGAAAAAGGTAATGAGAAAGGACTTCGTTGTGAGGGAGGAGAGCATTTACGAGGGGGTACCTCATGAGTATAAGTGAGGGTACTCTAGGAGAGCTCAGATCTAAGGGGGTAGAGGTAAGGAGGATAGACAAAGAGTACTACGAGATCTTCATTGGCCCACAGCACCCCGGCTCAGGCCACATGAGGTTCAGGGTAAAGCTGGACGGGGACATAATAGTAGACGCTGACCCTGATATAGGCTATGTGCACAGGACCATGGAAAAGTTGAGCGAGGGTAGAGAGTGGTTAAAGATAACGCCCCTCGTGGAGAGGATGACCATAATCGACGCCTGCAACATCACTCTACCTTATATCAACGCTCTTGAGAAGCTCATGGACAAGAGGCCCTCTACGAGAGCAAGCTATCTCAGGGTTCTCCTGTGCGAGATGAACAGGATAGCCTCTCACCTCTACGGTTTCGGAATCTTCGGAGTCTTCATTGGACATTCGACGGCTTACATGTGGGGCTTCGGTGACCGCGAGGTTTTCGTGGAGCTCTCGGAGATACTCACAGGCACTCGGCTAACCTATACATATCACATACCAGGAGGGGTGAGAAGGGACATGCCTCAGGACTTCCCACAAATGGTGAGGAGAGCTGTGAGGTACATGAGGAGCAGGATGCCTGAGTACGAGAAGATCTTTCTGAACAACCCAGTTATCGTGACCAGGCTGAAGGACGTAGGGGTTATCACTAAGAACAGAGCTGCAGAGCTGGGAGTCGTAGGCCCCACCCTGAGGGGGAGCGGGATCAGGTATGACGTTAGGCTAGCCGAGCCCTACGAAGTGTATGGAGAGATCGATTTTGAGGTGCCGGTCTTTGAGGACGGCGATGCCCTTGCAAGGACTTGGGTGAGGGTGGAGGAAATCAAGCAGAGCCTAAACATCATGGAGCAGGCCATAGATTGGCTGGAGAGACATAGAGATGAGCCCGTCATCCCGAAGGAGGACTACGACAAGCTGCCAAAGCTCCACAAGGAGGTCTACGAGAAGAGCGGGAGGGTTAAGCTGCTCCCGGCTCAGATCTCGATGAAGGTACCTCCGGGCAAGGCTGTAGCTAGAGGTGAGGCAGGGAGGGGCGAGATCTTCTACTACGTGGAGAGCGACGGAGGCACAATGCCCTATCGGCTAAGGGTCGTGACTCCGTCAGCAAGGAACGCTATAGTGTTCAAGAGGATCTTGCCAGGCCACAGGCTGATGGACCTGCCCACAGTTTACGGAAGCATTGACTACTTCGCTCCGGAGGCTGACAGGTGATGGTGCTCGAGACAATACTCTATCTGATAGCCTATCCGCCCCTCTGGCATGTGCTCATAGTAGGTCTGCTGGGAGCATTCTTCACGGCAGTGGTAGCGATATGGTTCGAGAGGAAGACGGCTGCTAGGGTCCAGAGGAGAATAGGGCCTTATTGGGCAAGTCCAAGGCTAGGAGGTTTCCTGAACTTAATTGCCGACATGATCCGTTACATCCTTCAGGAGGTCATAATACCTAGGAGCGTGGACAGGGTGCCCTTCGTCCTAGCTCCCGTTGCTGCCTTTGTGATATCAATTATGCCAATGGCCTTTGTCCCGCTCTCTCCCTACGAGAAGTTCTGGCCCGTGCCTAACATGGACTACAGCCTCCTGCTAGCCCTTGCCATATCCACTGTGCCGCCCTTGATGTCCATAATAGGGGGGTGGGCGAGCAACAACAAGTTCTCCATAATAGGGAGCATCAGGGAGTCCTACGTCATTACCGCCTACGAGCTTATCTTCGTCATCTCGCTGCTCTCTGCTGCAGCTACTTATACTAGCCTGAACCTACTCACCATAGTTAACGCCCAGAGCCCCATAGCCTGGCTGCTCTTCCTCAACCCAATAGCGTTCCTTGCTGCCTTCTTGGCTGTGCTGATGTCGACCTCTGCTTTCCCCTTCGAGATACCCGAGTCAGAGCACGAGGTTGTGGGAGGACCCTACACCGAGTACAGCGGCATACTGTACGCCCTTAACATGGGAGGTGCATATGTGAGGAGGTTCATCTATGCAGTTATCATGTCCCTCGTCTTCCTCGGTGGCTGGGCTCCGTACGTTCCGCCTGCCGATGGCCCCCTCTTTGCCATAATAATCCCCTCTCTCATAGTAGCAATAAAGGCTGTGATCCTTGTTCTCATAATGAGCTTCCTGAGGGCTGTGTACGGGAGGTACAGGCTGGACCAAGCGTTAGACTCTGCCTGGCGTCTCGTCCTGCCGATGGCCCTCATAGGGCTTGGGTGGGGCATTGTCCTAGGTCTTATATTGTAGTATACGTTTAGTTACAGTATAATATATAAGCCATGCCCACCACCTTTTTAGATGGTGCTTAACGAGAGGTGAGGTGAATGCCCCCTAGGGCCGTCACGAAAAGCGTGAGAAAGACGGGAGGCCTCTTTGATGGCGTGAAGAGCAACGTGGAGGCGCTAATTATCGGAGTGAAGTACTTCATTGATCCGAAGAGGATGACCATGTTCTATCCAAAGGAGTACCTGGAACACAGGCCGGGCTATAGGGGTTTCATAGTCCTTAAGAAGGAGGTGTGCATCAGCTGCGCAGCATGTGCCCGTATTTGTCCTTCAGCAGCCATGAAGATGGTGAGGGTTTCTGAGGTAGATCCGAAGGAGCCCGCAAAGCAGAGGCAGAAGCAATATCCTGTCATCAATTACCAGCGCTGCATATTCTGCGGCTACTGCGTAGACGTGTGCCCGGTGGAGGCCCTCTATCATTTGCCCTTCCACGATGTAACATATGAGAGCCTGGGCGACATGTTCCTCACTCTAGACTTGTTCCAGAAGGAGCCTCTGAGGCCGGTAGAGAAGGAGGGAGTGCCAGTAGTATATGAGGTGGACGAGACCCTTGGGCTGGTGAAGAGGGAGAGGAAGGGTGGCGGATAGCCTACTCATCTCCCTTGCTCTCCTTGCATCCTTGCTCTCCCTGGCCTTAGCTTTCCTGATAGTGTATGTAAGGGACCTCATATATGCTAGCGGGATGCTGGCGCTCCTCGGCGGCCTCACCGCAGGTATTGCAGCTCTCCTCGGCTATTACCTCGTGGCTGCCTTCATAATAATCATATATGTGGGCGCTGCTGTGATGTTTATCATCATATCGGTTTCTATGCTGGGCGGCGGTGGTGCAGAGGAGAGGGTGAACCCGAGGGGACTTCTCTTGGGGCTCGTCACGCTCCTCGGCCTCGGGTTTGTGGTCTTCAGGTCTCCCCTAGAGGTGGGGAGCGTGCCCGTAGCGATAGAGGTGGGCGAGGTGGCAGGGGAGCTGCTCATCCGCTATGCTCCGGTAGTGATCCTGCTGATGGTGGCTCTTGCTGCAACCATTATAGAGGCAATTGCTGTTGCTAGGAGGTGAGCGCGGTGGAGCTCATCCATGTCATTGTCGCTGGGAGTGCCGTCCTCATGGCTTCCATAGGCGCTTACGGAGTTGCCTCCTCTAGGAACTTGGTCAGGCAACTGCTCTCCGTGGAGGTGATGTTCAATGCCGTGATCTTACTGCTTCTCGTGATGCTCTCCTCCCAGCCCTCTCTGGCCACTCTGCTCACCATCGTCCTCATATCGGTCGTCACGGGGGAGATAGTAGTAGTTGTTGCCCTGCTGATATCCATGTACAGAGCTACGAGGAGCCTCACCTCTGAACCCCTGCAGGAGGCGATGGTGTGATGGAACTCCCTCTGCCCCTCTTGTGGACATCCGTCTTGCTACCACCTATCCTAGCTATCCTCTCAGCTCTCAACAGGGATCTCCTGCGCTACTCAGTGGCGTTGTCCTCTCTCCTCTTCCTCCTCCCGGCAGCTGTAGGGCTATACTATGTCGGGTACGCAGGAGAGCGCTCCGTTGCCGACCCCTTCAGCATAAACCTTCAGCAATACTCCCTTGGCAGCTTTTACCTAATCGTAGACGGCCTCTCGCTCCCCGTTATAGTTGGCATTTCCATTGTCACAGCCCTCGTTGCTATTTACAGCATGAGGTATATGTCGCAGAGGATCGAGGAGCTTGAGAAGGAGGGAACGAAAGTTCCAGGAATGGCTGCTTACTTCTTGCTATACAATGCCTTCTCCTCCTCAATGCTCGGAATGGCGCTCTCGTCGAACTTGTTGCTCTTCTTCATCTTCCTCGAGATATCGCTCCTTACTTCCTTTGCGCTAATTGCCTATTACGGCTATGGGGACAGGATGAGGATATCGTTACTCTACTTCATCTGGACCCACGTGGCGGGAGCTCTCTTCTTGATAGGCACACTGTTCTACGGCATCGGGGCTGGCAGCTTCGACGTCCTCCTGGGCTCCTCCTACAACAAGGCCTTCCTCAACGTGCAGGCAGAGGGACTCCTCTTCTTAGCCCCACTCTTCATAGTCCTGGGATTACTGATCAAGATGGCTATTACGGGCGTGCACATGTGGTTACCATATGCGCATGCAGAAGCCCCCACTCCGATCTCAGCTCTGTTGTCTCCTAACTTGATCGGGATTGCAGGATATGCTATGGCTCGCTTTGGGCTGACGCTCTTCCCCTCCTTCATGGAGAGCATAGCAAATGCGCTCCTCTTCCTTGCAGTCCTCACCATCCTCTACGGCGCCTTCGTTGCGCTAAAGCAGAACGACTTCAAGAGGTTCCTGGCGTATTCTAGCATCAGCCAGATGGGATACCTCTTGCTCGGCATATCGACCCTCACCTATTTCGGAATTGCCGGTGCCATGCTCCACTACCTCAGCCATGCCATAGGCAAGGCAGTCCTCTTCATGATAGCCGGCATCTTCATCACAGAGCTCCACGGCCTGAGGGATATGAACAAGATGGGGGGCCTCGCGAGGGCATACCCGATCACGGCTGCCCTTGCCCTGCTGGGTTTCATGCACCTGGCAGGGATCCCCCCAAGCGTTGGCCTATGGGGAGAGCTGCTGATCCTGCTAGGCGTGGTAGAGGCTTTCAGTCCCCTCACGCCCCTTAGCCTCCTGCTCGTCACGCTCGTGCTCGTGCTCAGCTTCATAATGACAGCCGTCTACTCTTTCGTTGCAATGCGCAAGATATTCTTCGGCCCACCGAAGATCAACGCAAGGGAGGAATTAGACCTGTTCAAGGGCAGCGTCCTCGTCATGGGAGCTCTTGGCATCCTGCTCTTCATCATAGCCGGCCTCCTCGTCTCCCCCGCCCAGGGGGCAGTTGAGCTCTTGCTGGAGGCGTTGAGGTGACGGCTATGTACGAGCCCTTGTTCCCGTGGATATTCGCTTGGCTCGCTCCCTTTGTGGGAGCAGGGATCATAGCTCTGGGCATGCTGTTCAAGGTGAAGGACGAGAGGTTCTACGGTTACCTTAGCGTCCTGAGCATCTTAGCCTCTGCTCTGATCTCGCTCCAGGCTGCCTCAAAGGTCTTCTCTGAAGGGAGACCCCTCTACTCGGGCGGCGACTTCCTGTGGATACCCTGGCTCAACGTGACCCTAGGAACGTACTTTGACGGCCTCTCCTCGATCATGGCTCTGGTGGTGTCATGGGTTAGCCTCTTCATAGCTATATACAGCACGAAGTACATGGAGGGAGACTGGGGATACGGCAGGTATTTCCTGTTCTTCACGTTCTTCGTGGGCAGCATGATGTTGCTGGTCCTGGCAGACAACCTCATCCTGCTTTTCATAGGCTGGGAGGGAACTGGGCTGGCTAGCTATGCCTTGATTGGTCACTGGTACACAGATGAGGAGGAGAAGGGAGTAGGAAGGCCCAACAGGTATGCCCTGGGGTTCCCCATGTTCTTCGAGCCAACTCACAGCGGTCTCAGGGCGATCCTCTTCACTAGGGTCGGCGACATAGCCCTACTAGTCGGTGCAGCCACGATATTCTTGGCAACCGGGACCTTCAACTTAGTGGAGATCGCGGAGAAGGCGCCCGTATGGATGGCCGATCTGAACGCCAAGGGCATCCTGTCGCTCTCCCTGGCTATACTCTCTTTGGGCATGTTGGCCAAGAGCGCTCAGTTCCCGTTCCACGAGTGGCTTGTGACAGCTATGACGGGCCCCACCCCTGTCTCTGCCCTCATCCACGCAGCTACCATGGTTAAGGCGGGCATTTACCTCTTCCTTAGGTTCGTGCCCATATTGCTAAGCGGCGCTCTGGCTGCAGGGATAGTTGGCGACCTCTATCCGTTCTTCCTCTTTGTGGCTGCGTTGGGAGCAGTAACTGCCTTTGCCCTAGCAACTATGGCTCTAGTTTCTGATGAGCTGAAGCTTATTCTAGCCTACTCGACAGCTAGCCAGATAGGCTACATGTTCCTCGGCGCAGCATCTGTTGGACTCCTCGCAGGAGCCCTCGATGCAAAGATGATCGCAGAGGGCGTGATAGCGGGCATGTCGCACCTTGCTAGCCACGCGGTTTTCAAGGCAGCCTTGTTCCTGGTAGCAGGATGGCTGATCCATGTGGCTCACAGCAGGTTCATTGACCAGATGGGAGGTTATGCCAGCTTCATGAGGTTAACTGCTGTGGCCTTCTGGCTAGCAGGGCTTAGCCTCATAGGCCTCCCGCCCCTCTCGGGCTTCTTTAGCAAGGAACTCGTGATCCACACTGCTTTCACTGCCTCCCCTGTCCTGGGCATCATAGCAATAGTTACAGCAGCACTCACGGCAGCCTATACGGTAAGAGCCATCTTAAGGACCATGCACCTCCCGCCTCGAGCCTCTTCGCATGAGGAGGAGCGTCACGAGGCTCCCCCAACTATGTTGGTACCCTACCTGCTGCTTGCCCTAGCCTCGCTGCTCCTCGGCCTGGCATGGCCTTACCTGGCTGAGACCTACTCAGAAATGGCGCTCCTCACGCTTGCCCTCGGGAAGTCCTACCTGCCTGAAGTGAGCCTCTCCGGCACGGCGCTGGCTGTCGTAGCACTAGTTCTGCTGTCTGCCCTGGCAGTGTTCTCCGCATATTACGTCCTCAAAGTTAGGTTCTCTGAGCTCATTGTGACTGCTCCCTGGAGCACTATTTACAACTTCCTCTTCGACAGGTGGTACCTGAACTCCATATTGTACTGGCTCTTCAAGAACAACGGCTTGAGGGTGGCTAATTTCGCCTCTGACGTCGACGAGGGCGTTGATTTCACATACCACAGCGGCCTGCCATCTATAGGGAGCTTGGCCGCAAACGCCTTAAGGTCACTTCACAGGGGAGCAACGGATTATTACATGGCTCTGTATTTGGCATCCATAGTAGCGCTCGTCCTCCTTATTATAGCTCTGATGGGGTGATGAGATGTGGCGATCGTGGAGGTTTTGGTCGGTATCACTCTCGTCACGTCTCTGCTTGTGCCCCTCTTCTTCCAGAACAGGCAGTTCGTAAACCTGCTCAGCTGGATGGGCATGCTGGCCTTTGCGGCAGCATCTGCCTATCTCTTACTCACGGGCGGCGGGACTTTCTTTGATGGCCTCCTGAGGCACGATGTCTTCACCTCCCTGCTGCTCCTCGGCTCCTCTGCATCCGCTGCCCTGCTCCTCTTCGCTGCTGGTCAGTCTGCAGCGAGCTGGAAAACGTATCCAGCCTTCCATAGCCTCCTGCCGCTCTCCCTCTTCGGCCTCTTCTTCCTGGCAGGAGCAGAGAGCGTCCTCGTCATAGTTGCCTCATGGTTGCTCGTCTCCGTGATCAGCTATGTGATAATCTCGCTGCCCGGAGACAGGGAGAGCAGGCTTGCAGCAGTGAGGTACATCTATGTCGGTATCGTTGCAACCCTCTTCGTAGCCCTGTGGATCACTAGCATTGCTTACGCGACGGGCTCGGATGTTTTAGCTCCTCTCAACGGCAGCTCTATCAGCGTCATGGCTCTCAGCTTTGCGATAGCTGCAGTCGGTTTCAAGCTGGGCCTCTTCCCCCTGCACTGGTGGCTCCCCAGCGTCTACGGTAAAGCCGACGGGAGGGTAGTTGCATTCGTTGCGAGCGCTGCAAAGCTGGGCTTCATAGCCCTCCTCGTCAGGACCATCGCTTCTACCTTCGGCGGCTCGGGGGAGGCAGCCCTGTTCCTTGCCATAATAGCCGCCCTCACCATGAGTTACGGCAACCTCGCAGCGCTTACGACGGGGGACCTCCAGAGGCTGCTGGCGTACAGCAGCATAGCGCAGGTGGGCTACATCCTTGCAGGCCTAGCCGTCGTCGTAGCCTTCCCTGACAGCCAGCTGGAAAAGCTCGCGCTCGCCGGCATAGCTCTACAATCTATTGCCTATGCCCTCAGCAAGACTCCCCTCTTTGCCATGATAGCAGAGGGAGGGAGGGAGCTAGAGGGAGAGCTGAAGGGACTTCTTTCGCGGGACAGAGTTTCTGCTATCTCTTCAGCGACCCTGCTAGCTAGCTTGCTAGGTATTCCGCCGCTCCTCGGCTTCTGGGGCAAGCTCTACATATTCTTCCCACTAGCTAGCTACTCTCTCCCTCTGCTTGCCATAGCGCTGCTGAACAGCGGCATAAGCTCTGCTTTCTACATAAGAGCCTTTAGGGACATGACTTCGGCGAGCCCTAACCCGAGAGGCCCTCTAAGCGAGAGCTATAGGCTAGCCCTTCTCGTTGCAGCCGCTCTGACAGTTCTCTTGGGCATTGTGGCACCTGTAGCAATAGGTCTCTTTTTATAAACCTCTCTTTCCTACTTTAGAGACTTAAGCGGTTAACTCAGAGAGTAACCTTTATTAATTCCGGAAATTCTGTAGCAAAGCTTATAGGGAGTGAGACGTGGGGTTGGCAAAACTGAACGGTGCTGCGCTGAGCCTGAAGGAGAACTATGCTCAGGCAATGGCAGTTACCGCTCCGTTGGGGAGCGTTGTCTCTACCACCACGGTGGCTGTGGCATATGCAGGAGGAGACGTCGTAATCGCCACTCTGTTGGCATTCGTTGCCAGCGCCTTGTGGGTCTACACTCTTACCATATACAGCAGGAAGCTGGCGAGCGCAGGCGGTTACTACACTTTCGTCTACGCAGCCTACCGAAACAGGGCTATCGCCTTTTCGGAAGCGATCATAGAGCTCTTCTCTTTCATCCTCCTGAACGCGGTGAACGTTATAGCGGTCTACCTCATGACGTCAACGATCTTGCGCTCCTACGGACTTTCTGAACTCTCACCATACGTCCTCCCTCTCGTCCTGTCTTTCAGCCTCCTCTACCCTACCGCGGCGTCCTTCCTTACTGACGTAAGAAAGCTGTTGAGCAGCATAGTCCTCGTAGTGGCAACCCTAGAGGTCTTGGTCCTCTTTGCCCTCTTCGCCCTATCTCTCACGAAAGGGTTCAGGCCAGAGTTCCTGTTCCCGCCCTTCGAGGCAAGTCTAGGGAGCATAGCTTTGGCCTTCATGGTCATAATGGTTAGCCTTGACGGAGTGGGCACAGCAACTTACCTAGGAGAGGAAACGAAGAGTCCTACGAGCAACGTGACGAGGGGCATGTGGTTGGCCTTCATTCTCGGAGGACTTTCCATGATATTGGGCACCTATGCAATGGTGGCTCTCTGGCCTTACGGGCTCTCAGCCCTCTCCGACTCGGAGCAGCCGCTCATAGAGTTGGTTGCAATCTATGGCCCTCTTCCGGCACTCCTGGTGTTCTTGATAGCCACCAAGAGCCTGCTCGTGTCGAACGTCGGCACTACGCTGGCTGCAGCTAGAATATTCTTCAACCTGGCGAGGGAGAACGCTGCTCCTTCTTTCCTCCGGTCCACGAACTCGCATGGACAGCCGCACCTTGCCACCCTGCTCACAGGCCTCCTCACTGTCATCATAACTATCTTCTTCACAGAGGCCTTCGGCTACAGGGAGGCCTTCGTTCATCTCGGCGTTGCCACAGGAATACTCTGGATCCTCGGACGCGCCATTAACTCTGCCGGAGCTCCGCTCCTAGTGGTGCAGATGAGTAGAGCTGCTCTACCCCCCGCTCGCGACGTGCTGATTCCCCTGACAGCGACGGCCCTCAACTTGATAGGTCTAGTTATATCGGCAATGGACATGACGCTCGTCAGCACCGCCTTACTGGGCAGCATAGGAGTTCTGACAGCTATCTGGTATTTCTTCATGGGCAGGTTTGGGATACCAGGCGAGCTGGTCGTGGACGATAGCAACAACGTGATAAGGTTGGAGGAATACCTCAGCAACTTGTCCAGGAAGACAGTCTGATTAGCTCTCCTCCCTTATACTGGTGCAGCCGTTGGACAGCTCAGAGAGGGCATTGAGGGTCGCTGAGAGCCTAGGAGGCGGTACCCTCTCCCTTCTTGGCCCCCTCCTCCTCTCGGGCAGCGCCCTCCTGGCGCTTGCCTCTACCCTGCTGGGCTCCCCCTCTCCCGTTTTCCTCACTGCCCTCGTTTCCCTTGCCTTCCTCGGAGGGACCCTGGAGCTCTATCATCTCTTGCTGCTTGTCCACGCTGAGGCAGTCGTGAAGAGGGAACCGCCGGCTATCGCCTCCCTCCTCTACGCTCTCCTCTCCCTCTCCTTGTACTACTTCCTCATAGGCATTGCCCTCATCTCCTGGAGACATGACAGGCTCGCCGCTGAGCTAGGGTGCGAGAGAGGCCACGGCCTGCTCGTTGATGTGCTCACGCTCGGGCTCTCGCTCTCGAGAAAGCAGCAGCATCTAGCTGTCTGCATAAAGGAAAGGCTGTCTTCTATGAAGGGGGAGTGAGGCCTTTTGGCAGAAGAGCTCGCATCAGCGCTGGTGAAGTACGCTCACCTGATAGGCACCCCCATAAACGTGGACTGGATAAAAAAGGTGGAGAGAGCCCAGCAGGAGATCATCAAGCAAGTGAGGGAGAGAGCTAGGGAGAGTGACACTCTGTCCTCCTTCCTCTCGAAACTAGACTCGAGCGGGGAGCTCCCAGAGCTCGTCAAAAAGGTGGCACAAGAGATAGAAGAGGAAGTACCGGACGTAAGGAGGGCCATAGCTGCAGCCCTCTCGGGGAACTCCGAGGAGGAGGGCTTTCGATCGGCCCTGCTAGCTCTTCAGGCCGTAGCAAGGGCCTTTGCGGAGGGAAAGGAGGCAGTTGCGGAACAGTCCGCCTTCTGCCCCCTCTGCGGGGCTAGGAGCGAGACAATTTACAGGAGGGGCAACAAGTACTACATGGTCTGTCACTTCTGCACATACACATGGATCCAGTCAACAGAGAGGCCCTCCTGTCCTTACTGTGGCAACTACTCCGAGTTCTCCATAGGCATGTTCTCTGACAAACAGAAGAGGGTAGCTCTCATGAAGTGCTGGGAGTGCGGCTCGAGCTGGAGGGTCATATTGGACGAAAGCATCAGGGCCCCCGCGGTCGCAATCCCTCTAATAGGGATGGCAGCAGAGAAATTCAGGAGGGCGGCAGAGGATCAGAGCTCTGGCTGACTTTCAGCAGGGATGTTTAGCGCTTTTTCTATGTATTTAGCCGTGATCCTGGTGTCGGTGCCCCGATAGGCGTCAACAATGACCTTCTTAGGCATTGCCTCCTGCACATATTCTATGATTTCCTTGAAGGTAGCATGATCGCTGAAGCCGACTCTGTACACTCCATCTTTAACCCTTACTACGGGAGCTCTGAGCTCCCACCCTGTTGCCAATATCTTCATCGCTTTCCCCCTCCTCTCATCGAACCTGCTTGCATGGACAAAGCTGACGAAGCTAGACCCTTCCTCAGGCCTGGTCAACAGGGGTTCTAGGTCCACCTCATAGAACCTCTCCGCCACCTTTGCCATCTTGTAACCCCGTAGATCCGTTACGAAGGGCTCTCTGACCTTCCTTATCCTAAGCTCTGCCATTATCTCCTGGATCTTGCCGTGATAAGCGTAGATCTCCACAGGACCATACTTTAGCCCCTCCTCCACGAGGCTAAGCAGTGCGGCCATGGCTTCGAAGTCGCTCCACTTCCTCTGGAGGCGGGGGCTTCCATATGTAGCGTCTATAACTAGCACATCGAGCCTCTCCATGGGAGGAGTGCCTGGCATCTTGAAGTCGCTAGTGTAGCCTACTCTGTACTCTTCCCCCTCCACCATGACCTGGGCACTGCCCACTATGTGTCTTGCCGGGAGGAGCGTAACGATTTCGCCCATCATTTCTATGGGCTTGTTGTAGCTCATCTGCACCCTTTTCGTTTCAGGCGCGTAGTGCCCGAGTATCTCTAAGAGCTCCATGGTGTACTCCGTTGCCACGACCAGCAGCGACTCACGGTAGCTCCTCTCTAGCTCCACGATGTGATCTGCGTGGATGTGAGTGACGATCCTGATAGGCCTCGGCGCATGGGCATCTACAGCAAAGTTCCTGCCGAGGAGGACGGCGCCCTCCCTACTCACAGCGGCTATGTCCATGCTATTCCTTGCCCTCTCTCCTCCTCATTGCCTGCTCTATCTTCTTCCTTGCCTCCTCTACTCCCTTCCAGCCGGTGACCTTCACCCACTTGCCGGGCTCTAGCTCCTTGTAATGCTCGAAGAAGTGCTTGATCTTTTCCTTCAAGATCTCTGGCATGTCCACAACGTCCTTCCAGGTAGCATAGAACGGGTCGAGCTTGGGTTTGGGCACTGCTATTACCTTGCTGTCCACGCCCTCCTCGTCCTCCATCTCAAGGAGGCCTATGGGCACTGCCTCTATGATCGAGCCGGGCAGAACTGCCTCCCTACTGATGACCAGAACGTCTACCGGATCCCCGTCCTCCTCTAGAGTGCCGGGCACGAAGCCGTAGTTGAAGGGGTAGACCATGCTGGTGTAGAGGAAGCGGTCCACTTTCGGCAGGCAGCTCTCCTTGTCCAGCTCGTACTTCACTGAGCTCCCCATTGGTATCTCTACAACCACGTTGATCAGCTGGGGCGCTCCCTTCCCTGGTCCCAACTTCTCCAGGCAGCTCATAGCTCATCCTCCACTGAGCGTCGTCCATAGGCTTATAAGGGTTGTTAGAGTTAAGGAGCAGGACGACCTAGCGGGGAGGAGGATGAGATGCCCAAGGCACCTCATGTGAGGTTCCAGGTTCCGGATGAGTTGGCAGAGAAGGTATACCAGGCCGTGAGCAAGGCAAAGGACACGGGGAAAGTGAAGAAAGGCGTGAACGAGACCACGAAGGCAGCAGAGAGGGGCATAGCGAAGCTGGTGGTGATAGCCGTTGACGTAGATCCGGCTGAGATAGTAATGCATCTACCCTATCTCTGTGACGAGAAGAAGGTACCGTACATCTATGTGCCCAGCAAGAAGAGGCTAGGAGAGGCGGCAGGGATAGAGGTCCAAGCCTCGAGCGTTGCCATAGTTGAGGCAGGCGAGGCAGAGCCGTTAGTAAAGGAGATAGTTGAAAAAGCAAAGGAGCTCAGGGCAAAGGCGGGGGCGTAAGGCCATTATAAATCCTTCGAAGCAGGAGAGAGGGGCGTGAAGCTGTTATGGAAGCTTCGCAGGGAGTTGAGACGCAGTTCAAGTACATAGTGAGGGTGCTGGGCACAGACCTCGACGGCAACATGAAGCTACTCTGGGGGCTCGCCTCCATTAAAGGCATAGGCTATTCCACGGCGCTTGCTGTAGTGAGGCACCTAGGCCTCAACCCTGAACTCCTCGTAGGATATCTTACAGAAGAGCAGGTGGCTAAGATCGAGGAGGCCTTCCAGAACATCACCAAGCTAGGCATGCCCACTTGGATGTACAACAGGAGGAACGACGTGGAGACGGGAGTAGACATGCACCTCATCGGCTCCGACCTGATACTTTACGTTAGGAAGGACATAGAGAGGGAGATAAAGATCGGGACCTGGAAGGGCATAAGGCACAAGCTAGGCTATAAGGTTAGGGGGCAGCGCACCAAGACCACGGGCAGGCTCGGGATGACGGTGGGAGTTAGGAAGAAGAAGGGAGCTCAGCCTCAGCAGGAGAAGAAGGAGGAGAAGAAGCAGGGGTGACGTGAACTGGGAGACCCAAAGAAGTCTAGCAGGACCTGGCAAGGCCCCAAGCATCCATGGATAAAAGAGAGGTTGGTCAAGGAGATAGAGCTGATAGGCAGGTACGGTCTTAAGAACAAGAGGGAGCTCTGGAAGGCAGAGACCCTCGCTAGGAACTTCAGACATAAGGCGAGGGCGACGCTGGGACTTCCTGCTGGAGCTAGGGAGGCCGCTCTGAAGGCTATATTCGACAAGCTGAAGGAGCTGGGACTTGTGAGCGGAGAGGTCTCGCTAGACGCGGTGCTAGGGCTCACCGCAGAGCAGATTCTGGAGAGGAGGCTACAGACTATAGTCTTCAAGAAGGGCTTGGCCAGGAGCGTTCACGAGGCGAGACAGTTCATAACTCATGGACACATAGCGATCGGGGGCAGAAGGGTCACCTCCCCCGGCTACCTGGTGAGCCTCAAGGAGGAGCCCCTCGTGAGTTACGCGCCGGGAAGCCCCCTCCTCCAGAGGGCTGCGCAAGAGGGTGGTGAGAGTGTCTCGGGAGCTTAGGTGGGGTATAGCCTACATATATAGTAGCTTCAACAACACTCACGTCCACATAACAGACCTCAGCGGCGCTGAGACAGTCTCTAGGGTAAGCAGCGGGATGGTAGTAAAGGCAGACAGGGAGAAGCCCTCTCCCTATGCTGCGATGATATCTGCCAGCAAAGCAGCACAAGCAGCCTTCGAGAAAGGCATAGTGGCTATCCACATAAAAGTCAGGGCTCCCGGAGGCCATGGCCCTAAAACCCCAGGCCCTGGGGCTCAGGCGGCAATAAGGGCCCTCGCAAGGTCTGGCTTTATCATCGGGAGGATCGAGGACGTGACGCCTATACCTCACGACACGACGAGAAGGCCGGGCGGCAGGAGAGGAAGGAGGGTATAGCTTGAAGAAGGTAGAGATCCGAGAGCTACAGGAGAAGAAGCTCCGCATGCTGGTATATGGGTTCCCCGTCCATTACGTGAACGCGATAAGAAGGCTAGTGATGTCGGATGTGCCCACTATGGCAGTGGACATCGTGTACTTCTACGACAACAGCACTGACGTTTACGATGAGATGATAGCTCACAGGCTAGGGCTTACTCCTTTCACCTCTGAAACAGCCATTACGAAGTATTCTCCTCCAGAGCTATGCGCCGAGGCGGAGCCGCCTAACCCCAACTGCTTTGTGGAGCTCTTCTTGGACTATAGCGTGGAGGAGGGCAAGGCTGGGGCTTATGTGAAGGCAGCAGACATAAAGGTAAGCGATCCAGACGTAAAGCCCGTGCACCCCGAGACGCCCATTACTTACGTTGCTGCAGGGCAGAGGCTGTACCTAGTCGCCTATGCGAGGTTGGGGAGGGGTAGGGAGCACGCCAAGTGGAGTCCTGCAACCATATCAGCTCTAACGTACACTCCCGTGGTCAGCTATGAGGCCCATAAGGTGAGCAGGGAGTGCCGCGAGTGCATCTCTGCTTACCCCGAGATCTTAGAATCGTTGGAGAGGGGCGGAGAAGGCGAGGTCAAGCTGTTCTGGAGGAACACAAGCGCTCTGAGGTACTGCGTGGAGACCTCCTGCAGCGGCAGCTTGAAGCTAAGGTATGACGAAAAGATCCTCCAGTACTCTCTGGAGACAACTGGAGCCTTGAGCCCTCTGCGGGTGGTGCTGGAGGCCACAAAGGTCATTGAAAATAAAATTAAGAGGCTCAGAGAGAGCCTGGAGGCGCTAGAGGTGAAGTAGGTGAGGCGAACGGGGCCTACTAGTGAGGTGACGAGGGAGCTGATAGCGCAGCTGAGGAGCGTAGGCAAGCGAGAGCAGGCCCCCGCTTGGTTGGCAGTAGCTGAGGAGCTAGAGGGGCCTAGCCGGAGGAGAGCAGAGGTGAACCTCAGCAGGATCAACAGGTACTCAGAGGAGGGGGAGATGGTGGTGGTGCCAGGAGCAGTTCTAGGAACGGGGAAGGTGGAGAAGAGAGTAACCGTGGCAGCCCTCAGGTTCACGAAGGCGGCGAGGGAGAAGTTGATCGCCGCAGGGTGCAGCGTTATGACTCTTAAGGAGGCGCTCGAGAAGAACCCTAAGGCGCAACGGGTGAGGATCATAAAGTAGGGGGAGAGAACGATGGAAGAGGTATATGTGAACGGGGAGAACATGATCCTGGGGAGGTTAGCGAGCAAGGTAGCAAAGCTGTTGCTGAGCGGAAAAAGAGTGTACGTAGTGAACGCGGAGAAGGTGGTAGTGAGCGGGGACAGGTCTGCTCTGATCTACTATTACAAGAGGACCATCTTGGGAGTTAGGAGCCACCTCTCCCACAAGTGGAGGCCGAAGAGGCCGAGGAGTCCCATAAGGCTCTTCAAGGCCGCTGTGTGGGGCATGCTGCCCAAGAACAATAAGGGGATCAGGGCACTCAAGGCATTGAGGGTCTACGTGGGGGTGCCCGAGGAGTTGAAGGGGAAGGAACTAGTTGCCTTCGAGGAGGCTAGCTCGCAGAGGCTCGCCAGGAAGCCCGTGCCTCTTGCGGTCATTGCAAAAGAACTGGGCTGGAGAGGTGGTGAGGCTTAGCGCTTGAGAAACTCGCAGGCAGATTGATCACGGCAACCGGGAAGAGGAAGACTGCGGTGGCAGTCGCAACGGTGAGGAGGGGCAGCGGCAAGGTTCTGGTGAACGGCGTTCCGGTGGAGCTCCATCCGGTCGAGGTAGCAAGGTTAAAGATAATGGAACCGCTCCTCCTGGTGGGCAGCGAGATCAGGAACCTTGTTGACATAGACGTCAAGGTTAAGGGCGGCGGCTTTATGGGCCAGGCTGAGGCAGCTAGGATAGCTATCGCGAGGGGCCTCGTAGAGTTCTTCGGTTGCGAGGACGAGAGCGAGGAGTGTAAGAGCCTTCGAGAGATAGGGTTGAGCATAAGGAGGCTCTTCTTGGAGTACGACAGGAGCATGCTGTCAGGAGATCCGAGGAGGACAGAGCCTGAGAAGCCCCTCATGTACAGCGCCAGGCGGAGAAGGCAGAGGTCTTACAGGTGATGAGAGATGTTGCCCCCTGTTAGGTGCTTCACCTGCGGCACTCCTCTGGGCCACCTCTGGGAGCAGTTCAAGGCGAGGGTGGCTGCTGGAGAGGAGGCGGGGAAGGCATTGGACAGCCTTGGGGTGGAGAGGTATTGTTGCAGGAGGACCCTTTACACTGCAGTGACCTATGTGGAGGAGCTAGCCCTCTACTCTGTGTACAGGAAGGAGAGGGAACAGGTGATCAGGAAGTACTTCCACGTAGGTGAGGGATGATGTCAACTCTCGTGCCAGTGGATATGTACAAGAAGATGGGCGTGATAGTAGGCACTCAGATATGCACTAAGTATATGAAGAGGTTCGTTTACAAGATAATTCAGGAGGGCTACTACATCTTCGACGTGGCAAAGGTAGACGAGAGGCTGAGGATCGCTAGCAGGTTCCTCTCCACCTTCGAGCCAGAGAAGATAGCGGTGGTATCGGTTAGGGTCTACGGACAAAAGCCGGCTAGCATGATGTGTAAGTACGTCGGCTGTAAACCCATTTTAGGACGCTTCGTTCCTGGCACTTTCACGAACCCAAGGCTAGAGTACTACATGGAGCCCGACGTGGTTCTCCTCACCGATCCCAGGACAGACAAGCAGGCCCTTCTGGAAGCTTTCAAAGCAGGAATACCTGTCGTGTCCTTTGTCGACACGGACAACAAGGTGGAGATGATCGACCTCGTCATCCCTGCTAACAACAGGGGGAGGAAGAGCCTTGCCCTGCTCTACTGGATACTCACCAGGGAGATCTTGAGGTACAGGAACATCCTCGCTCAGGATCAGGACCTCGACGTGGGCCCTGAGGCTTTCATGTCACTGAAGGTGGCAGAGGAGGAGGCCTAGGGATTTAACTTCCCCCTCTCCCTTTTACGCGGTGCAGCACGTGATCAGGCACCCTTATCATGCGGGGAGCTTCTACCCAGAGAGGAGAGATGAGCTCCTCTCAGCCATTCGCGCCAGCTTTCTCCACCCCCTCGGCCCCGGCCAGCTCCCCTCGGGGCCTGGGGGCCAGAGACTCTCCTACGCCTATCTGGTACCCCATGCAGGCTACATGTACAGCGGCCCCATAGCAGCACATGCTTACTACCACCTCTCGCGGGAGAGAGTGCCTGAAACAGTGATCTTGGTGGGACCGAACCACACCGGGCTAGGGCTAGCCGTTTCCGTGTACCCGCGAGGGAGCTGGAGGACCCCGCTGGGAGATGTGGAGGTAGACGAGGAGGCGGCGAAGCTCATCTCCACGTTCTCAGGCATAGCGGCGCCGGACATGAAGGCTCACATATATGAGCACTCTTTGGAGGTACAGCTGCCCTTCCTGCAGTTCGTGCTGGGCGAGAAGTTTAAGATAGTCCCCATAACTGTCATGGCTCAAGTTCCCAGCATCTCTCGAGCGCTGGCTGAGGCGGCGATGAGAGTAAGGGAAGAGGTTGGAATAGATTCGGTAGTTGTCGCCACTTCAGACCTTAACCATTACGAGCCCCACGACGTTGCAGTGAAGAAGGACTCCCTCATCCTAGAGGCATTCCTGAAGCCAGATCCGGAGGGCGTGTTCAAGGCTGCAGAGGAGTACGGAGTGAGCGCATGCGGCCCCGGCCCTATGGCGATGGTGGCATACATAGCGAGGGCAGCAGGCACTAAGCCCCTTCTCCTCTCCCATGCCACCTCTGGAGACGTAACGGGAGAGAAGGACTGGGTTGTGGGATACGCAAGCGTCAAGGTGCCCCGATCTTGAGGTTCCAGATCGCGGTGCCGGCAGTCCTGCTCGGGGTACCCATTCCAGGTAGCGAGAACCCGGTGATCGTTGCGCCGATAGGGGAGCTGGAGGCTGAGTTCTCCTTCTGGGACTGTCAGGAGCCAAAGCTCGAGGGGAGGGAGGAGCTGGCAGGGCTCTGGCAGAGGGCTGCTGCGGGCCTCGGCTTGAAGCTCTGCGCCAGGGTGGACGCCCACCGCCAGGATAGGTCGGGCAACGAGTACTTTGCCCTCTCTGCAGGCCTGCTGTACGCCCTCTACAGGGAGCACGGCGAGAGGCTTAGCGCCAGCGAGTTGGTGGAGATGGCAGGTCAGCTCGTGGATGTTGCAGACCCTAGCTGGAGAGTCGTCTACGAGGCCCTGTGGTACTCTGCACACAAAGGTAGTTCCTTTGCTTACAGGAACCTAGAGGAGGCCTTCGAGCTGGACTTCCGCGTCAAGGCCTCTGTGCGGAGCGTAAGGAGCGCGAGGGGGAGCAGAATCTTCAGGGATCTGGTTGGGGAGGAGCTCTACGGCGCAGTGGTGCATCTCATGGGCTCTGCCGTCCTGGAGGCCTCCCTGAGGCTAAGGGAGGGGCAAGCTCTCGATGAGGTCATAGAGGCCTTTGCCCCTATTCACGACGGCATAGCTAGCATGGTGTGGGGCCTTCCGCCGGAGGGGGACTGCTTGTGGTCTCCAGCCACATATAACAGCTTCTCCCTCCTATGCCTCGAGGAGCGGGGGGAGGGCAGTGAAGTGTGAGATGGCAGTGGTGAAGCTGGGAGGGGGTGCCATAACTCGCAAGAGCGTGCCAGAGACCGTGGACGAGGAAAACCTCCAGGCCATAGCACAAGCGTTGGCCCGCTTCAAAGCCCGTGACGGGAAGGTAGCACTAGTCCACGGCGGGGGGAGCTTTGGTCACTACGCTGTGAGCCAGATCTTGACGGAGAGGGGCAGGTTGTTGCCCCAGGACTCTAGCGCTGTTCAGCTCTCTATGCTGAAGCTCTCTATCCACGTTCTTCGCGCCCTTCAATCTCACCGCCTATACCCCACGCTCCACCCTCCCCACTCCCTCTGCCTCTCCCCCAGCCTGGAGAGCTGCTCCTTCGCCCCCCTCGCAAGGGACATCTCCCTAGGCCTTCTGCCCGTCACTTACGGCGATGCTCTGCCGGACGGCGGGTCCACCAGGATCGTTAGCGGTGACGACTTGACGGCAAAGGCGGCAGAAGCCCTCGGGGCTGATTGCGCCATATATGTCATAAGGGAAGAGGGCGTGCTGGATGAGAACGGAAACGTGATGAGAACCTTGAGCTCCCTCCAGGAGGTTAAAACGCTAAGGAGAGAGGGCTTTGACGTAACGGGAGGTATAGTGAAGAAGGTCGAGAGCGCGCTCTTAGCGTCAAAGAAGGTGCAGAACGTGAGGATAGTCGGCGTCTCTGCCCTTCTCGATGCGCTTGTTGGCAACGAGGTAGGAACGAGGGTAGTGCAGAGATAAGAGGGTCAAACGTTTAGGGGCGGGCATAGGCCTTGGAGGGGAGCACGGTCTCTAGGAAGCTTGAGCATGTGAAGCTGCTGCTCGCTAACAAGGTGGAGTCGAGCGAGAGCACCCTCCTCGAGGACGTGGGGATAATTCACAACCCGCTTCCTGAGCAGGACCTGGAGGAGATAGATCTGCAGGTGGAGTTCTGCGGAGGGAAGAGGCTAAGGGCCCCTCTCATGATAACCGGCATGACGGGAGGGCACAGGGACGTTGCATGGATAAACGAGAAGATCGCCGTGATCGCAGAGGAGATGGGGATTGCAATGGGAGTGGGGAGCCAGCGCGCGGCAATAGAGAACGAGGGGGTGGCAGAGACCTTCTCCATAGCTAGAAAGAGCGCTAGTAAGGCAGTCATAGTGGCCAACATAGGGGCCCCTCAGCTGGCAAAGGGCTATGGCCTTAAGGAAGCAGAGAGGGCAGTGGAGATGGTAGAGGCGGACGCGCTTGCCATTCACCTCAACCCCGGGCAGGAGGCATTCCAGGACGAGGGGGACACGGACTTCAGGGGGGTGATCAAGAAGATCGTAGAGATCTCCTCCCGCCTCTCTGTGCCTGTGATAGTGAAGGAGGTGGGCACTGGGCTATCCAGGAGGGCCGTAGCTACCTTGTACAATGCAGGCGTTAGGTGTTTTGACGTAGCGGGGCTAGGAGGGACAAACTGGATCAAGGCTGAGGTCCTGAGATCTAAGGCGAGGCATGGAGAGCCCCGCAGGCCCGCTGGAAGCCTTGAGGACCTATGGGGCACCCACACTGCAGTAGCTATAGTGGAGGCGAGGATAGCAGCGCCGGAGGCTTTCATAATAGGGAGCGGGGGGATCAGGAACGGCGTTGACGGGGCGAGGGCTATAGCTCTCGGCGCCGACGTGGCAGGCTTTGCCCTCCCTGCACTAAGGGCTTTGGTGAACGGCGGGGAGGAGGCCTTGAGGAGGCTCCTCGAGGCCATGATCTATCAGATCAAGGTCGTCACGTTCCTTGCCGGCGAGAGGCATGTGAGAGGCTTGTGGAAGGCTCCCATAGTAGTAGAGGGGAGGCTGAGGGGACAGCTGGAGGGGAGAGGCATAGACGTGGACCGCTATATAAGGGTTCACAGGCTAAGCTCTTACCTGAGGAGGTCTAGGAGTTGGAGAACATAGAGTTCACCCTCTTCAAGTACGCCAGGGTAGTGGACCACTACATCTACGAGAGGCTCACAGGGACCCCGGAGGAGCTATACAGGGCTGCCCTTCACCTGATCAAGGCTGGCGGGAAAAGGCTAAGGCCAACCATAGCGCTGCTCACCGCGAAGATGCTTGGGGGCATAGAGGCAGAGAGCAGGGCCATCCCTCTCGCTGCAGCCATCGAGATCTCCCATAACTTCACTCTCGTGCACGACGACATAATGGACAAGGACGAATACAGGAGAGGAGTGCCCACCGTCCATAAGGTGTGGGGGGAGCCCTGGGCGATATTGGCTGGCGATCTTCTCCACGCTTTTGCCTACAGGTTCATAGTTTTCTCCACAGACCACGGTATGAGTAAAGGAGATGCTCACGAGGCCATGAAGGTTCTCACAGTTGCAGGTATAAAGGTGTCCCGAGGACAGGCATATGACCTAATGTTTGAGAACAGGTGGGACGTCACTCCCGTGGACTATCTCGACATGGTATATCACAAGACAGGAGCTATGATGGAGGCATCGGCAAAGCTGGGCGCTATAGCAGCGAGGGCCTCCAACGAGGTGATAGAGCTCATGGGACAGTTCGGCAGCCTGCTAGGCGTGGCCTTCCAGGTGAGGGACGATTACCTGGGAGTTTTCGGAGATCCAAAGAAGACGGGCAAGCCTATTTATAACGACATAAGAAGGGGCAAGAAGACTCTCCTCGTGCTCCTGACCATGAGCATGGCGAGCGAGAAGGAGAAGGAGTTGCTCATGAGGGTCCTCGATCCTAACGTTCAGAAGAAGGAGGAAGAGGTGCTGAAGGTCGTCGATCTCATGAAGCTCTACGGGGCAGATGTGGAGGCGATGAAGATCGCGAGTGCTTACGCAGAGAGGGCAAAGGAGATCTTGAGAGAGATAAGAGACATAGTAGATCCTGCTGCAAGGGACGTGCTGATGCTGATGGCAGACTACTCTGTGACGAGGGAGAAATAGCCGTTGGAATCAGCTGAGGACGAATATGCGCTGCCTGAGCTCTACCTAGAAGAGGCGGCTGGAGAGCCCTGCGCGAGCGTGGATCTCGAGAGGAAGACCTTTGAAATAGGCAAGGGGGAGCTGTGCAAGATCCTCTACGAGGACGGTTGGGAGAGAGCGATAAGTCCTGAAGGAAAGGCCTTGAAGAGCTTTCTCGTGGTGAGGAACAAGGAAGGGGTTTTCGTGAAGGGTGGCAGCGCCTTGAGGCTGTTCGAGGTAAAGGGATCTGCGATGAGGTTAATCGCAAGAGAGGGCGAGAGGGTGGAGAGGGGGGAAACGATAGCCCAGCTGGTGAGCAGGAAAGGCGAGCTGCGCTCAGTGAAGAGCGACACGGAGGGGGTAGTCGTCTACATAGCTTGGCTGCCAGGAAAGCCAGAGAAGTACGTGTACGTAATCAGTGAAACTGCTCACCTCTTGACTAGAGTAGGGTAATTAAGTTCCTCTCCTCCCTCCCAAAGGGGAGCCATGAGCGACTTGGTAAGGCTGGTCAGAGCTTATGCCCTAAGGAACGCCGTGAAGCACGGCGGAAAGGCGAGGGCTGAGAGTGTTCTCTCTATGATAATGAGCGACAGGCCTGAGATGAGGCCTATTGCTAAGCAGATACTCGAACTAGCTAGGGAGATCGTCTCTGAGATCAACAGGATGAGTCTAGAGGAGCAGAGGGCCCTCCTCCAACAGGAGTTCCCAGGCCTGCTAGAGGAGGAGAGGAAGAAGGAGGAGAGAAAGACCGTCCAGCCCCTCCCCGGAGCCGTGGAGGGGAAGGTGACGCTGCGCTTCGCGCCCAACCCTGACTTTTACATTCATTTGGGCAACGCGAGGCCTGCCATCCTCTGCGATGAGTACGCGAAGATCTACAAAGGTAAGATGATCCTCAGGTTCGAGGACACTGACCCGAGGACAAAGACCCCTCTGAAGGAGGCCTACGATGCCATAAGGGAGGACCTGCGATGGCTCGACGTCAAGTGGCATGAGGAGTACGTCCAGAGCGCTAGGCTCGAGATCTATTACGATGTAGCAAGGGAGATGCTGAAGAGAGGCTGCGCTTACATCGACACTTGTAAGGAAGAGGGCAAGAGGCTCCTTTTGCAGGGCAAACACTGTCCCACCAGGGAGAGGGAGGCAGAGTGGCAGCTGGAGCAGTTTGACAAAATGGTGGAAGGAGCCTTCAAGGAGGGAGAGGCGCTGCTGAGGATAAAGACAGATCCTACTCACCCTAACCCGAGCATCAGGGACTGGGCCGCCCTCAGGATCATCAACGTGGAAAAGTATCCTCACCCGCTAGTGGGCAGCAAGTACTGGGTCTGGCCTTTGTACAACTTCTCCGTTAGCGTGGACGACCATCTGATGGGAGTAACGCATGTGATAAGGGGGAGGGAGCACGAGGTGAACACGGAGAAGCAGCTATATGTGTACAAGTGCATGGGCTGGGACGTTCCTGTCTTCATTCACACGGGCAGGCTCAAGCTGGAGGGCTTCATACTCAGCAAGAGCAAGATCAGGGAGCTCCTCTCCAAGCACAAGGAGGAGTTCCTCGGGCCAGACGATCCGCGGTTCGGCACGATAGCGAGCCTCAGGCGAAGGGGGATCCTGCCAGAGACGATCAGGGAGGTGATCCTCTCAGTGGGCATAAAGGAGAGCGATGCCACGATAAGCTGGGTCAACCTGTCCTCCGCCAACAGGGTCCTCCTAGACAGGAGGGCTGACAGGATAATGGCAGTCGCAGAGCCAAGGGAGATGGTATATGAGGGGGAGTGCGTAGACGCAGAGATCCCATATCATCCCGACGTGCCCGCGAGGAAGAGGAAGTACAGGATATGCAGGGGAGACCGGATCCTTGTTGACGAGAGAGACCTAGGCCTCGGCGAGTTCAGGCTCATGGGTGCCGCGAACGTGAAGGTAGAGGGCGATAGGCTCGTTTTCGTTTCAAGGGAGCTCGAGCACGCCCTCCGCAGAAAGCTGCAGGTTATCCAGTGGGTGCCGTCGGAGGGCGCTGTGAGGACAAAGATCTATGTGCCGCAGGGCTTGGAGCTGAGGAGGCTTCATGCAGTGGCTGAGAGGGCGCTCAGGGAATATGGGCCAGGCTCGCCCCTCCAGCTGATCAGGTTTGGTTTTGTGAGGGTTGAGAGGGCAGGAGAAGCCTACGAGCTCATCTTCACTCACGAGTGATCCTCATGTCCACAAGAGATCTCTTTGAGGAGAACGCGGAGGATTACGACAGGTGGTACGAGGAAAACGCGGAGGTAGCAGAGTCAGAGGGGAGGCTCGTCGAGAGCCTGATGAGCGCAGCGCCAGAGCCCAGGGCCGAGATCGGGGTAGGCACGGGATACTTTGCGAAAAGGGCTGGGGTAGGCATAGGAATAGACCCGGCGGCAGCTATGCTGAGGATTGCGAGGGGGAGAGTTGAACATCTGGTGAGGGGGACTGGCGAGCACCTCCCTCTAGCCGATTCCTCTCTAGGCTCCGTTCTCATCGTGGTCACCATCTGTTTCGCAGACGATCCTCGAAAAATGCTAGAGGAGTCCTTCAGAGTGCTGAGGAAAGGGGGGATAGCCGTAGTCTGCGTGGTTCCCCGCGACTCCCCCTTGGGGGAGCTCTATATAGATTTAGGGAGGAAGGGACATAGGTACTATTCAAGGGCCCGCTTCTATGGGAAGAGCGAGGTGGCCCTGCTAATGAGGGAGGCAGGCTTCGAGGTAGTGGAGGCCTTGGGGACCTTGAGGCATGGCTTGAAGGCGAGGGGTCCCGAAGAGCCCTCCCGGGAGCTCGAGGGAGCGGGCTTTGTCTGCTTCAAGGGAGTGAAGAGGTGAGAGGGCCGTGAGAAGATATGCATTTGCGGCCCTCCTCGCCTGGACCCTTTTCATTTTCCTCCTCATACCCCAAGCGTTAGAGCTCGACAAGAGGCTCCAGTACAGCGAAGAGGAGTTCGTCCCGCCCGGCTCAGAGGGCTACAGAGGCCTCGAGTTGCTCAGATCCCTTAACTACACTGCTGGCGATTACATGGTCGTTTTGTTCTCCCCCAACGACCTTGCGACGGCAAAGCTGGTAGAGGAGAGGGTGCTCGAAGCTATTGGAGATCGGGAGGCGAGCGTCCTGGGCCCCTACGGCGCGTACGAAAAGATCAGGGAGAGGGTAAGGGGCGAGCTCATGGAGGGCGTAAAGGCGGCAGTGCAGAGGAGGGCTGAGCTGGTCCGCCTGGCAAAGGAGGCAAAGGCTGGCTATGAGGAGGCCCGTTCCTTCCTGAACCTCTCCTACGGCCTCGCCCTCGCCTACCTAGCAGTATATCAAGGGGCCCTCTCCGCGGGTCATCCCGCGCCTGCCGACATAGCCTTTGCTACCCTCGAGCCCCAAATGACCCCCCAGGGCAGGTCCCTGCTCTACCTATTCGACCTCCACTTCCGTAACCTCTCCAGCTCCATGGAGCCGGAGAGGGCAGCCAGGGAGGCGATGATAAGGACGGTAGGCGTCTTCAGGCCAGAGGCAGTCCGGTTGCTCTCCAGCTTCACGTTTTCCGACTTCAGCAACGCTACGAGGATTGCAGAGTACGTTTATCGAGTTTCTGGGCTCGAGGGACTCGGCCTCTCCTTCCAGTCCTTCGCGCTCCTCCTTAAGGACCCGGAGAACGGTGCAACGGCGCTGGTCTCAGAGAGCCTAGGGGCTGTGGACAGCTGTCTTCAGGAGGCCTTCATGTCGGTCCTTGCCGGCAAGGAGATGGGAGAGGCAATCGGCGCGTGCGAAGGGCTTATAGATTCGAAAGCTCCCTATCCTGATATTCTACCGTCAGAGCTGAAGGATAGGCTGATATCGGGGGAGAGGGCGGCAGTTTACGTCCTCCTAAAAGAGAGCGTGGCAATAGGAGAGGCGGCAGAGATCATAAAGAGCGTGAGGAAGAACCTTGAGGGACACACGCGGGAGCTGTTCTTTTACGGCAGCCTGCCTTTCTATGTAGATCTCAGCGAGAGGATAATTAACGAGATCAGGAAAATTGATGTAGCAACCGTAGTTCTCGTCATCATCTTGCTCGCTGTCCTCGTGGGCAGCATCTCTGCCCCTCTTGTCATACTGATGGCTACGACTGCCTCTCTCGTCGCTAGCGTGGGAGTCCTGAGCATTGCCGCTCTCTACTTCGACGTTCACTACCTTGCGAGGGCGCTCATGGTGCCCATAGTCTTCGGCATAACCGTGGACTACTCAGTCTTCTACCTCTTCAGAGTTGCAGAGGAGAGAGGGCGGGGGGCCTCCTGGGAGGAGGCCATCTATCTGGCCTGGAGGAGGGCCGGAAGGGCGCTGCAGCTCGGCGGCATCTCTGTCGTCCTTGGTTTCCTCGCCTACGCCTTTACTCCTACAGATGCAGTTAGGGGCATAGGCATCGCCCTTAGCATAGCTTCTGCCGTTGCGTTCCTCTCCAGCTATACGCTCTTCCCCGCAGTGCTATACTTCCTGGGAGAGAGGAGGACTTTCTGGCCCTCTGGCACCATAAATGTGTCAGGGGAGAGGCAGACCAGGCTCTTGAGAAGGGCGGCGGAGCTGAGCATAAGGTACCGGCTCCCCCTCCTCCTGCTCATGATAGCCTTCATCGTGCTCGGGAGCATTTACCTAGTAGAGATGGGAGTGTCGGGGAACGTTTACCTCAGCCTGACGGAGGACTCCACTTATGTGGAAGGGAGTAGGGCCGCCTTCTCATCGTTCCCCCCGCAGATCGTTACGCAAGTCATAATAGTGGCACCGAAGAACGTGACGCTCGACAGCTCTCTCGAGAAGTTGTTCGAGCAGGGACTCGTGAAGAGGGCACAGATCGAGGAGAGGGGAGACTACCTCGTGGTGACGGCAGGCGTGCCACTAGACCCTCTCGACGACAGGATATTCGACAGCGTGTCCTCAATAAGGCAGTCGTTGCCAGAAGGCGCTCTCCTAACCGGCTTCCCAGCCGTAAGAGTCGACGTAGTCACAAACATAACTAGAGAGTTCTTCACCTACACTCTCCCCTTGGCCGTTGTGCTCATAACGGCCTATCTCATTGTAGGCATGGGCTCTGTGCTGGTGCCCCTGAGGCTTCTGATCACTGTGGTGTTCAGCTCCGTGTTCAGCATGGTAGTGGTGGCAATGGTTTTCCATTGGATGATAGGGGAGGAGATATACGGCACCAAAGTTTCTTCCCCCATCTACTGGGTTATCCCCATCACCGTTCTGGGCATCATGATAACGCTCGGCATGGACTACGACATATTCCTCACTTCCAGGATCAGGGAGGAACTAGAGGGAGGGAAGAGAGAAGCGGGTGCCATAGTAAGCGCAGTCGAGAAGACGGGGCTAGTGATCACTGTCTGCGGCATCATCCTGGCAGGGGCCTTCTCCTCTCTGCTCCTGGCAGAGATCGTTATCATGCAGCAGGCAGGCCTTGCTGTAGCTGTCTCCATCCTCGTGGACACCTTCCTCGTGAGGCCTGTGCTAGTGCCAGCCATCATGTCGGTCTTCGGGAAGTACAACTGGTGGCCGGGCAGAGGGCTCATCCAGAAGTGGGACTAGATCTCACGGCCCTGTTTATTGCGTCCTCCGGGAGGAGGGACGACTTCACGTGCGGCCAGAGCCTTTTCAGTACTTCTAGCGGGACCTCCTCGTAAAAGACGTAAGAGCTTGTGGTCTCTCTGATAACGCTTTCCTCTAGCCCTACGAGGGCTGCATAGGAGCGAAAGTCCGAAGATCTTCTAGAGGCGCTGATCGATTCGCTAAGGGCCCTCGCTATGTGATCTAGCCCCTCTACGCCTTCATGAGCGCCAAGAAGGCAGCAGAGGGGGAGATCGCAGGCCTCTGCCCTTAGCCCCTCTTTCCTTGCCAAGTAGCCGTAGGGTTCCCACACCACTCCCTGCCTCGTCTCTCCCCTCTTCACCGCGTCCAAGATCTCCTTCCCGCTCCTCTTGTAAATTCTGGGGCCTTCCAATCTCATCATCTCAGCACAGAGCTCCATGGAAGAAGCCATTGTCGTTGCGTGCCCAAAGCCCTCCCTTCCCTCTATGACGTGAGCTCCCCCGCCGCTCCCGCCGCCTATTATGCTCGTTCTCCCTGCGCTTATTCTATGAGCGAGGAGGAGGGTAGGGACGGGAGCAAAGGCCAGCTGCACCTTGTTACTCGCCAGGTCTATGCCTAGCCTGAAAGCCTCATCATACACGATGAGCTCAACCCTGCTGTATCTATCCCTCAGCCTCCTCGCGAAGTCGATCACGTAGGGGTACTCGCTGGCGCGGAGAAGCCCTATCCTTATCGTCCCTGGCGGCTGCTTCCCTGCGATCCTGTAAACTAGAGTGATGCCGCCTATTCTCTTCATCTCAACCAGTCCCATGTCCTTGAGCAATCTTACTTTCCGCGAGACAGAGCTCTTGGCGATCCCCAGCTTGTAGGCAAGGGTGGAGATGGTGCTGGGGCCCTCCTTCTCCAGCAGGTCGAGGAGCTCCAGGTCTCGCTGCTCCATCCGATTACCCAACTACGGCTGGAGCGTCTGACCTAATAGCTTTGTTAAAATATTTAATTCCTGGACAACTGTTCCAAGTGGTGAGGCTGGTGAAGAGGAGCTACCTGATCATGCTAGCGATCATAGCTCTAATGTTCGTGCTGCCCTACACGGTCTTCGCTAGGCAGAAAGACTGGCTCCTCTACTGGTTCTGGACCCTCTCCACGGTCGTTGTGATACTGATCGGTTGGCTGGAAACTAGGAGGTGGAGGTAATGCTTCCCGTCCTCCTCTTCATCATCTACATCGTTCTCGGCACTCTCATCGCTGTGTATAGCAGGAGGTTCATGAGGCCAGGGGAGAGGGACTTCTACGTAGGCTCCTACAGAGTGGGAGGGCTAGTGGCGGCCCTCACCTACGCCGCTACGACGTACAGCGCTTTCATGATGGTTGGCCTAGTAGGGCTCTCCTACGCGACCGGCGTGGGCGCTCACGGCTTCGAGCTGCTCTACCTTGTAGCAACAGTTGCCATTTTGATTATCTTCGCCCCTCGCGTTTGGGAGAGGGCTAGAGAGAGGGGGTGGATAACGCCGTCAGATATGCTGTCAGATCACTACGGGAGCAAGCTGATAGGGATCGTTGTTGCACTCATATACCTCATCTCCCTCGTTCCCTACACAGCCCTACAGATGAAGGGCATAGGGGAGATATTTGGGAAGATGATGGGCGGAGAGGAGCACTACGGTCTCGGCGTTCTGTTCGGGGCGCTCCTAGTGCTCATATGGAGCCTCATCGCAGGCATCTGGAGCGTTGCCCTAACCGATGCCTTCCAGGGCCTCTTCATGCTCCTCGCAGGCACCCTCTACTTCTTCTGGCTCTTCCTCCTCGTCCAGCAGAACATAGGCCTCGCTGCAGCAACTGAGCTGCTCGCAAACAAGGGGCTCCTCGGCATGAGCAGCTTCTGGACCCCTCACGTCTTCCTCTCCTTCACCCTTCCCTGGATGCTGTTTGCCGTGATCCACCCACAGGTGGTCCAGAGGTTGTTCATCCCGCGAGACAGGGAGGGCCTTGCGCTGATGGTAAGGGGCTTTGCCGTCTTCGGGCTTCTCTACACGGTGCTTGCCGTTACGATAGGGCTCCTGGCAAGGGCTGCTGCGGAGGGGGGGCTGGTGCCCTACGTTGAACCCTCCCGGAGGGATCTGGTAACGCCAACTCTCCTGACCCTAATGCACCCTCTCCTCTCCTCCCTCATCTTCGTGAGCATAATCGCTGCTGCAGTGACGACGGCTAACAGCATAGTGCTCAGTCTCGCCGGGGTAGCGGCAAGGGAGCTGGGCTTCGTGCTGCCAGAGGAGAGGAGGATGAAGCTAGGCTATCTAGCCGCAGCGTTCCTCGTAGCCGTTGCTGCCTCTGTTGCATATGCGAGGGTAGGCTACATTGTAGACCTTGCTGTGCTCACCACCACCATGCTCCTCCCGCTAGCCCCCGTTACCCTGCTTGCCTGGCTCAACGTTAGAGTTCCCGCCTGGAGCGCGATCTTGTCTCTTCTTGCAGGCTTCAGTCTCGTGGTCTTCCTCATGATGTATTATGGTAAGCCTATGCAGGTGTTCCTCCTGAGCATCTACGGGCTGCCCTCTTCAGTAGCGGTGTTGCTCCTCTCCAGCCTGTTCCTAGCGGTGGGCTGGGCTTTCAGCAGAAAAAGCTAGCAGCCGAGTCCTAGAAGTAGGGCCAAGTAGACCTCCAGCTCTTTCTCATCCGTCCTCCATGTCCTCGCAACTTCTTCCTTCAGGTATGCGTTCGCTAACACAGTTATCACCAATATTACGTTAATAGACGAAGTTAATAACGGGATATCCATGCTTGTATACGTCAAATGACTTAAAGAAAAGCGTTGTCCCCCAGGTGAACGCTCCTCATCGCATCTAGCTCAGTTGACCGTCGTTAGGTCATCCATCCATTTTACTAGAGCCCATGCCTATATTCACTATATAAGCCCCCTATACTCTTACACCTGGTGTTTTGAGTGGTATCCATAGACGAGCTCCAGAGGCTGGTGGAGGAGGCCTCTTCTAACGGCGCAGAGTACGCGGAGGCAAGATATCATCGCGTGGAGGGCCAGAGCTTGATGTTCTACAACGGCATGCTTGTCGGAGCGTCTCAACCGTTGACGGAAGGCGTAGCCATTAGGGTTCTCTACAAGGGCTCTATGGGGTTCTCCTCCACTTCCGACCTAACCCCTTCCGGCCTTAGAGAGGCCTTGCAGAGAGCGATCTCGGCTGCAAGGAGCTCTCTTCGACAGGTGAAGAGGGCTACTTCCGTAGGTCATGCCTTCCTAGGGAGCGCTAGGTACAGCGTGGTGGAGAGAAAGCCCCTCCTGGACATGAGCCTGGAGGACAAAATCTCAGACCTATCTGAAAGGCTCAAGAGCGTGGACTTCAGCAGGGAGGGCATGAAGGTGAACAGCTACACCCTCTCCTACGGCGAGAGGATAGAACACAAGCTGACAGTGACGAACGATGGAGCGATGGTGGAGAGCAGGATACCGCGGGTCGCCCTTTTCTATAACATAACGGCCAGCGCCGGGGAGAGGAGGGCAAACAGGTGGAACCAGTTGGGGGCCTCTGGCGGTTACGAAGCGGTGAGCTCCCTGAGAGTGGCAGAGGAAATGGCTCGAGACCTGGACAGCCTCCACATCAACTTAGTGAAGGCCAAGAGCCCGCCTCAGGGGACGATGGACGTAGTTCTCGGGCCGGAGATAGTGGGCCTCGCAATGCACGAAGCGGTAGGACATCCGAGCGAGGCAGATAGGATTATGGGGAGGGAGGCAGCACAAGCAGGCCTGAGCTACAGGAGGGAGCTCAAGGAGGGCAAGATAGGGAGCGAGCTGGTCAGCGTTTACGACGACCCTACCATCCCTGGCAGCTACGGCTTCTACCTCTACGACGACGAGGGGGTGGCAGCGAGGAAGAGAACGCTGATAGACAGGGGGAGGCTGGCGGAGATGCTCCACAACAGGGAGACCGCAGCCGCCTACGGGCTCGAGAGCAACGCCTCTGCTAGGGCCATAGATCACCGGAGCGAGCCGATAGTGAGGATGGCTAACACATACATGGCGCCCGGGGATCACAGCTTCGAGGAAATAATAGAGAGCGTGAGGGAGGGAGTTTACATAGCGAAGTACATGGAGTGGAACATAGACGACTACCGGTGGGGCGCCCGCTACGTAGGCCTTGAGGCCTACGTGATAAGAGGGGGGAGGATAGAGGAGCCCGTGAGGAACGTGGTGCTGGAGATAAACACGAGGGAGTTCTTCTCTAGCGTGGACGCCGTTGGCAAAGACCTCACGTTCTCAGCCGGCACATGCGGCAAGGGAGAACCGCCTCAGCCCCTGCCCGTTACCATGGGAGGACCTCACGTGCTGCTGAGAGGGGTGAGGGTGAAGTGATGGCAAGGGAGATCGCAGAGAGGGCCGCCCGACTCCTGGCGGGGAAAGTAGACGAGTACCTCGTCAGCGCAGGCCTCGTGTCCTCCGTCATGGTAAAGTACGCCAACGGGGAGGTCAGCGTCACGCAGGCATGGAAGGACTATTCTCTTACAGTCTACGCCACGAAGGGCGGCAGGATGAACGTGGCTACCTACACGGCCCAGGAGCCCTCCCCCCTTCTCGCCCAGCTGCCCGCTATGATCGAGAAGCTCACCCCCTCCCCCCTCTACGCCCCCCTGCCGGAGCCCACAGGCGTTTCCCTCTCCTTCGTGGACAGGAAGATAAAGGAGGCAGCGGCTGAGGGGGACGCGTCGGCCCTCACCATAGACCTGCAGGAGAAGGACGTAGCAGGGATGATCTCTGCGCAGCACTCCCACAGCCACTACCTCGGGAGCAACGGCCTGGATCTAGGCTACGAGATCACCAGCTACAACGGCTACCTGCGCGTTTTCAAGGGAGACGACAGCGGTCAGTGGGCCTGGGTTTCTACCTCTCTTGAGCCTCGCATGGCAGTGGAGGCTCTTGTCAGAGCATCGGATTTGGCAGAGATGTGCCACTCTCTGCCAAAGGAGACTGCAGCGGGAGAGCATAGGGTCCTCCTCTCGCCCATGATTGCCGGAAACCTGTTAGAGCATGTGGCAGAGGCGGCTAACGCTGGATCTGTCATCATGGGCTTCAGCTTCTTCCAGGGCAAAGAGCCGGGAGCTGTCGTCGCGAGCGAGGAGTTGAGCATAAAGGAGGTGCCGAGAGACAGCAGGTTGCCGGGCTATCGGGGCTTTGACGATGAGGGAGTCGCCACGTCGGACAAATATCTCATAGAGAAGGGGTCGTTTAGGGGGCTTCTCCATAACAGCAAGACGGCTCGCCTCACAGGCCAAAAGTCCACTGGGAACGCAGGGCTCATCTTGCCCAGGCTGTTCAACATAGAGATTGAGGGAGGGGATCTGAGGGAGAGCGAGCTTCTGGAGGCGTTGGGCGATGGGTTATATGCTACGAACAACTGGTACACCAGGTTCCAGAACCACGTCGAGGGCCTCTTCTCCACCGTCACGAGGGACGCGTTCTTCATAGTGAAGAGGGGTAGGCCGGTGGCATGCGCGAGAAGGGTGAGGATAACCGGATCTATGCCGGAGCTCTTGATGCACATAGAGGGTCTCTCGAGGGAGAGGTGGCAGCTGAAGTGGTGGGAGATCGACACTCCCAGCATCGTCCCCTTCGTCCTCCTGAAGAGAGCTCAGGTGACCAGCGTAACGTCGTAACTTTGATTATCTCTTATAACCTTATTTTATGACCTTTGCAACGGAGAGCCCCTTGAGTCCGCTAACGAAAGTTGTAGAGAAAGCTAACCAACTACTGGTGGAGAGGGAGCTCGAGGTAAAGCTCATCACAGTTACCCTCTTAGCTAGGGGGCACGTTCTGCTAGAGGGGGTACCGGGGGTAGCAAAGACCCTGGCTGCCAAGGTAATAGCAGCTCTCACAGCCCTGAAGTTTCAGAGGGTTCAGATGACTCCCGACCTGCTGCCGAGCGACATAGTGGGGAGCAGCATATACGACCAGAGGACTGGAGACTTCAAGCTGAGGTTGGGACCTCTCTTCACCAACCTCTTGCTGATCGACGAGATAAACAGGGCCTCCCCCAGGACCCAGTCGGCCCTCCTCGAGGCAATGCAGGAGAGGCAGGTGACCATAGAGGGAACGACGTTGAGGCTGGAGGAACCTTTCCTGGTGATTGCCACTCAAAACCCCATCGAATTTGAAGGCGTGTTCCCCCTCCCTGAAGCTCAGCTAGATAGGTTCTTGCTGAAAGTGGGGGTCGGTTATACTTCGCGGAAAGGGCTCATAGAGATCATGAAGAGGGCAGACGAAATTGAGAGCTCTCTCCCATTCATCAAGCCCGTGGTTTCGCGAGAGGAAGTCCTCTCAGCTATCGAGGAGGCGAGAGCTGTAAGGGTGGAAGAGGCCATTTACGAATATGTAGCTGATCTAGTACAGGCGACTAGGAAGCACCCTGCCGTGAAGCTGGGAGGCTCTCCAAGGTCAGCCATTGCCCTGATTAGAGCAGCTAAGGCATGGGCTTACCTTGAGGGCAGGAGCTATGTCATACCTGACGACGTCAAGTCAATGGCTCCTTACGTTTTCTCCCACAGGCTGGTAATAAAGCCAGAGTATGAGATAGAGTCAGTGTCGCCAGAGGTCGTGATAGGGGACCTCCTCTCAAAAGTTCCCGTACCCAAGCCGTGAGGTGAGAGGATGAAGTTCCCGCAGATACCTGAAGGCTTTAGGTGGCTGGTCTACTTCACTGTATCCCTTGCCTTACTCGCCCTCTCGGTGCTTTTCATTACCTGGGGCATATCTTACATGGAGAGGGGGCTCGTGGCTACGTCTCTCATTTCAACGCTCGCTGGCTTTACTCTTCTCTCTGCCTCCCTCTATTCTCTAAGGCTCTCAGCCTACGTCTACGCAGCCTCTAAGGAGGAAAAGAGGGTTGCGTAAGAAGGTAACTCTGGTACCGCTCTTCACGCTCATACTGCTCCTGATAATAGGCTTCATAGGGGCAATAGAGAGAGGCCCTCTTACCCTCTCCGTTTATGTCGGGGCGCATCCGGCAAACGAGGGACCAATGGGGCTCTCAGAGCTCTATAAGATGCTTCGAGCCAACTTTAGCGTGATTTTAGTCAACAGCTGGAAAGACGTGAAGCTAGAGGAGAAGTGCCGCGTCCTCATAGTCATCGTGTCGCCCGAACTACCCTACACTGGAGAGGAGGCGGCGAGGATAGCAGAGGCCGTGAGGGCCTGTGAGGAGGTGAGGCTGTTAGTGGCAGACGAGACCGGCAACGCGAACCCGATCTTGGCAGAGTTCGGCTCAGAGGTCCGCATCGGCACCAACGCGCTTAGGGAATACCCGCTCGTAGCAGTGGACGCGCCGTGGGGGAGCTACGTGCTCCTCCTCGACAGACCCTCCCCCCTCTTTGCCCATGGTAATGCAGAGGCGATAGGTATCGAGATAGGCGTGCAAGACCCGCAGGTCTATGCGTTCCTTGAAAGTAGAGGTCTAGTGTGGGGAGACGGGTCGGTATTTTTGAATCAGGTACTCCGATCGGAGAATAGCATCTACAGGGAATTCGTTAGGGACACCTTGTCATATCTCTGCAATAACTGCACGATTCTCTTGGACGCGACAAAGGCGCAGGCCATGAACCCCCTTGACTTCTTCCACGGGAACGTTTCTCCTGAGGTAGTTCCTCTCGTTGATCCCTTTTCTCTCCTCATATCCCTCCTCTCTCACATCATACATCCATCTAACTGGTTCTTCCCCCTTGCCCGCCTCGTCAATGCCCTTGTAGCTGATCTGCTTGTCGTGAGCCCCCTGCGCGAGCTCATAATAGTGGCCACCTTCATTGTCCTCTCTCTCTTCATATCGTCGAGGGAGAGCAGCGAAAGAGATGTGCCTTTGAGGGAGGTCACAGAGGTTCACTGGTATGGCTACTCGGCGCTCAAGGACAAGATCATGAAAGGAGGTAGCTCGCTGAAAAAGGACGACTTCGTAGCCCTATATGAGCTCCTCGATTACCTTCTTCTCTCTACAGCAGGCGTCTCGCTCTCATCGCCAGAAGCGGCATCGGTCTTGCAGAACAGAGGGATGAGCAGCGAAAAGGCCAAGGCTCTCGTAGAGTTCATGAACAAGTATTACAGGAGGGCTACGGGCAAGTCCCTCTGGCCTCCCGTGGTCTTCTGGAACAGCACGACCAGGAAGGCCATCTCCCTAACAGAGGAGGCCCTCAAGGTGCTGGGATACAGCCTGATGGAGGCTAGAGGGATAGAGGGGAGAGTCCTATGATTACCAAGAGCACGGAGAGGGCGCTAGCGCTAGCCTTGTTCGCCTCGCTGAGCATAGCCGTGGACACATTTGGCTTGGTTCCTGCAGGGAGGCTGGGGCTAGCAACGGTTCTCTTCCTTATCTTCCTGAAAACATACTCTACGCTGGCCCAAGCCTCCCTCGAGGGCCTCAGGGTTAAGGTGAGCCAGGAGGGAGCGCTAGAGGGGAGGCCTCTTCGCGTGACCTTCGAGATATGCAACCCCTTCATCATCCCCATAGCTTTCGTAGAGCTCTCCCTCCGATATCCGGAGTACCTCAAGCTCTCCGCTGGCTCTCCAGCTCTTCTCGGTGCAATACCTCCGAGGGGCTGTCTGAGCTACAGCGTTAGCTTCCTGGCGAGGGTAGGCGAACACGAGATCGGCCCCCTAAGGGCAGTGTTCAGGGACCCTCTCGGCATCTTCCGGGGCACTGAGATAGAGCTGGGGGAGAAGGCGCTGGTCAGAGTGAAGCCTAGGGAGAGCGAGAAGCTGAGGAGGGCTCTCTTCAGCATAAGTAGGAGCGGAGGCATGCTGAGGACCTCCAGAGCAGGGGAGGGGCTCGAGTTCCTCTCCACCCGTGAGTACGTGCCCGGCGATGACCTGCGGAGGGTCTTCTGGAAGGCGCTCGCCAAAGGGAGGCTGGCCGTGAAGGAGTTCGACAGAGAATCTACGCAGTATAACCTCGTTCTGCTCGCCCTAGGGAAGGACATGTTGACCGGTCCTTACTTACAGACGCCTCTTGAGCATGCGGCTAGAGTGATAGCAGTGTTGTCGAGATACTTTGCAGAGAAAGGGGAACAGCAAGCCCTCTACCTTGTCAATGGGGACAGACTCGACGGCATCAAGATGGTGAGAGGGAGGAAGGGATATGAGCTGACCATTCGTGCCCTCTCCTCTGTTAGGTTACATGATCTTCTTAACCAAAGGGAGACTAGCGTCGGGAAGGGAACTATAGCGAGGGAGCTCCTCATGACCCTCCCGCGCGAGCGGGTCAACATCATAGCCATTACCACCATGGGGAGCGCAAGGCAGCTAGCTGAAGAGCTGAAGGTGCTGGCTGAGAGCGGTCGTTGCTCCGTTTACATGTTCCTCATGGTGCCTCAGTTCTACGGCGTGGAGACCATGAGTCCTATGGAGAGAGCTATTTTCAGAATTAAGAGCTTCCAGGAGATTTTGTCCATGAAGGACGCTTTGAAAGAGATTAGGAAGACTGGTATAAAGGCTGTTATCGTAACACCTGGCGACATGGCTAGAAGGATCGTCATGAGGTTGGAGATGGAGAGGATGTAGCTTGAACAGCCCATACGTAACCATTGCGACTTTACTCGTTGCCGGCCTGCTGGTGCTCCCCCTCTTCTCCTTGAACGTTAAGAACGTCCTCTCTGCTGTCGAAGCCTTTACTACCATATTGAGAGGGTCGCTGGAGCCTACGATCCAGAACTTCGAGATAGTAGTCAGGTCCGCAGCATCTGTGCTAGTCTTAGTTTTGCTTCTCTTCTCCGCTCTCTTTGTGAACGCTAGGAGCTATGCCTTTGCACTAGCCATATCTGTGGTATTCGTGGACAGCCAACTCATAACCGACCCTGCCATGCTCCTCCCCCTCGCGGCTCTCAGCTTTCTCGACGTCGTGAGATCAGGGTGGAGGAAGAACCAGATCTCTTCTCTAGGTAATCTTAGGCCTATTGCCTCTGCCGTCATGCTTTCATTTGCTCTCTTGGCGTTCTTTCTGCTCGTGGCCTGGCTTCTCTCATCAAAAATGTGGAGTTACGCGGAGGCTGCGAGGAGCTTGAAGGTCAACTCCCCTCTTCTAGCCGTCTTCATCGATCTCTTCTTCCGGAACCCGATAGGGCTCACCTTTGTGCTAGGTGTCGTAATCTTCGCGATCTACAGCCTCTCAAAGGATCTGGCGGAGTCCCTCGTCATCTTCCTTCGCCCCTCTCCCCAGAGCGCCTTGAAGTCTCTCAGAGAGCTCGTCGACTTCGGCGCTCCCATCTCCCCGCCCTTGACCTCTCTCAGGAACGCCCTAGTCTCTCTTGCCATCTCCCCGCCGATTTACTATCTGATAACCCTCCTCCTCGCTAGGCTCGATCTACAGATCCCTCCCCCTTACGACTCTATGCTTCGCTTTGTGATAGCTGCTCAGATATTCACCATTATATGGTTCCTCATTTCCCGCCTCACCGCAAGCTTTGAGGAAAAAGAGCCGTCGCTCCTCTCTACCTTCGTAGGCCTTGCTAGCGTTGCGATAGTTTACCTCATCCTCTATTTGGCAGCCTTATGGCACCCCGACTACGGGATAAGCGTTGAGAGGGCAGATGAGGTGTTGAGAAAAGCAATATTAAGCTACTACGAAACTGTCCTTTACATGGGAGAGCTCCTGTTGACGTTCATGGGGATAGCGCCATGAAGATCGCCGTGCTCCTCCTCCTTGTGATCGTTGCCCATCCTGCAGCAGCGAGCGAGCCAATAGCTCCGAAGATCCACACCTACGGCTTCCCGCTCTCGGTTGCGGGAAAAGATCTGGACGAGCTGCTTCGCCAGATCTCTGCGGCCCTCCGAAACCTCGACCCCTCTACCGCTAGCTCCCTTGAGAGCCTTAGCAGGTGCGATACTCTGGAATGTATATCGAAGGACCCGAGGGCTAGGGAGCTGATAGAGAGGACCTTGAGCGAGGGAGGTCTCAACATCGAGGGGCTGAGGGAGGCTTCCATGGAGGAGCTCCTCGACATGATAGATGACCCGGGGCTAAGAGAGGCTATTTCAGAGATGATCCAGTCGGGGGAGGTGAGCAATCAGAACACTCTAGAGATCCTCAATTCTATCTCCCAGCTCTACAAGGGGGGCTCCCTCTCCACGAAAGGCTACATGGCAGCGTTAGAGGCCGTCAAGAGGATCACTGAGAGGAACATGACTTTGGCGAGGAGCGTAGAGCTAGAGCAGTTACAGGCCATAAAGAGGGCCATATTTCAGAGCGACCTGATGAAGGAGGTGGCCAAGAAGCTTGCAGAGACTAACATTGAGGGGCCCTCTTTCCCCTCTCGATCAGATAGCTTTGCCATGCCCAGCCTCAGCGTGTCCCTAACGCCCCTTCTCCTCCTGCTTGCAGTCCTCGTGACGGTGCCTCTTGCTTTCCTCCTCTTCAAGACCCTAAACGTAGAGAGGAGACTGAGGATAGCCATGGCCTCGATCTCGCCTCCAGACGTTGGGGCTAGGAAGGGGAGCGTTGTGGCCCTGTACTGGGAGGCTGTGAAGATTGTGGAGGCAATAACGGGGAGGAAAAAGGAGGACGCTATGACTCATCGAGAGTACCTGGCAGCAGTCAGAGGCCATGCCGCGGGGGGGCCTTTCGAGGAGATCACGCGTGCCTATGAGCAGGTGAGGTTCGGAGGGAGGAGCGAGGAGGAGCTCAAGGGCACCCTGGCAGGCAGCATGGAACGGCTCAGGAGGGCGGGATGAGCGAGAGCCGGGCCTGAGGGGGTGAGGAAGGATCAACCGGGCGACCGCACCTTCCTCAAAAAGACCAGATAGCCCATGAAGGGGTTGAAGCGAGAAGGCCTCACGACCTCCCTGCTCACCTCTATCTCCCTCTCCATAAGCTCCGTTACCCTCGTCGCTATCCAGCCCTCGAGCTCGCTTACGTGAGAAATTAACTTCACCAGCTGGTTCATAGAAGGGAGGAAAACGACCAGAGGGGCGCCCCCCTTCATCCTCTCCCACAGGTGATCTAGGGCCTCCCACGGCTCGGGGACGTCGAGGAACCCGGCGTCTAGCTCCCTCTCAGCCACGTCTCTCCTCACGTCCCCCAGTTTCAGCTCCACGCATTTGGCGATCTCCCCGAACGTCTCCAGGTTCCTCCTCGCCGCTGCCAAGTTCTCCTCTTTTACGTCGTACGAGTAGACTTTGCCGCCAGGACACACAGCGCTGGCCAAGTAGATGGTCAGGAAGCCGCTCCCCGTTCCCCCCTCCAGCACCCTCTGGCCCGGCGCAAGGTCAGCCTCCTCCACGGCGAAGCGGGCCTCCCTCGCGTAGATGACCTGAGTTACCCTCTCGAGAGACTCCTCCATGACCTCCCTCCTCGTGGGCTTCAGCAGGTATGCAACCCCCTCAGCCAACCTGACTGCATCGCCGTATTCTGCTCCTATCATGTCAGCACCCCTTATGATGCCTGCGGGCGTCGTGTAGGTTGCTCCCTTCCTTGCTCTCAGGTAGTACTTGCGGAGACCGCCCCTGTACTTCACTACCACCGTCACCAGCTCCCCCTCTGCTATCATCTTCCTGCCCCCCTCGATGGGGCAAGGGTGCTTTAAAGGTTCAGGATAGCCCCTCGATCTGACCGCCTAGGTGCGGAGCTTGACCCGACCGGAGGAGATGGAAAAAGTCGTGGAAGAGATAGTGGCTAACTTGGAGACGAGGGCGGGGAAGAGGACCGTAAAGTTCGTCAAGAAACTCAGCGAGCAAATAAAGAAGGCAGTAAAGAACAGGTACAGAATACTCCTCGTCCTCTCCGGGAGCGATCCGGCAAAGCTCGGCGCAGCCACGGCCAGAGCCCTGCTCTTCTACGAGAGGGTGGTCAAGAAGGCGAGGAGAGGGGACATCAGGCTGCTCTACGTTCACCACAGCGAGTTCGAGGACGCGAAGCTGAGGAGGGACGTGGTGAAGAGAGCCCTGAAGGAGGAGGGCCTTCAGGCTACCTTCACGGTTTTCGAGGAGAGCGAGAAGTATCTGGGCACCACCTTCCAGGCCCTCGTCCTGGACCTCGTCAACGACCTGAAGCCCAACGACGTGGGGAGGCTCGTGGGAGTGGTGGAGGGAGGGGGCATTATTGTGTTTCAGGTGCCCAGCTGGCGATCCTGGCCCACGGCTATGACCATCTTCAAGAGCAACCTCCTCGTGCCCGGCTACGAGCAGCCGAGGCACATCTTCATCTCCTGGTTCCAGAGGAAGCTCCTGGAGCACGAGAACGTCTTCGCTTTCGACCTAGACGAGGAGAAGCAGATCTACTCTAAACCTTACGAGGAGGTCCCCCCTGAGAGGGACAAAGTGTTCCTCCCCCCGAACCCATCTTTCCCCCGCGAGATCTACGAGTTGGCTTTGACAAACGATCAGGTAAAGGTAGTAAGCGCTATGGAGTGGTTCTACGAGAGGCCTCCGAAAGGCAAGAAGAAGGTGCTGGTCATAACCGCTGACAGGGGGAGGGGGAAGAGCTGTGCCGTAGGCATAGGCCTCGTGGGCCTGGCAAAGCAGCTCGGAGAGGTGAAGCATAGGGTCAGGATACTCGTCACTGCTCCAGATGCGGGCAACGTCCAGAGCCTGATGGAGCTCGCCGTTAAGGCCGCAGAGGCTCTCGGCCTGGAGCCGAGGCCCATAAAGAAAGAGGGGAAGATCATAGAGATACAGGGCAAGAAGTTCAGCATCGAGTACTGGGAACCCTACAAGATAACGGAGCTGGGCGGAGACATAGTGGCTGTGGACGAGGCGAGCGGCATCCACGTGCCCCTCCTCCACAAGATCTTGAAGGGTCACGACAGGGTGATCTTTGCAGCCACCGTTCACGGCTACGAGGGGGCGGGTAGAGGGTTTAGCGTGCGGTTCCTCTCAGCCCTCTCCAAGAGCGAGGAGGTGATGCTCAAGACGCTGGAGATGGAGGAGCCGATACGCTACGCTAGAGGAGATCCAATAGAGAGGTGGCTCTTCGACACCCTGCTGCTAGATGCAGAGCCCCCGGAGCTTGACGAGACGGACCTGGAGGACATAAAGACGGGCAACCTGGAGTACGTAATGCTCGAGCCAGAGAAGCTCTTCCAGGAGGAGAGGACGCTGAGGCAACTCTTCGGGATATACGTGCTAGCCCACTACCGCAACGAGCCTGACGACCTTGGGCTGTTGGCCGACGCGCCCCATCACATAGTTAGGGCCGTGAGGACCGCTAGGGGGAAGAAGATCGTCTCAGCCCTCCAGATAGCTGTGGAGGGCGGCATAGAGGAGGAGCTCCTCGAGGGCCTGCTGAGAGGGGAGAAGCTGCCCGGCAACATCATACCCGACAGGCTCCTCAAGCACCTCCGCGTGAGGGAGCTGGGGAAGATGAGAGGGTGGAGGATCGTGAGGATAGCGACCCACCCAGAGGTGCAGGGGAGGGGCATAGGCTCGCGGGCCCTCCGCTTCCTCGAGGAGGAGGCGAAGTCCCTCGGCCTAGACTGGGTCGGCTCGGGCTTTGGGGCAAATGAACAGCTCCTGAGGTTCTGGTTGAAGAACGGCTACAGGATAGTTCACATCAGCCCTGACAGGAACCCGGTGAGCGGGGAGTACACGACCCTTGTCGTCAAGGGCCTCAGGCCAGAGGCACAAAGGCTCATAGACAGGGGCGCGAGGGAGTTCAAGCTAAAGCTCCTCGGCAGCCTTCACGACACCTACTTCGACCTCGAGGTGGAAGTGGCGAGGCAGATGCTCTCCCAGGACCCAAAGGGCATATCCGCTGCTTCACCGCGCCTTACAGCCATCCAGAGGGACAGGCTCCTCTCCTACCTCACCGGCTTCATGACCTACGAGGCCGTTAACGACGTCATAGCAGAGCTAGCAAGGACCTACTGGCATCGCGGAGACAGGGCCCTCAGCGAGGAGGAGGAGAGGGCGCTGATAGCCAAGACGCTGCAGGGGAAGCCGTGGGAGGAGGTGGAGGAGGAGCTGGGCACCAGGATGCAGAGGGCCCTGTCCTTAATAAGAGAGGCAGTGAGGAAGATGGCCCTCCTCTACCTTTCCCTCGAGGAGAAGGAGAGGGCTGGAGTTAGCGCAGAGGAGCTAGGGGGAGACGACCTTTATCCCTAGGCTCTGCAGAGCTTCCGCCACCTTGGGATTGTCGTCGTAGACCACCTCTATCTCATAGCGTTTTGCCAGCTCCCTCATAGCCCTCACCTTGTGCTCCACCTCGTAGCCCCTCTCCTTCAGGATGACCCGATCCGGCCTCAGCCCCATCCCCATCAGCTGGGAGAGAGTTATAGCCATCATCCTCCTAGGCCTCCCTGAGACGACGAAGACCTTGTACCCCCTCTCCTTGTACTGCTTGAAGAGCTGGGCCACCTCTAGCCGAGGCCTGTCGAGGTGGACGTACTTTTCGCTCAGGAAACAGTTCCAGAAACCCCTCCTGTCCTGCGATTCCTCCTCGCAGGCCCTGAACCTCTCGCTGCTGTCCACTAGGACGCCGTCCATGTCGAAGACCACGGCCCTCTCCATCTAGAGCCCCCAGCCTAGCCCTCTGCCACAAAGGTCTGGATGGCCATCCCCCCGAAGATCAACGTCTCGTAGTCCACCTCCCGCAGCCCCACCTCTCTCATGAGCTCCCTCCTCTCCTCCCTCTGCGGGAACAGCTGGAGGGACTTGAGGAGGTGCTGGTAGACGTCCATGTGGCCCACTATCAGCCACCCGAGGACGGGTATTATTTTCCCTACGTAGAGCTTGTAGAGCTCCCTTATCAGCGGGTTCCTCGGCATCTCCATGTCCAAGAGCACGAACCTCCCCCCGGGCTTGATCACCCTTGCTATCTCTCTCGCTGCCTGCCTCTTGTCCTTCAGGTTGCGGATGCAGTAGGCAGCCGTGACGCAGTCGAAGCTGCTGTCGCGGAAGGGAAGGTTGAGGGCGTCACCCTCTACGAGCTCCACCGTGCCGTTCCCCCCAGTCACAGCCCCGGAGAGCATTTCCCTTGAGAAGTCCACGCCCAACACCTTCCCTCCCTTGCCCACCACCTTCTCTAGCTCAGCTGCCACCATTGCAGTGCCGGTGCAAACGTCTAGCGCTACCGAGTCCCTCCTCATTCTGCACTTGCTCACCATCTTCCTCCTCCACGCCTGGTCCATGCCCCAGCTCATGACTATGTTCATGAGATCGTAACGCCAGGAGATCCTCCTGAAGGCGTCCCTCACGTACGCGTCGTTAATCCCCCTCAACCCGCTTCCCCTCGCAGCGGGAGCAGATGGCCTTGACAATGTCTCTTGACCCCCTCATGCCTCCCCCGAACTCCCTCTTCCCCTCGAACCTTATCACCTCAGGTCTATAGCCCAGCCTCTCCTCAGCCCTCCTGGCCAGCTCCTCCTCCTCGTAGGGCTGGTCTGGGCCCAGCACTATAACATGAGGCCTCACGGCCTCCACAGATTTCATTATGTCCTCCGGATCCCCCAGCATTGCCCTGCTTACCATCCTCAGCGAGGAAACGATCTTGAGCCTGGAGCTCTCGTCCAGCACAGGCCTCCTCCCCTTCACCCTCTCCACCGTCGCGTCCCTCGCCACCACCACGTGCAGCTCCCCCAGCCGGGAGGCAAACTGGAGGAGCTCTATGTGCCCCGGGTGGAGGATGTCAAAGGTTCCCCCCACGAAGACCCTCCTGATCTCCCCCCTCGGCCACTCCACCTCTGCCAGGCCCAGGTACCTGAGCGCGTCCAGGAGGCCCTCTGCGTAAGAGGCTATGGCTAGCGCAGTTACCTCATCTCCTGCGTTCAAGTAGTGCTTGCCGTCAGAGAGGTACCTCCTCACCGCGTCCAGAAGGGGCCCCTCCCTCTCCCCCCTCACCCTTAGGCTCTCCAGCGCCCTCTCCACGTTCTCTATGTACCTGGCCGCCCTGCTGAACGTCCCTCTTCCCCCTCTAGCCTGACTATAACACTTAAAAAGACGAATTCTCTCTATAGTTGGGAAGAGGGACGTTGGCAAAAAAGCTAGGAATCCTAATACTGTTAGCAGCCATAGTGCTCGTGGCAACCGCTGCTAGCTTCAGCTATAGGCAGATGAGCGGCACTGCCATAGTCAAGGGCCCCGCAGACCCGAGCCTCGTGGGAACGGCGTGCGTAGGCTTCTACTCTGCCGTTGAGCAGCCGGCCGCCACAGCAGTCCTACCTCTGCTGGGCACCAACTATCAGGCCCCAACCTACGGGAACAACAGGCTCTCTGTCACGCCCTCCGGCGTCATCTGCCAAGTGCCCACCGACGGCGGGACCGTGTACCTTTACGAGAGCATTAGCGTGAGCGTGCCAATAACGACGGGGCACTGGGTAATCAGGGACTTCTACGCAATAGGCTACCCATCCAACAGGGGCGGGGGCACCGTGTATCTTTACGCGAGGGTGAGCGATGTAATGGGCGATGCAGGGGAGCCCTCTTTCGATATAGCAAAGCTTTGGTTTTATAGACACTCTGACTCCTCTTGGAGTTGGGTGGACCTGAGGTTTAGCACTACACACTTCGTGCCCTTGCCGCTCACGCCAGGGGATGCTCTTTGGCTAGAGTTGGAGATAAAGACGAGCCAGGCTGGCAGCGCAGCTTTCCGCGTGGAGCTCTACTTCACTCACGAGCAGGAGCAGCCGTAGTGAAGAATATATAAGCATGAGTCCACCGCTTGCAGGAGGGCCCGTCGTCTAGCCTGGTTAGGACGCCGCCCTTACACGGCGGAGGTCCGGGGTTCGAATCCCCGCGGGCCCACTGAGCTCTCTTTCAACTCCATGTGCTGGATTCATGGATTCCCCTGCAAATCATGTTTTTCAACTCCATGCGATGGATTCAGGCTAGGAAGATCTATGCCGTGATTGATTACAGCAAGCTACTTTCAACTCCATGCGACGGATTCTAGCCCAGGGCAGGCTTACGGCAGGCTCAAGGCAGGGCATAGCTTTCAACTCCATGCGACGGATTCGGGGGTTGACTATGAAGCTGCACGTAAACTGATCGAAAAGACAACTTTCAACTCCATGCGACGGATTCAGGAGAGGGGGAAGGAGAGGACTAGTCCTCGTCCTCGAGGACCTTTCAACTCCATGCACCGGATTCTGCACTCATGCGCCCTCATCATTTCTCGGGCATTCCGATGGACTTTCCCTGCAAAAGCCGGGAAAAGAATATTTATGGCTATAAACATAACGGCCCGGGCTCCATCAGCTCCCATCAGAGCCCTGAAGCGAAAAGCTTAAATGTATCCCGGAGTTTTCAGGGAAACAAAGGGCTCCTCAGACCCGTTTCTCCTCACTCCCTCAGCTCTAGAGCGCCAGTCACAGCCCCATATAATAGCTCTGCCGAGGTTATATGGGGGAGCATGAGGGCCGCCTTCCTCTCGGGAGGGAAGGACTCGTACTATGCGCTGGTCAAGGCAGGAGGGGCTGACCTGGGGCTCCTCGTGATCTACGACTTCCCCCGCCCCAGCCCCCACGTAGTCAACCTGGGCAAGACCCTCGAGTCCCTCTCCCTCACCGGCCTCCCCGTGCTGGTGGTGAGGGCAGAGAGGGAGAGGGCTCTGGAGCAGAAGGCTGCCCTCCTCAGGAAGCTAGGGGCGAGGGAGATAGTGGCGGGGGACGTTTACATAGAGGGCCACCTGAAGTACATGGAGAGGCTGGCTGCAGAGGCTGGAGCTAGGCTCCTGGAGCCCCTCTGGGGCAAGGATCCGAGGGAGCTGCTGGTAGAAGAAGCAGAGGCGGGCATAGTGAGCCTGGTCATAGGGGCTGACAGGAGGCTGGAGAGGTGGCTAGGGGTGGAGGTGAGCAGGGAGAACGTTCACGAGCTCGCAGAGCATGCCTCCAGGCTAGGCCTCGATCCCTTGGGCGAGAGGGGGGAGTACCACACCCTCGTCCTCCATGGCCCCCTGCACAGGCAGAGGGCGAGCTACGAGCCCTTGCGGAGGGAGGAGCACGGGGACTACCTGATCCTGAAGGTGATCTAGCTTGGGGAGCCATAGCTTCGGGCTCTTCCTCCTCTTCATAGCCTCCACCCGCACCTCGCTGATCCCGGGCATCACCGTTGCGGGCCCCACGCCAGAGGCAACGCTATACACCCCAGCCCTAGATGCTGAGTACCTTGCTGCAGGGAGGCCTCTGACGCTCGAAGTAATACCCATGACGCCCGATGGGATACCAACACCAGCCCTCATCTCCAGGGCAGTGCTCTCCCTCCTGAAGCTCCCCCTCATCATAGTCGATGCGGGCTCCTACGCCTCTCCACGGGTACCCCACATAGCCCTGAGGAGCAGGGCCGTGGGGGGCAACGTTGCTGAGGAGAGGGCGCTGCCGGAGGGGAGGGGGGAGGAGCTCTTCCGCGAGGCCCGCCTGCTAGGCAACATGCTAGGTGGAGCTGATGTGATAGTGGGGGAGAGCATGCCCGGGGGGACCACCACAGCCATGGCAATAATGGAGGCCTTGGGCTACAGAGCTATGGGGCGCATGAGCAGCAGCTCCCCCCGCAACCCAGCTGAGCTGAAGGAGAGGGCGGTGAGGAGGGCGCTGGAGAGGCTTGCTGCCAGGGACGCGCTCTCTGCGGCTGAGCAAGTGGGGGATCCGCTCCACATATCGATAGCAGGCTTTGTTGCTGGAGCGCTGGAGAAGGGCTCCCGCGTCCTGCTGGCTGGGGGGACGCAGATGGGCGCTGTGCTAGCAATACTTAGAGGGCTGGGGGAAGACTTGTCCAGGATAGCTGTGGCAACAACGCGGTGGGTAGTGGAGGATCCTTCTGCAGACATGAAGGGCCTCATGAGGGAGGTAGCGCCGGAGGTGCCCTTGCTATACAGCAGGGTTAGCTTCAAAGGCCTCCCGCCCGGTCTGGAGGCATATGAGAGGGGTTACGCGAAGGAGGGCGTGGGCGCAGGCGGGAGCCTCGTCCTTGCAGAGATGAGGAGCGTTCCGGAGGAGCAGGTGAGGAGGGCCATAGCTGAGGAGTACGAGAGGCTGAGGAGGGTTGCTTGAGGTCTCCTCCCCCTCTGAAGATCTCGTGGTTGCAGAGCTGGAGGAAGAGTTCCTCTTCCTAACAACGATCCCCTTCCAGCCCAAGGTGGCCAGGTCGCTGGTCTTCAAAAGGGTGAGCTATGACTTCAACTGCCCCGACCTATCTGCTTACTACGCAAAGGTGAGGGAGGAGGTGGGGAGGAACGCGCTGGTCTTCCTGACTGCAGCTGACGTGAGGAGATACCTGCACCTATCGGGCGAAGGCTTCGAGATCTTAGCTACCATAGGCCTCAGCCCTCCCGCCTGCCCAGGCTATGTGGGGAGGGGTATGGGCACCATAAACCTGGCAGTGCTAGCCAGAGCTCCCCTCTCGGAGAGCGGCCTGGCAGACCTCCTGAGGACCGCGGCAGAGGCGAAGAGCATGGCAGTTGCAGAGCTCCTCCTCCGCTGCAACTCCAGGTCCCCCGGCACCGTTTCTGACGCGATAGCGGTGGGGAGGCCCCTCTCCCTAGGCGGGGAGGCGCACTTCGCAGGCATGGGCACCCGGCTCGGCTCGGCAGTCTCGAGGGCAATATATGAGGGGCTGGTGAGGGAGGGGATGAGGAGGCTGGGGGCAGAGGGGATGGCAGCGAACGCGTTGGGGTTGGGGCTGGAGGAGATGGTAGAAATCGCCATGAACCTATACTCCCTGGCGCCCGTTCCCGGTCTAAGCAGCGAGAGGGTAAGGGGGGAGCTGAGGGAAACCATACTCCGCTACCTGGCTGACCCCAACGTCATGGCTTTCCTCATAGCTGCAAGGGAGCTGGACCTCCACGCCCTTGCTGGCTCCCTCCCTGGGCTCAGCAGGGAGGAGGCAGAGGCAGATAGCATGAAAGTGGTAGCTGACGAGCTCCTCGCCTTTGCTCTCTCCCTCTACCTGGCAGGCTTCAAGGGGCTGCTTGCCACGTATTGGGTGGAGAGGGTGAAGAAGGAGGGCAAGGTAAAAGAGCTCCCCCTCTTCGAGGACGACGTGCTCTCAGCGCTATTAGCTTCAGGGCTGAGCCAGCTCTACGAGAGGGCTAGGTCTTGAGGTGCGCTGTCATGGCGGGGGGGAAGGGCTCGAGGATGGGGGGAGCGGAGAAGCCCCTCCTGGCGCCCTGCGGCAAGCCCCTCCTCCTCCAGGTGCTCGAGGCCCTCAGGCCCTTCTGCAGAGAAATACTCGTAGTGACCTCCCCCAAGGCGCCCCTCACCCGCTCCCTCTGCCCCTCCCTTGGCGTGGAGTGCGTGGAGGGCTCCGGGGACTACGTGAGCGATCTTAACATGGTCCTCACCCCTCCCTTCCCCCTGCTGGTGCTCCCCTCGGACCTCCCCTTCCTGGAGCCCGAGGTGCTGGGGGAGTTCCTGAAGGCCGGGGAGGACATGCCCTACCCAGTGGTGAACCTAGCAGGCCCAGCCGGCCCCAGCGGCATCTCCCTCTTCAAGTCCTGGGGAGGGGAGTGGGGGGATGTGAGGTTAGAGAACTACTCCCTCATCGACATAGACACCTGGGAGGAGTACTGGAGGGCTGTTGAGATGTGCGAGCGCACGGCGGGAGGGCGCCGGAGGGAGTCATAGACTTCAGCGCTCCCCTCAACCCCCTCGGGCCGCCGGAGGGGCTGGCTGAGATAGTGGAGGAGCTTGCAAGATCTCGCAGCTACACGCGTTACCCTGACTACGAGTACCGGGAGCTGAGGGAGGCCCTGGCGAGCTATTACGGCCTGGACGAGGAAGAGGTCGTTCCATTGAACGGCGCTGCTGAGGCGCTTAACTTGCTCGTGGAGCTGCTCAGGCCGAGGGCTGTCATAACCTTCGAGCCCACCTTCGGCGATCACAAAGCATACCTGAGGGCCCTAAGAATACCCTGGATCACCCTGCCCTTAGGGCGCAGGAGGTTCGCGCTGGAGGCAGAGCTCCTCTGCTCCCTCCCAGCCGAGGTGAGGAGGGGCTCCCTCGTCCTCCTCTCGAACCCCAACAACCCCACCGGCCACCTCGCGAGGAGGGAGGAGCTGGAGAAGGCCCTCGAGTGCTCCTCTTACTTGCTGGTGGACGAGGCCTTTGCGGACTTCACGCTAGATGCGGAGAGCATGCTCGGGAGGGGCGCCTTCGTTGCGAGGAGCCTCACGAAGATACTTGCTATCCCCGGCCTCCGGGCAGGCTTCCTCTATGCCCCCCGAGAGGCCAGGAAGGTAGATGCCATAAGGCAGCCCTGGAACGTGAACTCCCTTGCTGCGGCCGCTCTGGCTAGGTTCCTGAGGGAAGGGGACATGAGGGGCTTCGTGAGGAGGAGCGCTGAGGTGCTGGGCAGGGAGGGCGAGTTCCTCCTCTCAGCCCTCTCCTCCCTAGGGCTGCGGGCCTTTCCCTCTGCAGCGCCCTTCTTGCTGGCAGAGCATGCCGTACCTCACCCCCTCTTCAACTCCCTCCTCGCGAAGAGGGGCGTTTACGTGAGGGACGCCAGCTCCTTCCACTACCTAACTCCATACCACAGCAGGATATCCGTAAGGCTGAGGGAGGAGAACGTGAGGCTGGTAGAGGCGATCAGGGGTGCAGTTGCTGAGGGACCTTAGGGACCTCCTGGCCTTGCTCACCTCCCTCCCGCTGGGAGGGGGGAGCCTGGAGGGGGCAGCGCGGGCCTTCCGCTACGTGCCCCTAGTGGGGCTCCTGGAGGGAGCCCTGGTCTCCCTCCTCCTCTTCCTCCGCCTACCCCCCGAGCTCTTCGCCTCCCTGTTCCTCCTCTCCCACGTCCTTGTCACCGGAGGGATCCACCTCGACGGGCTTGCCGATTATTCAGATGTGCTCGGCTCAAGGAGGAGGGGCGAGGCGGCCCTTGCTGTGCTGAAGGACCCTCGCAAGGGCGCCTTCGGGACCCTGGGCCTAGTGCTCTGGGCAGCAGCGGGCTTCTCCTCAGGCCTCCTCCTGCAAGAGCTGTTCTCCCACCGCCCTTCGGTAGCCCTCTCTGCCCTGCTGATGAGCTACGTCCTAGCTGCAGAGTCTATGTACGTCACGCTCCTGTACTCTAGGGAGGAGCCCTACGAGGGGATGGCGAAGGCCTTCAGCGAGGAGGCTAGGAGAGGGGGGCTGAGGGCAAACCTGCTCCCGCTAGCTGTTGCCCTAGCTCTCCCTGCCCTCCTCTTCCCCCTTGTGCTTCTCCTCGTCCCCACTGCCTTGCTCTTGAGCATCCTTATTGCGAAAGACGCAGAGGAGAGGCTGGGCTTCGCCAACGGCGACGTGGCGGGCTTTGCCTACGAGCTAGTGAGGCTCTCCTGCCTCCTCCTCGCGCTCCTGCTGGTGTGAGGAGATGCTGGAGCCCCTCTGGCCCGAGCCCTGGATGATTATATCTGCGCTAGCCATAGCCCTCCTCCTCGACCTGATCTACCCGGAGCACCGCGGCGTATGGCTGCTCGTCCACCCCGTCCGCACCTCTTACTTCATGGCCCTCCGGCTGGCTAAGCCCTATGGCAGCAGGGCCCTGGGGGCCGCAGTTTGGCTCGTCGTCATGGTCTCTCACCTCCTGCCAGCAGCGCTGCTCCTCTACCTCTCTTACCACCTCCACCCCCTCCTCTGGGCGCTCTCTGCCTCTGCTGTCCTCAAGTTCTCAGCCGCCCTCAGGCTGTTGCTGGACATATGCGAGGGGGCGAGGAGGGAGATGAGGAGGGGCAACCTGGAGGGGGCTAGAGGTTACGTCCAGATGATAGTGAGGAGGGACACGAAACTGCTGGGCGAGCCCCACCTCGCCTCTGCCTGCATAGAGAGCACTGCCGAGAGCCTGGTGGACGGCTTCACGTCCCCCCTCTTCTACTTCCTCCTCCTCGGCCCGCTGGGGGCTCTGGCGCAGAGGGTAGCCAACACCCTCGACGGCGCCGTAGGCTTCAAAACGCCCGAGTACGCCCGTGTAGGCTGGTTCTCTGCTAAGGCTGACACGCTCCTGAACTTCCTTCCAGCCCGGCTGACAGCGCTCCTGATAGCGCTCTCTGCTCCAGCAGGGGGAGGGAGCACCCTGGGCGCTGTCAGGTGCTGGCTGTCAGATAGGGACCGCACGGAGAGCCTGAACGCAGGCCACCCCATGTCGGCAATGGCAGGAGCGCTCGGCGTCTGGCTGGAGAAGAAAGGCCACTACAAGATCAACGAGGGCGGCAGGCCGCCGGGAGCGGAGGACATAGCGAGGGCCCAAAAGATCACGCTGGTCTCTGCAGTCCTGGCTGTGGCGGCAGCTATATTTCTCCTGCTCTTGTGAGCCCTGACCCTGCACGATCTACCGTAAAACCATTATACTCTACTAGATCATAACTCCCTTGGCGGGGGCACATGGGAGAACTGAGGAACTTGCGTTACGTTTTCGCAGTAGCAGCCCTAGCCCTCCTCACGTCAGTCCTGGTGCTCGGCTACTTTGATTACCGGGACGTGACGAGCGTTAGGGTCAAGGAGCTGAGGGTCGTAGACCTCAACCTGATTGGGGTTATTCTTAGCCCCTCTCAGCTAGAGCTCATAGTGGAGCTCAAGCTTGAGAACCCCTCCCGCTACCTTCTCAAGGCCTCCCAGGTGAGCTTAACTCTTTACGTAGAGGGCTACCTCGTGGGCCAGTTTTCGGTGAGGGACATCGAGGTCTCTCCCGGCGAGACTTCGCTGAGGCTTCCCCTTCGCGTCCCTGCGGCAAGCCTTGCGCTAGAGGTCCTTAGAGCCTTGTCGGAGAGGGGAGAGGCAGAGGTGAAGGTCTCTGCAACCGTTGAGTTGCCCGTCGTGATATTTGGCATTACCACTCCGTTGCTCCACTCAACGAAGCACGAGTCTGTGGGGAGGGTCACGGCATAGCACAGGCATCAGCTCGCGAGCGGAAGGGAATTGTGGTGTGAAGAGGCGCGGGAGCTGTTAGAGCACCTTATATCCAGCGAGGCGGAGGGCTGCGATTGCTCCCTCCTCTCAGGGGGAGTGGACACTAGCGTGATAGTTGCCCTGCACCCGCGGAGGGAGAGGCTCAGAGCAATAACGGTGGACCTGGGAGGGGAGGACGCAAGGTTTGCCGCGCTGGCCGCAAAGCTCCTGGGGCTCGGCGAGCACCTCGTGATCAAGCCTTCGATCGAGGAGTACTTGGAAGCTGTGGACTGGGTGCTTGTCAACTTCAAAACCATAGATCCCATAGAGGTTTCGTGCGATGTAGTCCACTACCTCTCCCTGAGGGCTGCCAAGGCCTCAGGATGCTCCTGCGTGCTCTCAGGAGATGGAGGGGACGAGCTCTTCGTGGGCTACACGTTCCTCTTCAAGAGGGCCCCGGAGGAGGTGCTGGAGTGGGTGAGGGAGAGGGCAGAGAGCTCCCGGCTCCCTACTGTCGAGGTGGGGGAGAGGCTCGACATCGAGGTGAGGACGCCTCTGTATACGGAGGGCACAAAGAGGGTAGCGCTGGGCCTCCCAGTTCATTGCCTCACTGACGGCAGGCAGGGGAAGCTCGTCCTGAGGGAGGTGCTCAGGCGAAGGGGGCTGGAGGAGCTGGCCCGCAGGCCGAAGGCCCCAGTGAACGTAGGCTCCGGCTCCATGGAGGTGCTGAAGTCGCTGGTTGCAGGAGCTAGCGGTGAGGGGCTCGACTTCGCCCCGCCCAGCAGGGCTCATGCTTGGCTCGCCCGCAGGCTCTCCTCACTGACAGAGCTCCCTCCCAGGACAGGGGGGTGCCCCGTCTGCGGGAGAGCCGTGAGGAGGAATTACTGCACCTTCTGTGGAGCTTATGTGAAAGGAGGAAGGGTCTTGCTACACTACTCAGACTAGGAGCCTTGCCATGCTAGTGAGCACCCTCCTCCCTCTGCTCGTGATCAGCACCAAGTCCTCCACCCTGACGCCGTGGAGGCCTGGCAAGTAGAAGCCGGGCTCGACCGTGACTACCATGCCCTTCTCAAGAACGGTCCTAGAGCCTGGCCTCAGGTAGGGCTCCTCGTGGATCTCCACGCCAACCCCATGGCCTAGCCCGTGGTTGAAGTACTGCGCCAGCCCCCTCTTCTCCAGCACCAGCCTTGCCTCCTTGTCCGGCTCCCAGGCCTCCGCTCCTGGCGAGATCCTGTCTATGGCTGCCTGCTGAGCCTCTATCACGATCTCGATCCTCTGGGCGAACTCCCTATCGTTCCCTCCCCACCAGAGCGTTCTCGTGAGGTCGCTGAAGTAGCCGTTCTTCACAGAGCCGAGGTCTATGAGCACGGGACCTGGGAGCGTGAGCCTGAGCTCCTCTGGAGCATGATGGGGCAGGGCAGTGTTCTGGTAAAAGGCGACTATGGTGGGAAAGGCCTCGTCCCATGCTCCCAACTTCCTCATAAACATGTTTGCAGCTCCTGCTAGCTCTAGCTCTGAGACCCCTTCCCTGAGGGCCTCTACTAGCTTCCTCATCGCCTCCTCTGCCACGCGAAGGGAGCCCTCTATGAGCTCCACCTCCCAGTCCTCCTTTATACTCCTGCGCTTGTAGATATACTCGCTCACGTCCTCTGCCCCGAGCCTCTGCTCGAGGGCCCTCACTGTGCTGCCAGCTCCCCAGGAAGCATCCAGGCCCACCTTGCCGGGGCACCTCTCCACCACCTTCGCTATTGCCTCCACCAGAGTCCCTGGGACGAGGTCCCTCTCTGGCACCCCTCCTCTCAGCACCTCCTCCCCTCCCCTTGTGAAGGCCTTTACCTCCACCTCCTTTGGCACCTTAGCGATTGCTCTGAAGTAGTCGAGGAGGGGGACTAGCATGACGTCGCCGCAGCTCTCCGAGACCACGAGGGCTCCTGCAGGCTCCCTGAGGCCTGTTGCATATGTGATGTTTGCCTTCCCCAAGAGGATGAGGTTGGAGAGTCCCCTCTGCTGCGCCACCTCTCTCAGCTTCCTCAGGTTCCTCTCGAACAATTACACCACCCTAATCCTGTTCACCTTCTTGTTCTGCCAGCTGTACCTCCTGATCCTTGCGCTCCTCCCGAAGCCGCAGGCAGCACAGTATCCTTTAGCAACGTTGAAGGCTCTCCTCCCGCACCTCCGGCAGACTATGTGGGTCTTGCTCCTCCCCCGCTTCCCCATAGACGCGGTGCCCTTCACTGCTCTCACCTAGGAGCTGGGCTCACCACTACCACGTTGTCCCCTCTGACTAGCACTAGGCCGAGCGCCCTGTTGCCCTCAGGCCCTACCTCCTCTGCGCTCTCTAAGATAAGGTTCAGGTGTTGATCGAAGCTCCTCAGAGTGCCTTTTATGCCCCTCCCTCCTTTCAGCTTTATGAGCACGCTGTTCCCTACGTAACTCTTCAGCTCCTTGAACGTGCTCGGACTTAGCTCGCTCATCCTTGCTCCGCCTCCCATAAAGTTCTGGGATTTATATGTGTTCCCTTACCTTGCTGCGAAGTACTCAGGATAGTATTGGGACAGCGCCCTCTCTATGCTAAGCCGAGGCGAGGCCTCGTAGGCCCTGTAGGAGATCTGGAAGTAGCGCTCCTTGTCGTTCTCGAAGACGTCGGCTATCTCCAGCAGCTTCCTCACCATCTCCGCGTACTCCTGCTCATCTATCTCCCTCGCCCTCTCGTCGTTCTCTATGTCTAGGAACTCGTCCACCTCCCTCCCAAAAAGCCAGCCGTTGACGCCGTCTTCGATGAACTCTACGCTCGCCCCGTCCCTTGAGGAGAGCACGGGCACCCCGTTAGCCATTGCCTTCATCTGGCTCGTGCCGCTCGCCTCCCACCCTGGAAAGGGGGTGAAGAGGAGGAGATCGGAGCCTGAGATGAAGTAGAAAGCTATGTTCCTATCGTAGGTGGCATGGAAGTAAACGTTCTCCCTCTGCTTCGCGATCGCTGCCAGCCTCTCTGCCATCTCTCTCCCGTAGCCGTCCTCTGCATGGGGCTTGCCTGCTACCAGCAGGAAGAACCTGTCCCTTAGGTCTCTCTCCTCCACCAGCCTCTCGAGGAAATAGGGCCTCTTGTACCTCACCATCCTCCTTACCCAGGCCACGAGGAGCCTCCCTCCCACTCTCTTCGCTGGAGCCGTCGACACTGCAGAGATCATGGAGCTGAGCTGCTCCTTGAGCCCTGCCCTTACCTTGGCAAGCTCCTCCGGCGAGCTCGCCTGGACCCTCTGCCAGCTAGCCAGGTCCACTCCGTTAGTCACATAAGATATCTTGTGGACGTACTTTGGGAACATCTTCCGCGTCAGCTTTGCATGGAGCTTGGAGACTGCGAAGACCTGCTCTACCTCCTCCATGGCAGCCTCTGTCATGGTCCTCACGCTCGGTAGGCTTACGTCGAGGAGGTCCTCTCCCTCCTCCTTGCAGAGCCTCGGGTGACCCCAGGGGCCTGGGGTGTGCGTTACGAACCTCCTCCTCCCTTTTATGAGGTAGGGAGCGAGGGCCAGGTGAGCCTCCTGCACGTCCACGACTTCCACGCGCTCTAGGTGCTTCACTATCTCTGCAGATACGGCTGCTGCAGTTGCATAGTAGGTGCACTCGTCGCTGCGGTGCCGGTAGAGGTATTTGAACAAGTTTACCACATGTGAGGGTCGAGTGATCCGGTAAAGGTAGGCCTTGGCAGTGCCGTGAGAGTACTCGTAAACGTCTGCCTCAGCTATGAGCCTCCCCCTCCTCCCCTTGACGGTGAGGCTCTTGACGTGTCGGAGGCTGGCGAGGAAATCGATGCTGTGCCTATGCCTCACCTCCACAAGACGGGAGCCGTCAGCAAGGTTATAGTCTACGTAGCCTCGCGGGTAGAACGGGGCTATGAGCACATACGGCAACCCTAGGCGGCCGGCAGCATAGAACTTGTCTGCCTCCAAGACCCCCAGGCCCCCGGCGTAGTTAGCAGAGCCCTTGAGGGCAACTTCCATGGCGAGGCTCACTATCATTTCGCTGCCCTGATGGATAGGCTCAGCCGCTCTTAAGAGCCGCCCTCCTCCTCTAGCCCCCAGACCTTCGAGGCTATCCATATGTCCACAGAGGTGAGAAGGGAGAGGAAAGGTCCGATGAGCCAGATCCGAGAAAGGGCTCTGTCGAGCCCCCTCAGCGCCCCCTCTCCCACCAGGACCGGGACAGTGAGGGAGAGGACCAAAGCGTAGAAGGAGGCTGCAAGAGCCCAGCTCAGGGGTCCGTCGAGCAAGAAAAGGAAGGGCATGGAGGCCGTAAAGGAGAGGAGGGAAGGGGACATCGCCCTTAGGTTGTCCTCTATGCCCGCTGATATGTCTGCAGCACGGAGCATGTAAAGGGTAGACAGAGCGCCGCTCAGAATGCCCGCGACCACGAAGCCGAGGGCCCCTGCAGAGTAGGTAAGGCCGAGGTAAAGGGGAGCACCGATCAGGTTCTGGACGATGGACGCCCTCAGGATAACTGTGCTCTTGCCAATAGAGGCAAAGTAGGAGTGCCAGAGGAGGGAGCCCAAGGGCGTGAGAAGGTATCCCAGCAGGTAGGCGGAGAGGAAGAGGGGAGCCAGCTGGTACTTCTCCCCATAGAGAAGTTTAACGGCAGGCTCAGAGAGGAGCACTAGGCCGAGGGAGAGGGAGGGGAGGAGGAGGGAGGTGAGCCTCAGAACGTTCCTCACTGCTCTCTCCCTCTCCTGCGAAGCGAGGGAGGGGAGCACAGAGAGCACGCTTGCGGAGAGGGCGCCTCCTAGGGCGTTGAGAGGAGCAAGGAAGTTGTAGGCAACGCTGAGGTTACCCACTTCTTCGTTGGAGGAGACGCTCGCCATGAAGGCATAGTATATCTGACCAAGGGGCGCGCCTATGAGGGAGGGGAGGTAGAGAGGAATGCTGTAGGCGAACAACTCTCTCAGGGCAGGCGGAGAGAAGCGGAGGCTCCTGAGGAGCAGCAGTGCCCGCCCAAAGGTAGACAGGTGGACCAGGAGACCCGAGATCACGTGGGCGAGAAGGGCTCCAAGCACTCCGTAACCGCTCAGGACCAGTGCTATTGCTAGCGTGACTTTCAGCGTGGTGAAGAGCACGCCCGCTAGAACGCTTTCCCCATATCTCCCCATCCCCACCAAGATGTAGTTCGCAGTGCTGAACAGCAGGTGGGTTGTGGTGAAAATGGAGAGCAGCCTCACTGCCTCCGTCAGCTCTGGCCTTCCTATGAGCGCGACGAAGAGGGGGGCTAGGAGGAAGTTCGCCAAGCCTCCCAGCAGGGCAATGAGGGTCCTGAGAGCTAAGGCAGTGCCGACGACATCTGACCTCCCCAGGGATGTGTAGCGCACTAGGGCAGCGGTGAGCCCCAAGTCCAACAGGACGAAGAGGAGGTTGGGCAATATCATGGCTATGGTGACGAGTCCATACTGAGCCGGCCCCAGCTCTCTCGCTACGACAATGCTCCCTAGAGCAGAGAGGAAGAGGGAGAGGAGAGAACCGAAGGTGAGGAGGGCCGCCCCTTTTGCTATCCTTTCTCCCAACTATCTCCCCATGTCATAGCTCTTCAGGAACTCTATGTTTTCCTTTTCAGTAGGGTCTATGCCCTCCGCGGAGATCCAAGCCTCCAAGATCTCCTTTGCTACTACCTCTGAGACGAGCCTGCCGCTCATGGCTAGCACGTTCGCATCGTTCCAGAGCCTTGCCCCCCTCGCAGTTGCTGCATCGTTAGAGAGGGCAGCTCTGATGCCCTTCACCTTGTTCGCCGCAATAGAGACGCCCGTGCCCGTATAGCACACCACGACGCCCCAGTCAACCTCCCCCCTCGCCACCATCTCTGCCGCTTCTATCGCCACCTTGGCCCAGGGCTCTGGCCTCCCGCTCTTAGCTGATCCTAGGGGCACCACCTCGTAACCCCTGTTCCTGAGGAACTCGAGGGCTACCCTCACCGCAGGGTATACGTCATCTGCCGCCACCACTACCTTCTTGCCTAGCAAAACTCTCTCCCCGCTCGCAGGGAAGGAGGAGCCTAAAAGTTCAGCGAAGGGCTAGGGCCCTGAGGGCTAAGGAGAGCGTCAAGAGAAGGTCCGCCATCCTGCAGCCCTTTACGTTGTTCGAGAGAGCCCCCTCGAGCTCTCCTCTCCTCAGCCCTCGGAGGGCGAGCAGCAAGTAGAACGTAGGGAGGAGGGCGAGGAGAGCAAAGGGGCTAGCGATGCCGATGGCTGTCGAGCCAGTAATCAGTAAGGCGTAGAGGAAGATCATAAACATGTAGACCTCGTGGTGCTTTTCCCAGAACATGGGGAGCGTCCTCCTCCCGACGCTCCGGTCCTCTTGGAGATCGGCAACGTAGTTCGCGTATAGGACGAGCGCCGACAGCACTCCATATGCTAGCCCCAGCGGAACCGCCTGGAGCGGTACCGTTCCCTGCACGGAGAGAGAGCTCCCGAGAAAGACGAGCAGCCCCTTTACAATTACGGAGACCTCCCCCAGCCCTATCTTTACGAACAAGAGATTGTACCCCAGTATTATGGCGCCCCCGCCTCCGGCAAAGAGGAGGATGAGGGGACCCCTGAAGAGGGCTAACAGCAGGCCTATGGAGAAAGCTGTGAGGAAGGTGAGTAGGAAGGCGAGAAGGGCCTCTCTCGGGGAGAGGAGGCCGTCTACTAGCACCTTAGAGCCTCCGCTGAAGGGCCTGCGCTTCGTTTTTCCATCAAGACCGCTCTTGAAGTCAACGTACTCGTTCAGGGCGTTGACTGAAAAGTGGGCCAACCCTATGCCTGCGAGCGTCAGGAGGAGCAGGGGGACCTCCGCTGCCTGGGGAAGACCTTCGTACAGCGCGCCGCCGAGGGAGGCAGATAGGGAGCTGACGGCAGTTCTCGGCCTAAAGAGGCGCCAGTATGCTGCCAGCTTAGATGCCATATTCTCTCCACCTTCTGTTGACTAGCTCTACAGTTTCCGGATCGGGCTCCACCTCTTGAGGCCATTCCTGTCCGTAGTTCTCTACCTTCATCTTCCTGGTGGCGTCAATGCCCAGCTTGGAGCCGTAGCCGCCTGGCATTGCAGCGTGATCCAGCTCGTCCGTAACAGCGTAGGGCACAACTAGAACGTCCCTCTGCGGGTCTACGGTCGTGCTGATGGCATAGAACACCTGCCCTATGTCGTGGGGGTTCACGTCATGGTCCACGATCACTATGACTTTTACGAGGGAGAAGAGCCCAAGGCCCCACAGGCCCATCATGACTTTCTTTGCATGACCTGGGTACCTCTTCTTTATAGAGACTATGGCGATCCCTCCTGTGAACAGCCCCTCTGGCGGCATGTTTACGTCCACCACCTCCGGCATGAACATTTTCATGAAAGGCAAGAAGGCCCTCTCGATTGCCTTCCCTATCCATGCATCCTCCAGGAGCGGCTTGCCGACCACGGTGAAGTAATATATGGGATCAGAGCGGTAGTATACCCTCTCCAGCCTAAACTGGGGGAACTTGGCTGGAGGGGTGTAGTAACCTGTGTGGTCTCCGAAAGGTCCCTCATCCACCAGGACCTCTGTGTCCACCTCCCCCACGTAGACCACCTCAGCATTTGCAGGCACGAGCAGCCCGTCGAGCTCTACCACCTCCAGCGCAGAGCCCCTGACAACAGAGGCGAAGAGGAGCTTGTCCAGCGGGTATGGCACGGGCATGGCCCCGGTGAGCATAGTTCCCGGATCCGAGCCCACCACTATTGCTGCCTTGATCTTTTTTGCCCCCCTCTCCTTGACCTTCCACCATGCCAGGTGACCTCTCTTGTGGACCTGCCAGTGCATGGCAGCCCTGTTCCCGTCTATCACCTGCACCCTGTAGAGGCCCATGTTGCTGATCCCCTTGTCCGGGTCTCTCGTAACGGTTAGGCCATATGTTATGTACCTCCCTGCATCGAGAGGCCACGTCTTTGGGATGGGGGTCCTGTCGAAACCGTTCGCCTCAATGACGTTCTCCTCGAAGGCACCTCTCCCCACCTTCTTCGGCGTGTATGAGCCTATCTTCAGGACCTCGTAGAGGGTCTGCACCTTCTCCCCCAGCCCCATGGGCGGAGGGGAGCTCAAGGGCTTGGTGAGCCTCTCGCCTATCTCCTCCAGCCTCTCCACGCCCAGGAGCTTCCTTATGGTCTCAACGCTCCTGAACATGTTGGTTGCCATCCTCCAGCCGGGGAAGCCCTTCACGTTCTCGAAAAGCAGCGCAGGGCCTCTTGCATACATCACCCTTCTCGCTACCTCAGCCACCTCCAGGTGGGGGTCCACCTGGGCCTTTACCCTCCTGAGCTCTCCCCAGCTCTCTAGAGCTCGAAGCGCCTCCCGCAAGTCTTTCAAGATAGTTACCTAGATACTTAGCGAGTAAAGAATATATTAATCCTCTGGTCTATGGCTATGCGGTGAGGGGAGTGAGGTCCTGGGTCGCGCTGGTAGTGGCTAGCGCTGCTGCCATAGGGATTATCATTGTAGTGAGCGCCTTTATATACGGAACTGTGGTGCTCACCGAGATCCTCTTCGGCGGTTGAAGGAATTAGACAGACTTGAGGACCGGGGGTTCCCCCCATGGAGAGGGGGAGGAGAGCAGAGACGCTTTTGAGGGCTTCGGCAGTACTTTTCATGCTCCTCCCCCTCTTGACGCTGGCTTCTGCGTACTACTTGATGCAAAAAGAAATAAGGATTAGCCCGCAGCCTCCTCCTGTTTACTTTTTACTGCCACCTATTTGCACAGTGAGTAGGGAGCAATCCAGTATAGTTTGGAGCGACTTCGACGAGCCCAAGCTCCCGTCACCTGGATAATTCATGTTTGGGGGACCTGGAGCAGAGAGCGGCTACGGGGGGCCTGCTGCCTCTACCCATAACGATAAGCGGAGGGAGACTAGGATCCGGCTGAGCCTTGACTCCAAGAGCTACGTAACGATCACTGCCTCAGGCCCCTCGCCGCTCACGCTAAGGCTCCTCCTAGAGCTATGAGCTGGCGTAGCAGAACCTAGAGGAGGTTGCTTATACTATCCGCTAGAGCTGAAACTCGTTCCATAATTGAACAACTGTACTAATATTTAAGTAAAGCTAAGGCTGAGCTATTGGTGTCTAGATGAGGAGAGTAGCCCTCGTAGGCCTCGTAATAGTGCTGGCGCTCATAGCCCTCCTCCTCCTGCCTGGCAGGGAAGAGGAGCAGCAGGCCGTTAGGATAGGCGTCGTGCCTACCCTGGACGCGCTCCCCTTCTTCATAGCAGAGGCCGAGGGGCTCTTCGAGAAGCACGGCATAAAGGCTAACGTGACGGTCTATGCCTCCGCAAGGGACATGGACGTGGCCTTCCAGGCAGGGCTAGTGGACGTCGGGATCTACGACATGATACGCATAGGCATTAGCGTGGACAAGGGAGCTAACATCAAGGTCGCAGGCCTCCTCCTGGGCGAGCTGCCCGAGGACGGGGTCTTCGCCATGGTCGCCCCTCCTGGCTCTACGGGGAAGCCTAAGACGATCGCCATCTCCAGGAACACAATAGTGGAGTTCGTCTCCTCTCAGCTCATTCCAGCCCTGGGACTCAAGCCAGGGGAGTTCGAGCTGGTAGATGTGCCGCCCATTACCACCAGGTTCGAGCTAGTCATGGGGGGCAAGGTAGATGCTGCCATTTTGCCAGACCCCTGGTGGAGATTGGCAGTAGAGAGAGGCGCGAGGGTGGTGATAGATGACTCCATGCTAGGTAAGTCGATCAGCGTGACCGTAATAGGGGTGAAGGGAGAGCTAGCTACCCCCGAGCTCGCGAGGAAGATCAGGGCAGCGCTGAACGAGGCGTTGGAGCTCTACAGGAAAGATCCGGGGAAGTACAGAGGGCTCATAGAGCAGAAGATCTTCGTGCCTGAGGAGCTGAAGGGCAAGTGGTTGCCGTCCTGGAAGGGCTCCATAAAAGACTACCCGAGGGACAACTTCGAGCTGGTCTCTGCCTGGCTCCTGGAGAAGGGGCTAGTATCTAAGCCTTTGAAGTACGAGGACACTGTAATGGTGCTAGATAGGTGAGGCTGGAGCTAAGGGAGATCGCTTTCAGCTTCGGAGATCTCAAGGTTTTCGACCATCTCAACGCTTCCTTTAACGGGGGTAATCTGAACATACTGATTGGGCCTAACGGAGTGGGGAAGAGCACGTTGCTCAAAATAATTGCTGGGATCCTAAAGCCTAGCAGGGGGGAGGTGTTCTTGGACGGAGCTCCGCCGGCAAGGGGCGAAATATCTTACCTCCCCCAGGACAACGAGCTCCTCCCGTGGTTTACGGTGAGGGAAAACGTGGAGCTCCCGCTGAAGATCAGGGGGATTAGCTCGGCGGAGGGCAGGAAGAGGGCGGAGCAGGCAATGGAGCTCACGGGAGTGCTTCAGCTAGCAGATAGGTACCCAAGGAGGCTCTCGGGGGGAGAGAGGAAGAGAGCCGCTATAGCCAGAGCCCTCGTGGCAGAGGCAAAGGTCCTCCTCCTCGACGAGCCCACAGCAAATGTGGACCCGGCAGGGAAGGAGGACATATGGAGACTGCTGAAGGGGGTAGCTAAGGAGAGGATCACGATTGCCGTCACCCACGACATAGCTGAGGCCCTGCTCGTGGGGGACTTCATATATGTGCTCTCTGGCAGACCTGCGAGGATAGCCGAGGTGACAGAGGGGGGCGAGAGGGCATGGGAAAGGCTAAGGAGTATAGTGGAGCTCTACTACCGCCGCTGAGGGCCCTCTATTTCCTCGCGGCCCTCCTGCTCCTGGTGGTCCTCTGGGAGGCAGCCGCTTCCCTTTACCAGAGGCCCTACCTGCCCCACGTATGGGAGATCGGAGAGAGGCTCTGGCGGGAGCTCTCAGCGGGGGAGCTGGTAGGGGACCTCCAGCTCTCCCTGCGCAGGATAGCGCTCTCCCTTCTCATATCTTCTCTTACTGGCATCACGTTCGGGCTCCTAGCAGCCAGGAGTAGCTACGGCAGCAGGCTCCTCAGGCCAATAATACTAGCCACCTATCCCATGCCCCACATAACGTTGATCCCAATACTGCTCTGGCTCCTCGGCGTGGAGGGGAGCAAGATAGCCGTCATCTCCCTCATAACCTTCTACCCCATAGCGCTCTCTACCATGGAGTGGGCGCTCAGGACGCCGAGGGAGTACGAGCAGCTGATAGAGACCATGGGCGGCAATGCCTGGCACAAGACCGTGTACGTGGTGATCCCCTCTATCTTGCCCGGCGTCCTCACGGGCCTCAGGCTGGCAGTGAGCACAGCCTTCGCGGTGGTGTTCGTGGCTGAGAGCTTCGTGCTCACGGGAGGGGTCGGGGCGTTCATAGAGGAGAGTTGGCAGAGGTTCGACTACGCGGGCGTTTACGCTGGAATGATAGCCCTCTCTGCTGCCGGCATGATCTCGTATGCTGCTATATGGCTGCTGGAGAAGAGGTACAGGGAGAAGATAGGGTACTAGATGTCCACCACGAACCTGAGGGTCCAGCAGCCCCCCTCCTCCTTCATGCTCATCTGGGCATAGGTCATGGCCTTGACCACCGTCCTGCTCTCGTGCCTCTCAGCATCGAAAACTTCTCCTGCTGCCTCTGCCTTCAGCTTTGCGTAGTCCTGACCTATTTCTACGCGGTGCACCTTGAAAGAGCTGAAGACGAGCCTCCTCGTGTCTGTGAGCACTATGAGCTCCTCTATCCAGCGATATAGGAGGCCTGGTAGATCTATGGACTCAACCTCTATCTCTACTTTCTCCACTTGCTTTACTCTTGCCACGTCTGTCATGACCTCATAGGTCGCGAGGGCAGCGTTCTCTAAGGCCTCTGCCAGGCTCCTCCCCCTAGCCTCTATGAGTACATCTGCAGTGTGCTCCAGGTGAGCAAAGCCCCTACACTCTGCTCCAGCTTCCATGCTCTTTACCCTCCTCTGCCTCCTACTCGGGAGAGTACTTGAGCATATCAGATAGGGCAGATGGGGCGAAGGTGTTCGAGCTGCTTGCCTCCGAGCTCAAGGGGGAGGAGAGCCCTGACAACTATGTCGTGCTATTTGCAAATGAGAGGGGGGGAGCTTTTGCAGTGCTGGTAAGCATCGTTCTGAGCCAGAACACTAACGACAAGAACTCGATCAGGGCATTCGAGGCCCTCAGCGAGAAAGTGGGCGTAGATCTCCACAGCGTGCTCCGTGCCAGCGAGGAGCAGATAGGAGAGGCGATCAGGAGGGCAGGCCTCTGGCCGCAAAAGGCCAGAGCCATCAAGGCTCTGGCGGAGCTCGTTGCAAGCAAGGGAGGGGAGGCTTGGCTAGAGAGGGAGGAGGTTGGGAGGCTAAGGGAGGAACTGCTCAAGGTGAGGGGGGTAGGGGAGAAGACCGTAGACGTGTTCCTGTCCTTCTACCGAGGGGCGCCGGTCTTTGCAGTGGACACTCACGCTAAGAGGGTAGCGAGGAGGTGGGGGCTGGCTAGAGGTAACAGCTACTCCGAGATCTCGAGAGCCCTCCTCTCCTTTTTCGGGCCAGAGCTGGCTGAGAGAGCACATAGGCTCATCATAGCCCTGGGGAGGAAGTATTGTAGGGCCAGGGCGCCGAGGTGTGCAGAATGTCCTCTGGCGAGCTTGTGCCCCAGCTCCTCAAGGCGCTAGCTGTAGCAAAGCCCCAGCGGGAGGGCTGGCTGCTGGAGGAGCTCTACGACCTCCTAGCTCCCATGGACGAGAGCGCAAAGGTGGAGAGGAGCGAGTTTCACGACGTGCTCCTTGTCCTCTCGGAGAGGCTTCAACCCAGCGAGATATGCAGGGCGGCGCAGCGCATGGAGTTCTCTTTCATGTCCAGGCTCGTGCCGGCCATGCGAGTAGTTAAGGCAGCAGGGAGGGCAGAGCTCCTCTCGGCCCTCCAGGCCCTCGTGCCGAGCGGCAAGAGGTTGGGGCTGATGGTAAGCCTCCGGGGGAGGGGGAAGGAGCTGGTGAGGGTGGGGGAGCTAGCTGAATATCTCAAGGCCCGCCAGAACTCCCTCTCGAGGCAGAGCAGGGAGGTCGTTGTAGTGGAGAGCGTGGGAGATCTCTTCGTCCTCTCCTACGGTATTACGCTCCGATGTGGGCTGGGCTGCACTCTCGTGGTTCCGCTAGAGCCTTACACTTTTTAACACTAACTTTCGATCAACTATAAAACTGAGATACGGGGTGGAACGAAAGTGAGGATCTTCAGGGACAGGACCGTTTTTGACGAGAGCTATAGGCCCAAGAAGCTGTTGGTGAGGAACGAGGAGGCCTCAGCGCTGATTGCCCGCTACAGGTCGAGGCTTGCAGATATGGCCGGCTTCACCGATGTATCCCTGATCTATGGCTCAATTGGCAGGGTGGGCATCGGGAAGACTACTGTGGCATGGCATGTGGGGAAGAGCATGGAGGAGATAGCAAGGGCTAGCGGGAGCGTGCTGAAGTACGTTTACCTGAACGTCTTCGGCGCGCCGAGCCTTCACCAGATACTGTCCATGATAGCCGACCAGCTTGACCTCGGGGTCAGCGTTAGGGGGAGCTCGGCCCTCGAGGCCCTCAAGTTCATAGTGGATTACCTGTATAGGAGGGACACCTACCTCCTAGTTACTCTGGACGAGTTCCAGAGCCTCCTGCTCTCGAGCAAGATCTCTGAGGACGACCTCTACACCTTGCTAAGGGTTTACGAGGAGATCCCCTCTAAGGACGGGATCAACAGGATAAGTTTCCTCCTCGTGGCTAACGACCACAGAGTTATGGCTTACATGAGGGAGAGGATCCCGCAGGTGGAGAGCCAGGTAAGCTTCCGGCTCCACCTCAAGGCCTATAGCAGCAGGGAGCTGGAGACAATTTTGAGGCAGAGGGCGGAAGAGGGGCTGGAGGCAGGGGTCTGGGACGAGAGGCTGCTGGAGCTCATATCTGAATACTTCGGCGACGACAAGGGCGGAGACGGGAGCGCCAGGAAGGCCATAATCACCCTCAGGAGCGCGGCGGAGCTGGCAGAGGTGCAGGGGGCCCACAGGATAGAGGAGCAGCACGTGAGGAGGGCCATCTCAGAGAGCGCTCTCGCCTACATGCCGTTGGAGGAGCTGAGGAGCCTCTCCCTTCACGAGCTCTTCATCCTCCTTGCCCTCGCTGAAGTAGGCATGGAGAAGGGGGACTGGAGCACCACGGGGGAGCTGAAGGAGAAGTACGACGAGGTATGCCACAGGTTCGGCCAGTCTCCGAGGGCCCACACGCAGTTCCACAGCTACCTTAGGGAGCTGAGCACCCTCGGCCTCATAGAGCTCAGGCTCTCTAGCAAGGGCATGAGGGGGAGGACCAGCCTCATGAGGCTCCCGCCAGAGATACCGCTGGACAGGATGAAGGAGGTGTTGGAGTCCCTCATCAAAGAGAAGGGAGAGGGGGAGTGGAGCTAGAGGAGATCTGCGCTGGCAAAGGTAGGGTTAAGGTGCTGAAGCTGTTGCTAAAGGAGGGACACGCTACGGTAACGAGGCTGGCGAGGGAGACGGGGCTGAACCATGCCAGGCTTCTAGAGCACTTGAGGGCGCTCGAAAAGATGGGCCTTGTGGAGGAGAGGAGATATGGCAGGATAAGGCTATACGAGATAAAGTACAAGGACCCCCGCGTGGGAGCCCTCAAGGAAGCCTTCGAAGTGCTGGAGAGGCTGTGACTTGGTCTGCGGCATAGTGCTCAGCGGGGGCATGGCAAGGAGGTTCCAGGTAGCAGGAGAGCCGTGGAGGGACAAGGCTCTCCACGAGATCGATGGGAAGCCCATGATATCTCACTCTATAGAGAAGCTGAAGAGGCTGTCCTCTCGAGTGATCGTGGCGGCTGGCAGCTTAGAGAGAGCGGAGCTGTACAGGAGGGTGCTGGGCGTAGAGGCTGTGCCTGACGATGAGATGATGAAAGGCCCTCTCTCAGGCCTTTATTCCTCACTAAAGCTGTGCCCCCACGACACCTTCATAGCTCTCCCCAACGACATGCCCTTCCTCGACCTCGCTTACCTGGAAGAGCTGCTCTCCCTTGCCGACCGTTACGATGCAGTTTCTCCTCTCTTCCCAAACGGGCTGGTGGAAACTACCGTGATGGCGGGCAGAGTTCCCACGGCACTATGGGTCCTTAGCTTGCTGAGGGGCATGAACAGGGGGAGAGTGGCAGACCTGCACAGGGGGGTCCCCAGGCTGTACCTCTCGAACCCAGCAGGTAGGGTGGCGCCGCAGAGCTTTCTGAACGTGAACTCGAGGGAGAGCCTGAGGGAGAAGGTGGAGTACCCCGAGGGACCGGTAGAGGGGGACGTCAGGATAGAGAGGGATTTCGGCGAGAGGGAGGCGAGGGAGGGCAGGGCGCCGGCTACCCTCTGGTCAACGCTCTTCAGGGGGGAGTACTTGCAGGAGTTCTCCCTTTACGCATCTTCAGGGGTCTATATGTTTGCTGGCTATGTGCTCCAGGACTCTCCCCACAGGTATGAGAGGGAGCTCGGCAAGATAGTTGTGAGGTCTCTTAAACCATCCTTATAGGCTCTCCTCCTCCCTCTCGCAGCAGGTGAAAGGGTTGCTCTACACCCAGCCGCCTGCTGTGGAAGTCTATACGGGAGATCCCTTCTCCTCTCCTTGCAAGGCAATCGTAGTTCCAGTGATGCAGGACGAGACGGGGAGGCCTGTTGTAGCGTTGGACAGAGGGGGCAGGCTTGCAGAGAGCATCTCCCTAGGCCTGTTCAAGGGGGAGGTGGGGAACCTCCTCGAGATAGCCGTCGAGGGCAAGGTGCTCGTGTACGCGGGCATCGGGAAGGGGGAGCTGGAGCAGGTGAGGAGGGGCGTTGCAGCAGGGACGAGGAGGGCGAGCGACAAGGACTGCCTGCTCCTCTACCTCTCCCACTTAACGGCAGAGGCAGCTTCTGAGGCTCTCCTAGCTTCCCTCCTCGCCTCCTACAGGCTCGACTACTTCCGGAGCTCGAGGGAGAACAAGATCAGCAAGCTCCTGGTGAGTCGAGAAGATCTAGACCTCAAGAGGATATCTAGCATTGCAGAGGGAGTGTACCTGGCTAGGGACGTGGCGAACGCGCCTCCTCACGAGCTCCCTCCGGCAAGGCTAGCAGAGAGGGTGGCAGAGCTGTTCAGGGGAGCGGCAGAGGTGGAGGTCTTTGACTTCCAGAGGCTCCTGCGGGAGGGCTTTGGCGGCATAGTCAACGTGGGCATGGGCTCAGAGGAGAAGCCGGTGCTCATAGTAGTGAAGTACAGAGGCGGGGAGGGGAGGCCTATAGCTCTCGTAGGGAAGACGGTCGTTTTCGACAGCGGCGGCATAAACCTGAAGCCGGGCGACTCTATCGTGTACATGAGGTCAGACAAGGCCGGAGGGGCTGCCGTCCTAGGCATTATCTGGAGCGCAGCGAGAATGGGCCTCAAGCTCAACCTCGTAGGCCTCGTGCCCGCCGTCATAAACGTGCCGAGCGGCAGCTCGTACCTGCCAAGCGACGTCATAAGGCTGTGGGACGGCACCAAGGTGGAGATCAACAACACAGACGCGGAGGGGAGGTTGATCATTGGGGATGCCATAGCTTACGCAGCTAAGGCCCTAGACGCTGAGGAGATCATAGATCTTGCAACTCTGACCGGCGCCATCGTGGTTGCCCTCGGCCCTCTTGTGGCAGGCCTGTTTACGAGGGACGCGAGGCTCAGGGACAGCCTGCTGGACTCTGCAGCCAGAACGGGGGAGAAGCTGTGGCCCATGCCTCTAGAGGACGACTACAAGCCCTGGCTTACCAAGAACGCCCTCGTTGGGGACGTTGCCAACTCAGCTCCTAGCAGGGCAGGGGCAGCTATATACGCAGCCCTCTTCCTGGAGAGGTTCGCTCACGGCAAGCCCTATGCTCACCTCGACATAGCAGGCCCAGGCATGGGCTACGAGGCCTCTGGCATTGCGCCCGCCTACTGGCCAGATAAGAGCTTGGCTCCCGGCTACGGCGTACGGCTAATCCTGGACTACCTGATGAGAAGGGGGTAGGAGTGGGCTTCAAATACCAGATCAGAGCCCTCGTCTACCATGCCCCCGCGGGATGGGGAGAGGGGGAGCTGGAGGAGGTAGCCGCAAAGCTCGCGGAGGGGAGGGAGAGGGTAGAGAGGGAAATTGGCATAAAAGTGTGGAGCTTGCGCCTAACTCTGCCCCAGGCTTTCGAGAGGGTGGACGAGATAGGGGAGACGGGGGACGCGCTGGTCTCGCTGGGCAACCTCCCGGCCTCCCATCCGAAGCTAGAGGAGCTCGTGGGCTCGGCAGTGAGGGAAGGTTTCTATGTGGGCGTTCTTCTCGACGAGGCGAGCTGGAGCTCTGCCATCAGAGTGTCCCAGCTCATCCACAAGCTTTCAGAGGAGAGTCCAGACCTGGCCACTAGGCTAGGGGTCAACGCCCTGGGGGAACCTCTCCTCACCCCCTACTACCCGCTCAGCTACTCTTCTGGAGAGGGGGGAGTGAGCGCGGCGCTCCTCTACCCAAACTACCTAAGAGACAGTTATCAAGAGGGCGGCCTTCCAGCAGTGAAGGCGGCAGTGCGGGAAGCGGCAAAGGTTGCAAAGAGCGCGCTGAACCTAGCAGCAGAGGTGCTCGGCACGAAGGCTCTGGGCGTGGACCTAAGCGTTTCGCCCTGGATGGAGGAGTCCTCCCTAGGCCTTGTGGAGGCCGTTGCAGGCACAAGGCTGCCCAGGCCTGGCTTTGCTCTAGGAGTGAGGAGGGTAAACGAGGCGTTGGAGGAAGTTGCTAGGGAGACGGGGGCGATAGGGTTCAACGAGGTGCAGCTCCCGCTGGGCGAGGACTCGCGTCTAAAGGCTAGGGCGAGCGAGGGGGAGGTGACGGCTAGGGACCTCCTCCGCCTCTCTGGCGTTTCGCTTGCCGGCCTCGACCTGGTGGTCGTGCCGGCTAACGTGAACGAGGTGGCAGGCCTGCTGCTAGATGCGGCTGCATATGCCAGGGCCAAGGGGAAGGCCTTGGGGGTGAGGATCATCCCTGTGGAGGAGGTGGAGCCGGGAGACGGCGTGCTCCTCTCTCGCTTCGGCGAGGTGCCAGTCATCCCAATCTAGGGATCGGGAATGGGGTTCGTGCTGATAGTTGACTTCGGAGGCCAATATGCCCACCTCATAGCGAGGAGGATCAGGGAGCTCGGCGTGTACAGCGAGCTCCTGAGCGCCTCCTCGGACCTCGAGACCATCCTCGACTTCGCAGGGCGCTCCCAAGGAGTGGTGCTGAGCGGGGGACCGCTGAGCGTGACAGAGGGGAGGCACGACGAGATCGCTAAGTCGCTGCTGAGGCTCGGCAAGCCCCTGCTGGGGATATGCTATGGTCACCAGCTCTTGGCAAAAGTGCTGGGGGGCTCGGTGGGCAGATCGCCTGCCCCAGAGTTCGGGCCCACGAAGGTAGAGCTGTCCCCCGATGAACTGTTCGAGGGGATCCCTGCTAAGGTAACGGTGTGGATGAGCCACAACGACGCGGTGCTAGAGGCCCCGCCGGGCGCGAAGGTGTTGGCGAGAACTAGGGGGAGCCCCGTTGCGGCCATGAGGTATGGGGCTCACTGGTCTGTCCAGTGGCACCCGGAGGTCTCGCACACGCAGTACGGGCTACAGATGTACGACAACTGGCTGAGGGCAATAGGGGCAAGGAGGGACTGGAGGCCTGAGAACATGATAGAAGAGCTGACGGAGATGGTGAGGAGGGAGATCGGAGGTTCTCTGGCAGTTTCAGCCGTTAGCGGGGGCGTGGACTCTACCGTAGCATCTCTCATAGTGAAGAGGGCCATAGGGGAGAGGCTAGTGCCCATACTGATAGATCACGGCCTTCACCCCGCGGGGGAGCCTGAGTTGTCCATAGCGCTCCTAGAGAATGTGGGGCTGAAGCCCCTTGTGATCAAGGCTGAGGAGGAGTTCTTCTCTGCGCTGAAGGGCATAAGGGAGCCAGAGGAGAAGAGGAGGGCCTTCGGCAGGCTCTATGCAAGGCTGCTGGAGGATCAGGCAGAGAGGCTCGGCGCAGAGTTCCTTGTGCAGGGAACTATTTACCCTGACGTGATAGAGAGCGGCGGCAGAGTTGGAGCTAGCGTGATCAAGACTCACCACAACGTTGCAGGCATGCCTAAACAGCTGAGGTTCAAGGTGGTGGAGCCGCTCAAGTGGTTCTACAAGGACGAGGTGAGGGCTATAGGCAGGAAGCTCGGGGTCCCTGAGGAAATACTGCGCAGGCAGCCCGTGCCGGGGCCTGCGCTGGCAGTGAGGGTGGAGGGGGAGGTCACGAGGGAGAGGGTGGAGCTGGTCAGGAGGGCTGATGCAATAGTTAGGGAGGAGATAGAGGGGGCTGGCATAGGAGGGCTCTGGCAGTACTTTGCAGTCCTCACTTCCTCAAAGGCAACGGGAGTTAAGGGGGACGAGAGGGCCTATGGGCATGTCATAGCGATAAGGGCTGTGGAGAGCGTGGACGCCATGACCGCCTCCATAGCTCGCCTGCCCTGGGAGGTGCTGGAGAGGATTGCGGCTAGGATAACGGGGGAAGTGCCGGGAGTAACGAGGGTGGTTTACGATATAACGAGCAAGCCGCCCGCAACTGTGGAGTGGGAGTAGCTACTCCTTGAGCTCCTCCAGGTCTATGGTTATAACGTATGGCTCCCCCCTCTCTGCCCTCTCCTCCCCAGCAGCCTCCCCCACCTTTATCTTCTTGATCACGGCGTTCCAGGTGGCTCCGCAGGAGCTGCAGACAAAGGAGCCCATGACGGTAACGGTAAGCCTGCCCTCCCTGTCTGGGAAGGGAGAGGTGAGGGTCCAAGTCCTCACGGGGCTCGAGGCCCTCTCTCCGCACCTAATGCACTTGAAGGGATCGCTCCTCCTCATGACTCTCCCGTCCCCCTTTCCTCTCTAGGGGCTATAAGCAGTCCTCCTTTCTTTCAACTCCATGTGCCGGATTTCCCCCCGCTCCGTATACAGATCCCCACAGTGAAATATACAACAGTGAACTTTCAACTCCATGCGATGGATTCTCCAGCTCCGCTTATGTAAGCTCCTGGACCCCCTCTACCCCTCTGGGGGGCAGCAATCTAGAAAACGTAGCACAGGCTGAGTGCTAGATGTTCTTCTCTGATGTGGTTTGCATA